>NZ_JBDOIO010000005.1:0-600000 GCF_039831995.1 Paenibacillus pabuli
TGAAGGGCTCGAACCTTCGACACCCTGATTAAAAGTCAGGTGCTCTACCAACTGAGCTAATGGCTCGTAATAAATGGCTGGGGATATAGGATTTGAACCTATGCATGACGGAGTCAAAGTCCGTTGCCTTACCGCTTGGCTAATCCCCAATAATAAAGATGGTGGAGGCTGAGGGGCTCGAACCCCCGACCCTCTGCTTGTAAGGCAGATGCTCTCCCAGCTGAGCTAAGCCTCCATCCTATGACCCGTAGGGGATTCGAACCCCTGTTACCTCCGTGAAAGGGAGGTGTCTTAACCCCTTGACCAACGGGCCCCATTTCCAAAGCTCTCAACCGGGATCGAACCGGTGACCTCATCCTTACCATGGATGCACTCTACCTACTGAGCTATGAGAGCAAATGGCTCCCCGAACAGGACTCGAACCTGTGACAACTCGATTAACAGTCGAGTGCTCTACCAACTGAGCTATCAGGGAATAATATGCATTTGCAGGGCAAATGCAATTCATCGTACAACGCTAACATGCAGAGCCTGTTTTCTATGTATGATGAAAGAGTTCGCTTGGCAGCGTCCTACTCTCCCAGGACCCTTCGGTCCAAGTACCATCGGCGCTAGAGGGCTTAACGGTCGTGTTCGGGATGGGTACGTGTGGAACCCCTCCGCTATCGCCACCAAACGAGCATTTGTGGAACAAATGCGTTCAGAGTTCATTCTCTGAAAACTAGATCCGAAACGAAACTTGCGACTAGAACCTGCAATTTGGATAAGCCCTCGACCGATTAGTACTGGTCAGCTCCATGCATTACTGCACTTCCACCCCCAGCCTATCTACCTCGTCGTCTTCAAGGGGTCTTACATACTGGGAAATCTCATCTTGAGGGGGGCTTCACGCTTAGATGCTTTCAGCGCTTATCCCGTCCGTACATAGCTACCCAGCGGTGCTCCTGGCGGAACAACTGGTACACCAGCGGTACGTCCATCCCGGTCCTCTCGTACTAAGGACAGCTCCTCTCAAATTTCCTACGCCCACGACAGATAGGGACCGAACTGTCTCACGACGTTCTGAACCCAGCTCGCGTACCGCTTTAATGGGCGAACAGCCCAACCCTTGGGACCTACTTCAGCCCCAGGATGCGATGAGCCGACATCGAGGTGCCAAACCTCCCCGTCGATGTGGACTCTTGGGGGAGATAAGCCTGTTATCCCCAGGGTAGCTTTTATCCGTTGAGCGATGGCCCTTCCATGCGGTACCACCGGATCACTAAGCCCGACTTTCGTCCCTGCTCGACTTGTAGGTCTCGCAGTCAAGCTCCCTTATGCCTTTGCACTCTTCGAATGATTTCCAACCATTCTGAGGGAACCTTTGGGCGCCTCCGTTACTCTTTAGGAGGCGACCGCCCCAGTCAAACTGCCCACCTGACACTGTCCCCGTACCGGTTTACGGTACCAGGTTAGAACCTAGATACGATCAGGGTGGTATCCCAACGGTGCCTCCACACAAGCTGGCGCTCATGCTTCAAAGGCTCCCACCTATCCTGTACAGATCGTACCCAAATTCAATATCAAGCTGCAGTAAAGCTCCATGGGGTCTTTCCGTCTTGTCGCGGGTAACCTGCATCTTCACAGGTATTAAAATTTCACCGGATCTCTCGTTGAGACAGCGCCCAAGTCGTTACGCCATTCGTGCGGGTCAGAATTTACCTGACAAGGAATTTCGCTACCTTAGGACCGTTATAGTTACGGCCGCCGTTTACTGGGGCTTCGGTTCACAGCTTCGGATTGCTCCTAACCGCTCCCCTTAACCTTCCAGCACCGGGCAGGCGTCAGCCCGTATACTTCGCCTTACGGCTTCGCACAGACCTGTGTTTTTGCTAAACAGTCGCTTGGGCCTTTTCACTGCGGCCCCCTCGTGCTATTCACACTACCGGGGCACCCCTTCTCCCGAAGTTACGGGGTCATTTTGCCGAGTTCCTTAACGAGAGTTCTTCCGCGCGCCTTAGAATTCTCTTCTCGCCTACCTGTGTCGGTTTGCGGTACGGGCACCTTCATCTGGCTAGAGGCTTTTCTTGGCAGTGTGAGATCATGACCTTCGCTACTGTAATTTTCACTCCCCATCACAGCTCAGCCTTACGGTTAGCGGATTTGCCTACTAACCAGCCTTACTGCTTGGACAGGCATCCATCAGCCTGCGTCACTACCCTACTGCGTCCCCCCATCGCTCGTAACGATTTACGGTGGTACAGGAATTTCGACCTGTTGTCCTTCGACTACGCCTTTCGGCCTCGCCTTAGGTCCCGACTTACCCTGAGCGGACGAGCCTTCCTCAGGAACCCTTAGGCTTTCGGCGGATCAGATTCTCACTGATCTTTTCGTTACTCATACCGGCATTCTCACTTGTATAATGTCCAGCGCTCCTTACGGTACACCTTCAACCCTTATACAACGCTCCCCTACCCCTGATGCAAAGCATCAAGCCATAGCTTCGGTGGTGTGTTTAGCCCCGTTACATTTTCGGCGCAGAGTCACTCGACCAGTGAGCTATTACGCACTCTTTCAATGGTGGCTGCTTCTAAGCCAACATCCTGGTTGTCTGTGCAACTCCACATCCTTTCCCACTTAACACACACTTGGGGACCTTAGCTGATGGTCTGGGCTGTTTCCCTTTTGACAATGGATCTTAGCACTCACTGTCTGACTCCCGGAAGTAAGTCTATGGCATTCGGAGTTTGACTGAGCTTGGTAACCCTTGCGGGCCCCGCACCCAATCAGTGCTCTACCTCCACGACTCTGTTTTCCGAGGCTAGCCCTAAAGCTATTTCGGGGAGAACCAGCTATCTCCGAGTTCGATTGGAATTTCTCCGCTACCCCCACCTCATCCCCGCACTTTTCAACGTGCGTGGGTTCGGGCCTCCAGTGCGTGTTACCGCACCTTCACCCTGGACAGGGGTAGATCACCCGGTTTCGGGTCTACGTCCACGTACTAACTCGCCCTATTCAGACTCGCTTTCGCTGCGGCTCCGGCTCTTCACCTTAACCTTGCACGGGAACGTAACTCGCCGGTTCATTCTACAAAAGGCACGCCATCACCCCTAAAACGGGCTCTGACTTCTTGTAAGCACACGGTTTCAGGTTCTATTTCACTCCCCTTCCGGGGTGCTTTTCACCTTTCCCTCACGGTACTGCTTCACTATCGGTCGCTAGGAAGTATTTAGCCTTGGCAGATGGTCCTGCCGGATTCATACGGGGTTTCACGTGCCCCGCACTACTCGGGATCCGTCTCGGAGGGAACAGACTTTCAATTACAGGGCTTTTACCTTCTTTGGCGGGCCTTTCCAGACCTCTTCGTTTAACCGGTTCCTTTGTAACTCCATGTGAGACGTCCCACAACCCCAGAGAGCAAGCTCTCTGGTTTGGGCTGTTCCGCGTTCGCTCGCCGCTACTGACGGAATCACTATTGTTTTCTCTTCCTCAAGGTACTTAGATGTTTCAGTTCCCCTGGTATGCCTCTACACAACCTATGTATTCAGTTGTGAGTAACTGGATATTACCCCAGCTGGGTTTCCCCATTCGGACATCCCCGGATCAAAGCTTGCTTACAGCTCCCCGAGGCAGTTTCGTTGTTCGCCACGTCCTTCATCGGCTCCTAGCGCCTAGGCATCCTCCGTGTGCTCTTAGTAGCTTAACCAGTTGCTCCGGTTTCGACTGCTCACTTCCCTTGTTTTGCTTACGCAAAGCCAAAAGTCGCTCCCATTCGATACCATCGCAAAGCAGTTTTCGCTATTATTTGAAACTTGTTTAACACAAGTTCAGCTAAAAGGAATGTTCTAATTCGCATTTTTCGTTTCGATATCTAGTTTTCAAAGAACAAGCTTGAAATCTTGTTGGTGGAGCCAAGCGGGATCGAACCGCTGACCTCCTGCTTGCAAGGCAGGCGCTCTCCCAGCTGAGCTATGGCCCCATATAAAATTTATAAAAATGTAAATGGTGGGCCCTGGTGGACTCGAACCACCGACCTCACCCTTATCAGAGGTGCGCTCTAACCAACTGAGCTAAGGGCCCATATATTAACATTGAAACCCAATAGGGTTTACGCTTGGCGGCGTTCTACTCTCCCAGGACCCTGCGGTCCAAGTACCATCGACGCTGAAGGGCTTAACGGTCGTGTTCGGGATGGGAACGTGTGGAACCCCTTCGCTATCGCCACCAAACGTTTGAGAGTTTGAGCTCTCAAAACTGAGCAACGAGTGAGTAATTTCGCTCTTCATTTCATCCACACCTAAAGTGATGGACCGAAATGAATCGCTGTCGCAGGTTCAATGAACCTGCTTATTTGAATGTTTCCGCTACGGGAAACGATTCTCCATAGAAAGGAGGTGATCCAGCCGCACCTTCCGATACGGCTACCTTGTTACGACTTCACCCCAATCATCTATCCCACCTTCGGCGGCTGGCTCCTTGCGGTTACCCCACCGACTTCGGGTGTTATAAACTCTCGTGGTGTGACGGGCGGTGTGTACAAGACCCGGGAACGTATTCACCGCGGCATGCTGATCCGCGATTACTAGCAATTCCGACTTCATGCAGGCGAGTTGCAGCCTGCAATCCGAACTGAGACCGGCTTTTTAGGATTCGTTCCACCTCGCGGCTTCACTGCCCGTTGTACCGGCCATTGTAGTACGTGTGTAGCCCAGGTCATAAGGGGCATGATGATTTGACGTCATCCCCACCTTCCTCCGGTTTGTCACCGGCAGTCACCTTAGAGTGCCCACCCGAAGTGCTGGCAACTAAGATCAAGGGTTGCGCTCGTTGCGGGACTTAACCCAACATCTCACGACACGAGCTGACGACAACCATGCACCACCTGTCTCCTCTGTCCCGAAGGAAAGGTACATCTCTGTACCGGTCAGAGGGATGTCAAGACCTGGTAAGGTTCTTCGCGTTGCTTCGAATTAAACCACATACTCCACTGCTTGTGCGGGTCCCCGTCAATTCCTTTGAGTTTCAGTCTTGCGACCGTACTCCCCAGGCGGAGTGCTTAATGTGTTAACTTCGGCACCAAGGGTATCGAAACCCCTAACACCTAGCACTCATCGTTTACGGCGTGGACTACCAGGGTATCTAATCCTGTTTGCTCCCCACGCTTTCGCGCCTCAGCGTCAGTTACAGCCCAGAGAGTCGCCTTCGCCACTGGTGTTCCTCCACATCTCTACGCATTTCACCGCTACACGTGGAATTCCACTCTCCTCTTCTGCACTCAAGTCACCCAGTTTCCAGTGCGATCCGGGGTTGAGCCCCGGGATTAAACACCAGACTTAAATGACCGCCTGCGCGCGCTTTACGCCCAATAATTCCGGACAACGCTTGCCCCCTACGTATTACCGCGGCTGCTGGCACGTAGTTAGCCGGGGCTTTCTTCTCAGGTACCGTCACTCCTTGAGCAGTTACTCTCAAGGACGTTCTTCCCTGGCAACAGAGCTTTACGATCCGAAAACCTTCATCACTCACGCGGCATTGCTCCGTCAGGCTTTCGCCCATTGCGGAAGATTCCCTACTGCTGCCTCCCGTAGGAGTCTGGGCCGTGTCTCAGTCCCAGTGTGGCCGATCACCCTCTCAGGTCGGCTACGCATCGTCGCCTTGGTGAGCCGTTACCTCACCAACTAGCTAATGCGCCGCAGGCCCATCCTCAAGTGACAGATTGCTCCGTCTTTCCAGCTTCCTTCAGGCGAAGAAAGCAAGTATTCGGTATTAGCTACCGTTTCCGGTAGTTGTCCCAAGCTTGAGGGCAGGTTGCCTACGTGTTACTCACCCGTCCGCCGCTAACCATCAGAGAAGCAAGCTTCTCTTCAAGTCCGCTCGACTTGCATGTATTAGGCATGCCGCCAGCGTTCGTCCTGAGCCAGGATCAAACTCTCCAATAAAGTATTGAAAAGAGCGATTAGCTCATTTTGAATCTGACGAGATTAAAATCTCATTTTTGCTTTGAAATCATACAGTCAGATGACTTGTACCGTTTCCTCAGCGTCGATCTTGCAAGCAAGATCGTTACTCACTCGTTGTTCAGTTTTCAAAGATCAAACATTCAGTTTGTTGCCGTTTTTCATATTGTCGTCGTTTTCAGCGGCGACTTTTATAATATATCATGTTCGACGTCACTTTGCAAGCACTTTTTTTCAAAATGTTTTTCATTCATTTTTGCTGGAAGTACTTGTTCCAGTGGTTTGTCCTAAAAAGGAACGAAAATTAATTTATCATACCTAATCTAATAGGTCAACCCTTTTCCGACAATTTGTTTCATCCATTACTCTAACCATAGATCGTAGTAGTAAAGAGGTACAGCGCTGGCTGTAAGGGCCGCACCTCGCTCATCAATCAAATTGCATGTATAGGCTCTATATCAGCTATCTTACGGTTTAGATTTTTTGAGTTTGCCGCTTCTTGCGTATTTGGACAACTCCTTAGGTGGAGCGAATCGTGCATACATGCGGAATACTGTTTTGTATCTACTCGCTATGGCGTATTTGATCTCTTGATCGAGGCGGTTGTCACTTAGGTCAAACAACATTTCATCCAGCTCTTTACGTAATACATAATCGAGTTCCTTACATTCCTTCTCGTTAAACAGCATACCCAGCATTAAGAGTTCTCCTTTTTCTGCATATGGATAATGGCGCGCCTTTATAGTTTGTGTATTAAAATCCCCACTCTTTAAAGTCGAGACTATATATGACGCGCCGGTTCCAGCCCCCTTGTGATCTATAAAACTCGCTTACCTAGTGGAGTGCTGAAACCCGTTTTATTGTTATGGTCAACTTTCTGAAAATTTATGAATGTCAATCCATACAAATTTATCCACGCACAATGCTGAAGGTAATCGTACTTTCGATAATGGCTGCAATGAACAGCAAAATGACAACCCAGCACGATGCGGTTAATGTCCTCCGCAAAAAAGTTCCCCACTGTTTTCCTATCATGTGCCGCTTGGCGCTTCCGAGTTCAATCAGACTTCTGGATGCCAGTCCCCCAAACTTGAGACCAAAAGCACAGGCAATGATGATAACGGGAATTTCTATGATTCCGTGCGGTAAAAGTCCCTTTACTACAATATCAAAAAGGCTGGCTCCATTATCCGTAGTGATATGCACTAGAAAACCGATAACCATTCCGTTAATCACTAAAAATATAACAGGCAAAATTCCAAAGAAAATACCTGCATAGATCACGAGCACACTTTTGATGGCATTATTAAAAAAGATAAAGATAAAGAAATTCCATTGCACATTTCCGCTCTGTTCGAGCTGTCTGCTTACCTCTTGAAGTCCGCCGATCTGGTTCAATAGTAACTCTTGCAGCGGTCCCGTACTTACCCATCCAGCCCCTATACCTGCAACAAACAAAATGACAGACCAGATCAATGCATTACGAATGGATCCCAGATCCCTTAAAAATGTACTGAACTTTAACATGATAACCTCCTGTTAAGTGAAGATGATGGACAAACAAATTTCTTATGCGAATAACTGCGCTGTACGAGCATACATTGGAGAGTAAACAAGCATTTCTTATGGGAGAGGGGCGCTTATTGAAATGAACTCGTTCTATGTATTCAGTGGCAAAAAGATTAAACGTTTCCTGATTGTGCTGGCTGCTGCCGTCTTTGCTATCGGGATTATTTATCTGGAAAGTGGCAATGTTTCTGTATTCTCGGAGGATGCACCGTCGGCTGTGTACAACGTACCAACAGAGAAAAAAGTAATTGCACTTACGTTTGATATTAGCTGGGGCGATAAGCGCACGGAACCAATCCTGAAAGTGCTGCAGGATAATAAAGTAGAGAAAGCCACCTTCTTCTTATCCTCCCCCTGGAGCAAGACACACCCCGAGATCGTAACCTCCATCAAGGAAGCAGGATACGAAATTGGCAGCCATGGGCATAAGCACGATAATTACAGCAGCATGACCGAAGAAGAAATTCGCAAGGAAATTTCAACAGCTCATAGCATTTTAACCGATTTAACGGGAAAAGAACCGAATCTGCTTCGTCTGCCTAATGGGGATTTTGACAAACGCGTACTTCAGGTAGCCAGCAGTCTGAACTACCAGGTCGTTCAATGGGATACCGACTCACAGGATTGGAAGAATCCAGGAGTACAGACCATCGTAGATCGGGTAGTCAGCAAAGCGCACCCTGGAGATATCGTACTGCTGCATGCCAGCGATTCCTCCAAACAAACTCATGAAGCACTGCCTGTCATTATCGATAAACTAAGAAACCAAGGATATGAATTTGTGACAGTCTCCGAATTGCTGAATCATTCCAGTGCAAAAGGCACCGAAGTTCGGGATCAAGCCAGTGCCCAATAACACTCACAAGATTTACTGTTAAAATCCAGGCGGTACAACCAACATTAAAGGTTCGGCAGCACAAATGAAAAGAGCTAACCATGTTAGCTCTTTTTTGCGTTTTATTAAAAAATCCTCAATAGCACTTATTACGCTTGCTCTGTTCTCCCGCTCACTGCTTGTTCAGCAGAACCATCCACCAGCTTATGTAATATAAGCATTTGGTATGCATTACATGCCAGCAATGGGACCACAATAAAGGTGGTAGCTGCATTTACATCGATTCGGAGCACGCCAATCGTCTCCACCACGGTCACTGCAATCATAAAAAAGAGCGTTGGCACCATTGCCGAGATATGTGTCTGTTTCACCTTCACGTAAGCGGTAACAATTGCAGCTGCCAAAATAATGATTCCAAGTACGATATCGGACAAACGCTCTCGTCCGCCTCCGACGAATAAACGCAAGAACATGACGTCAAGCAAAGCGAGCACAGTTAAAACAAGCTGTACGATCTGCCATCCGCGTTTCGGAAATACACCTTTGCCCATATAATTCAGTATCAAGTAAGCGAAAAATCCCATCTGAGAGTACACACTAATCATCACACCTGATCCAAATAAAATCAGGAGATACAGCAGAAAATCGGTAATGCCGTTCGTTTTCTCCCCGTTCACCAGCATCATAATGAGGCCTGTTACAAGCGTTCCAGCTGCTCCGATAAGTAAGGCTGTCCAAAATAGGAAAAACCATTTACGTAAATTCAAATGTTTTCCACCCCCGAGAGTTTATTTTACCAACCTTCTCAGCAAAAAACCATCATCATTCAACATATTTAGTGCTTGGCCATCACATACTACATGCAGTATCTAATCAAGGAGGGGTTATGCACATGAAACGGCCTTTGTGGCAGCTAAGCTGCGTTGTATTGGGGCTATCCGTCATGCTCGCCGGCTGCGGTTCAGATCAGAATTCTTCGCCTCCTCAGGGCAGTTATAAAGAGATGAAAACGATGGTCGTCGATATTCTGAAAAGTGATGAAGGCAAAAAAGCTGTAGAAGAAGCTCTTACAGGCCAAAGTTCCTCCGGGGGTGGCGGTGAAAGTGGAGATTCCGAACAAAGTGGCGGCGGATCGGGTGGCGGGTCTGGAACCATTGGTATGAAAATGTTAATGCCTATGCAATCTTCAGAACAAATACGTATTGCTGTTAAAGATACCATCACGGCTCCCGAGTACCAAAAAGAATTCGAAAAAATCATGACAGATCCGCAATTTGCAAGTGAATTCGCCAAAGCCATTAACTCGCAGAGCAAACAGCTGCATATGCAGCTAATCAAAGATCCCACCTATCAAAAATCGGTTGGGGATATCATGAAATCTCCTGAAGTATCCAAAATGTTTATGGACATGACCAAAACACCTGAGTATCGCAAACAGACAATGACCGTAATGCAAGAAGTCATGCAGAACCCGCTATTCCGAATGGAAGTGCTCACGCTGCTCAAAAAAGTAGTGCAGGACGAACTTCAGCCCAAAGTTGAATCGGGCGGGCAGGAACAAGGCGGACAGCAAGAAGGCGGCGGTGGTCAAGAAGGTGAAAGTGGCGGCGGCGACAGCGGAGATGGCGGAAGTGGTGGTGACTCCGGAAGTGGCGCAGGATCATAAAACCTGTTGAAGAATACGGTTACCCTGAATAAAGGAAAGCAAACCCGTTACAAGCTATAAAAGCCCGCATCCGATGGATGCAGGCTTTTTGATTTTTAGGTAATTGATCTTCAATATGCTAAAACTTAGCCTCAATTGACTGGGCTACTTCATCGTATATGGCACCGATGCGTGTTTCAGCCTTATATACAGATGGCGAGAAATCAGGTTCTGATGGATGATTGTCCGGTGAACCGAGGGGAATCTGTGCGAGCAGCTCTGTATGCAGGCTCTCCGCAAGACGCCCACCGCCCCCACGACCAAAGACGTAGTCCTTCTCTCCACATTTGCCACACTCATAATAAGCCATGTTCTCTACCACACCTAGCAGCTCATGCTCAGTCTGAATCGCCATTGCACCCGCCCTAGCGGCTACAAAAGCTGCCGTGGCATGCGGCGTTGTAACGATGATCTCCTTACTGTGGGGCAGCATTTGATGCACATCCAGGGCAACGTCACCTGTCCCTGGAGGCAAATCAAGCAGCATGTAGTCCAGTTCTCCCCAATTCACATCCGTGAAGAACTGACGCAGCATACGGCCCAGCATTGGACCACGCCAGATTACAGGGTTATTTTCTCGTATGAAAAATCCCATCGACATCACTTTCACACCGAAACGCTCTACAGGCTGAATTACACCATCCTCTACAACGGGGTATTCTTCAATCCCCATCATATCAGGCACACTGAAACCGTAGATGTCCGCATCAATTAATCCAACCTTCTTACCTTGCCGGGCGAGGGCAGCAGCCAAATTTACTGTCACTGTAGACTTCCCTACCCCGCCTTTGCCACTCGCTACTGCAATATACCGGACACCCGAATCAGGACTTAATAACTCATGACCATCCAGACCTGCTGCGTGGCCTTTTACAAGTACTTCTTCGTCATTCTGCTCATTCCCGGGTTGTCCTGCATTCAAGCTCTCTCGTTCATGTTCTGATGCTGCACGCAGACGTATATGTACATCATGAATACCATGTTGAGACATTAGGTTACGTGCGGCATCACTAAGAGCAGTTGTATCCTCAGTCTGATTGTCCAGTGTAACAATGGTCAGTGCCACATGGTTTTCTTTTACCATGACATCTCGGATCCATTGAAGCTCAGTCAGACTTACTCCCAATTGTGGTTCCTGTAAAGGTTGCAATAGTTCAAGTATCTGTTCTTTTGATATCATCAGACAGCACCTCAGCTTTATCTATTGGCATGTAATTAGGTATGCTGTGTTAATTATAACATTCTACTTCTCTTTGTAACTAACTTTTGGGACGCTCACCGGAGGAATACCTCAAGATTCCATTATAAATGGAAGCGGCTACTTTACGCTGATATGCTTCATCTGCAAGAAGACGTGCCTCTTCCGGATGGGATAAGAAACCGACCTCTACGAGAGCAGACGGAATTTTCAATGCCTGCAGCAGATAAACGGTGTTTACCGTTTTAGCAATACGGTCTGTATTTTCAAGATTGCGTATCATTTCTTGCTGCAACAAATTGGCCAATCCTTCATTATCAGGGTGATTGGGTGTATAAAAGACCTGTGCTCCACTCCAGCGGTTCGAAGGGACACTGTTCATGTGAATGCTGATAAACAGATCTGCCTGCTTGTCTTCAATGCGTCTTACTCTTTGTTTGAGATCTTCTGTCTTCCGTTTGGAATATCCTCTCGTATCTGACTCCGCTAGATCTGTGTCGATCTCCCGCGTCATGACAACCAGGGCTCCAGCTTGCTGCAGATAGTCCCGCACATACAAGGCGATCGATAAATTGATATCTTTCTCAATGACCCCCTGCTTGCTCACAGCTCCCCCGTCCGGTCCACCATGCCCTGCATCAATTGCGATAACTTTGCCTGCTAGCGGCAGCCCCCAATATCCGGACGTCTTGGATGAAGGAAGCTCATACGTCACCACAGCCACCAGCATCGCCAGTAGACAGAGGCTTAACAGCACACGCTTTACTGTACGCAAACGGATCCAAACCACAAAATGCTTCCCCATATTTTTACGCATAAAAAAAACCACCTCGTCCCTATAAATGACTCTAATCATCTATATGGGACAAGGTGGACAAATATACCGTTAGGAGCGGACTTGCTCCGCCAATCCTTCGATCAGCACTTCAGCTACCTCAGGACGAGTAAACTCTGGTAGAGGACACTCTCCTTCACGAAGCAAACCACGCACTTTTGTACCGGATAACGTCATATGATGCTCTTTACCGTGCGGGCAAGTTTTGCTTGATGCCATGTTGCCACATTTGGTGCAGAAGAAATATTCTCCGTGTCTCTGCAGGGTCAAAATAAAACTGTTCAAATTTGACCGGCTTGGGGCGATTCAAGACTTGAATTGGTCCTCCCACATACGTTGCAGGTCGTCCCAAAAGCTTTTTGACACCTTGATGCTCTGGGTCATCTGTTTTAAATACACGACGCGCTTCTTCCCCCTGATCCACTGTGTACACACTCTGTACCTCCAGCAGGCCGTAGGTTACGCCATCCTCTTCCCCAATAAGTGCAACTTTCTCTCCCACCTTAAGTGAAGCAGCCTGCTGCTCGTCTACAGCAAGTGTGATAGGAATACTCCATATCGTTCCATCCGAAAGACGCATCCGCGAGACCACCGAAAAAAGATAGTCTTCTTCATTCAAGAAACCTGTAAGGGTTGAGAATGCGCCTAATCCAATCAGATCCAAGTCAGAAGTGGTCCAGCTTTTAATACGCAGCGGGGATAACTTCTCACTATCGCGCCATAATTGTTCCCGTTCTTCTCCTTGTACGACACGCTGCACCAGCGTACCTCCAATGAGGCAGAATCGATGTTATTTTGTCAGCTCCCTAATTCTTCATAGTAATGGTTCAATAGAAAAATGTTCAAAGCCGAGTCGAGAAGTCTAATCGTTGTTCCCAGCTATATTGATTTAATTATTTATGGAGTCCGCATTCTGTTTTGTCATTTCCAGACCATCGTCCTGCACGCGGATCTTCACCAGGCATAACTTGACGTGTGCAATACTCACAACCGATACTCGGATAGTTCTGGTCATGCAGAGGGTTATATACAACGTTATTGGCACGTATATATTCCCAGACATCCTCGGAAGTCCAGTGAGCGATCGGGTTAAATTTCATAAGTCCAAACTTCGTATCGTATTCTACCTTTTTCGCATTGGCACGTGTCGGTGCCTGATCTCTGCGAATCCCCGTGATCCAGGCATCATACTGTGAAAGAATACGTGTCAGCGGCTCAACCTTGCGAATATTGCAGCAAGCATTAGGGTCCGATTTCCACAATTCCTCTCCATGTTGAGCCGCCTGTTCTTCAGGGGTAATTTTGGGAGAGACCCGCACAAAATCAAGATTGTATTTCTCCTTCATGGCATCACGAGTCTCATACGTTTCCTTGAAATGAAAATCAGTGTCGAGATAAAAAACATCCGTAGATGGACTGATCTTCTGAAGTATATCTACAAGTACAACATCTTCCGCACCAAAGCTGCATGCAAAAGTGATATTAGGAAACGTTTCTACAGCATAACGGATAATATCCTCAGGGCTTGCGTTTTCCAATTCCTCTGCTTTTGTCCGAGCAAGATCTTCCTTTTCCAACAAGTTCATTTCTGAATTTCCCCCATTCTGCTTTTCCCCATAAATTCAATGCCGACTAATCTAATATGAATTATGTATAGTATAAATCTTTCAGGTGGGATGTCAATGCCTGCCAGATGGTAAAATGATTCATTTGCAGCCCATTTTTAGGTATGGATTACACATAAATGTGAGAAAGCACCTTGGATATTATCATGCGAATTCATTACAACTTTACCAAACAAGCTAAATCGACTTAGAAACTCTTTTCGGCACCCTAACCATGAAATCCTTTGTCCCTACTGGGTTATTGGGATTAAATTATACTAAAATGCGTAATGATTTACGCACTTGTTATTCCCAAATATGATATGTATAAAGACTGATCATATATGAAAACACCCTAAATCCCCTGTGTTCACTTGTAAGTGACTTTTATTGAATACAAAAGAAAAACTGATGACTGTTTCCACGTACGAAATGTCCTGAAGTCTTTTGTTTCAGCATTATTCAAGATGAGAAACACCCCTGTTAGCTAAACTCATATCCCAAGCAGTCGATGGAAAGCTCTTGAACCGACTTGTTCTACAAGTTTAAAAGACAAAAAAAGCCTCTGGCCGAGGCCAAAGGCTTGTAAAACATATTAACGTTTGGAGAACTGAGGAGCGCGACGAGCGGCTTTGAGACCGTATTTTTTACGTTCTTTCATCCGTGGGTCACGAGTCAGGAATCCTGCTTTTTTCAGGGAAGCACGGTATTCCGGATCTGCTTTCAGCAGAGCGCGGGAGATACCATGACGGATAGCTCCAGCTTGACCGGAGATTCCGCCACCATGAGCGATAACCAAAACGTCATAGTTGCTGAGCGTTTCTGTCAAAGTCAGTGGTTGTTTTACGATCAGTTTGAGTGTTTCCAAACCGAAGTATTCATTAATATCACGTTTATTGATGACAATGCGTCCTTCACCCGGTACAAGGCGAACACGAGCTACCGAATGTTTACGACGACCTGTCCCATAGTATTGTACTTGTGCCATGAAACTGTCCTCCTTTTAATTAACCGCGAAGTTCGTAAACTTCTGGTTTTTGTGCTGCATGTGGATGCTCAGTGCCTCTGTACGCTTTAAGTCTCAGCTTCATTTTTTCGCCCATGCGAGTTTTAGGAAGCATACCGCGAACAGCCAATTCCAACATACGTTCCGGTTTGTTTTTAACCATATCTTCTGCAGTAGTTACTTTCAAACCACCTGGGTGCATCGAGTGACGGTAGTATTTTTTATCTTGCATTTTTTTACCAGTCAATACGATTTTCTCCGCATTGATGATAACTACGAAATCGCCAGTGTCCACATGTGGAGTGAATTGTGGCTTATGTTTGCCGCGGATCAAAGCAGCTGCTTCGCTCGCCAAACGTCCGAGCGTTTTGCCTTCGGCATCAATGATGTGCCATTGGCGCTCAACTTCGTTAGGCTTCGCCATGTACGTGGTACGCATGAAAAGTTCCTCCTTAAAATGTTCAAAATCTCATTTTCATTTATCTTCGTTCATTAAGTGATAACTTTAGGTGTTGATGGATAGTTGTTGCGATGTGAACCTCTTAATTGGGGCTGTGGGAAAGCCATTAAGAAAACACAACTTTTATATTACATGATAGGAGCTTAAACCGCAAGTGTTAATTAAGCTTTTCACTCAGCAAATTTAATCTTTTATATATTCAAGATCCCAGAGCATTAAACCGCAACTTACCGCAGTTGGTCCTGCAGCAGAGCGATTACATGCGGCAATCATATTCGGTACATCAGAGGCTTTCCGTTTGCCCTCCCCGATCTCCAGCAGTGTACCTACAATAATGCGAACCATATGCTGCAAAAAGCCGTTGCCGCTCACATAAATATGAATGACTCCCTGATCGCGCGGATGATCTCTGCACATTGAACGGTCAACCTCTATCCATGCGTCGTATACCGAACGTACATGATTCTCTTTCTGAGACTTGCGAGAAGCAAAGGAGGTGAAATCATACGTACCAATAAAATGACGGAGCCCCTCCTGCATTGCAGTTATGTCCAACCTGGCATGATGATGATATTGCTGCCTTCTGTTGAATACATCCGGAAACTGATTCGCATTGATCGTATAGCGGTACGTCTTCGTTTTCGCTGCATAGCGAGAATGAAACTCGAGCGGTACTTCTATCGCGTCAATAACGACAATATCAGAAGGTAATCTAGAATTAAGCGCAATACACCAACGTTCAACCGGGATTTGAGATTCGGTGGAAAAGTTAAAGATCTGCCTGCGAGCATGAACACCCGCGTCGGTTCTACCTGACCCCGTTATCTTTACCGTCTCACCTGTCAATGCACGAATGGCATCTTCGAGATGATCCTGAATGGTATTCCCCCCCGGCTGTACCTGGAAGCCATAATAAGCAGTGCCATCATAAGTTAGCGTCATACACAAGTTGCGCATCATTACCACACCTTTGTTCCATACTATACATACCCTACCCCGAACAGCAAAAGAAGCTCCTTCCGGAGCTTCTATTACAGCACGAATTCCGAAATGAAGTGAAAAAAAGGGTTAATCCAGAATCAACGACTCTGTCCCCTTTCCTCATCTCATCTGTTTTACGCGCGGTCAACCAGTTCCAAGTAAACCATAGGCGCAGCGTCACCACGACGAGGTCCCAGTTTCAGGATACGAGTGTATCCGCCTGGACGCTCAGCGTAACGACCGGACAATTCGCTAAACAGTTTTTGGATTGCATCTTGCTCACCATCGATAGTTTCGCGGCGAACATAAGCTGCCACTTGGCGACGGGCATGAAGATCTCCCTTTTTCGCTTTAGTGATCAGTTTTTCAGCAATAGAGCGAACCTCTTTTGCTTTCGCTTCAGTTGTCTGAATGCGTTCGTATAAGAACAGGTCGGTTACCAGGTCACGGAACAAAGCTTTACGCGCGCTGGAATTACGGCCCAACTTTTGGTATGCCATTGTTTTCCCTCCTTCACTTCAAGCACTCGGCTGTCTATTCTTCTGTACGGAGTCCCAAACCCAATTCTTCAAGCTTCTCTTGAACTTCTTCCAAAGACTTACGTCCGAGGTTACGGACTTTCATCATGTCTTCTTCTGTTTTCGTAGTCAGCTCTTGCACAGTGTTAATACCGGCACGTTTCAGGCAGTTGTAGGAACGAACAGAGAGATCCAGCTCTTCGATCGTCATTTCGAGTACTTTTTCTTTTTTGTCTTCTTCTTTTTCGACCATGATCTCAGCGTCTTTCGCTTCGTCTGTAAGACCCACGAAGAGCATCAAATGCTCGGTCAAAATTTTAGCGCCAAGGCTTACAGCCTCTTCAGGACGAATACTTCCGTCAGTCCAAACTTCCAACGTGAGCTTGTCATAGTTGGTTACTTGGCCAACACGCGTATTTTCCACAGCGTAGTTAACGCGGCTGATCGGGGTGAAGATGGAATCGACTGGGATGACGCCGATCGGCTGGTCATCGCGTTTATTCCGATCTGCCTGGACGTAGCCGCGACCGCGATTGGCAAAAATACGCATGTGAAGTCTCGAACCTGGTCCGAGCGTAGCGATGTGCAGATCCGGGTTAAGGATTTCCACATCGGAATCAGCACGGATATCTCCAGCCGTGATTGCTCCTTCGCCTTCAGCATCAATCTCGAGCACTTTCTCCTCATCAGAATGAATTTTAAGCGACAAAGCTTTCAGGTTAAGAATAATCTCCGTTACATCTTCCATTACGCCAGGAACTGTAGCAAATTCATGCAGAACGCCATCGATTTGAACCGAAGACACTGCCGCACCCGGCAGTGACGAGAGCAAGATTCGGCGAAGCGAGTTTCCAAGCGTCGTTCCATATCCGCGCTCTAGCGGTTCTACTACGAATTTCCCATAGGTGCCATCATCGTTGACGTCTACCGTCTCAATTTTCGGCTTTTCGATTTCAATCACTGCAATACCCCTCCTTCAAAACGTCGGTCCTCTATGAAACATTTACCTTCTCTTGCGAAAACATGTAGTAGTATGCCTAAACAACCATTATTAGCAGATTGTGCTGGATTTATACCACACGCAGGGGCAAATCTCATTAGACACGACGACGTTTTGGAGGACGGCATCCGTTATGTGGGACTGGAGTTACGTCTTTGATCAGGTTAACTTCCAGACCTGCAGCTTGCAAAGAGCGAATCGCTGCTTCACGGCCTGCGCCTGGTCCTTTAACCATAACCTCAACGGCTTTCATCCCATGTTCCATTGCAGCTTTGGCAGCAGTCTCAGCAGCCATTTGTGCAGCAAACGGAGTCGATTTACGGGAACCTCTGAATCCGAGGCCGCCGGAGCTTGCCCACGAAATTGCGTTTCCGTGAGGATCCGTAATGGTAACGATAGTGTTATTGAAAGTGGAACGGATATGTGCCACGCCAGATTCAATATTTTTACGGTCACGACGTTTAGTACGTACGACTTTTTTCGGTTTAGCCATTTTCTCTTATCCCCCCTTATTATTTCTTCTTGTTCGCTACTGTACGACGAGGACCTTTACGAGTACGAGCATTCGTTTTCGTACGTTGTCCACGAACAGGCAGACCACGACGATGACGAACTCCACGGTAACAACCGATCTCCGTCAAACGTTTAATATTCAAAGAGATTTCACGACGCAGGTCACCTTCTACTTTGACCTCTTTGTCGATACTTTCACGCAATTTGCTGACTTCATCTTCCGTCAAATCACGAACACGAGTGTCCGGATTGATGCCTGTAGAGCTCAGAATTTTCTGGGAAGTCGTTTTACCGATTCCGAAAATATAAGTCAAGGCGATCTCAACGCGCTTATCACGTGGCAAATCCACACCAGCTATACGTGCCATTTTACGCTACACCCCCTTCATTAACCTTGTTTTTGTTTGTGTTTCGGATTTTCACAGATAACCATAACATTCCCTTTGCGGCGAATGACTTTGCATTTTTCGCAAATCGGTTTGACCGAAGGTCTTACCTTCATGTGAATTACCTCCTCAAAGTTCTGCTTAGCAAAACCCTCTTCGTAAGCATTGACCTCGTTTTACCATTGTAAAACCGGCTTCGAAGCTTTCGCAAGTTTTGCCGGGCAAAACCCGCTTCAAGCTTCACAGTTCATTGCAACTGTCTACTACTATTTACGGTAAGTTATACGTCCTTTTGTCAAATCATAAGGCGATAACTGAACAACTACTTTGTCACCAGTCAGGATACGGATGAAGTGCATCCGCAGCTTGCCGGAAACGTGAGCGAGAATTTGATGACCGTTCTCAAGCTCAACCTTGAATGTTGCATTCGGCAGCGGTTCAAGAACCGTACCTTCCACTTCAATGACATCTTCCTTGGCCATTAGTCAGTCTCCTTTCTCTTCAGCTTGAATGTTGGTGGATTCCAGAAACGAATGAACCGCATAGCGGAGCTTTCCGTTTGTCACCCGACCACTCTCGTTTAAACTGTTTACAACCTCGCTGCTGATCATCGGCTGGAGCTCCAGATGAAGAATATTCTTCTTCTTGGGTTGATCAAACTTACGTTTGTCTCCATCCGCTATATACACGAACCTACTGTCCGCTATAGCAACAATTACCGCGGCTTGGTCCGCATTGCGGCCTTTACGGATCTTCACAAGTTGACCGAGCTGCGGATTAGACTGACTATTCATGCCTCATCACCTACGCATTCAGTTTTGTGAAAATTTCCATGCCATCTGGTGTAACTGCTACGGTGTGTTCAAAGTGGGCACATAACGATCCGTCAACAGTTACGACAGTCCAGTTATCTTCCAACGTTTTCACATACCGTCTGCCTGCGTTAACCATCGGCTCTATGGCCAGCACCATGCCCGCTTTAAGCCGTGGTCCCCGATCAGGAAGACCATAGTTCGGAATTTGGGGTTCTTCGTGCAGATCCGCTCCTATGCCGTGACCGACATATTCCCGAACCACCGAAAAACCGGCATCCTCAATATATTTCTGAATCGCATGAGATATAGTAAACAAGCGAACGTCCGGTTTAACCAGCGCCAGACCTGCGTATAACGAAGCCTCGGTAACGTCCAGAAGACGACGTGCTTCCTCGGAAATACGGCCGACCGGATAAGTCCAGGCAGAATCTCCATGATACCCCTGGTACTGCGCGCCAATGTCAAACGTAACGATATCGCCCTCGTTCAACTTGCGTTTGCCGGGAAATCCATGCACCAACTCTTCATTTACTGAAGCGCACACACTGGCAGGAAAACCGTTATAACCTTTGAAAGACGGCACAGCTCCTTGACTGCGGATATATTGATCGGCCATATGGTCAAGTTCTCCAGTCGTAATACCGGGAGCGATATGCTCTGCTAAGAGACGATGCGTTTCCGCAACAATTCTCCCTGCTTCCCTCATCAAGCCCAGTTCCGTTTCGGACTTACCAATGATCATTCAATTAACCTCGCAATAAGGACACGATCTCTTGAGAGACTTGATCAATATCCTGTTCTCCGTTCATTTGACGAAGAAGACCTTTGTTCTCATAAAACGTGAGGAGTGGTGCTGTTTTGTTGATATATTCGTCAAGACGGGTTCCTACGCTCTCTTCGTTATCATCCGAACGTTGGTACAACTCGCCGCCGCATTTATCACAAATACCTTCCTGCTTAGGCGGATTGAATACGACATGATAAGTGGCGCCACAGTTTTTGCAAATGCGACGACCCGTCAAACGAGCCAGCAATTTGTCGCGGTCCACTTTCAGGTTAATTACATGATCGAGACCTGAGTTCAGTCGGTCCAGGATGCCACCCAGCGCTTCTGCTTGAGACAGGGTTCTTGGAAAACCGTCCAAGAGGAATCCTTCTCTGCAGTCAGGCTGCTGCAATCGTTCTTCAACGATGCCGATGGTTACATCATCTGGTACAAGCAATCCTTGATCCATATATTCCTTGGCTTTCAGGCCAATGGGAGTTCCCTGCTTAATCGCCAGACGAAATGCATCGCCTGTTGAAATGTGGGGAATACCGAACTCTTTCACGATGACGTCTGCTTGCGTTCCTTTTCCTGCCCCCGGAGGGCCCATGAATAGGATGTTCACGTTATGTCACTCCCTCCAAGACTACCCTACATCAACAAACAGCACAATAGGTGCCGGCAAGTAAATCTTAGCTTGACCGGTACCTATTGCCTATTTATTGATAAAACCTTTGTAGTGGCGTTTGATCAATTGGCTTTCGATTTGCTTCATGGTATCGAGCGCAACACCGATAACGATCAGGAGAGATGTTCCTCCAATTTGCGCCGATTGAGGCAAACCAGAAAGTGCCCCTAAGAATACAGGCAGAACGGAAATGACTGCCAAGAAGATGGCTCCGGCCATTGTCAAACGAGTCATGACACGGGTCAGATATTTCTCGGTTGCTTTACCCGGACGAATGCCTGGGATGTAACCGCCGTTCTTTTTCATATTATCAGCCATCTGCTGTGGATTCATCTGTACGAAAGTATAGAAAAAAGTGAAACCGAAGATCATCACGACATACAATAACATACCCAGAGGTTTGTGAGTAGTCAGATTTTGTCCGATCCACTGTGCCCATAAACGATCAGCCCAGAAGTTGGCGATAATCGTTGGGAACATCAACAGAGATGAAGCAAAGATGACAGGGATAACACCTGCTGCGTTAATCTTCAGCGGGATATGTGTATTCTGTCCACCGTACATTTTGTTACCTACGACGCGTTTTGCGTACTGTACAGGAATTTTCCGAATCGCCTGTTGGATGTAAATGACACCAATGATAATCAACACAATAACAATCGCGACGATTACACCTTTAAGGATGTTCATGAACAACTGATCAGGTTGAATGAAGTCGGATTCGATCGTTTGTTTGATAATGTTAGGCACCGTTGATAGGATACCCGCAAAGATCAAAATCGAAATCCCGTTTCCTATGCCCTTCTCGGTGATCTGCTCACCAAGCCACATCAGGAATGAAGTACCGGCCGTAAGTACAATCGCGATCAAGATATAATCAGCAAACGTGGCGTTAGGCACCATCTCTGTATTGTACAAGCGGTTGAATCCGATCGACGTACCAAACGCTTGAATCAATGCCAGACCGATCGTTAAATAACGAGTCAGCTGAGCTGATTTCTTCTTACCTTGCTCACCTTGCTTAGCCCATTCCGCTAACTTAGGGATAACGTCCATGGAAAGCAACTGTACTATGATAGACGCAGTGATGTAAGGTACGATCCCGAGTGCAAAGATAGAGAACTGGAACAGCGCTCCACCCGAGAACGTATTGAGAAGTCCAAAAACTTCTTTACCCGCAGAATTTGTCGCTTCGAAAACCTCTTTGTTAACTCCAGGTACTGGAACGAAGGATCCGATGCGGTAAATGATCAGTACAAAAAGGGTAAATAATACCCTTTTGCGCAGATCTTCAACCCGCCAGATATTCTTTAGGGTCTTGAACATTAAATCACCTCGGTTGTACCGCCGGCAGCTTCAATTTTCTCCACCGCAGATTGAGAAAACTTGTTAGCTTTAACAGTCAGCTTCACAGTGACTTCACCGTTACCCAGGATCTTGATTCCGGATTTAGCGTTTTTAACTACGCCGTTCGTCATCAAGAATTCTGGAGTTACTTCAGTACCCGCAGCAAAACTGTTCAGGTCTTCAATATTCACAACCGCATATTCCTTGCGAGTTGGGTTTACGAAACCACGTTTTGGCAAGCGACGATACAATGGATTTTGTCCACCTTCGAAGCCCGGACGTACACCACCGCCGGAACGAGCGTTTTGTCCTTTGTGACCGCGACCTGATGTTTTACCCGTACCACTACTTGGACCGCGACCAAGACGTTTACGCTCTTTGCGGGATCCAGGAGCTGGGGAAAGCTCATGTAACTTCATCGTTCGTTGCACCTCCTTAAAGATTTATGGGAATATCCCGTATTAAGCTTCTACTTCTTTGACAGCAACCAAGTGACTTACTTTGTTAATCATACCACGAATGGCTGGATTATCATTTTGAACCACTTTGCTGTTGATTTTGCGCAAGCCCAATGTTTTCACAGTTGTTCTTTGCGTCTCCGGACGTCCGATCAAACTGCGGACGAGGGTAATTTCCAATTTAGCCATGAGATTCCCTCCTTAACCCAGAAGCTCTTCGACGGATTTTCCGCGCAGTTTAGCCACGTCTTCAGCACGCTTCAAACGGGACAAACCTTCCAAAGTCGCATTGACCATGTTCATGGAATTCGAAGAACCCAGAGATTTTGTCAAAATGTCACCTACACCAGCAAGTTCGAGAACCGCACGTACAGGACCACCCGCGATAACACCAGTACCTTCAGATGCTGGTTTCAACAGAACGCGTCCTGCGCCGAACTTACCTGTTACCAAGTGAGGAATCGATGTTCCTACGAGTGGAACGTGTACAAGGTTTTTCTTAGCGTCTTCAATACCTTTGCGAATTGCATCAGGTACTTCGCCCGCTTTACCGATACCAGCTCCAACCCAGCCGTTGCCGTCGCCGACTACAACCAGTGCGCTAAAGCTGAAACGGCGTCCGCCTTTTACTACTTTAGCTACGCGATTAATATTTACAACTCTTTCAGTCAGTTCCAAAGTATTCGGATCTACACGCAAGTCGTTAACCTCCTTTTGAAAAATATCTTAAAACTCAAGTCCTGCTTCACGAGCCGCTTCAGCCAATGCTGCGATACGACCATGGTACAGATATCCGCTACGGTCAAATACGATATTGGAAACGCCTTTGTCTTTCGCACGTTTTGCAACGAGTTCGCCAACTTTACGAGCTGACTCAACAGAAGCGCCGTTTTTGATGTCACTGCTCAGTTCTTTGTCTACAGTAGACGCGGAAGCGATCGTTACACCAGCTACGTCATCGATAATTTGAGCGTACATATGTTTACCAGAACGGAAAACGTTCAAACGAGGACGTGCTGCCGTTCCTTGGATTTTCTTACGAACACGCAGGTGTCTTTTCAGACGAGCCTTGTTTTTATCTTGTTTCGTAATCATCTCAGGGATTCACTCCTTTCAGGTTACCTCGCTGGCTTCAAACCGGAAGCCACGGGGTATATTAGAAACACACGAAGCAAGCAAGCCGAAAGCCGCGCAAAGGCGGTAAGAGAAATCTTATTTCTTCTTACCGGCTTTACCTTCCTTACGGATGATACGCTCGCCTTCATATTTAATACCTTTACCTTTGTACGGCTCAGGTTCACGAACGGAACGGATTTTAGCTGCGTAAGCACCTACGCGCTCTTTGTCGATCCCGCGAACGATGATTTTCGTATTCGAAGGAACTTCGAATTCGATTCCCGCTTCCGGTGTAATTTCAACCGGGTGAGAGTATCCAACGTTCAGAACGATTTTATCTCCGGATTTGCTTGCACGATATCCGACCCCAACCAGCTCCAGAGATTTTGCGAATCCTTCAGTAACGCCGCTCACCATGTTGTTTACAACGCTGCGCGTTGTGCCGTGCAAAGAACGGTGAGTTTTGTTATCGGAAGGACGCACAACTGTAATTTCGTTGTTCTCAACTGTAACCTTCATGTCTTTATGAAGTTCACGAGTCAGAGTTCCTTTTGGTCCTTTTACCGTAATAACGGTGTTGTCCAGTGTGATGTCCACACCACTTGGTACTGTAATTGGTTTGCGACCAATACGAGACATATGTTGCACCTCCTATCTTGTGACGTTATATTACCAAACGTAGCAAACGACTTCTCCGCCGGATTTCGATTGACGAGCTTCTTTGTCCGTCATAACACCTTTGGATGTCGAGATGATCGCGATACCCAGGCCGCCAAGTACACGAGGTACTTCGTTGCTTTTCGTGTAAACACGAAGACCAGGTTTACTGATTCTTTTCAGACCAGTGATAACGCGCTCGTTATTTTGACCGTATTTCAGGAAAACACGGATAATCCCTTGTTTGTTATCATCGATAACTTCAGCGTCACGGATGAAACCTTCACGCTTCAGGATATCGGCGATTTGTTTTTTCATTGTTGAAGCAGGCATTTCTACTGTTTCGTGACGAACAGTGTTCGCGTTACGAATACGAGTAAGCATATCTGCAATTGGATCAGACATAGTCATTGTGAGTTAACCTCCTTCCCGTTCAGGACTTTTTACCAGCTTGCTTTTTTCACGCCAGGAATCTGGCCTTTATAAGCTAATTCACGGAAGCAAATTCTGCAAATTTTGAACTTTTGCAGCACCGAATGTGGACGTCCGCAACGCTCACAGCGTGTATAAGAACGCACTTTAAACTTTGGTGTACGTTGTTGTTTAACTTTCATCGAAGTTTTTGCCACTTTAGCCTGACACCTCCTAAATAATTTCGGAGAAAAGGGAGTCCTTCCAGACACCCGGAAACGTTATGCCAACTTTATTTTACGAAAGGCATTCCCAGTTGCGTGAGCAACTCACGGGACTCTTCGTCTGTTTTCGCCGTTGTTACAATAACAATGTCCATACCGCGGACTTTGTCTACTTTATCGTACTCGATCTCTGGGAAGATCAGTTGTTCTTTCAGACCCAGTGTGTAGTTACCACGTCCGTCGAAAGCTTTGCTCGATACACCGCGGAAGTCGCGGACACGAGGCAATGTAACGTTGAACAATTTATCGAGGAAGTAGTACATACGCTCACCGCGCAATGTAACTTTCACACCGATAGGCATGTTCTCACGCAGTTTGAAACCTGCGATAGATTTTTTAGCACGAGTGATTACAGGTTTTTGACCTGCGATCAGTTGCAAATCGTTTACTGCGGAATCCAACACTTTGGAGTTTTGGACTGCGTCGCCCACACCCATGTTGATAACGATTTTCTCGATTTTCGGCACTTGCATTACCGTTGTATAGTTAAACTTCTGCATCAAACCAGGAGCGATTTCTTGCAGGTAACGTTCTTTCATTCTTGATGCCATGAATCATAGCCCTCCTTTCTCATTCGGTTCAATTAGTCGATAATTTCTCCGGAACGTTTAGCAACGCGCACTTTCTTACCGTTATCCAACACTTTGTAACCTACACGGGTTACTTTTCCGCTCTTTGGATCGATGTGCATCACGTTGGAAACGTGAATCGGAGCTTCCTTCTCGATAATGCCGCCTTGCGGGTTTTGCTGGTTAGGCTTCTGGTGTTTTTTCACCATGTTAACACCTTCCACAAGGACGCGGTTTTCACGAGGATAAGCAGCGATGACACGGCCTTTTTTGCCTTTGTCTTTACCACTGATCACCATAACCGTATCTTCCTTTTTAACGTGAAGTTTGTTGTTATGGGATTCCAGAACTTTTTTCACTCTTGGCATTTCGTACACCTCCTGTTTCTAAACATCACGAGCTTAATCTATTAGATAACCTCTGGGGCCAAGGAAACGATTTTCATGAAGTCTTTCTCGCGAAGTTCACGAGCAACAGGTCCGAAAATACGTGTTCCACGTGGGCTTCTGTCGTCTTTTACAACAACAGCTGCATTTTCATCAAAACCGATGTAGGAACCGTCTTTACGACGTACAGAACGTTTCGTACGAACGACAACCGCTCTAACTACATCACCTTTTTTGACAACGCCGCCTGGTGTTGCTTGTTTTACAGAACAAACGATCAGATCACCGATTTGTGCTGTACGACGTCCCGTACCGCCGAGTACGCGGATACACATCAGTTCCTTCGCACCGGAGTTGTCGGCTACAGCCAAACGTGTAAATGGTTGAATCATTTAGTATTCCTCCTTCCAGCTATGCTGATAATGCATTAGATGATAACCGCTTTTTCTACAACTTCAGTAAGTCTCCAGCGTTTATCTTTCGAAAGCGGACGAGTCTCCATGATTTTCACCGTGTCACCGATTTTCGCAGTGTTTTCTTCGTCATGCGCTTTGAATTTTTTAGTAACCTTGATGCGTTTATGGTACAATTTATGGTTTTTGTAAGTTTCTACAGCAACAACAATCGTTTTATCCATTTTATCGCTAACAACTTTACCAGTTTGCACTTTACGTGCGTTACGTTCTTCGCTCATTGTTGGCCTCCTTCCTGATTACGGACGGAATGTATATCCGACCTCTAATTAACCGATACCCAGTTCTCTTTCACGGATGATGGTTTTAGCACGAGCTATTTCTTTCCGCACATCACGGATTCGAGTCGGGTTATCCAGCTGACCGGTAGCGAGTTGAAAGCGGAGGTTAAAGAGTTCTTCTTTAAATCCGGCAATCTTTTGCTCGATTTCAGCAGAGGTTAGGTTGCGAAATTCACTAGCTTTCATTTGCTTCACCACCCAATTCTTCACGTTTCACGAACTTCGTTTTGATTGGCAGTTTGTGAGCAGCAAGACGCATCGCTTCGCGTGCGATCTCCTCAGGAACACCAGCAAGTTCAAACATGATCTTACCTGGTTTCACAACTGCAACCCATTTTTCTACGTTACCTTTACCGCTACCCATCCGAACCTCGAGAGGCTTTTGAGTGATTGGTTTGTCAGGGAAAATTTTGATCCAGACTTTACCACCACGTTTGATGTAACGAGTCATCGCAATACGAGCCGCTTCGATCTGACGGTTCGTAATCCAAGCCGGTTCCGTAGCTTGCAGACCGTATTCGCCAAAGTTCAGCGTAGTTCCGCCTTTTGCTTGGCCTTTCATATGTCCGCGTTGTTGCTTACGGTGTTTTACACGTTTTGGTACCAACATGATTAGTTGCCTCCTTCCTTAGCAGCTTGTTTCTTAGCCGTAGGAAGAACCTCTCCACGATAGATCCATACTTTTACGCCGATACGGCCGTAAGTTGTATGAGCCTCTGCTGTACCGTAGTCGATGTCGGCACGAAGCGTGTGCAGTGGAACAGTTCCTTCGCTGTAGCCTTCCGAACGTGCGATCTCAGCTCCGCCAAGACGCCCGCCCACTTGAGTTTTAATACCTTTTGCACCAGAGCGCATAGTTCTTTGAATAGCTTGTTTCAGAGCACGACGGAAAGAAACGCGACGTTCCAGTTGTTGTGCAATGCTTTCTGCTACCAGGATTGCGTCCAGGTCTTGGTTCTTAATTTCAGAGATGTTGATGTGTACTTTTTTACCGCCAGCAATTTTCGTAATTTGGTTACGAAGATTCTCAACTTCAGATCCACCTTTACCGATTACCATACCTGGTTTCGCTGTGTGAATCGTTACGTTCACGCGGTTAGCCGCTCTCTCGATTTCAACACGAGACATAGCGGAGTCTTTCAATTTATTTTTCAGGAATTCACGAATTTTCACGTCTTCCATCAAAAGATCACCGAAGTCTTTGCCTGCATACCATTTAGATTCCCAGTCACGGATAACTCCGACACGGAGTCCGACCGGATTTACCTTTTGGCCCACACGTTTTCCCTCCTTCTACTTTTCAGATACCACCAAAGTGATGTGGCTAGTACGTTTGTTAATACGACTTGCACGTCCCATTGCACGAGGGCGGAAACGTTTCATTGTCGGTCCTTGGTTCACGTAAGCTTGCGAAATGACCAAGTTATTAACATCCATAGAATAGTTATGTTCCGCATTCGCAATAGCGGAGTTAAGCAACTTCTCAACGATTGGAGAAGCGGATTTCGGAGTGTGACGGAGAATGGCAACCGCCTCACCAACTTGCTTGCCGCGAATCAAGTCAACAACGAGTTGAACTTTACGAGGAGCAATCCGGATAAACTTAGCATGTGCTTTTGCTTCCATTGTGTAACCTCCTCTCAAACATTAAAGATGTTCATTTATCTTCTTGTTTTCTTGTCATCATCAGTATGGCCTTTGTACGTACGGGTTGGAGCGAACTCACCCAATTTGTGTCCGACCATGTCCTCAGTCACGTATACTGGCACGTGTTTACGTCCGTCATATACGCCGAATGTGTGTCCGATGAATTGTGGGAAAATTGTAGAGCGACGGGACCAGGTTTTGATAACGTTCTTTTTACCGGAAGCGTCCATCTCTTCTACCTTTTTCAGCATGTAGCCATCAATGAATGGCCCTTTTTTCAAACTGCGACCCATGTGGAGATCCTCCCTTCAAACATAGCTTTTATGCATCCGCAGATGCCTCACGAAGTTATGCACAATGTGTATTACTTCGTGCGGCGGCGAATGATGTATTTATCAGAAGCTTTATTTTTCTTACGCGTTTTGTAACCAAGAGTAGGTTTACCCCATGGTGACATTGGCGATTTACGTCCGATTGGAGCACGACCTTCACCACCACCGTGAGGGTGATCGTTAGGGTTCATTACTACACCACGAACTTCAGGACGTTGTCCCAACCAACGGCTACGACCGGCTTTACCGATTTTGATGAGCTCGTGGTCTTGGTTACCAACAGAACCGATTGTTGCGCGGCAAACTTTCAGAATACGACGAACTTCTCCGGAAGAGAGACGAACGGAAACGTATTTTTCTTCTTTACCAAGCAATTGAGCTTCTGTACCAGCAGCACGAACCAATTGTCCGCCTTTACCTGGTTTCAACTCGATGTTGTGGATAACGGTACCCACTGGAATGTTTTCAAGTGGCAGTGCGTTACCAATTTTGATGTCGGATTCAGGACCGGAGAAGATTTGATCTCCAACTTTCAATCCTTTAGGAGCGATGATGTAACGTTTCTCACCATCAGCATAGTGGATCAGGGCGATGTTCGATGTACGGTTCGGGTCATACTCGATCGTAGCAACGCGGCCCGGTATTCCATCTTTAGTACGTTTGAAGTCAATGATACGGTATTTACGTTTGTGTCCACCACCGTGGTGACGAACTGTAATTTTACCTTGGTTGTTGCGGCCTGCTTTTTTGCTCAGTGGGGCCAACAACGATTTCTCCGGCTGATCTGTGGTGATTTCCTCAAATGTAGATACGGACATATTCCGTCTTGCCGGGGATGTCGGTTTATACTTTTTGATTGGCACTGGGTTTCCCTCCTTACTTCAACAATTTCAATTATACAGTTTCAAAGAACTCAAGCGTTTTGCTGTCTTGTGTCAGTGTAACAAACGCTTTTTTCCATTCGCTAGTATATCCGGAATAACGTCCGTACCGTTTAGGCTTAGCTGGAACACGAAGTGTGTTCACGTTTTTCACTTTTACATTGAAAATAGCTTCCACGGCTTTTTTGATCTCGGTTTTGTTTGCACGGATATCGACTTCAAATACATATTTCAAGTCATTCATCATGTCAGCAGTACGTTCCGTAATAATCGGACGTTTAACAATATCACGAGGATCCTTCATTACGCGAGCACCTCCTCTACCTTCTGAACTGCTTCTTTCGTAATGATCAGTTTGTCGTGCGCAAGCACGTCAAGAACATTAATGCCGTCAGCTGCTACGAATTTCACGCCAGGAATATTCCGTGCGGAAAGAGCCACATTATCATCATAGCTAGGAGCTACGATCAAAGCTTTGCGTCCAACTTTCAAGTTGTTCAAGATGGCTGCAAATTCTTTTGTTTTAGGCGTGCTCAGCGAAAGAGCGTCCAAAACGATAATGTCATTGTCGAGCACTTTGGATGAAAGAGCTGATTTGATCGCCAAACGGCGAACTTTCTTAGGCAGTTTGTACGCATAGCTCCGTGGTGTCGGACCAAATACGATACCGCCGCCTTTCCATTGTGGAGAACGAATCGAACCTTGACGAGCGCGACCTGTACCTTTTTGTTTCCAAGGCTTACGTCCACCGCCACGTACTTCAGAACGTCCTTTTACTTTGTGGGTACCTTGACGAAGGGAAGCGCGTTGCATAAGCACTGCATCGTACAGAACGGAAGTGTTCGGCTCTACTCCGAATACTGCATCGTTCAGTTCAACTTCGCCCACTTGGCTACCATCTACATTGTAAACTGATACTTTTGGCATTTTGTGTTCCTCCTTTCTTCAGTGGTTATTTTTTCACCGTTTCTTTAACTTTTACAAGACTGTTTTTCGGTCCAGGAATGGAACCCTTCACGAGCAACACGTTACGCTCAGCGTCTACTTTAACAACTTCAAGACGTTGGATAGTAACAGTCTCATGTCCCATGTGTCCTGGCAAGTGTTTGCCTTTAGGAACGCGGTTAGCTTGGATCGAACCCATCGAACCCGGGCCACGGTGATAACGAGAACCGTGAGACATAGGTCCAGTGCTTTGTCCCCAACGTTTGATTACGCCGGCAAAACCTTTACCTTTAGAAATACCCGTTACGTCAACGAATTCGCCTTCTGCGAAAATGTCAGCTTTCAACTCTTGGCCAACTTCATATTCCGCGATGTTGATGCCGCGAAGTTCACGAACGTAGCGCTTAGGGGCAGTATTCGCTTTTTTAGCGTGTCCTGCTTCTGGCTTATTGGCATTTTTCTCTTTCTTATCGGAATAACCGATTTGAACTGCTTCGTAGCCATCGTTCTCAAGATCTTTCTTTTGTAAAACAACACAAGGTCCTGCTTCGATAACTGTCACTGGAACTACATTACCTTCAGCGGTAAACACTTGAGTCATTCCAAGTTTTTTTCCTAAGATACCTTTCATGTTGACACCTCTTTTCCTTTATACATGGTCTTGTTGATTTATATTACAGTTTGATTTCGATATCTACACCGGACGGCAGATCCAAGCGCATCAAGGCATCCACAGTTTGTGGAGTCGGGTTAACGATGTCGATCAAACGCTTATGTGTGCGTTGCTCGAATTGCTCCCGAGAATCCTTGTACTTGTGTACCGCACGAAGAATAGTAATGATTTGTTTTTCAGTTGGAAGCGGAATCGGACCGGATACACCAGCACCCGAACGTTTTGCTGTTTCAACAATTTTCTCCGCGGATTGATCAAGAATTCTGTGGTCGTAAGCTTTCAAACGAATACGAATTTTTTGCTTTGCCATTTTAGTCCCTCCTTCTATCGCCCAATTTATTATCGGACATACTCCGTGAAAATTTTCCGACATCCCTCCCATGGCAAAGGGGCCGGGTGTGCCAGTAACCTCTCACATCATCGCAACGTCTCAGAACAACATTCATTATTATATAGAAAAAATGGGCGTATTGCAAGCATATTTAAGAAAAACATTTAAACTAATCTTTTCATATAGAAATGACGTTGTTCAATGTGTTGTTTCATCGTTATGCAAGCTGCCTTAACCGATCTTTTTTATACATCTGAATGTTCCTCAGCATTATGACGCAGGTTCCGAATCTCTTATACATAATAAAAGAGTTCTTTATCCGATGTCGGATAAAGAACTCTTCCGAAGCTTCGTTACAGTACAATGTTACTCGTTCCAGTACACTGTTGCATATGCTTACTCAGCGGAAAGCTGAATTATTTTTGGATGGATGCTACCGCACCGGCACCAACTGTACGTCCACCTTCGCGGATCGCGAAGCGTGTACCTTCTTCAATCGCAATTGGATTGATCAGTTGTACAGTTACTGTGATGTTGTCGCCTGGCATTACCATTTCAGTACCTTCTGGCAGGTTGATGATACCTGTTACGTCAGTTGTACGGAAATAGAATTGTGGACGGTATCCTGTGAAGAAAGGTTTGTGACGTCCACCCTCTTCTTTAGTCAGAACGTATACTTGAGCTGTAAATTCTGTGTGTGGTTTAACAGAACCTGGTTTAGCCAGTACTTGTCCACGCTCGATGCTTTCACGGTCAACACCACGCAGCAATGCGCCGATATTGTCACCCGCTTGAGCGGAATCCAGCAATTTACGGAACATTTCAACGCCCGTAACTACGGATTTTTTAGTCTCTTCGTTGATACCAACGATTTCGATCTCTTCACCGACTTTAACAGTACCACGCTCTACACGACCTGTAGCAACTGTACCACGACCAGTGATGGAGAATACGTCCTCAACTGGCATCAAGAAAGGTTTGTCAGTGTCGCGCTCTGGAGTTGGGATGTAAGTATCGATTTCTTTGAACATCTCAACGATTTTTTGAGCCCACTCACCCTCAGGGTTTTGCAGAGCTTCACGAGCGGAACCACGAGTGATTGGAGTATCGTCACCTGGGAACTCATATTCGTTGAGCAAGTCGCGAACTTCCATTTCAACCAATTCCAACAACTCTTCGTCTTCAACCATGTCGCATTTGTTCAAGAATACAACGATGTAAGGTACGCCTACTTGACGGGAGAGCAAGATGTGCTCACGAGTTTGTGGCATTGGGCCGTCAGCTGCGGATACTACCAAGATAGCTCCGTCCATTTGTGCCGCGCCAGTGATCATGTTTTTAACATAGTCGGCGTGACCTGGGCAGTCAACGTGAGCGTAGTGACGAGCGTCAGTTTCGTACTCAACGTGAGCTGTGGAGATTGTGATACCGCGTTCGCGCTCTTCTGGAGCTTTGTCGATTTGATCGAAAGCGATTGCTGCGCCACCGTAAGTTTTGGACAATACAGTAGTGATTGCAGCAGTCAGAGTTGTTTTACCATGGTCGACGTGACCGATAGTACCAATGTTAACGTGTGGTTTATTACGTTCGTATTTAGCCTTTGCCATTTGAACGTGGCCTCCTTAAAATGTTAAATTTTATGTTTTCACTGGACGCTAGCTTCAAGAAGATTAAATCCCTATGCACTAGCGTCCAGTGTGAGAAAACTACTCGGTGCCTTTTGTTTTGGCAACGATCTCTTCAGCGATGCTCTTAGGAACTTCTTCATAGTGAGAAAGCTCCATGGAGAATACGCCGCGTCCTTGAGTACCGGAACGAAGAGTTGTAGAGTATCCGAACATTTCGGACAAAGGTACTTTAGCACGAATGATTTGAGCTCCACTACGGGAATCCATACCTTCGATGCGGCCACGACGGGAGTTAAGCATACCCATAACGTCACCCATGTACTCTTCCGGAACGGTTACTTCTACTTTCATGATTGGCTCAAGCAGAACTGGACTACATTTGTCTTTCGCTGCTTTCAGCGCCATAGATCCGGCAATTTTAAATGCCATCTCGTTGGAATCGACATCATGATAAGATCCGTCTACGATTGTAGCCTTAACGTCAACAAGCGGGAAGCCTGCAATAACGCCGTTTTTCATTTGCTCTTCAATCCCTGACAGTGCAGGTTGAATGTATTCTCTCGGAACAGATCCACCGACAACCTTACTTTCGAACTGGCTGCCTGTACCTGGCTCGAGTGGTTCGAACTCAACCCATACGTGACCGTATTGACCACGACCACCGGATTGACGAACGAATTTACCTTCAACACGCGCTGGTGCACGGAATGTTTCGCGGTAAGCTACTTGTGGTTTACCCACAGTAGTTTCAACCTTGAACTCACGACGCATACGGTCGATAATGATATCAAGGTGAAGCTCACCCATACCCGCCAAGATCGTTTGGCCTGTTTCTTCGTCAGTGTGAGCGCGAAGAGTAGGATCCTCTTCCGTCAACTTACCGAGAGCCACACCCATTTTATCTTGGTCAGCTTTGGTTTTAGGTTCAACGGCGATTTCGATAACCGGATCAGGGAAGTTCATCGATTCCAAGATAACCGGGTTTTTCTCATCACATAGTGTATCACCTGTACCCGTATCTTTCAAACCTACAGCAGCTGCAATGTCACCGGAGTAAACTTCAGTGATCTCTTGACGGCTGTTCGCGTGCATTTGAAGGATACGACCGATACGCTCACGTTTGTTTTTAGTTGCATTCAATACGTAAGAACCGGATTGAAGAACACCGGAGTAAACGCGGAAGAATGTCAATTTACCAACGTAAGGGTCAGTCATGATTTTGAAAGCCAATGCAGAGAATGGCTCTTCATCGGAAGACTTACGAACAGCTTCAGATCCATCTTCAAGAAGACCTTTGATCGCCGGAACGTCAATTGGAGCTGGCAAGTAGTCGATAACAGCGTCCAACATCAGTTGAACACCTTTGTTACGGTAAGAAGATCCACAGATAACCGGGAAGATCTTAACTTCAACAACACCTTTACGGAGAGCGGCTTTGATCTCATCAACTGTGATCTCTTCGCCTTCCAGGTATTTCATCGTCAGTTCTTCGTCGAGCTCTGCAACCCGCTCAATCAATTCATTGCGGAGTTCTTCAACTTGATCTGCAAATTCCGCAGGAATTTCGGTTTCTTCGATATCTTGCCCCAGGTCATCTTTGTACATATGAGCCTTTTGAGCAACGATATCAATGATACCTTTGAAATCATTTTCAGCGCCGATTGGAAGTTGGATCGCAACTGCGTTCGCTTGAAGGCGATCACGCATGTCAGATACAACGTTCAGGAAGTCAGCACCGATGATATCCATTTTATTTACGTAAGCGATACGAGGTACGCCGTACTTGTCAGCCTGTCTCCATACAGTTTCAGACTGAGGCTCAACGCCTTCTTTCGCACTGAATACACCAACTGCTCCGTCCAATACACGAAGGGAACGTTCAACTTCAACAGTGAAGTCAACGTGTCCCGGGGTATCAATAATATTTACGCGGTGGCCTTTCCAAGCAGCGGTAGTCGCAGCGGAAGTAATCGTAATTCCGCGCTCCTGTTCCTGTTCCATCCAGTCCATTGTCGCAGCGCCTTCGTGAACTTCTCCGATTTTGTGCGTACGGCCTGTGTAGAACAAGATCCGCTCAGTTGTCGTGGTTTTACCCGCATCAATATGAGCCATGATCCCGATATTACGTGTATTTTTCAAGGAGAACTCTCTTGCCATGAAATGGGTCTCCCTTCAAAATTGAAGTTTTTATTGTGAACTGAATCCTACCAACGGTAGTGAGCAAACGCTTTGTTCGCTTCAGCCATTTTGTGCGTATCTTCACGTTTCTTAACAGAAGCGCCTGTGTTGTTGGAAGCATCGATGATCTCAGCCGCCAAACGCTCTTCCATTGTTTTCTCACCGCGGTTGCGGGAGTAGTTCACGAGCCAACGTAAACCCAAAGCAGTACGTCTCTCTGGTTTTACCTCGATTGGTACTTGGTAGTTGGCACCGCCGACACGGCGAGCTTTAACTTCCAGGACTGGCATGATATTCTTGATTGCTGTCTCAAACACTTCCATCGGGTCATTACCCGTGCGTTCTTGGATCAACTTGAACGCATTATACAGAATGCTTTGAGCAACACCGCGTTTTCCGTCGAGCATGATGCGGTTGATCAAACGAGTAACCAACTTGCTGTTGTATACCGGATCTGGCAACACGTCTCTTTTCGTAACTGGACCTTTGCGTGGCATGGATATCCCCCTTTCTTTCTTGTTAAGCCTATCCTTGTCCTCTGGGCTTACACCCAGAAGGATATTTAGGATTGCTTCTTATAATGTGTTAGGCTTTTTTAGCTTTTGGACGTTTAGCACCGTATTTAGAACGAGCTTGCATACGGTTGTTCACGCCTGCAGTATCGAGTGCTCCACGAACGATGTGGTAACGAACCCCTGCAAGGTCCTTAACTTTACCTCCGCGAATCAAAACAACACTGTGCTCTTGCAAGTTATGTCCGATACCCGGGATATAAGCAGTTACCTCGAGACGGTTCGTCAAACGAACACGCGCATACTTACGAAGTGCAGAGTTCGGTTTACGTGGAGTCATTGTACCTACACGAGTGCAGACACCACGTTTTTGTGGGGCACTGATGTTAGTAGATTCACGTTTCAAAGCGTTGAACCCTTTTTGCAATGCTGGTGATTTGGACTTTTCAACTTTAGCTTGACGTCCTTTGCGTACCAGTTGGTTAATAGTTGGCATGTGATTGCCACCCCCTTCCTCAATTGTTCATGTTTCTTATAAACCTCTTTTCGCTAAGTCCACAGACCCAGGCGGTTCATAAAAAGACAAATGAAAAGTTTTTGCCTTGGAGAATCCCTAAAAGTTCTCGGACAAAAACGTTCCTTACCCTATCATTTTGCGACAGCAGCCATTGCTGCTCCCACTCCAATCCCGCAAGCTTTGCCGAGATTTTTCATTGTGTCCACTTTCGTGTACTTCACATTGTGTTGTTCACACAAGGCAATGATTTTGGAAGTGAGCTGCGGATCACTATCCTCGGCCACATAGACCTCAGCAGCCATTCCTGACTGGACCATCCGCATGGTCTGTTTTGTACCTATTTTGACATGAGCATCTTGCAGGCCTTTTTCATTAGACATTGTTCATTCCTCCGAATAGGACATATACAATCAGCTGCTCACGCACCTTTGATATATTAGCATCTAGCGCAAGCATTGTCAATGCTAATCCTAAAACATTTATTCAAAGTTTTCGCACATCAGGAAACGTCCGTCTGTATTAAACACACGTCCATCCCCCGACGTACAAAACTTTATTATCCCCCTATTAAAGAGGGAATCTATTTAATCAACGGAAACTGGCTCAAGTTCTTCAACTGAAGATTGACCATCTTCCGGCTCAGCAAACTTGATGCTGCGGTAACGGTTCATACCTGTACCGGCAGGGATCAGTTTACCGATGATTACATTTTCCTTCAGACCGAGCAACTGATCGACTTTACCTTTGATCGCTGCATCTGTCAATACACGTGTAGTCTCTTGGAACGACGCCGCAGAGAGGAAGGAGTCTGTTTCCAGGGATGCTTTTGTAATACCGAGCAGGATTGGTTTCGCAACCGCTGGCTCTTTATCACTAAGAATCGCTGTTTTGTTAGCTCTTTCGTACTCATGCGTATCCACGAACGATCCTGGCAGCAGCGTTGTATCTCCTGCATCGACAATGCGGATTTTACGCAGCATTTGACGGATCATAACTTCAACGTGTTTATCGTTAATTTCTACGCCCTGGTTACGGTATACGCGCTGTACTTCCTGCAAAATGTAGTTCTGTACGCCACGTACGCCTTTGATGCGCAGCATTTCTTTTGGATCGATAGAACCATCTGTCAGCTCGTCGCCTGCTTCGATTTCCATGCCTTCGCTTACGCGTACACGGGAACCGTAGGTAACGGAGTAAACTTTGGATTCTGCCTCACCTTGGATTTCAATTTCGCGACGATCTTTCGCTTCACGAATCTCTTTGACAATACCGTCAATCTCACTGATCGTTGCTTGACCCTTAGGATTACGAGCTTCAAACAACTCCTGGATACGCGGCAAACCTTGCGTAATATCGTCTCCGGCTACACCACCGGTGTGGAACGTACGCATTGTAAGCTGTGTTCCTGGCTCACCAATGGATTGCGCAGCGATGATACCAACTGCTTCACCGATCTCCACATGTTTACCTGTCGCAAGGTTGCGACCGTAACATTTTTTGCAGACACCATGACGAGCACGGCAGCTGAGTACGGAGCGGATTTGCAATTTAGTTACACCCGCTTTGATGATTGCCTCTGCTTTGTCAGAGTCAATCAGTTCATTACGGTGTGCAATAACTTCTTTGGTTTCCGGATGACGAACCGTCTCGAAGCAATATCTTCCTTCGATACGGTCGTAGAGATCTTCAATAACCTCTTTACCATCCTGGATACGGCTAACCGTAAACCCTTTATCTGTACCACAATCATCTTCACGCACGATTACGTCTTGTGCCACGTCTACGAGACGACGAGTCAGGTAACCTGAGTCGGCTGTACGGAGGGCCGTATCGGCCAAACCTTTACGGGCACCGTGAGTCGAGATGAAGTACTCGAGTACCGTCAGACCTTCACGGAAGTTCGATTTGATTGGGAGTTCGATGATACGACCAGACGGGTTGGCCATCAGACCACGCATACCGCCCAATTGGGTGATTTGCGATTTGTTACCCCGCGCTTTGGAGTCAACCATCATCATAATGGAGTTGTAACGATCCATCGACTTCATCAGAATCTCGGTGATATCATCTTTCGATTTAGACCAGATATCAATGATGCGGTCATAGCGCTCTTCGTTCGTGATCAGACCACGACGGTACTGATTCGTAACGATTTGTGCTTTTTCTTCGGATTGTCTAAGAATTTCCGTTTTCTCATCTGGTACCACAACGTCCGAAACCGCAACCGTAATACCGGCACGAGTGGAGTATGTGAAACCAAGCTGTTTGATTTTATCCAAAATAACGGCTGTTTCCGTTGTATGGTAAATTTCAAAACAACGAGCGATGATTGTACCCAGATATTCCTTACCAACACCACCTGCTTGAGGTGCGTTCATGATCGCTTCTCTCAGGTCAGTTCCCTTCTCATACACAAAGAAATGCTCAGCAGTACCTTGATAGAGGTTTGCACGAGTTGCATCATTGATGTAAGGGAAACTTGCTGGGAAGATTTCATTGAAGATGATTTTACCGACAGTTGTCAGCAACATAGCATCTTGTTGTTTTTCAGTAAAGCTTGTTTTACCCAGAGCTTTAACCGGAATCGCTACGCGTGCGTGCAAGCCGGCAGTACCACGTTGATACGCAGATACAGCTTCGTTCACGGTACGCAGAATCATGCCAGTTCCCTTTTCTTCCTTGTTGTCCATGGTCAGGTAATAAGAACCTAGGACCATATCCTGGGAAGGAGTAACAACTGGTTTACCGTCTTTCGGGTTCAAAATGTTACCCGATGCAAGCATCAGGATACGTGCTTCCGCTTGTGCCTCAGCAGACAACGGTACGTGCACGGCCATTTGGTCACCGTCAAAGTCGGCATTGTATGCCGTACATACGAGCGGGTGAAGACGGATCGCTTTACCTTCAACCAGAATCGGTTCAAATGCTTGAATACCGAGACGGTGAAGCGTAGGGGCACGGTTGAGCAGAACCGGATGCTCCTTGATTACTTCTTCAAGAACATCCCATACTTCAGGACTTACGCGCTCTACTTTACGTTTTGCGCTCTTGATATTGTGGGCAAGCCCTTTATTTACAAGTTCTTTCATAACGAAAGGCTTGAACAGTTCAAGTGCCATATCTTTTGGCAGACCACACTGATACATCTTCAGATAAGGTCCGACAACGATAACGGAACGACCGGAATAGTCAACACGTTTACCGAGCAAGTTTTGACGGAAACGTCCTTGTTTACCTTTCAGCATGTGGCTGAGGGATTTCAATGGACGGTTACCAGGACCCGTTACCGGGCGTCCGCGACGGCCGTTGTCGATCAATGCGTCAACAGCTTCCTGCAGCATCCGTTTTTCGTTTTGCACGATAATGTCTGGTGCGCCAAGATCAAGCAAACGTTTCAGACGGTTGTTCCGGTTAATTACACGGCGGTACAGATCATTCAGGTCAGACGTTGCAAAACGTCCACCATCCAATTGTACCATTGGACGAAGTTCCGGCGGGATAACAGGAAGTACATCCATGATCATCCACTCAGGCTTGTTACCCGAGTTACGGAAAGCTTCGATAACTTCCAACCGTTTGATTGCACGGTTACGACGTTGTCCTTGTGCAGTGCGGAGCTCTTCCTTCAGGAATTCAAGCTCTTTGTCCACATCAAGGTCTTGAAGCAGTTTTTTAACCGCTTCTGCACCCATGCCAGCTTGGAATCCATATCCGTATTTCTCACGGTAGCTGCGGTATTCTTTCTCGGACAACAGCTGTTTTTTCTCCAGTGGAGTTTCTCCTGGATCAGTTACTACATAAGATGCAAAATAGATAATCTCCTCAAGTGATCTTGGGGACATATCCAAAGCGAGACCCATGCGGCTCGGAATACCTTTGAAGTACCAGATATGCGATACCGGAGCAGCGAGCTCAATATGGCCCATCCGTTCACGGCGTACTTTGGCACGTGTTACTTCAACACCACAGCGGTCACAGACAACGCCTTTATAACGAACGCGTTTGTATTTACCACAGTGACATTCCCAGTCTTTCGTAGGGCCAAAAATCTTTTCGCAGAACAGCCCTTCTTTTTCCGGTTTCAACGTACGATAGTTGATCGTTTCCGGTTTTTTCACTTCTCCGCGGGACCAAGAACGAATTTTTTCTGGGGAAGCAAGCCCGATCTTCATGTATTCGAAATTGTTGACGTCCAACAAGGAGCAACCCTCCTTAACCAATTCCTGTATTCTAGGTTACGCCTTCTCCGGCCGAAGCCGGAGCAAGACGCGAGCCTGATGAAAAACGCCGGTCATCATGCGCCCGAAGCGGTTACTCCACTCCGACCTCTGAACCCTCAAGGTTGAGGCTGAGCTTATCGCTCGCAGCGTCATCTTCATCGTCCATTTCTTTCATTTCAATCTCTTGTTCATCTTCGCTCAAAATCTTAACGTCCATACCCAAGCTTTGCAGCTCTTTGATCAATACTTTGAATGACTCAGGAACACCCGGTTCCGGAACATTCTCACCTTTGACAATGGACTCATATGTTTTCACCCGACCAACAACATCATCGGATTTAACAGTCAAGATTTCTTGCAGAGTATAAGCAGCGCCGTATGCTTCAAGCGCCCAAACTTCCATCTCTCCGAAACGCTGTCCACCGAATTGGGCTTTACCACCCAGCGGCTGTTGCGTAACGAGTGAGTAAGGACCTGTGGAACGGGCATGGATTTTATCATCAACCATGTGCGCCAGCTTGATCATATGCATGACGCCGACAGTTACTTCACGTTCAAATTCTTCACCCGTACGACCATCGTACAGAACGGTTTTACCATTACGCTGCATACCTGCTTCTTCCATCGTATCGAAGACGTCATACTCTTTCGCTCCGTCGAATACAGGGGTAGCTACGTGAATACCGAGCTGCATCGCAGCCATACCCAAGTGAACTTCGAGCACTTGACCGATGTTCATCCGGGAAGGTACGCCCAACGGGTTAAGAACGATTTGAACCGGTGTTCCGTCCGGCAGGAAAGGCATATCTTCTTCCGGCAGGATACGAGCCACGACCCCTTTGTTACCGTGACGTCCGGCCATTTTATCACCCTCGGAGATTTTCCGTTTTTGAGCGATATAGACACGAACGAGCTGGTTAACACCTGGAGGCAGTTCATCACCGTTTTCACGGGTAAATACTTTCACGTCCACGACGATTCCGTCAGTACCGTGAGGTACACGCAAGGACGTATCACGAACTTCGCGTGCTTTCTCACCGAAGATTGCATGCAGGAGACGTTCTTCCGCAGTCAGTTCAGTTACACCTTTAGGCGTTACTTTACCAACCAGGATATCGCCAGCAGCGATTTCGGCACCAATTCGGATAATACCACGCTCATCGAGGTTACGCAGCGCTTCTTCCCCTACGTTAGGGATGTCACGTGTGATCTCTTCAGGTCCGAGCTTGGTATCACGCGCTTCTGACTCATACTCCTCGATGTGGATGGATGTGTAGACATCTTCCTTCACGAGTTTTTCACTAAGCAGAATCGCATCCTCGTAGTTGTAACCTTCCCAAGTCATGAAGGCAACAACAACGTTGCGTCCCAGAGCCAATTCGCCCATTTCCGTCGAAGGACCATCAGCGAGGATGTCGCCAGCTTTGACAACAGCTCCACGTTTGACAATCGGACGTTGGTTAATGCATGTTCCTTGGTTCGAACGCATAAATTTGTGTAATTTATATTTAACGATATCGCCTTTAACTTCCTGGCCATCTACCTCTTCCACACGACGGAGCCAGATTTCATTCGCAGAAGAACGCTCAATAATCCCGTCATATTTGGAGACAATACATACACCGGAATCTTTTGCAGCTTTGTGTTCCATACCTGTTCCTACGAGTGGAGCTTTAGGAATCAAGAGTGGAACCGCCTGCCGCTGCATGTTCGATCCCATCAGTGCGCGGTTGGAGTCATCGTTCTCAAGGAACGGAATGAGCGCCGTAGCGACGGATACAACTTGCTTAGGAGATACGTCCATGTAGTCAACGCGCTCACTCGGCATCGTAAGGATGTTATCTGATTGCTTGTTGTAACGTACAATGATCGCTTCTTCTGCAAATGTTCCATCTTCATTCAATTTCGCGTTCGCTTGAGCGACAACGTAGTTGTCCTCTTCGTCTGCTGTCAGGTAATCGATTTGCTCGGTTACGACACCAGTCTTCGGATCTACCCAGCGATACGGAGCTTCAATGAAACCATATTCGTTCACACGGGCAAATGTAGACAAGGAGTTGATCAATCCAATATTTGGTCCCTCTGGAGTCTCGATCGGACACATCCGGCCATAGTGGGATGGATGGACGTCACGAACTTCCATGCCTGCACGCTCACGTGTCAAACCGCCCGGTCCGAGTGCGGACAGACGACGTTTATGCGTCAACTCACCCAGTGGGTTCGTTTGATCCATAAACTGTGACAACTGGGAGCTACCGAAGAACTCTTTAATGGACGCGATAACCGGACGTATGTTAATCAGCGCCTGTGGCGTGATCACGTTAGCATCCTGAATGGACATTCTCTCACGAACAACACGTTCCATACGGGACAAACCGATACGGAATTGGTTTTGCAAGAGTTCACCAACCGAACGCAGACGACGGTTACCCAGGTGATCGATATCATCTGTGCTTCCGATGCCGTGCAGAAGGTTAATGAAATAACTGATTGAAGAAATGATATCAGCCGGTGTTACGTTTTTCACTGATTTATCAATGTTTGCATTGGCAATCAGCTTAACGACTTTACCATCTTCAATCGGCGAGAACACATCGATCGTTTGCATTGGAATATCATTCGCATCCAGAACTCCGTTAGCCACGTGATACGTACGGAAGCCAACACTCTTCTCCAGATGTGGCATGATTTCGTCGAGCAAACGACGGTCAACCATTTGACCTGCTTCGGCGATAATTTCACCAGTTTCAGTATCAACGAGAGACTCAGCCAGACGTTGATTGAACAAACGGTTTTTGATGTGAAGCTTTTTGTTGATTTTGTAACGACCTACGTTAGCCAGGTCATAGCGTTTTGGATCAAAGAAACGCGCTACGAGCAAGCTTTTCGCATTATCCAGCGTTGGTGGCTCACCCGGACGAAGACGCTCATAAATCTCAATCAGCGCTTTCTCCGTGGAATCCGTATTGTCTTTGTCCAGCGTGTTGCGAATATATTCGTCATTACCCAGCAGATCCAGAATCTCAGCGTCTGTGCCAAAACCAAGAGCACGCAGGAGAACCGTAACTGGTATTTTACGCGTACGGTCGATCCGGACGTATACAACATCCTTCGCGTCCATCTCCAGTTCGAGCCAAGCGCCGCGGTTAGGAATAACTGTAGCGGTATACGTTTTTTTGGCGTTCTTATCTACTTTGGTACTGAAGTAAACGCTAGGAGAGCGAACCAACTGGCTGACAATAACCCGTTCCGCACCATTAATAATAAATGTGCCGGTTTCGGTCATCAGCGGGAAATCTCCCATGAATACTTCCTGCTCTTTGACTTCTCCGGTTTCCTTATTAATGAGCCGGACTTTGACCCGAAGCGGTGCTGCATAAGTAACGTCACGCTCTTTCGCGTCGTCTACTGTATACTTCGGTTCACCGAGACTGTAATCGATAAATTCCAAAATCAAGTTGCCTGTAAAATCCTGGATCGGCGAGATATCCTGGAACATTTCGCGCAACCCTTCCTCCAAAAACCAATCGTAAGATTTTTGTTGGATCTCAATCAGGTTCGGAACTTCGAGTATCTCGTTAATTCGTGCATAACTGCGCCGAGTGCGTCGACCATATTGAACAAGATGTCCTGCCAACTTAAACTCACCCCTCAATGTCTACTCACTTTAAAAATTTCGTTGCGAACCTCTGTTTGTAACCTTATAATGGTACACATACAGAGCAATGCAATGCATCCACAAATAAAGAAAAGCCCTTACTCGAATGTCGTTCGAAAAAAGAGCAACTTTGATCGGCGGATGTCTTCCAAAATCATACTTATCCCCAGTTTGCCCAAAATGTACATATTATACGCCAAACGTAGGCATAATAAGCCCGTTCGGCGTAAAAAAAGGTTGACATTTTTAGTTAGCTAAAGCCAAGTAGGGCATCTTAATACTGACATTTTACAATAATACCACGACCTGAATTTCAAGTCAATAGTCCTATTGCAAAAAAAATACTCCCCTGCTTACTTTACAAATCGGAAATCAGCCTTCGGACGAATCCTCCGTTTTCACCGCTTTGAAAATCCGGTAGCCTTTATCTTTCGTCACTTCTTCCACTCTGCCAAACAAGGATTCCAGCTTCGCTTTTGCCGAAGGAGCTCCCTGCTTTTTCTGAATGACTATCCACAACGAACCGCCTACCTTCAAATGCCGATGTGCCTGCTCAAAAATAGTATGAACGGTTTCCTTCCCTGCTCGAATCGGCGGGTTGGTTAGTACTGCGTCAAAGTCGCTCTTGTTCACTTCAGAAAGTAGATTACTTTGCATTACCGTTACATTCGTAATACCATTTGCTTTTGCATTTTCTCTGGAAAGCTCAACCGCTCTCTCGTTGATATCGATCATGGTGACATGTCCTTCGGGTACAAGCTTGGCTGCCGTAAGACCAATCGGTCCGTACCCGCAACCCACATCCAGAACATGAGCTCCAGCAGTTAACTCTATTGCATCAATCAGCACTCTGCTGCCGTAATCGATTCCGTTTTTGGAAAATACACCTGCATCGGTAACGAATCGCAATTTCCATCCACGAAGCTCCGCTTCAGTTGCCCGTCTGTCATGTGCGACCTGCGGTTTGTCCGAATAATAATGATTGGACATGTCCTCACTCACTTTCCATATACAATTACAGCAACAAACCCCTTGATATAAGTCAAGGGGTTTGTTGTTTTGTTCATTTAGCTTATATAAGCCAAATTATTTAACTTCGATTGTAGCGCCTGCTTCTTCCAATTTAGCTTTGATGGACTCAGCTTCTTCTTTGCTAACTTTTTCTTTCAATGCTTTTGGAGCATTGTCAACTACTTCTTTAGCTTCTTTCAGGCCAAGACCTGTGATTTCACGAACTGCTTTGATAACGTTGATTTTGGAAGCGCCAGCGCTTGCCAAGATTACGTCGAACTCGGATTGCTCAGCTTCAGCAGCAGCAGCACCGCCACCTGCAACAGCTACTGGAGCTGCAGCAGTTACGCCGAATTCTTCTTCGATTGCTTTAACAAGATCGTTCAGTTCCAGTACAGTCATGCCTTTGATTGCTTCCAAGATTTGCTCTTTACTCATGATTGAACCTCCATATATAATTTTATTTTTTTGTAATTCAACGCCGCCTAAGCAGCTATCAGATCAAGTAGCTTACGCGCCTTGTTCTTCTTTGTCCGCAACAGCTTTAACCGCAAGCGCGAAGTTGCGCACTGGCGCTTGAAGCACGCTGAGGAGCATGGAGAGGAGACCTTCGCGGGATGGCAGTTCTGCCAATGCCTTAACTTCTTCTACTCCGATTACACGACCTTCAACAACTGCACCTTTCAATTCCAGTGCGTCGTTCTTTTTAGCGAAGTCGTTCAGAATTTTGGCTGGAGCCACAGCATCTTCGGCGCTGAATGCAATTGCAGTAGGACCTGTAAGAACGCTATCGAGTTCTGTCAGTTCTGCTGCAGCAGTCGCACGGCGAAGCAATGTGTTTTTCAGCACTTGGAATTCAATTCCGGCTTCACGAAGCTGCTTACGCAGCTCAGTTACTTGGGCAACGTTCAGACCGCGATAGTCAACAACAACTGTCGTAGCGCTCTCGCGCAATTTTGCTGTTACTGCATCAACGGACTCTTGTTTTGCTTGAATCACTTTTGCGTTTGCCAAACTGTACACCTCCTGATCAAATTTATCCCATTAAGAAAAGCCTCCGTAGAATCACGAAGGCTTGATATATACTCATAATCGATTTGCATCGTTCTAAGTTCTATAATCACACCTCGGTAGGAAATTAAGCCTGATGGCACCTACTGTCTACGGCAAGCATATTCAAATGTCAACGGTCAGTCACTCGGACTCACAACTCTTATATCATATCAAAACAGAACAAGTCTGTCAACAGATATTATCTAAAAGCTGCTGCGTTCACGCGTGCGCCAGGGCCCATCGTGGAAGAAAGAGAAACATTCTTCAGATAAACACCTTTTGCTGCCGCCGGTTTAGCACGGTTCAGAGCGTCCATGAGAGCTTTCAAGTTCTCGTTCAGTTGCTCTGCAGAGAAAGATGCTTTACCGATCGGTGCATGAATTTGACCTGCACGATCCAGACGATATTCGATTTTACCGGCTTTAATTTCTTGAACAGCCTTGGATACATCGAAAGTTACCGTTCCGGCTTTAGGGTTAGGCATCAGACCTTTACCGCCGAGCAGTCGGCCCAATTTACCTACTTCACTCATCATATCCGGTGTCGCTACGCAGACGTCGAATTCGAACCAGCCTTGTTGGATTTTGTTGATCATGTCTGCATCACCAACATAGTCCGCGCCAGCCGCTTCCGCTTCTTTCGCTTTGTCACCTTTTGCAAATACCAATACGCGTTGTGTTTTACCTGTGCCGTGTGGCAAGACAACTACACCACGTACAGCCTGGTCTTGCTTACGTGGGTCAACGCCCAAGCGTACTGCTGCTTCGATTGTTTCATCGAATTTTGCAGTGGCTGCCTTTTTCACAAGCTCTACAGCTTCTGAAGGCTCGTAAGTTGCTTCGCTGTCGATCAGCTTAGCAGCTTCCAGGTATTTTTTACCGTGTTTAGCCATGTTATATTCCTCCTTTGTGGTTTTAGCGGATATACCTCCCACATCAACCGGCCGCGAATCGGCCGGCTTTACGAAGCCATGTTTCAGATGAAAAATTAGTCTTCGATGGTGATACCCATGCTACGGGCAGTACCTTCGACCATACGCATTGCGGACTCAACGCTCGCTGCATTCAGGTCAGGCATTTTTTGTTCTGCGATTTGACGTACCGCATCACGTTTAACGGTAGCAACTTTTTTCTTGTTCGGTTCGCCGGATCCTTTTTCCACTTTAGCTGCCACTTTCAACAGAACTGCTGCTGGTGGAGTTTTAGTGATGAATGTAAAGGAACGGTCCTCGAATACTGTGATTTCAACAGGAATAATCAATCCCGCTTGATCGGCTGTACGAGCGTTGAATTCTTTACAGAATGCCATGATGTTGACACCTGCTTGACCCAAAGCTGGACCTACCGGAGGCGCTGGATTCGCTTTACCTGCTGGAATTTGCAGTTTTACCATTTTGATTACCTTTTTTGCCATGATTGACACCTCCTTGCAAAATAGTGGTTAACGAACCTTTCGGTCCTCCCACAAGAAACTTGAAGAGACTATATCTTCTCCACTTGTGTATATTCCAACTCAAGCGGCGTTTCCCGTCCAAACATGTTCACATGCACTTTCAACTTGCTTTTGTCTACCAAGATTTCTTCCACGGAGCCCACAAAATTCGCAAAAGGACCAACTTTAATTCGTACGGATTCCTTAATGTCGAATTCAATTTTCGGCTTCGGCTCAACCATGCCCATATGCTTCAGAATTTGTTCCACTTCTTCAGGCAACAGAGCGGTTGGTTTGGACCCGGAACCTGTCGAACCGACAAATCCCGTAACACCCGGTGTATTGCGAACAACATACCAAGAGTCATCCGTTTGGATCATTTCCACCAAGACATAACCGGGGTAAACTTTACGCATAACGGTCTTTTTCTTACCGTCCTTGTTTACCACTTCTTCTTCCATAGGAACAAGAACGCGGAATATCTTGTCTTCCATGCCCATGGACTCTACGCGTTTTTCCAAATTGGCTTTGACCTTATTCTCATACCCTGAGTAGGTATGAACGACGTACCATCTTTTTTCCATATCAAGCCACCTGGGACCCTTCTTAAATAATCGCTTCGATCACAGCGGAGATGCCGATATCAACGACCCAAAAAAACAGCGTCATAACCACAACAGTACCAAGAACGATCAATGTGTAGTTGGTCAGCTCTTTACGATTAGGCCAGCGAACTTTTTTAAGTTCAGCCCAGCTTTCTGAGAAAAAGGAAATCAGAGATTTGAAACTACGTTTCACGCCGACTACACCTCCCAAAAACTATCTGGTTTCGCGATGAGAAGTCTGCTCGTTACAAAACTTGCAAAATTTCTTCATCTCCATGCGGTCGGGGTGATTACGCTTGTTTTTTGTCGTAGTGTAATTTCTTTGTTTGCAGTTTGTACAAGCCAAAGTAATAATTACCCGCATGATGTACACCTCCCGAAGACTTCCACTTTAAAGGAGAGTCTCTAAATTGATCCTAAAAAAAAGCCGCGAATTTAGGCCTACCTAAAACACTTTATCATAAGGGTATAACCATGTCAATGAAAGAATAGCCTTTCATCACTGGTAAAAGTTCCGTACAAAAAGGGTGCAGTTCGTGCGTCTCTGATTTTTTCTCTTCTCCTGCTTGGACCAAGCGATTACTAGTATTATCAATCTTTTGACTTATAAACTTAAAGCAGCAAAAAAAGACTCAAACTCCGAGCCTTTTCCTTCAACGACAACATTGTTCAATTATCTCGCACTTCCAGGTACTTTTCAAGTTTGCGCTTAACGCGCTGCAGTGCATTATCAATGGACTTCACATGTCGGTCCAAATCTACTGCTATCTCTTGATAAGATCTCCCGTCCAAATACAACATCAATACTTTTCGTTCCAAGTCACTTAGAATCTCCGACATCTTATCTTCCAGGCCCACAAACTCTTCCTGATTAATGATAAGCTCTTCCGGATCACTGACCTGGGTTCCACAAATCACATCGAGTAACGTACGATCGGATTCTTCATCATAAATGGGCTTGTCCAACGATACATAGGAATTAAGCGGAATATGTTTCTGACGTGTTGCCGTCTTGATTGCCGTAATAATCTGTCTGGTGATACACAGCTCGGCAAAAGCTTTGAACGAAGCCAGCTTGTCTCCTTTGAAATCCCGAATGGATTTGTAGAGACCAATCATTCCTTCCTGAATGATATCTTCCCGGTCTGCCCCAATCAGAAAATAAGATCTTGCCTTGGCGCGTACAAAGTTGCGATATTTGTTAATCAAAAACTCCAGCGCTTCGCTCTCACCTTCACGGACCGCTTCGACAATGTCTTCGTCACTTTGGTAATCATACTTAGATAACATGATATCTTTGAGGTCGACACTCACAGACAATCCCTCCGGCTGCAACGCAAGGTACACCGTTACTCTACTCTATGAAATATACGATCAGTATATATGATGGTACCTCACACCGTCAACCACGCTATCCCTAAAAAAGAACATGAATAACATAATTGTCAAGACTTTCAAGATTGAAATATTTGTAAAATAGCTCTCCTATTCACGACGCCAGCGCTCGAATTGCTTCAAAACATCCGGGCTAAGCTTGGCTCCGAGTGTATTGCGTGTGGACTTGGCCTGATCCTCCTCCAGACGTTTCTTCAATTCTTTCTCATTCTGCTCTACTTCGATCAGCAGTTCCCTGGCAGATACACGTAATGCTCCCTGTCCAAAAATGACATGTTGTTCTACCATATCACTTGTAGCTACATAGATTTGGCGTCTCCGCGAGCTTAGTTCCCGTACGAGTCTCTCAATGCATTCGTCAGCCGTCTCTTTTTCCTTGGTAAAATAAATCTGTACTTTGCTCTGTGTGTATGTTTTACCAAGTCCGGGTACGAGATAGGCATCAAAAACAACGATGACCTTGCGACCGGAGAATGCCTGATAGTCGGCCAGGCGGAAGAGAAGACGATTCCGCGCCTCCTCGAGCCCGCTCTCTGCCAATCTGGTCAGTTCTGGCCAGTCGCCAATCATGTTATACCCGTCTACCAGAAGCACATCCCGGGAATCAGCCATACCATCTATCCCTGTGCTTGGCGCGAACGGAGCACTTCGTACATGACAACACCCGCCGCCACGGAAGCATTCAGGGAGTTAATCTGCCCCTGCATCGGCAATTTGACCAGTACATCGCACTTCTCACGAATAAGTCGGCCCATCCCCTTGTTTTCGTTCCCGATAACCAACGCTACCGGCCCTGTGAATACGCCATTGCCAAATACCGCCTCACTTGCGGTCACATCTGTACCCACAACCCACACGCCCTCTTCTTTGAGACGATCAATCGTCTGAGCCAGGTTGCTGACACGAGCAACCGGTACATATTCAGCCGCACCTGCTGAAGTTTTTGACACCGTTACGGTTACTGACGCTGAACGCCGCTTAGGGACAATGACACCGTGGGCACCCGTACAGTCAGCTGTCCGCAGGATGGAGCCCAGGTTATGAGGATCTTCAATTTCATCCAGCAAAATTAAAAACGGATGCTCATTCTTTGATTTTGCCGCTTCCAAAATATCCTCTACCTCAGCATAAGCATACGGAGCTGCCTGCGCGACAACCCCCTGATGCTGAATGCCTGGCACGGTTTGATCCAGTTTGCGCTTGTCCACATGCTGAATCACGATACCGAGTTTTTTGGCTTCCGCGATAATCGGTTGAGTCGAGTGTTTCTGTGCTGTATCCGCGATCCATATTTTGTTGATGGTCCGGCCTGAACGCAGCGCCTCCGTGACGGAGTGCTTGCCAGCAATCCATTCTTCTTCCATATTGATTCGGTCCTCTCTATTACGCCCTGTATATACCTCCTTGTTGGCTTGTACCACAGGAGCGACTAAATTGTTTTTTTATTTTTGGGTTGGTGACGGCGAATGATGTTCTGCATGTTCGATTCCCTGTGTAATCAGATGGATCATACGGTCATGCCGACCACTACTGTACAGGTAACCAACAAGACACTCCAGAGCAGTGGCATGTCTGTATTCCAGCACATCCGCATTCTTGGGAATACTGCCGGACTTGGCATTCCGCCCCTGTCTTACTATGTCTCGCTCTTCTTCCGTCAATTGCTCCTCGATCCCTGTAAGGATTCGACTCTGCGCCTTGGCTGATACAAGACCTGTTGCACTGCGGTGCAAGTGATTCGGACGCATATTGGCCTTGGACAACAGATACTGCCTTACAGCTACCTCATACACTGCATCACCGATATAGGCGAGTGCAATCGGAGGAATCAATCTTGCAGGCCGGGAAGGCGGGTACGGAAACCACCCTCCCTGTGTCACAACCTCTGCCTGCTCTTCAGCCGACCGTTCCTCCTGCTCAGACTGATCGACAGAATCAGACAAATTTTTCAATTGATCCTCGTTCATTTGCGCCGCCATCTCATCCCTTGAGCCGTATCTTCAAGCAGTATGCCCTGCGCTGACAATTCGTCTCTAATTTCATCGGCTCTTGCCCAGTTTTTGGACTTGCGCGCTTCCGTACGCTCTTCGATCAGGCGTTCAATTTCTTCATCCAGCAGTTCTGGTTCTGCTTCCGTATAAATGCGAAGTACCGCATTCAACTCACCAAACAGCTCAAGCAATGCACGTATTTCCGCAGCATTTACGACTTCCTTTTGCAGCAACTGGTTTGCTTCGGCTGCCCATTCAAACAATGCGGTAATTGCATCCGGCGTATTGAAGTCATCTTGCATTTTCTCATGATACTGCTGACGGATCTGCTCCAGTCTGGCAGCAAACTCTGCTGTAATGTCTCGGTCTACCGTTACCGCCTGCAAACGATGCTTCAGATTGCCGACTGCATTTGCGATCCGATCCACACTGTTTTGTGCCTGCTCCATGGTATCTTCGGTAAAGTTAAGCGGATTGCGGTAATGTGTCGACAACATGAAATAACGAATGGCTTCACGTTTGTATTGGGTTCGAAGGTCTTTTACTAGCACTCCGTTACCGAGTGATTTCGACATTTTTTCGTTATCGATGCGGATAAATCCGTTATGCATCCAGTAGTTGGCGAGTGGTTTGCCTGTCAGCACCTCGGATTGTGCACATTCGCACTCATGGTGGGGAAACTGCAAATCCTGTCCGCCTCCATGGATATCGAGCGTATCTCCCAGGTATTCACGCGCCATGGCAGAGCATTCGATATGCCAGCCCGGACGCCCATTGCCCCAAGGACTGGACCAATAGATTTCTCCCGGTTTAGCCGCTTTCCAGAGCACGAAATCTTCCGGATGTTCTTTGCGCTCATCTACACCAATCCGGATACCGAACTGCAATTCCTGCAGGTTCTGCTTCGACAGCTTGCCGTACTCCTCGAATTTGCCTGTGCGGTAATACACGTCGCCACCATTTTCGTAGGCAAAGCCCTTTTCAACCAACTCACGGATAAAATCGATAATGAGCGGCATATTCTCGGTAACTCTCGGATTGCTGCTGGCTTTGGGAATCCCCAATCCCTCAAGATCCTCGTAATAAGCGGCAATAAACTTCTCGGCAACATGAGGGACGTCAGTACCCAGCTGTTCCGCTTTGCGAATCAATTTATCGTCAACGTCCGTGAAGTTCACAACGTAGTTTACTTCATGTCCTGTCTGTTCCAAGTAGCCGCGAACCGTGTCGAAAAAAATAACCGGACGTGCATTCCCGATATGAATGTAATCATATACTGTCGGTCCGCACACATACATTTTTACCTTCCCCGGTTCTTGGGGAACGAAATTTTCTTTGGTACGACTCATCGTATTATAAATTTGAAGCGTCATGGTCACTTTCCTTTCATTCATACATCCTTATTTATTTATTGTATCACGCGAAGTCTCACTCTTATGGTTATCCTGTAGTGTACGCACTTCTTCACGCAACCGTTCGATCTCTTGCTGCATACTGCGCAGAGAGTCAATGACCGGATCGGGCAGCTGCTGATTCAGACGATCCACCCGGCGTCCATCCTGCTTGACGATTCTTCCCGGTATGCCTACAACCGTACTGTTGGATGGGACTTCTTTCAATACGACCGAGTTGGCTCCAATGTTGCATTGATCACCAACGCTGAATGAACCGAGCACTTTGGCTCCGGATGAGATAACCACATTATTGCCAATCGTCGGGTGTCTCTTTCCTTTTTCTTTCCCTGTTCCGCCAAGTGTAACCCCCTGATAAATAACAACATCATCACCAATCTCACAGGTTTCACCAATAACTACACCCATCCCGTGGTCAATAAACAGCCGATTCCCGATGGTCGCTCCAGGGTGAATCTCGATTCCTGTCATAAAACGGCTGATCTGCGAGATGAACCGGGCAACCGAGAACCATTTGCGTTTGTAGAAAAAGTGCGCGATCCGATGAGCCCATATCGCATGCAGCCCCGAATAGGTGAGTACAACCTCGAACCATCCCCGGGCAGCCGGATCGTTCTCAAACACCGCCTGGATATCTGATCTGATCTTCTTGAACATGCTCGTTCCCCTCTTGTTCAGGTCTTCGTCCTCCGGCATACCGGACGGCGCATCCCTCTTGGTAGTGTACTGCTGACTCGCCCCAAACAAAAAACGCCTCTGCAGCATTATGCTGCAGAGGCGTTAATCGCGGTCCCACTCTGCTCGGCTCACACTTACGTAACAGAATTAGACAGTCAGCGAATGCTGCTACCTGTTCCGACCAATAAGCATGAACCCTCAAACGGTTCGGTAACGGAAACCAACCGTCACAACCTATCCTGACGTTTTCCTCCCTACACGTACAAGAGGCGGGGCCGGATTCGGCTATGCAGCTCACGGGCGCATTTCAACCGATGGACAGCGGATGGCTCACAGCCACCGCAGCCAAAGAAATTCATTCTTTGCCACGGGACCATCCTCTCTGAAACTGTCCGGTTCGGTTTACTCCTCCCGGTCTTTGCTGTTCTATGATGAATGCTGAAACATGTCATTTAACCTTTGTGTTGCTATTATAGCGAAAAGGTACTGGACTGACAACAATCTTGCGATATCTTCATCCGGAAGCGATGCCTGCCCTCAGAGCGACGATACCAGGATCTATACCGTTCTTGGATTATGCGCCTTTCACTTGTGCATGCAGACGCTCAATAACCGTATCCCGGCCCAGCAGTACAATCGTCTGATTCAGGTCACGTCCATGCGTCTGTCCAGTCAGTGCTACACGGATAGGCATAAAGAGCTGTTTGCCTTTAAATCCGGTTTCCTTCTGTACTTCCTTGATCAATGCAGCCATTTTACTTGGTGTAAACTCTTCGCTCGCCTGAACTTTGTCAGCAAAGGCCTTCAGAACGGTCGGCACTTGTTCCTCTCCAAGCACGGCTGTTGCTTCTGCATCCAGTTCCAGATGGGAGCGGAAGAATACTTCTGACAGTTCCACAATATCGGAGGCTGCCGTCATTTGCTCCTGGTACAGATGAACAAGTGTATACGCCCATTCTTTCTGTTCAGGTGACAGCTCAGCTGCGATGCGTCCTGCCTTTTGCAGATGCGGAATAGCCATTTCGGCAATACGATCCGGGTCTGCATGTTTGATATAGTGATTGTTCAGGTGCGCCAGCTTGTGAGTATCAAAGACCGCAGGGCTCTTGGATAACCGTTTCGTATCAAAGATGGAGATCAACTGCTCCTGCGAGAAAATCTCTTCTTCCCCTTCCGGCGACCAGCCAAGCAGGGAAATGAAGTTGAACATCGCCTCCGGCAAGTAGCCGAGCTGATCATATTGTTCGATAAACTGAATGACAGATTCATCCCGTTTACTCAGCTTCTTGTGATTTTCATTCACGATCAGTGTCATATGACCGAATTGCGGCGGCTCCCAGCCGAGCGCTTCATAGATCATCAGCTGACGCGGCGTGTTGGAGATGTGATCTTCCCCCCGGAGAACGTGGGAGATTTTCATCAAATGATCATCCACTGCAACGGCATAGTTGTAAGTGGGAATGCCGTCTTTTTTCACAATGACGAAGTCCCCGGACTCCTTGCTGTTAAATGAAATGGTGCCTTTTACCATGTCATCGAACGTATATGTACGCTCTTCCGGTACACGGAAACGAATGCTCGCCACGCGGCCTTCCGCTTCAAAAGCACTGATCTGCTCTGGTGTCAGGTCACGGTGTTTGCCCGAATAACGCGGCGTTTCTCCACGTGCCGTCTGCTCCTCGCGCTCTTGCTCCAACTCTTCTTCCGTACAGAAGCAGCGGTATGCCAGACCTTTGTCCAGCAGCTCCTGGGTGTATTTGCGGTAAATATCCAAACGTTCCGTCTGACGGTAAGGTCCGTATTCTCCGCCTACATCAATGCTCTCATCCCACTCGATTCCGAGCCATTTCAAATATTTAAGCTGGCTTTCTTCACCACCCGCAATATTCCGTTTTACGTCGGTATCCTCAATACGAATGATAAATTTCCCATTATTATGTTTGGCATACAAATAGTTAAAGAGCGCCGTACGGGCATTCCCGATATGCAGGTGACCCGTTGGACTAGGCGCGTAGCGCACACGAACTTCTGTGCTCATAAAATATCCCCTCCGTCTCTAGTTGGTTGATAATATCACACACGAACAAGGCAAACAACCGATTGGGCCGCAATGCCCTCTCCCCGTCCAGGGAATCCGAGCTGCTCTGTGGTCGTTGCTTTGACATTGACCTGGTCCACATCCGCTTCCAGCGCCTTGGCAATAACCTCGGCCATTTGTGGAATGTAAGGTGCCATTTTCGGTTTCTGCGCAATAATGGTGGAATCGATGTTACCCAAACGATATCCGCGATCCTTCACCAGCTGCCATACATGCTCCAGCAGTTTGAGGCTATCCGCATCCTTAAACTCCGGATCAGTGTCCGGAAAATGTTTGCCGATGTCCCCGAGTGCAAGTGCACCAAGAATGGCATCACTGATGGCATGCAGCAGCACATCTGCATCCGAGTGACCAAGCAGTCCTTTCTCATAAGGAATCGTTACCCCGCCAATGATGCACGGACGTCCCTCCACCAACTGGTGTACATCAAATCCCTGTCCTACACGTATCATCGCTTCTTCTCTCCCCCAAGCAAAAACGCGGCGTATTCCAAATCTTCCGGCGTCGTTAATTTGATGTTGGTATAACTGCCTTCCACAACCTGAACGGACATTCCCTGGCGCTCAGCCAGCATGGCGTCATCTGTCCCAAGAAATCGGTCCTTTGCCGCCGACTCATAAGCAAGCAGCAGTGAAGAAAGACGAAAAGCCTGCGGGGTTTGAATACTCCACAGACTGCTGCGGTCAGGGGTCGCCGTAACGATCCCTTCCGCATTCACTTGTTTAATCGTATCTTTAACGGGAACGGCGAGTACAGCAGCTCCCCCCGACATCGCGGCCTCCATGCAACCTGTAATCTGATTACGGTCAACAAAAGGACGTACCCCGTCGTGAACGAGAACCCAATCCGTCTGCAGGGCCTTAAGGCCTTCATGGACAGAATGCTGTCTCTCTTTCCCTCCGGGGATGACACGGACACGCGACTCCAGTCGGTATTCTTTTACCCAATCCAGGCAGCGTTCAACATCTGCGGCTCCGGTTACCAGCACGATCTCGCTGATTTCGTCCAGAGCGGCAAACACTTCAAGCGTATGTATGAAAACGGGCTTGTCCTGCAGCAGCAGAAACTGCTTACTCTCGGTTGTTCCCATTCGGGTTCCCCGACCAGCTGCCACAATGACGACACCCCACCCTTTATCCATGCCGTAATCCCTGCCTTGTCTGTCAGTTTATCGTTCTACGATACTGAATATCTGCAAGTGATATAAATATCGGTGAACGATACACTACCCATCATACCCCTTTATTGGGCTTTTTCCAACAGTTTCGGCTTGGCAAAAATCATTCGTCCCGCGGAAGTCTGCAGCACACTGGTCACCAGCACTTCCATCATCATGCCGATGTACTCGCGTCCGCCTTCCACGACAATCATTGTACCGTCATCCAGGTAAGCTACACCCTGGCCATGCTCCTTGCCATCCTTGATGATTTGCACCATGATCTCTTCACCTGGAAGCACCACTGGCTTCACTGCATTCGCCAAATCGTTGATGTTGAGCACGGATACACCCTGGAGCTCGCAAACCTTGTTCAAGTTAAAGTCATTGGTAACCACCTTGCCCTGAAGCACTTTGGCGAGTTTGACCAGCTTACTGTCCACTTCCGATATCTCTTCGAAATCCCCTTCGTAAATGAGTACCTTCACGTCGAGTTCTTTCTGGATTTTATTCAAAATGTCGAGTCCGCGCCGCCCTCTGTTCCGCTTCAGCAGATCCGAAGAATCCGCAATGTGCTGAAGTTCTTCCAGGACGAATTCCGGAATTACAATGGTACCTTCGATAAAGCCGGTTTTGCATATATCTGCGATGCGACCATCAATAATGACACTGGTATCCAAAATTTTATGTTCTTCCATCCGTCTGTCTTCATCCAGCTCGGGGTGCCCCCACCGCCCAGACATCCAGAATGCCGCAAGGTCGTCTTTCTTCGCCATAGCTAGCAAGTACCCCGAATATCCGCTAACGGCCGTCAGTGCGACCTGAAGCACCTCTCCTGCTGTTCCCAGCCACGTCAGGCATGGATAGAGCAGCAAGGCCATCAGTAACCCTGCAACGGTACCCGCTGCGCCGGCAGCCAGTTCGTTCATCGGAACTTTTGCCAAAACATCAATTCCATTTTGCAGCCTGCTTGCCAGCAATGTTCCACCAATATTACATACAGCCATAAACAATACAGCGCCCAGTGCCGTTGCTACCCCAGCCCCCAGCAGCCCTGCCGACTGAATCCATTCAGCCATCCACGGGACGGATTTTCCTGCCAGATGATATGCCGTGTAGCCAAACCATGCACCGCACAATCCTGTAAAAGTTAAAATGCCTTTTTTCCACATATGTCCCTGCACCTCCTTCAATTGTCGTTCCTCTTCATATCCAGTATGATCCAATTCTTGGATTGCTAATCCCGATTGGAAGAACTTTTTGGAAATGTTGCAATCGTCAGTTGAAAGAAGGTAAATTATTGGCATATAATGAATTCAATTCATATCCCGAGGTGAGTAGCAAAATGAGTACGCTAAGTTTACAGGCTTTTCAGGATCAGGTTTCCGAGCTGTTGCTGCGTCATCGCAGTCTGATTGATGTACTGTCCAAAACAGGACAAGCCGGAGCTTCTGTCAACCGTGCCGTGTCCAAGGCCATTACCGAATGCGGCTGCATTGAGCTGCACGCCACCAAGCAGAAATATGCCCCCGAGAGCGGTATCGCTCAAACCAAGGGCCTGCTGGAAACGCATGTGGAAGGTGAATTGTGTGAGAATTGCAAAGAGGTCATCAGCTCCGAACTGGGGCGGAACCTGTTTTATATGTCAGCTCTCTGCAATCTGCTGGATATTAACATGGAAGAAGTTGTGAATCACGAGTCACAGAAATGTTCGACGTTAGGGATGTTCAATTTGTCGTAAATGATAGGCGATGTTGCCGTACAAGAGTAGGTACCTTATAAATCCGAATCAACAAAAAAAGCACGTACGCTCCTGAAGGAGAATGCGTGCTTTTTCTTATGCATTTCAGGTGCATTGTCCCATTCGAACAGATTATCGATCAGAAGGACGGGATGACTTCTCTTCCTTGCGCTTCTTCGCCCGGCTGCGGGAGGCTGCCGTCCGCATATTATGCTTCATTCCATATAGAGCGTACAGCACCAGTGGAATAAAGATCAGCTTCGACAACTGTTCTGGGAAAATGACAGCAACCGCTACGGCGAATACAACCACCCAAGGTGCGATCCAGATCGCTTTTCGCGGCAGACCGACCTTTTTAAAATTCGGATATTTAAGCGAGCTTACCATCAGATAGGATAATAACAATGTGGCTATCATCATGCTCACGGGACCAATATCCTTGTTAAACAACGTCAGCGTTGCAAGAACACCTCCAGCTGCCGGAATGGGCAGACCGGTAAAATATCCGGGAATTCCGGGTCTTACATTAAAGCGTGCCAGCCGAATGGCTCCGCAAATGGGGAAGCTTGCCGTGGCGATCCAGGCGAGCACCGGCGATGCATCCTGGAAGGATACCATAAACATAATGAGTGCCGGGGCTGCACCGAACGAAACCATGTCAGACAAGGAATCGAGCTCTTTTCCGAATTCACTCTGGGCATTCAGCGCACGCGCGACCCGGCCATCCAACCCATCCAGCAGCATCGCAACAATCACCATAATCGCAGCCAGGCTATAATTCCCTTCAATTGCAAGCAGTATCGCCATCATTCCAAGAAACAGATTACCCAAGGTAAAGAGGTTCGGAATGAATCTGGTTAACATCGTTGTTTCACCTCATCATCTTCAGGGCCGTTATAGGCAAGCCTGTACTGATCGCTCTGGATTACATTTGTCTGTCAATAAACATCTGCTCCTGCAGACGCTTCAGACCTTCCTTAATTGTACGGGCACGTACCTCACCAATACCGTCGACTTCATCCAGCTCTTCAATCGTTGCCATGATCACATGCGGCAATTGTTCAAATTGGTCCACAAGGTTATGAATAATGACATTTGGAAGACGTGGTATCTTATTCAATACCCGATATCCGCGCGGTGCAACCGAATCTTCCGATGTGGCAGCAGAAGAAGGATAACCGAGCAGACGGACGATATGATGGGCATCCAGCAATTCATCATCCGACAGACGTTTGAGTCCCACGATAATTTCACGAATTTTCTCGTCACTATCGTCGCGTGCATAGTCTTTGTACAGCAACCACGCTTCTTCTTCGGTCGTTCCAACCAATTCTTCCATCTGCATGGAGATCAGTCGCCCTTCATTCCCAAGTTCATGGATGTAACGCTTGATTTCCGTCTTGATGCGCATCACCATTTCCGTACGCTGAATGACGTTCACCACTTCAGGGATAGTCACAAGTTCTTCGAACTCCGAGGCACTTAGATTCGTAAGGGATTGGGTCAGTACAGCTTTGTACTTCTCAAGCGTTTGAATGGCCTGGTTGGCCTTTGTTAAAATAACTCCAATTTCCTTGAGCGAATATCTAAGCGTTCCCTGATATAAGGTAATAATATTCCGGCGTTGCGAGATGGATACGACCAGTTTGCCTGTTTGCTTGGCTACACGCTCTGCTGTCCGGTGACGGATCCCTGTCTCAGAGGATGAGATGGAGGAATCCGGAATAAGCTGAGTGTTGGCATACAGAATACGCTTTAAATCCTCGCTAAGAATGATGGCACCGTCCATCTTGGCAAGTTCATACAAGTAGTTGGGGGAGAAATCGCAATTGATCGAGAAGCCCCCGTCTACCACTTCCATTACTTCAGGGCTGTATCCTACAACAAGCAGTGCCCCCGTCTTGGCGCGCAGCACGTTCTCCAGACCTTCGCGGAAAGGTGTACCTGGTGCGATCAGCCTCAACAATTCATTCATATTATCCAGTTGGCTCGAATCTTTCATCTTGTTATGCCCCCTAATCTAAAGCAACCGCTAGTGCATCTGCCACGGTATTCACACCGATCAGTTGTATCCCGCGAGGATGTTTCCAGCCCTTTAAGCTTTTCTCCGGTAAAATGACTCGTTTGAAGCCCAGTTTCTCGGCTTCCTTCACACGTTGTTCAGCCCGTGATACGGCCCGAACCTCACCTGTCAAACCAATTTCGCCAAATATCACGTCATCCGGCTTGGTCGGCACATCTCTCAAACTGGAGGCGATGCTGACGGCAACTGCCAAATCTACCGCCGGTTCATCGAGCCGTACTCCACCGGCCACATTCAGGTATGCATCCTGTGTTTGCAAAAACATGCCCATCCGTTTCTCAAGCACCGCAATAATCAGGTTCAGCCTGTGATGGTCTATCCCTGTTGCCATACGGCGGGGAGACGGGAAATGGGTTGTAGAGATTAGTGCCTGCAGCTCAACCAGCATAGGTCTTGTGCCTTCCATACTTGCTACTACGGTAGAACCCGCTACACCGAGCGGACGTTCGGACAAAAAGAGTTCGGAAGGATTCCCCACTTCACGCAGGCCGTCTTCGCCCATTTCGAAAATACCAATTTCATTGGTTGAACCGAAACGGTTTTTAACCGCACGCAGCAGTCTATACGTATGATGACGTTCCCCTTCAAAATAAAGAACACAATCCACCATATGCTCCAACATACGCGGACCAGCGATAGCCCCTTCTTTCGTAACATGCCCCACAAGCACGGTTGCAATGCCTCGGCCTTTGGCGATCCGCATAAACCGAGAGGTACATTCCCTTACTTGTGCCACACTCCCGGGTGCACTGGTGACTTCTGGCAGATAAACGGTCTGAATGGAGTCGATGACAAGAAAATGCGGCTGGATCTGCTCCACCGCCTCCTCTATGCGTTCCATATTGGTTTCACACAGCACATACAGCTCAGGAGAGAGCGCATCCAGACGGTCAGCCCGCAATTTGGTCTGTTTCACCGATTCCTCACCCGAAACATATAACACGCGCAAACCCGAATGCGTTAGAGCATGGGAGGTTTGCAGCATCAGCGTTGATTTTCCGATTCCCGGATCTCCGCCCACCAGCACGAGAGACCCCGGAACTATGCCGCCGCCCAATACCCGGTTCAGCTCTCCGATTCCAGTCTGCACACGCGGTTCTTGACCGCTATCTATATCTATGATGGGAAGCGGTTTATCTTTACTGTCAAAGAGGGGCGAATTTCTCCCTTGTGTTTTGACAACCGTTTCCGTTTCTTCCACCATGGAATTCCATGACTGACAACCCGGACATTTGCCGTACCATTTGGGGGCTTCATAACCACATTCCGTACATTGAAACTTGGTTTTAACTTTGGCCACTTCAGCACTCCTAGGATTTATTTTATAACAGCATTTTGCATTTTTCGACGAATTTTGCCCTGAATTTCTGACGTACAGGGTTAATAAAAGTTTACCATTGTTTGAGATTTTTCGTAAAGGATTATCGTAAACTTTACAGATGTTCCTTGAATAAGGATAAAATAAAAAATCCTCTCCGGCCGAAGCCGGAAAGGATCAGGATCACATTTTAATCAGGTTATATTTTGCTTACTTTGTTTCGATTTCCTCATTCTTGGGAACGACAGCTTCCTTTTTGGTTACCGACAATGCGCCGTTCTCTTCGTCGATCAACAACGAATCGCCTTTGGTTACCGTACCTGTAAGCAATTCTTCAGACAATTTGTCTTCGATATGCTTCTGGATTGCCCGGCGAAGCGGACGTGCACCATAAGCTGGATCGAAGCCTGCTTTGGCCAAGAAGGCCTTCGCGTTGTCTGTGAGCTCGAAGTCGACCTCGTATTCACGCAGACGTTTCCGAAGCTCCTCGCTCATCAGGGTGACAATCTCTGCAATGTGTTTCTCTTCAAGCGAGTGGAATACGATGATTTCATCAATCCGGTTAAGGAACTCTGGACGGAAGCTTTTCTTCAGCTCATCCATGACTTTACCCTTCATGTTATCGTAATCCGCACCTGCATCCACAACAGCGGTGAAGCCGAGTGTAGAGTTACGTTTAATCGCTTCAGCACCCACGTTGGATGTCAGAATGATCAAGGTGTTGCGGAAGTCCACGACACGACCTTTCGAGTCTGTCAGACGGCCATCCTCAAGCACTTGCAGCAGGATGTTGAATACTTCTGGGTGTGCTTTCTCGATCTCGTCGAGCAGGACTACGGAATACGGTTTGCGACGCACTTTCTCTGTCAGCTGACCGCCTTCTTCATATCCAACATATCCTGGAGGCGCTCCGACGAGTCTTGAAGTGGAGTGCTTCTCACCATACTCGGACATATCAATCCGGATAACTGCATTTTCGTCGCCGAACATGGCTTCGGCAAGCGCTCGAGCCAGCTCGGTTTTACCTACCCCAGTAGGACCGAGGAAGATGAAGGATCCCATTGGACGTTTCGGATCTTTCAATCCAGCACGAGCACGGCGAACCGCACGGCTGACTGATTTCACGGCTTCATCCTGACCGATGACACGTTCATGCAAGATGGACTCCAGATTCATCAGGCGTTGAGTCTCTTCTTCTTTGAGCTTGTTTACCGGAATTCCCGTCCAGTTGGCTACCACTTGTGCGATATCTTCAGGCGTTACTTCGGAATCGGTACGACCTTGTTTTTCTTTCCATTGGTTCTTCGTTACATCCAGCTCTTCACGGATTTTTTGTTCCGTATCACGCAGAGCTGCTGCTTTTTCGAACTCCTGGCTTTGGACCGCTGCGTCTTTTTCCTTACGGATATCTTCAAGACGGCTTTCCAGTTGTTTCAGGTTCGGCGGAATGGTGTATGAGTTCAATCTTACTTTGGAACCCGCTTCATCGATCAGGTCAATTGCTTTGTCTGGCAGGAAACGATCTGTGATGTAACGGTCAGACAATTTAACCGCCTGTACAATGGCTTCGTCCGTAATTTTCACGCGGTGGTGCGCTTCATAACGATCACGCAGGCCGTGCAAGATTTGAATCGCTTCTTCTGGAGAAGGCTGATCTACAGTAATCGGTTGGAAACGACGCTCAAGCGCTGCATCCTTCTCGATATATTTACGGTATTCGTCCAGTGTTGTTGCACCGATACATTGCAGTTCTCCACGAGCCAGAGCCGGTTTCAAAATGTTCGAAGCATCAATTGCACCTTCTGCTCCACCTGCACCGATCAAAGTGTGCAATTCGTCGATGAATAGGACGATGTTGCCTGCCTGACGAATCTCATCCATGATTTTTTTCAAACGATCCTCAAACTCACCACGGTATTTCGTTCCGGCAACAACAGAACCCATATCCAGGGTCATGACACGTTTATCGCGCAATGTCTCCGGAATTTCGTTGGCGATGATTTTCTGTGCAAGACCTTCAGCAATCGCTGTTTTACCTACACCAGGTTCACCAATCAATACAGGGTTGTTCTTGGTACGACGGCTCAGCACCTGAATAACACGCTCAATTTCTTTGCTGCGGCCGATCACCGGATCCAGGTTGTTCTCCTTCGCATAAGCGGTAAGATCACGTGCCAGACTGTCCAGTGTTGGCGTGCTTACGTTAGCAGGCGTTCCATTATGACTGGATACAGCCTCACTGCTGCCAAGCAACTGCAGCACTTGTTGGCGCGCTTTGTTCAAGCTGATGCCGAGGTTATTCAGCACGCGTGCCGCAACACCCTCGCCTTCACGAATCAATCCGAGCAAAATATGCTCTGTACCAACATAGGTGTGACCCAATTTGCGAGCCTCATCCATCGACAGTTCAATTACTTTTTTCGCACGAGGCGTATATGCAATGTTGGTAGGTTGCTCTTGGCCGCGGCCAATCAGCGTCTCTACTTCATCTTGAATTTTTTCCAATCCGAGTCCCAGGCCGATCAGCGCTTTGGCTGCGATACCTTCGCCTTCACGAATGAGGCCGAGCAAAATGTGCTCTGTACCGATGTTATTATGACCGAGACGGACAGCTTCTTCCTGCGCGAGTGCGAGCACCTTTTGGGCCCGTTCCGTAAATCTTCCAAACATCATATCTCCTGCACCTCCATGGTTTTGGATAAAACGGGGGCCTTGATCACGATCCCGCCGTATAATTCATATCATTCTTGTTTACAGCCATGCTGCGAATAAAGTCATTCCGTATTAGGTAAATGCTCATTTTATATAAAGCCGCAGATGCGGCATGAAACCTTATGAATGTTCAATTGATTTGTTACCACTAGGACTGGCTGGCTGAATTGATCGTATCACGAATCAACTGAGCCCGGTAGATGTCACGTTCATCTGTGCGCATATCTTCTCCAAATGTTTTCTGTAAGAAACCCGGTTGTGTCATCACGTTCAACTCATTCATTACCGTGATGGACAATCCGTTCAACAGACCCAGATCCACACCTAAGCGAACATCCGAAAGGCGCTGTGCGGCTTCCTTGGAATCCATAATGGCTGCGTGGGACAAAATCCCGTATGAACGCATCACTCTATCGGTAATCCGCAGTCTGGAGTCGGAAATTAACCGCTCTCTGGCAGTACGTTCATGCCCAATAATCTGCAGCACAACGCTATGCAGGTTATCAATGACCTCTTGCTCCGTTTGTCCAAGCGTAATCTGATTCGAGATCTGAAAGAGGTTGCCCATTGCCTCGCTGCCTTCGCCGTAAATACCACGCACGGTCAGACCCACTTGAGAAACAGCCGTCAGAATACGTCCAATCTGCTGTGTCATCACCAGAGCAGGCAGATGCATCATAACAGATGCTCTTACACCGGTACCTACATTGGTAGGACAGCTGGTCAGGTACCCTCTGCGATCGTCAAAAGCATAATCCACATGCGCTTCAAAAGCATCGTCTATGGCGGAAGCTTTCTCCCAGGCTTCTTTCACCTGGAACCCCGGATAGAGGCATTGGATACGAAGATGGTCTTCTTCGTTAATCATAATACTGACGGATTCATCCTCACTGAGAATAACCGCACCATTCTTTGATTCATTCGCAAGACTGGGGCTAATCAAATGTTTCTCCACCAGCACCCGCTTATCGAGATCATCAATATCCATCAGGTCCAAGGTGTGAAAATCTCCAAAGGCATGAACGTCATCATATTGAAGTACTTCGCTCAGCTTATTCAGCACTTCTTCCGATTGCTCATTGGAAGCAAGCATTGGAAATGGGTAATGCTGAAGATTACGTGCGATCCGGACACGGCTGCTAATGACGATTTCGGAATCAGCCGCATCACTGCGCATCCAGTCGCTGAGCGCCTTCTCTGTAAAGCGCAGATTAGGCATTACGCGTCCCTCCTACTCATGACAAACTCTACTCCTGAGCTATTTCTTTTTCAAGTTCCCTGATCTGGTCACGGATTTGAGCCGCCTCTTCAAACTCTTCCTGGGCGATACTCTCCTGAAGATCGCGTTTCAGGTCGGCAATCTGCCGCTTCACTTTGATGCGACCACCAGCTCGTGCAGGCACTTTGCCCACATGGGTTGTGCTGCCATGGACCCTTTTAAAGAGTGGATCCAGACGACTGTCAAAATATTTATAACAAGAACTGCAGCCGAATCGGCCGATTTTGCTAAACTGTGAGTAAGTCATGCCGCACTCTTCACAACGAAGAGTCTGAGCAGGGGGTGCCCCAGCATTTCCATTCTTGGGTTCGAAATCAAGCAACCCGGACAACAGATTGTGAATGGAAAATCCATTCGATGTTCCCGGAATCATTTCTCCCTTTTCACGGGCACATGACTCACAAATATGGAATTCCGTCTTCTCTCCATTCACGATTTTGGTGAAATGAAGTGTCGCCGGACGTTTGTCGCATTCTTGGCACAGCATTTAGGATGTACCTCCTTGATCCCGATAGTTTTCATTTACCGAGCAAAGATATTAACATCGCCTTTAACATTCTGGCACGAATTTGATCCCGGTAAGGAAGTTTGACCAATAAAATTTCTCTTGATACAGCTGCACGCATCAACCCGGCTTCCCGTTTACTCAGAAAACGTGCTTCTTCCAGTTGATAAATCAAGCCTTCGGCAGCTGTCTGTCCAATCTCATCCCCGATGCTATGGTGCAGATGATTATGCAGAGCAGAGTGAGCCGGCAATTCAATCCGCTGTATGCGGACATAACCGCCACCACCACGTTTACTCTCAACCAAATATCCTTTTTCAAGAGTAAAGCGTGTGCTAATTACATAGTTGATCTGGGATGGTACGCATGAGAATTGATCTGCAAGATCATTACGCTGAATTTCAACCATTCCTTCGGGACTTTCATGCAAAATACTCTTCAGATATTGTTCGATAATATCAGAGATATTACGCATCCACTCATCCTCCACTGTCTGAAACGTTAAGTCAATAAGGACCCACACGCCCCCACAGAGTGCACCTTCTCAACCCATTTAACCAATCAGGGAAACGACGAATCTTGAATTCCGCTGGTTTATTCGGGAGAGCAAGGACGCACGAAGGTCCTCTTGGTACTGCCTCTTTCCGATGATATCCAAACTCCATTTAAATGTTCCTCATCACCGGAATGTAGAAAGAAAGCTACGTAAGTATTTAACCTTCAGTTGACTTTGACTTTCTTTGACTTTATATACATTATAGCATATTTTGTGGTTTTGCCAAGTGGGGTCACTATTCATTTTTTACGATTTTACACGAAATATTCCCCAGACACAAAAAAACCTCTCCAAAAAAGCCGGAGAAGTTCATTTGTCTCACTGTAGCACTGTTTTTCTATTAATATGAAAAGAGAAGGCAGCCAAATGATTTGGCGCTGGATATGCTCATAAACACACTTGGAAAATCAGAAGAAATCCATCAGGTAGGTATGGCGAACAGGTATCGCTTTTTCCAAAGCCTGAATATCCTCTTCCGAGCCTTGAATCCTGTCGATTCGGGCCATCTCAGCGGGTCTGCGATACCCCATCAACACTGCCGTTAGCGATTGGATGTTAAGTCTGATATGCTGAGCAGGCTGATCTTCCGTAGTAAGCTCCCCTTTTTTCCAGATGGAAGCTGTTCCGTTCATAGCCACGTTCAATTCCCAAACCCCTTCATTCCACGGTGCATGTGCGTCTTCTACCTCAAGCTGAATCTGTACCGGAGAGTCTTGGCTTGCAAAAGGATACTGCGAAATGAACTGCTCCACACTAACGATTCTCGCCATAAAGTATGGGGTAACCTCCTGCTGAATCCGTGGATTATCCAGTTGAAAGGCCAGTGTATCGTTCGCAGGCGCTTTTAACGTCACTTCATCAATCATCGAGTCATGGTTGGCGATAAATGTCCACAGCCCTTGTCTTGCCTCTTCATTTAGATGCACCAACTCACCAATGGTAAACTTTCTATCCTTGACCTCGTAAAGTACGTAGCCTTGTGGCAGTCCTGCTTCATCATAGTAAACAGCCCGCTGGCTCCCCTTCTTGGCATAAACTGAATTTTCCCACCAAGCATCATCTCGGCTTAAGGTTCCGTTGTAACGTTCTGCATACGTATCATATACCTCTTTCAGCACCGATAGCTCTGGATTGCCCCGCCGGAGAGTACCGGTAGTTGGCTTCTTCGTAGGTAATTGATCGGTAGACATCTTATAATTTTTAAACTCTACATATGTCTCCCATCCATATTTCCGATAAAAAGCAAACGAGAACGGATGCAGGAAGGAAATACTTTGTTTATTCCGATTCATCTCTTCCAATGCAAATTTAAGCAGCCCTGCTACCCAACCTTTGCGCCGGTATTCCGGCCATGTTGCTACACCCGCAATACCGCCCATCGCAAATGATCGACCTTGAATATAAGTTTGAAAAGGAATGATCTGAAGCTTGGCTCCAACTTGTCCATCCTCATATACTCCCAACACATTGTGTGAGTTGAATTCCTCACGGCGCTTTTCAAGCTGTTCCTCATTTAATTCAAACTGAAAAGCGTACTCCGAAAGCGTCATACACGCTTCGAAATCATCATTGGTTAATTTGCGAATATCCATAACATCCTGCACCCCATTCTTCAGAATTGTAAGCGAATCAAATTGCGTCCTTAAATGTGATGTATGTATCTTCTATGAGTGTGTCAGAGGCGTCGTACAAAGTCAAATAAGAGGTGCATAAGCATCTCCCGCCATAAATCATATGTAGATAGTTAGTAAAAGCACACAGTAAAATAAACAAAATAAAAACCACCACCGAGGTTCTTCGGCAGTGGTTCTTTGCTTGGCAGCGTCCTACTCTCCCAGGACCCTTCGGTCCAAGTACCATCGGCGCTAGAGGGCTTAACGGTCGTGTTCGGGATGGGTACGTGTGGAACCCCTCCGCTATCGCCACCAAACGTGATTTGTCGAAGCATGAGCTTCTTAAAATCAAAAGTGGAACTGAAAATCATACACACATTGGAGTGTTGTACCGATTTTCATTTCAGAGATTATTCCCTGAAAACTAGATCCGAAACGAAATATGCGACTAGAACCTGCAATTTGGATAAGCCCTCGACCGATTAGTACTGGTCAGCTCCATGCATTACTGCACTTCCACCCCCAGCCTATCTACCTCGTCGTCTTCAAGGGGTCTTACATACTGGGAAATCTCATCTTGAGGGGGGCTTCACGCTTAGATGCTTTCAGCGCTTATCCCGTCCGTACATAGCTACCCAGCGGTGCTCCTGGCGGAACAACTGGTACACCAGCGGTACGTCCATCCCGGTCCTCTCGTACTAAGGACAGCTCCTCTCAAATTTCCTACGCCCACGACAGATAGGGACCGAACTGTCTCACGACGTTCTGAACCCAGCTCGCGTACCGCTTTAATGGGCGAACAGCCCAACCCTTGGGACCTACTTCAGCCCCAGGATGCGATGAGCCGACATCGAGGTGCCAAACCTCCCCGTCGATGTGGACTCTTGGGGGAGATAAGCCTGTTATCCCCAGGGTAGCTTTTATCCGTTGAGCGATGGCCCTTCCATGCGGTACCACCGGATCACTAAGCCCGACTTTCGTCCCTGCTCGACTTGTAGGTCTCGCAGTCAAGCTCCCTTATGCCTTTGCACTCTTCGAATGATTTCCAACCATTCTGAGGGAACCTTTGGGCGCCTCCGTTACTCTTTAGGAGGCGACCGCCCCAGTCAAACTGCCCACCTGACACTGTCCCCGTACCCGCTAAGGGCACCAGGTTAGAACCTAGATACGATCAGGGTGGTATCCCAACGGTGCCTCCACACAAGCTGGCGCTCATGCTTCAAAGGCTCCCACCTATCCTGTACAGATCGTACCCAAATTCAATATCAAGCTGCAGTAAAGCTCCATGGGGTCTTTCCGTCTTGTCGCGGGTAACCTGCATCTTCACAGGTATTAAAATTTCACCGGATCTCTCGTTGAGACAGCGCCCAAGTCGTTACGCCATTCGTGCGGGTCAGAATTTACCTGACAAGGAATTTCGCTACCTTAGGACCGTTATAGTTACGGCCGCCGTTTACTGGGGCTTCGGTTCACAGCTTCGGGATTACTCCCTAACCGCTCCCCTTAACCTTCCAGCACCGGGCAGGCGTCAGCCCGTATACTTCGCCTTACGGCTTCGCACAGACCTGTGTTTTTGCTAAACAGTCGCTTGGGCCTTTTCACTGCGGCCCCCTCGTGCTATTCACACTACCGGGGCACCCCTTCTCCCGAAGTTACGGGGTCATTTTGCCGAGTTCCTTAACGAGAGTTCTTCCGCGCGCCTTAGAATTCTCTTCTCGCCTACCTGTGTCGGTTTGCGGTACGGGCACCTTCATCTGGCTAGAGGCTTTTCTTGGCAGTGTGAGATCATGACCTTCGCTACTGTAATTTTCACTCCCCATCACAGCTCAGCCTTACGATGTGCGGATTTGCCTACACATCAGCCTCACTGCTTGGACAGGCATCCATCAGCCTGCGTCACTACCCTACTGCGTCCCCCCATCGCTCGTAACGATTTACGGTGGTACAGGAATTTCGACCTGTTGTCCTTCGACTACGCCTTTCGGCCTCGCCTTAGGTCCCGACTTACCCTGAGCGGACGAGCCTTCCTCAGGAACCCTTAGGCTTTCGGCGGATCAGATTCTCACTGATCTTTTCGTTACTCATACCGGCATTCTCACTTGTATAATGTCCAGCGCTCCTTACGGTACACCTTCAACCCTTATACAACGCTCCCCTACCCCTGATGCAAAGCATCAAGCCATAGCTTCGGTGGTGTGTTTAGCCCCGTTACATTTTCGGCGCAGAGTCACTCGACCAGTGAGCTATTACGCACTCTTTCAATGGTGGCTGCTTCTAAGCCAACATCCTGGTTGTCTGTGCAACTCCACATCCTTTCCCACTTAACACACACTTGGGGACCTTAGCTGATGGTCTGGGCTGTTTCCCTTTTGACAATGGATCTTAGCACTCACTGTCTGACTCCCGGAAGTAAGTCTATGGCATTCGGAGTTTGACTGAGCTTGGTAACCCTTGCGGGCCCCGCACCCAATCAGTGCTCTACCTCCACGACTCTGTTTTCCGAGGCTAGCCCTAAAGCTATTTCGGGGAGAACCAGCTATCTCCGAGTTCGATTGGAATTTCTCCGCTACCCCCACCTCATCCCCGCACTTTTCAACGTGCGTGGGTTCGGGCCTCCAGTGCGTGTTACCGCACCTTCACCCTGGACAGGGGTAGATCACCCGGTTTCGGGTCTACGTCCACGTACTATGTCGCCCTATTCAGACTCGCTTTCGCTGCGGCTCCGGCTCTTCACCTTAACCTTGCACGGGAACGTAACTCGCCGGTTCATTCTACAAAAGGCACGCCATCACCCCTAAAATGGGCTCTGACTTCTTGTAAGCACACGGTTTCAGGTTCTATTTCACTCCCCTTCCGGGGTGCTTTTCACCTTTCCCTCACGGTACTGCTTCACTATCGGTCGCTAGGAAGTATTTAGCCTTGGCAGATGGTCCTGCCGGATTCATACGGGGTTTCACGTGCCCCGCACTACTCGGGATCCGTCTCGGAGGGAACAGACTTTCAATTACAGGGCTTTTACCTTCTTTGGCGGGCCTTTCCAGACCTCTTCGTTTAACCGGTTCCTTTGTAACTCCATGTGAGACGTCCCACAACCCCAGAGAGCAAGCTCTCTGGTTTGGGCTGTTCCGCGTTCGCTCGCCGCTACTGACGGAATCACTATTGTTTTCTCTTCCTCAAGGTACTTAGATGTTTCAGTTCCCCTGGTATGCCTCTACATAACCTATGTATTCAGTTATGAGTAACTGGATATTACCCCAGCTGGGTTTCCCCATTCGGACATCCCCGGATCAAAGCTTGCTTACAGCTCCCCGAGGCAGTTTCGTTGTTCGCCACGTCCTTCATCGGCTCCTAGCGCCTAGGCATCCTCCGTGTGCTCTTAGTAGCTTAACCAATTGCTCCGGTTTCGACTGCTCACTTCCCTTGTTTTGCTTACGCAAAGCCAAAAGTCGCTCCCATTCGATACCATCACAATGCAGTTTTCACTATTTATTGAAACTTGTTTTGACACAAGTTCAGCTAGGATGATTGTTGATCGGTTACTTGAACCGAACATGCATTCATCCCAAAAGGAATGTTCTAATTCGCAATTTTCGTTTCGATATCTAGTTTTCAAAGAACAAGCTAAATAGACGAAATTCTTTGGTGGAGCCAAGCGGGATCGAACCGCTGACCTCCTGCTTGCAAGGCAGGCGCTCTCCCAGCTGAGCTATGGCCCCTCAAATTCCATCAAAACTGAACAAATGGATAAGTAACGATGTTGCTGTCGCAGGTTCAGCGAACCTGCGTATTTGAATGTTTCCGCTACGGGAAACGATTCTCCATAGAAAGGAGGTGATCCAGCCGCACCTTCCGATACGGCTACCTTGTTACGACTTCACCCCAATCATCTATCCCACCTTCGGCGGCTGGCTCCTTGCGGTTACCCCACCGACTTCGGGTGTTATAAACTCTCGTGGTGTGACGGGCGGTGTGTACAAGACCCGGGAACGTATTCACCGCGGCATGCTGATCCGCGATTACTAGCAATTCCGACTTCATGCAGGCGAGTTGCAGCCTGCAATCCGAACTGAGACCGGCTTTTTAGGATTCGTTCCACCTCGCGGCTTCACTGCCCGTTGTACCGGCCATTGTAGTACGTGTGTAGCCCAGGTCATAAGGGGCATGATGATTTGACGTCATCCCCACCTTCCTCCGGTTTGTCACCGGCAGTCACCTTAGAGTGCCCACCCGAAGTGCTGGCAACTAAGATCAAGGGTTGCGCTCGTTGCGGGACTTAACCCAACATCTCACGACACGAGCTGACGACAACCATGCACCACCTGTCTTGAATGTCCCGAAGGAAAGGTACATCTCTGCACCGGTCATTCAGATGTCAAGACCTGGTAAGGTTCTTCGCGTTGCTTCGAATTAAACCACATACTCCACTGCTTGTGCGGGTCCCCGTCAATTCCTTTGAGTTTCAGTCTTGCGACCGTACTCCCCAGGCGGAGTGCTTAATGTGTTAACTTCGGCACCAAGGGTATCGAAACCCCTAACACCTAGCACTCATCGTTTACGGCGTGGACTACCAGGGTATCTAATCCTGTTTGCTCCCCACGCTTTCGCGCCTCAGCGTCAGTTACAGCCCAGAGAGTCGCCTTCGCCACTGGTGTTCCTCCACATCTCTACGCATTTCACCGCTACACGTGGAATTCCACTCTCCTCTTCTGCACTCAAGTCACCCAGTTTCCAGTGCGATCCGGGGTTGAGCCCCGGGATTAAACACCAGACTTAAATGACCGCCTGCGCGCGCTTTACGCCCAATAATTCCGGACAACGCTTGCCCCCTACGTATTACCGCGGCTGCTGGCACGTAGTTAGCCGGGGCTTTCTTCTCAGGTACCGTCACTCCTTGAGCAGTTACTCTCAAGGACGTTCTTCCCTGGCAACAGAGCTTTACGATCCGAAAACCTTCATCACTCACGCGGCATTGCTCCGTCAGGCTTTCGCCCATTGCGGAAGATTCCCTACTGCTGCCTCCCGTAGGAGTCTGGGCCGTGTCTCAGTCCCAGTGTGGCCGATCACCCTCTCAGGTCGGCTACGCATCGTCGCCTTGGTGAGCCGTTACCTCACCAACTAGCTAATGCGCCGCAGGCCCATCCTCAAGTGACAGATTGCTCCGTCTTTCCAGCTTCCTTCAGGCGAAAGAAGCAAGTATTCGGTATTAGCTACCGTTTCCGGTAGTTGTCCCAAGCTTGAGGGCAGGTTGCCTACGTGTTACTCACCCGTCCGCCGCTAAGTATCAAGAAAGCAAGCTTTCTATCAACTCCGCTCGACTTGCATGTATTAGGCATGCCGCCAGCGTTCGTCCTGAGCCAGGATCAAACTCTCCAATAAAGATGAATTTCACCAGCGCGGTTAGACGCTATGAAAATCATCTGGGGTATTGAAAAGAGCGATTAGCTCATTTTGAATCTGACGATTCATTGTAAATCATAAGTTACTATCCATTTGTTCAGTTTTCAAGGAACTTGTTGTCCGTTCTTGTCGACGAGTGTCAACCGGACAGGATGTTTATCTTATCATGTTAACTAACTAACTGTCAACAATATTTTTCGTCGCCATTCAAACCAATTCGACAATCACTCGTTTGAAGCGACAAGAAATAATATATCATGTATGAATTTAGATAGCAAGCATTTTTTAATTTCTTTTTCAAAGAGCACTCTATATATACAGTATTAGCCATAAGCCGTTTTTCTCCATCTTAATTAGATGAACTTTACTTTTATAACGTTCCTAAAATGGAGACGTTTGATGTGAGTGATCCAAAGCTTCTATAATGAGGTATATACAATAAAGAGATAGGAATAAAATATCATCACTCAATACCGTTCTTCGTTTTAGCCGCTTAATACATATGAAGATTTACTGCTTTTAACTTTATTTGGGGTGATTACTCTTGGAACAGTGGCTAAAAAACCTTCGTAAGGGATACGGCAAGAAACTCGTGTCTATCCACTTCTGGAATGCCTGGATCGTAGTGATCCTCGCCGTCACGGGACTTATGTTAGTCGGTGGGTTCTGGCGTGAAATACTCGGTATGGGGCGCGTATGGCTAAAATGGCTTCATATTATTGTTGGGTTGGCTATGCTAGCACCTGTTGTTTATTACTTGATACTGGCGAGCAAACACTGGAAACAGCTCCGGAACAGACCTTGGCAAAAAGTGAATACGATCATCGTGCTTGTTCTGCTGATTGGCTGGCTAATCTCAGGCATTGTATTATGGCAATTTAAACTCGCGGGACCGAAATGGTCAAATGCCGCACTTTTGACTCATGATTTGTTAACTTGGTTGGGTCTGCCCTACATCATCTACCACTCCATTACCCGTACCAAATGGTTAAAAGATTCGACACGCCGTACGGTGAGTGCTGGCAAATCGACGAAAGCAATCAGCGGCACAGCCGATTCATTGGGCATATCTGGAGAAAATGCAACTACAGCAGCTGCAACCTCAGCTCCTAGATCTGATCATGCTTCTGCGACAACTTTACCTGATCAACCTCAGAAACCCCAACCGGTGTATACACGGCGTGCGTTTATTCGGTCAGCTGTAGGTGTGGGGTTAGCCGTAACACTCGGCCCTACCTTTGTCTCTTGGGTTGGACGTAATCTCAGTATAGACAACAGCATCGACAGTATGCTGGAGAACGACCCCAATCGGCTGAGTCCGTTGCCGCAACCCGCGGCTGCCTCTTCCCCTCCCATTGGAGGAGGTGCAGAAGGTCATTTCCGAGTATACACGGTTACTCCCATTCCCTCGTTTTCAAATGAGAATTGGTCATTTCGGATCGATGGGCTTGTCGAACGGGCGCAGAGTTGGAATTGGGAACAATTCGTCAAGCTCACTCGCACCGTACAGGTCAGTGATTTCCATTGTGTAACTGGCTGGTCCGTATATAAGAACACGTGGGAAGGGATCTCTCTTAAACAACTGTTGAGCCAAGCCGGAGTAAAACCCGAAGCACACAGTGTCAAATTTTACTCTGGAGACGGGGTATATACGGATGCCATTACGATGGATCAGGCACAGATGGAAGATATCATGGTAGCCGTCATGCATGATGGCAAACCCATCCCCGCAGATCTCGGTGGTCCGGTACGACTTGTGATTCCCCAGATGTATGCCTATAAGTCGGTAAAATGGTTGAATCGTATTGAGCTCATCGAAAGTGAACATATCGGTTACTGGGAAGAACGAGGATACGACAAGGATGCATGGCTTACAGGCGCAGCTCAGCGCATCCCCAATATCAGTTCCTAACGTTTGACCTCAAACTCGTGTGGAGTCTATGAATTGAAAAACATCATACAAATGAATAGCAGAAACCCCCGATCTCCACCTAGCGTGGTTAATCGGGGGTTTCTTCATTTTCTAGCTATCAGGTTAGTCCTACTGATTCAAAAGACGAACGAGTTCATCCTCATCCTCAATGGTTGGGATGCCTAGATCATGTGCTTTGGCCAGCTTGCTGCCTGCCTTCTCTCCAGCAATGACAAGGTCGGTCTTTTTCGAGACACTTCCTGTCACTTTCGCTCCGAGTGCTTCCAGTCTTTGCGTTGCCTCGTCACGTGTCAGTTGATGCAGTGTTCCGGTCAGCACGACCGTTTTGCCACTAAAGAAGGAATCTTCGACCACCACTGCAGGCGCTTCCGGTGCCTGGGCTTTTACGCCCAAATCCAGCATTTTTTCAATGGCAGCCTGGGTAAACGGATCTGCGAAGAACGTCACAATACTCTCGGCCACAATGCCGCCTACGTCTGGAAGTTCAACAAGTTCCTCCACGGTTGCGTTCATAATCGCATGCAAATCACGATAATGGTCAGCCAGCATGCGCGTCGTTGATTTACCTGTATTCGGAATGCCCAGCGCGTACAGGAACGATGCAAGGTCACGATCCTTACTATGCTCCAGCGCAGCGAGAAGGTTGCTCGCTTTCTTTTCACCAAACCGCTCCAGCTTCACCAGGTCGTCAAATTGCAATGTATACAGATCAGCCGGCTCACGCACACTGAGCTCATCGTACAGCTGAATCGCTGTCTTCTCACTGAATGTCTCAATATCCATTGCATCACGGGAAGCAAAATGAGAAATTCGAGCAACGGTCTGCGGTTTACATGCCAATTTGTTATTACAGAACAGATGAGCTCCGCGCTGCTCAAGCGGGAATCCGCAAGCCGGACACTGCTCTGGATATATGATCTCTTCCCCATCACTCTCTTCAGTCACTTTACCCAGGATTTCAGGAATGACATCATTGGAGCGGCGGATGAAGACACGTGTGCCCAAGGCAAACTTCAGATTTTTACGCTCAATATCGCCCACATTGTTCAATGTACAATTCGAAACCGTTACTCCCGCCAGTTCGACCGGTTCTACACGTGCGAGCGGAGTTACTTTACCGGTACGGCCCACATTCCATACAACGGAATTCAGAACGGTCGTGGTCTCTTCTGCCTCGAATTTATAGGCTACAGCCCAACGTGGGAACTTATCGGTATAACCCAGCACTTCACGTGTGCGCATGTCGGTGATTTTGATAACGGCCCCATCAATCAGGTAGTCCAGCTGTCCCCGATTCTCCTGAATGGCGGCAAGCTGTTCCATCACATCATCAAATTCATGGAAGTACGTAATCGATGGGTTAACTTTGAAACGGTTCTCACGCAGAAAATCCATCATCTGCTGATGATTGGCAAATTGAATGTCGTCCGAGTACCCTACATTGTAAAAATAAGCATTAAGTCGACGCTCCGCCGTTGTCTTCGGATTCAGGTTGCGCAGCGCTCCCGCTGCTGCGTTACGAGCATTTTTAAGCGGCTCTGCCGCGGTTTCGTTGTATCGGTTCAGGACAGAGAGATTCATGATGCCTTCACCCTGTACTTCGATCGTACCGCCGGTATACGGAATTCTGAGCGGGACGGATTTGATCGTTTTCACTTGTGCCAAAATCCCCTCGCCTACGGTTCCGTTCCCGCGTGTAGAGGCCTGTACCAATTCACCATTGGTGTATGTCAGGTTCAGGGTGAGCCCATCAAACTTCAACTCGATGACATAGCCGGGTTCCGGTAAAGGATTACCCGGATTTTTGCTGTTATAGTCGCCCACCAGCTTCAGCACACGAGTATTCCAGCTCCGCAGCTGCTCGATGTTCTGGGCTTTGTCCAGACTCCAGAGTGGGGAAAGATGGCGATGCGGGGTAAACCCCTTCAGCAGTTCGCCACCCACACGCTGGGTTGGAGAATCGGGCAAAACCATCCCGCTCTCCTGTTCAAGCGTAACCAGTTCGTCGTACAGAAGATCATATTCCTTGTCACTGATCTGCGGCTGATCCATCGTGTAGTACTGATAATTATGCTGGTTCAGCTCGGTCACGAGTTGCTCCATCCGGTGCATCGGGTCCATACAGGGCCATCCCTCCGTTAATTTAATCTATGTAGAACGAACACTTATATTGCACTTAAACTCCGCTGGCAGAATAATCTCCGATCGCTGTTGTCACTGGATTTCTTGTCATATTCATTAAGGTTGAAATCCCGTGACAAAGGCGAACGCGTTGCTTCTACAGATTTTCTGCCCTCTTCGTTATTGTGCAATATTAAAGTTTCGTTCATAAACCATTTATTCTACTTTGGTAATTGGGGCAAAGCCGGCGAGCAAGCGTTTCACACCGACCGGAGCCGGGAAGGCAATCTGCAGTTCTGTATCGTTGCCCGTACCTTTCACCGCGACAATGGTACCCGTACCCCATTTGCCATGCTGCACTTTATCTCCTGCCTTGAAGCCTGCTTCACTATTGGAAGCTGCAGGCTTGGAGGCAGATGAAGGCGCAGCATATGTTGGGCGAGAGGTACTTGTAGTCACACGGGAAGTTGGCGCGGATGCGGTAGCAGAGGAACCACTTCTGCTCTGTTGTTCAAAGAGCTTGGCCGCACTACCGCCACCAAAGTTGCTTCCACCACTGGTGCCCAGTCCACGTCCGCCATAGGAACCTCCTGCATTGGCGCCACGACGGTAACGGTCACGGACAATGGAAGTATCCTCTTTTAGCTCATCCGGAATTTCATCCAGGAAGCGGGAAGGCGGATTCGCCGTTGTTCGTCCGAACAGGGTTCTCATCTGCGCACAAGACAAGAAGAGCTGTTCTTCTGCACGAGTGATCCCTACATAAGCAAGTCTGCGTTCTTCCTCCAACTCTTCATTATCCATAAAGGCCCGGCTGTGTGGGAAGACGCCTTCCTCCATACCCACGATGAACACAACAGGGAATTCCAGACCTTTGGCACTGTGCATCGTCATTAGAGTAACCGCGTCGCTCTGATCCTCTTCATCATCGTTCATGCTGTCGATATCTGCAATGAGTGCCAGATCGGTGAGGAACGAGACAAGCGTTTTGTCTTCATTATTTTTCTCAAATTCCATGGTCACGGAAAGGAACTCTTCAATGTTTTCCAGACGTGCACGGGATTCAAGTGTATTTTCGTTCTGCATCTCAAGACGATATTGACTCATCTCCAGAATCTTCTCGGTCAGCTCCGTTACAGATAGATACTCTACCATCTGATGCAGCGCAGCAATCATGTCGTAGAACTCCACCAGCGCGTTCCGCGTGCGGCCCGCAAAGCCGAGATCGTCCACGACCTGAAGTACACGGAATATGGAAATCCCACGTTCTCCTGCTGCAGCTGCCAGCTTCGCCACGGTTGTATCACCAATGCTGCGTTTAGGCACATTAATGATCCGGGTGAGGCTGATATCATCGTCGGGGTTAGATAGCAGGCGAAGGTACGCCAGGATGTCCTTGATCTCTTTACGATCATAGAACTTGATGCCGCCGACAATCTGATACGGAATATCAGACTTGATCAGAATTTCCTCTATAACCCGGGACTGGGCGTTGGTACGGTACAAAATGGCATGGTTTTGATAGGATTTGCCGTTCTTGACGTTTTTACTAATCTCGGAGGTAACAAAATACCCTTCATCATGCTCGGAGTCTGCACGGTATACCTTGATCTTCGAACCACCCTCCTTGTCCGTCCACAGCTTCTTCGGCTTGCGTCCGGAGTTGAGGCCAATGACCTCATTCGCTGCATTCAGGATGGTGGACGTCGAACGGTAATTCTGCTCCAGCATAATGGTCTGTGCCTCTGGATAGTCTTTCTCAAAGTTCAGAATGTTGCTAATATCCGCCCCGCGCCAGCGGTAGATCGATTGGTCACTATCCCCAACCACGCAGATCCGGTGATGGCTGTCAGCCAGCATGCGGCACAGCATGTACTGCGCACGGTTCGTATCCTGATACTCATCGACATGGATGTATTGGAATTTCTTTTGGTAAAAGTCGAGGACTTCCGGCACTTCTTTGAACAGTTGAATGGTTGCCATAATGAGATCGTCGAAGTCGAGTGAATTATTGGCTCTCAGACGTTTCTGGTACATTTTATATACCTTCGCCACAATGCCTTCAAAATAGTCGCCAGCCTGCTTCTCATACTGGTCAGGACCGATCAGTTCATTTTTCGCGGTACTCATCATGGCCTGAACAGCTTTTGGTTCGAATTTCTTGGTGTCGATATTCTGGTCTTTCATACAACTGCGAATAACGGATAACTGGTCGGATGAGTCCAAGATACTGAAGTTCGAAGTAAAACCAATGCGTTCAATGTCCCGGCGCAGGATGCGCACGCACATGGAGTGGAACGTGGATACCCAAATGTCGCGACCCTGTGAGCCACCAACGAGCTGGGATACCCGGTCCTGCATCTCACGAGCAGCTTTGTTCGTAAATGTAATCGCCAAAATGCCCCATGGAGGTGTCTTGCGTGTTGCGATAAGGTAAGCAATCCGGTGTGTCAGCACCCGGGTCTTACCACTGCCCGCTCCGGCCATAATCAATAGTGGTCCATCGGTTGCCTCGACGGCTTGCCGCTGAGGGGTGTTAAGCCGTGCTACGGCATCATGTATATTTACAGGTTGCATGCATGCATGCTCCTTTCGTTGGTTGATCGATATAACAGATCTATCAGTTACACTTGGACTTCGATTTGCAGAACCATCTTCCGATCGTCGTTATCCCCAGATTTTTTGATTCCCTTTATGAAAGGGAAAATCCGGTGATAAATACGAACACTTCGTTTCTTCAGATTGCTTCTGCACTCTCCGTTTCTGTGTAAACATAAACTTGTATACGAATTGCTTAATTAGTAGGGCAAAGTTCTATTTTAACAGATCGTAAGGGGAAATTGGGGGAATGGTAAACTAAACCGATTAAACGGTTCCTTTTACAGCTTGTACCGTCTCGAGTGCCTTCTTCAAATCGCTGTACACAATGTTACCCACAACGACGGTGTCTGCAACTTCGGAAGCTTGTGCTGCTTTCTCAGGATTGTCGATTCCCCCGCCATAAATGAGATGTGCACGATCCAATTGCCTATGGGTCTCGTCGACCAGCTCCATATCGCCAAACGTTCCGCTGTACTCCATATATACAATAGGAAGATTGAGCAGCCGCTCTGCAGCTTGTGCATACGCCACCGCCGCACCCGTCGTCAGTTCCGTATCTGCTCCAGTCAAACGCGCTACGGTGGAGTCGGCATTAAGCACGATATACCCCTCGGCAATCAGCAGATCCCACGGAATAAGGTAGCCAAAACGTTCGATGGCCTGTTGATGGTGCCCAATCATCCATTTGCTATCCGTTGCATTCAGCACCATCGGGATCAGATATCCGTCAAAACCAGGGACAACCGCCTCCAGATCGGATACTTCCAGCACACAGGGCAGCTCGTAGCGACGCACGCGGGACATCAGGTCTACCGTGTTATCATAGGTGATTCCCGAAGACCCCCCAACGATGATAGCGTCGGTCCCTGACATACACACCAGATCGAGTGCTTCATCCGTGATTTCCCGGTCCGGGTCGAGCTTAAATACGTGTCTCCACTGCTTAATCATGTCTATCAACGAACATTCCTCCAGAGGTTCTTCTGCATCCTAAAAAGCTTGTAAACTAAGTCTAAGTCAGCAGGCAGTGAGTGTCAATGTTCGCATAAAAAGGGGAACAAAAAATCACAGACTTTTCCCTGTAAAGTTCGGGAGTCGGTCTGCGATTTTAGGAGGGAAGGATGTCTTCACTATGAGTCAGACAAAGATTGAGTAATATTGAAGGTTACGGCTTCCAGGCAAAACGAGTATTCATCTGATCCAGCTCTTCTTCCGTCAGCACATCTGAATAGACGCCATATACGCCCCACTTTTCATAGTTGGCCACCTGGTCGGTGTCATTGATGGTATGCACGTAAGTAACAGCGCCCGCCTTCTTCAGTTTGGCGACGAAATTCTGATTCACTTTGTATTCCGGCATGGTTACGGCATCGATGTCATTGTTCTCCACAAAATCAACGACCTGTGCTTCCGTATCCTGAGTGGCATAGAGGGTATAGATAATGGAAGGGAACGCATAGATTTCTTTCACAGTGTCCAGCATTGGCTCATTATAAATCTGCACCACGATACGATTGAGTACAGATGGATCTTTCTTTTTGGCAGCATTGACGAGAGAAGATAACACCTGCTGAATGTCCTCATCCTTCTGCTCTTTGGTATCCGTTACGATATACATATCGGGATATTGCGACAGCACATTAACGATGCCTTCTGCATCCATGGGTTGATACATGCCCAAAATTGGGGTGTTCATAAATTCATCATGCGTAAGTGCCCCAGCCTGTTTGTCTTCAGGAAGCTCCTCTTCCTGCCCTAGCAGTTTGCTCATATTGGCAGTCCATTCATGTCTGGCTACAGCTACGCGATCTGAGGTGAGCATGAAGTCGATCTCAAACACTCTTGTGCCTTTTTCATAATTAGCGATCATCGCTTCATAAGCGTTGGTATAAGGCTGATCACGGATACTGCCCATGGCATGGGCAATCAATCTATAGGCTGTAAACCCATTACGCTGTTGCTCACCTTGACTGTCATAGGCAAAAAAGAGTGTACCCACGGTAACGAGCAGTAATGTCATGACGGCGGCAATTCGTTTCATATGATGTTCACATCCTTTAAGAGTGAGATGGGGGTGAGGAAGTGTATAGCTAATAAGATATGACAGCGTATGTGCGGGATTTCCTTTTTGATAGCTAACTACCCGAATTGATGAGGTGTAAAACAAAAAAGCCGCCCGGAGGCAGCTGTTAAATGGTGGTAAGGTTTGGTTTGTTGGATCTAATACGCATTCTTGAGACCATTTCGAATGGTTTCCCATATGATCTTGATATCGAATAATAAAGACCAGTTTTCAATATAAAAGATGTCCTGTTCGATCCGATCCTCGATGGAGGTATCTCCTCTTAATCCTTTACTCTGCGCCAATCCCGTAATTCCTGGGCGGACGTGATGTTTAATCATATACTTTGGAATTTCATCCCGGAATTGATTCACGTAGTATGGACGTTCCGGTCTTGGGCCGACTACACTCATATGACCCAGCAGCACATTGAAGAATTGAGGCAACTCATCCAGGCTGGTGCGTCTTATAAATGTACCGAATGCAGTTCGACGCGGATCATCCTTCGTGGACCAACCGGTATCAACCACGCCTTCAGGAATGACTTTCATGGAGCGAAATTTAAACATCATGAAGTTGCGTCGGTTGAGCCCAACACGCTCCTGTTTGAAAATGACCGGTCCAGGCGATGTCACTCTTACACCTATTGCCACAATGGCCATCACTGGAGAAGTCAGTATTATGGCGACGAGAGAAAACAGAATATCGAATGCACGTTTCATCAATCGGTTTACGGCCATATCCAGCGGGATATCACGCACGTTAATCATCGGCATGCCAGCAAAATTGTCGAAATGCGGCCGGGCCGGAAGGTAATCAAAGAAGTCTGGAATAATCAGTGTCCTTACGCCAGCCTTCTCGCACACTTCAATGATATGTGGATACTTGTCGTGGGCATCCAAAGGAAGTGCAAGAATCACCTCGTCGATCAAATGAGTCGACAGAATTTGTTCCAACTGATCAATGCGTCCTATGATCGGCTTGTAGCGCTGCTGCTCCTCTGGATCCCAGCGACGATAATCATCGAGAAAACCATATACCTCGTACCCGAGATCAGGATAACTACGGAGGTTATCATAGAAACGTTTGCCTAAAGAACCTGCCCCAAGGATCAATACGAATTGACGGTTGAAGCCCTTTTTCCGTAGTCTTCTCAGTTGAAGTTTGACGATGTAACGGTAGATTAGGGTAAAAGCAACGTTACCAATCATGTACATGGCCAGATATGCACGAGAAATGTCGACTTCCTTGAAGAAGAACATTAAGCTCATCAGCATAAAGAAAGCTATGCCATGGACCTGAATCAGTTTTATGAATTCATCTACAAAACGTTTTTTCCGTTTGGGCATATAAAGGGAAGACATCACACCCGCTATAATTGAAAGTCCCCCGTACACTAAGCTCCATGCAAAATACTTTTCGATTGGCAACGAACCATGGTTGATAAGCAGGTCACTTTCAAACTTAATCCACCAAGCCATTAAGAAGGAAAACTGTATCACCATGAAATCAGCCGCAATATATAGTTGAGTCAGAAATTGCTGATTACGACGAATCATGCTTTCACCTCTGAAGATGTCTCACGAACTTCCGCACCACCGGATGACAATTCTTTCTGCGAAGAAGGTCTAATGAGCTTATTGCGGATCAGAGACAATGAGAATTTTAATGAGATACCGAGCCATACGGCTGTGTTGGTCAAAATACCATAACGCTTGGCGTAGTGTTTCCGATGAAAAACCCACATTGCCCTATGAAACTCATAAATAATTTTCATAGGTTTGCGCCGGGCACTTGCACCTTTGTAATGCACAATATATGTACGTGGGTAGTAATAAATGCCCCAACCCGCTTCTTTGATGCGATAACACCAGTCGATATCTTCACCGTACATGAAGAAGGTTTCATCCAAGCCACCCACCTGATTGATGGTTTCACGCCGCACGAGCATGAATGCACCGACAAGACAGTCTACCGGATATTCATCATCCGGGCTGAGATGTCCCAATTGGTACTGGTTAAACTTTGGACGTTCCGGGAACATACGTGAGATACCGAATGCATAATAAAATGATGCCGATGGCGTGGGAAATCCCCTCTTGCACGCTTTATCTAGGGAGCCATCAGGAAGGATCACCTTACAGCCGGATGCACCCATCTCAGGATGGCGGTCCATAAAATAGATCATGGTATGGAGGGTACCCTGCTTTACGATGGTATCGGAATTCAGCAATAAAATGTAGCGACCCTTAGCTGCCTTCATGGCTTGATTGTTCGCTTTAGCAAATCCTGTATTGTCACTGTTAGCAATAAGTTGGACTTGAGGATATGAGCCCCGGATCTCTTGCACAGAATCGTCTCGTGAATCGTTGTCCACGACGATGATTTCGTAGCTGTACGACGTTATGGAGGCATAGACAGATTCCAGACAATCGAGTGTCAGCTGACGAGTATTGTAGTTAACGATGATTATGCTGGCGTCAACCAGTTGAGGTGTCTCTGATGGTTGTAAACCGTCCATCTTTGCGGCTTCTGATACTTGGGTCATTTGTAAAACTCCTGACTTGTAATGCTTCATTCATAATAATAAATCGATTCTTGATGAATAAAATAAAATTATGATGATAAACCTAGCTTAACTATTCCAATCTAATGTGAGTATAGCATATTTTGGGTGGACGGAGCAGAGCGCAATACATACCTTCTAGAGTTTACCTGCTATAATAACGAATTTAAGAACAACATTATCCAGAAAAGATTGTCTGTGGAAAGGCGTCTTTAACGCATACCACGTTCTATGAACAACACTCTTTTCTAAGATATGAAGCAAGTTTCTCATTTCATCAATTTGTGTATGGGTTAAGCGATCTTCATACGTAGCAAGAAACTGCCTTGCCTGTCTACTTAAAATATAATGGTTGTTTCCGTTCATAAATCGATCCAGACGCTTACGCCATTTCTGTATCAAACCATCACGACTTCCACCAAGTACATTACCTTGATGCTGTCGGTACATAATAGCTGGATGCTCATCAAATATTACTTCGCCGAAGGTACAGACATATAGATAAATCCACCAGTCGTGCATAATCAACTCATTAAAATCGGACGGTATACTGCCTCTAATCTGGTTAAACGTAATATCATTCATAACCATCGTACACCCGACGCATGAATTTTCCACTAATGCATTATAAAATGTAAGCTGTTTTTGGGGAACCTTGGGCCACACTCCTATAGGGGTTAAATTCTGGTCTACCATCTGAGTAGAAGAACAATAAAGTAATGGAATGGACGAATTCATGGTCTGAAGTAATGTGATTGCTCGAATGAGCTTATCTTGTTCCCAAACATCATCCTGATCACAAAAAGCGTAATAATCAAACGTGGAGGGTGAAGATCGCATCAATTCAAAGAAACTGCGAATGACCCCCAGATTGTGCTCTGAACGAATATGAATCCGGCCCGGATATACTTCTGCATATAGTCTCAACTTCTCCATTGTACCGTCTGTAGATCCATCGTCTCTTATATAGATTTGAGTCTCAACTTGAACTTGAGCTATCAGGCTATCCATCTGTTCACTGATATAGCGCTCACCGTTGTAGGTGGACATCATAATCAATACCTTGGGTTGTTTCACATCGCACCTCTTTAGTTAAATAACGTTGGATCTTTCTCATATAGAGATTCCTTTCTATTATAAACGAAATCTCCCGCTCATAAGTTACTGGCGGGAGATTAAAGTACTCAATTCTTTTCTATGTGTATTTCTTTCAGAAAATCTCGCAGTCCTTCTCGCCAAGGCCTAAGGTCATTTAAGCCATTGGTCCGGATCGACAAGTGCTCCATTACGGAGTTTCGTGGACGTGGGGCAGGACGTGGAAACTGGTCTGTAGCACAAGGATCAACTTCAGCTTGAATATGGAAACCAGGGAATGACTGAGCTTCTTCAAAGATCGCTTGAGTGAATTCATACCACGTACACGCCCCACTGTTGGAAGCGTGGTAGACACCGTATTTTTCAGTACTCATTAATTCCAGCAAAAAATGGGCCAAATCAACCGTATACGTAGGTGATCCCTTCTGGTCGTGTACAACTTGAAGCTTGGGCTTCTCCTGACCAAGTTTCAACATGGTTTTGACAAAATTATTTCCGTAAAAACCATACACCCACGAAGTGCGGACAATAAACCATCGTGAAGATAACGATTGTACCAGCACCTCTCCGGCGCGCTTGGATTTGCCATAGACACTTTGCGGATTGGTATTATCATATTCCTGGTAAGGTACATCGGTAGTACCGTCGAATACATAATCCGTACTGATATAGATGAGCTTTGCTCCAGTCTGCTCAGCAGCTACCGCAATATTTCGGGTCCCTGTGGCATTGACTTGATATGCTCCGTCTACATCCGTCTCGGCGGCATCCACCGCAGTATAAGCCGCACAATGAATGACCACCTCTGGATGATATGTCGATATAACATTGTTGCATTCAACCTGATCCGTGATGTCCAATTCATCGCGAGCACAAGCCAGAACGGAATGTCCCTCTTTTTCCAAAAGAAGCACCACATCGCGCCCCAGCTGTCCGTTGGCTCCAGTCACAAGCACCTTCATGCCTTGGCGTCTCCCAAACGAGAACCGTATTGCTTCTCATAGTAATCCTGGTAGGCCCCCGATTGGATACGCGTCCACCATTCCTTATTATCCAGATACCACTGGATGGTTTCCTTGATTCCCGTCTCAAAGTTATGCTTGGGCTTCCAGCCGAGTTCGGTCATCGTTTTGGTGGGGTCGATACCATATCTGCGATCATGTCCAGGTCGATCCTGCACATATTTGATTAGCGACTCGGGCTTGCCAAGCTGCTCCAGAATGTTCTTCACAATGTGCACGTTAGTCCGCTCGTTATTGCCACCAATATTGTACACCTCGCCATTGCGTCCCTGGTGAATGACCAGATCAATCGCGCTGCAATGGTCCTCTACATAAAGCCAATCCCGAATGTTCAGCCCGTCTCCGTACACAGGTAGAGCTTCATCATTCAACGCACGCGAGATCATGAGTGGAATGAGTTTCTCGGGGAACTGGAATGGTCCGTAGTTGTTGGAACAGCGCGTAATATTTACAGAAAGACCAAAGGTCTCGTGATAAGCACGTACCAATAGATCTCCTCCTGCCTTGGAGGCAGAGTATGGGCTATTGGGTTGAAGCGGAGTCTCTTCTGTAAACAAACCTGTTGGCCCGAGAGAACCATACACCTCGTCGGTTGAAACTTGGACAAATTTGGTGATATTGTGTTTCTTGGCTGCATCCAGTAACACCTGAGTACCATTGACGTTCGTCTTCACAAAAACATCCGGTTCCAGGATACTGCGATCAACATGAGATTCGGCAGCAAAGTTAACCACCACATCCACGCCTTGACCGATGAGGCGGTCCATCTCTTTAGCATCAGTAATATCTGCTTTGACAAAGGTATGCCGCTTGTTTCCTTCAAGTGATTTTAAGTTTTCCAGATTACCGGCATACGTGAGTGCGTCTACGTTGATAATTTCATAGTCCGGGTACTGCTCAAGCATATATATGACAAAGTTACTTCCAATAAATCCGGCACCGCCGGTAACGAGCAATTTCATGTGATCGAAACCTCCCAATTACTTCACTTCGAAATCGAAGTTAATATCCGCATCTTGAAGCAAAGGATGCTTCTGGTCTTTCTCTGACAAAATCGGATTAGATGTAGGCCAATCAATCCCAAGTGCCGGGTCACTCCATAATATGCCTCGGTCGTTCTCCGGGGAATAGTATTCGTCTACTTTGTACAAGACTTGGGTGTTTGGGACCAACGTACAGAAGCCGTGAGCAAATCCCTTAGGTACCAGCAGCTGACGGTGATTATGCTCGCTAAGGATGAAACCTTCCCATTTACCAAAGGTCGGCGACCCTTTACGTATATCAACGATAACATCGTAGATTGCACCAGCAATAACGCGGATTAACTTGGTCTGTGCCTTCGGATTCAACTGATAATGAAGCCCCCGAAGTACACCAGGCTGGGCAGACAATGACTGATTATCTTGAATGAATGTATGCTTAATTCCTTTATCTAATAAAACAGCTTCATTGAAACTCTCAACGAAAAAACCTCTATGATCACCATGAACCACTGGCTCAATCAAGCTTGCGCCTTGCAGTTTTAAAGGGGTTACTTTCACCTCTATACCCTCCTACAATTTCAACTTGCCGAATTCTTCTCCGAAAACAATATCTTTAGCCAATTCATTAGCACGTGCCAATGAAGGATGCGTACCTGCATCGGTCCACCAGCCTTGGAGAATATCAAAAGACAGTTGTTCTCTTTCAATATATGCATTGTTAACGTCTGTGATTTCTAATTCTCCTCTATCGGATGGCTTTAATGTTTTTACAATCTCGAATACGGTATGATCAAACATGTAAATTCCAGTTACCGCGTAATTACTCTTAGGAGCTTTAGGTTTCTCTTCTATTGATAGAATACGAGAACCATCAATTTCGGGAACACCAAATCGAGTTGGGTCATGAACTTCTTGTATAAGAATTTTTGCTCCAGCAGATTGAGTTTTGAAGTTTTCAACAAAAGGTGAAATATCATCTTCGAACACGTTGTCTCCTAGAATGACCACCATCTGATCATCTCCGACAAAATGCTCAGCAAGATCCAACGCCTGAGCTATGCCACCAGCTTCGTCTTGGACCTTGTATGTAAAACTAACCCCCATGTCACTTCCACTACCGAGTAAGTTAACCACATCACCCATGTGATCTTTACCTGTTACAATGAGGATGTCTTCAATACCCGACTGTTTGAGTTTATAAACCGAATGAAAGATCATTGGATACTTACCTACGGGAAGAAGATGTTTATTGGTGACCTTGGTAAGTGGATACAAACGTGAACCTGTTCCACCAGCGAGTATAATTCCTTTCAATTCAAATATACCTCCAACTATAAATGTAATAGTTTAATCTAACGCAATAAAAAAAACACCAATCATAATGATCATTGCACCAATCCACTTCATAAGAGACACAGGCTCATTAAAAATTATTAATGCCGCTCCTATGCCAAGCACATATGCAACACTTTGAATAGGATATGCTACACTCAATGGCATTCTTGATAATACAACAAACCATATCAATGTGGCTAGAGCGTACAATACCAAACCGGTAAAAATAGGAGGTGTAAAAATAGCTTTCCATGCATTCGATAAATTCACACCACCAAGTTTCTCTAAACCTAACTTAAATAAAATTTGTCCTCCGCATAACATCAGTATATTTAATGTTAAAAGAATATAGCTTATAAGAGTAGGCGCCTTTTGCATAAAGATTCCCTTTCCGTTTTCTATCCTTTTTTCCCTAATCCTTATTACAACTATCATTAATCTGTTTGAGTTCATGTTTCATTATGCCTAGCTCTTGTGATAATTCTTTTATTTTCAGAGTGGCACGTGAAATTTCAACTGTCAAAGAGAACAATATAACTATCATACCAAAAATAGCCAGGAGGAACAGCGCGTTTACAGGCATCTCAATCCCTAAAGCATTTGCAACATGAGTAAACATTTTAGGGAATAAAGACAGAATCATCACAAATATCATTATAAAAATCCAGAGCATTGAATACTTTAACTCTAATCTATACCTTCTTAATAAATTCAACAAAATCAAAAAACTGAGTACAGACCCTACGACGAGAATTATTTGCAATTTTAGTGATATCATAATAGTCCCATACCTATACTATCTGCTTGCGCAAGCTATCTATAAGAATTGCAAGAGATACCTTTGTCATATAATACGCAGATTTTATTAATGTTATTGACGATTTACCTTCAAGCCTAGCTTCCATCACGACAGGGATCTCTTTAATACGTAATCTATTCCTTTTTAGATACATAATAGATTCAGGTTCCGGGTAATCAACCGGATACCTTCTCGCAAATATTTCAATTACCCTCTTATTGCAAGCTCTATATCCCGAAGTGGGATCTGTTATGAGTTGCCCCGTAAGAATATGAAGCAGTCTAGAAAAATAATTAATGCCTACTCTTCTTAAGAATGTTGATTGAAATCCAATTTTAGAAATGTACCTGGACCCAATAATAAGATCTGCTTCATTTTTCACTAAGGGATCTACCAGATCTTTTATATACTCTGGATTATGTTGTCCGTCACCATCAACCTGAATAGCAATATCATAATTGTGCATCTGCGCAAATTTATAGCCTGTTTGCACAGCCCCACCAATTCCAAGATTGCATGGAAGGTTAATAACCTTCACATTGAACTGGTCACAAACTTTTGACGTATTATCAGTAGAGCAATCATTAATAACTAGAACGTCAACGTTTTTATAATCCAAACATAAAACCTGAAGTAACTTTGCTATATTTTTCTCTTCATTATACGCAGGTATGATCAAAATTACCTTCAAAGTTTATGGCCCTCCTACTATCGAATAAATATATAAACCGCTTGACGGATCAAAGTATATCTCATTAAAGTTTTTATAATCGATTAGTTGCTTGGGAGACAGTATATATTGCACACCCGTTTTATCCAAATCGTGTATATTGAGTTCTATGTTGAAAGAATCGGGGCTCATTAATTGAAAAGAAGTAGGCTCATTCGTAAAACTCACTTTTACGTGTGCATATCGATTATATACATCCATATATTCGCCATTAACATCCATTTTTTTCCATTCGTTTAGGTCAGGTAGAAAATGAACGCTATTAAAGGTTTTTGCACCTAATGACAATAGATACTGACCATTCACCAGACTATCTAGAGCGATCCATTTAGCCTGCTCATCCTTCTGGATGATCTCTGTTATCTTACTAGCAATAGGTCTGTCAAAGATATCACCCGTACCAGAGGATATTGGATTAACCACAACACCCGATATAAAAATCAGGCCAGCCATACAAACCACAAAGGTTTTTTTCATCCCTCTTAGTATTATGAAATTCATAAATATAAAAAACAGCAAAGTTGGATAAATAAATTCCCCTAAATAATTAGACATGTCACTTTTCTGTACTGAATAATAATACACAACAAAGACAAGGGAACATATCATGATTATTTTCAACAAATTAAATGGTTTTAAGCGAATTACTTCAGCTATAAACCAAATAGACAGGTAGACAGCAGTTAGCCCTAAAGTAATGCCTGCTAAACGAGTTTCTGGAACGAAAGAAAAAAGACTTGCTTTTGCAATAATCTCAGGATATTTAACGAAGAGCCAGGATATTTGGAAAATAAAATAAACAAAAACAAGAACTACAAGTTTCAAATTATTGAATTTTTGTCTAAATATAAAAATGATAGAAAACATAAATGCAGGCATAAAATTTATAAAAGAACTTGCCTCACTGTTATTAAGATAAGTTGCATCTTTAAATGGAAACAGCCAATTACTCAAATAGAACTGCAGATTTGAAAAAGCCAGGTCCCCACCGAGTGTAACTCTTCTACCGGGATAAACAGTATTTAACATCAAACTAATATCAGTCATGGAGTTGTATACGAATAAAACTACAGCGAAAGCTAATACAACCACACACAACGAAAAAGATAACCAATCATACTTCGTTACAAATACTTTTTGTCTATTATTTATATACACACCCAAGATAAAGACTAGTGTCAAGATTCCCAATGGTACTTGTACAGCCGGATATATCGTGAAGATAAAACCCATGGAACAAAGTGTAATTGCCCCAAGCAATGCTATCCTGCATTTCTGACTTTTTAATTCAAGAAAATATATAACTGAGACCACCATTGCCTGGGAATAGATGATTAATTCTACCACGCCAGCCCCTGTGGTGTACCACCATTGTACAGGGGGAGAAAAGGCAATCCAGACAGCTCCAAGAATTGAAATGACTTTGTTCCTCATTGTCAAATACATACAGATTTCAAAGGAAAACAGTAATAATAAGATTAATTTCAAACAATAAAACCACGACAATCCATAATCAACGCCCAAAAGCAAAAATCCCCAATAGAAAGGTTTGCCTAAAGTTTCAATTGTAAACGTTGGGGCGTTAGCTAAAACCATATTTTGGCCATCTGATCTAACCATAGAACTCTTATATTCAAATAACTTGGCATGTTCTGCTTGTGAAAACATGTAAGGCGTTTGAACTAACCATTCATCGCTCCTTATTGCCCTATCTATACCAAATATTTTTGAATTTGTATCAGCTTGACTGATATTATTGTTCCACATTCCAATGGAAGAACCATGCAACTTCAACGCTACAAACAAGACGAAGATAATAAGCGCAATTAAATACCGGTATTTAATGACCGTATCTAAGTATTTAATTAAAGAGTAAATAAACGTCAGTAAGAAGCTAATCAAGAAAGCTCTCAAAGCCATCTTTTTAAATTCAAAAGAAAAAGACGGTTCTGGGTTTAATATAATGCTTCCAATATTAAATTCCTCATTCAATTGGTTCGTAAAATCAATTCTTAGTGAGTTCACATGTTTATGCAATTGAAAAGAATACTTGTTATCGCCTTGCTTGCTCTGTTCCCTAAAAGAACTAGACTCTGTATACTGAAGATTACTATCATCAGTATAAAAAATTTGAAGTGGGCCCCCCCCTTTACTGTATGTAATGACTAGTTCAATTTCGTTAATATAGGTATTTATATTTGCAAATTCAATCCATGGGTCATCCTCAAGTGATTTATATCCCCCATCGATCTTTTCAAGACCTTTTAATTGACCTCTCTCAATGCTAATAATTTCCTTATTGTTTTTAAAATAGCTCATTAATGTACTATAGTTTTCAAAAACGAACAGACCAATAAATACAACAATGAAAACAGATAGCAAAAGGATTGCTTTACTTTTCATAACTCCACCTTCAAAAACTATTTTAGATAGATTGCCTCATTTTTTTTAATAGCCCCTTAAAAATACCCAACACCAAAAGTTTGGCCCCCCCTATGTTGCGGCAGGAAGTTTTTTACACTCATTGGCCAACGAACCGGGAATCGCAGTTGTAGTGTAGCAATTGGTATACTTGTATCATACGCTCATTATGAAAGAGTACATGATAGATTTTTCCTTCACCATCTTTTTTAACCGCAAAAAAAGATGGTAGACTGCTCCTCTGGATCAGCGCCGACTTTAAAGTATACGTAGCTTAGTTACGGCTGAAGCCGAGATGTTGAAGAAGCTGAACATTCCTCGTTCGGTTAAGGTTGTTCAAAGCTCGAGCTCTACAAAAGAGAATGGCTAGTTTCAACGTCCACCTCAATTCACACGTCAACAGGCAGTTTCGTGGCGATGGGTTATCCGCATGTTATTTATCTTGTCATAGCTGAGCCGATACTGCTTCGCCGTTACCAAGATTATACAGCCAACCTTGTTTTCTGTTCATTTGATGTTGATGTTTCTTTTCTAAACTCTCTCGGATAATACGCCCCTACCAGTGTTGAAAGACGTCGAGGTAACGATCATATATCCGTTTATCAGAGAGTTCGCGCAAAGCCGTCTCTAATTTATATTTTTTATCTATTGTAGTTTAAACCGGGATCACATCCTCATTGGGTAAATCCCCCCCCATCTCGAGCTTTGGATGTATCCTATTTTATAAAAGGTAATACTAATGTTCATCTATATGGTTGTCAGTCAAATAAGGTATCTAATTAGATTTTCACTTGATATGAATCGTCACTTTTCAGAGACAAATTAGGGTTATAATAAGGATCTAAATCAATATATTTTTTCCAATGTTTATGCATATAATCAATTTCAGACTGAAATCTTTTCAACTTTTCTGGTGTGTCCTCAACTCCTCTAGACTTGGACTCATGATGGTAAAGACCTATATTATTCAATACTACATTGTAGTAGCCTTTTTCGAGCAACTTTAGACAAAAATCCACATCGTTAAAGGCAACGGATAACTCTTCTTCAAGTCCACTAACCTCATGATACACTTTCTTTCTCACCATTAAGCAGGCCGCCGTTACGACGGAACTGTTTCGGTTCACAAGCAATGCACCGAAGTATCCGGGGTCATTAGCCGATGCACATCTGAAGGCATGCCCCGCAACACCTCCGAGCCCCATAATTACCCCTGAATGTTGTATAGTATTATCTGGGTATAGTAGCTTGACTCCAACAGCCCCTATATCCCTTTGAATCGCATATCCTACCATTTCTTCTAACCAATTTGTATCTATAACTTCGATATCGTTGTTCAGCAGCAATACTAAGTCACCATTAGCCACTTCAACCGCAGCGTTATTCAACTTTGAGTAATTGAAAGGTATATTTAAAGATAGGATAGTTACCTTACCCGGCTCTAATTTTTTCCATTTATCAAACACTTCAAATGTCTTCTCTTCACTACTGCCGTTATCAACAATTATAATTTCGAAATTCTGATAAGTTGTCTTAGTGAATATAGATGTCAGACATGTATCGAGTATATCACTCATATCTCTAGTTGGAATAACAATAGAGACAAGAGGTTTATTTTGAGTGGTGTAACGAACTCTATACATATTCGGATAATTTTTTAGCTCGACAATAGTCGCGTCCATGTTCCTTCTTATTATGGTATCTTCTAAAGCTCTAATACCTGCATAATGAGTATAATTCTTTACCGAAGCACCTGACGCGGTTGATTCTGGTATAGATCTCCAATGATACAAGATTTTTGGGATATGATAAATCTTTTCAGTCAGTTCGCTAACCCTCAATACAAGATCGTAATCCTGACTTCCTTCATACCCTTTTCTAAAACCACCTACTTGGTCTACCAGACTTTTGCGGTATATACTGAAATGACAGGTATACATTTGGGATAGCAAAAGATCTGGAGACCAATCCGGCTTGAAATACGGAGAGTGGCGGACACCTTCTTCACTGATTTTATCTTCGTCACTATAGACTATGTCAGCTTCGGGGTGTTGATTAAGAAGCTTAACATTTTCATATAAGGCATTAATAGTAAGTTCATCATCATGATCTAGCAGACCTATGTATTCCCCTGTCGCTACATCTAGTGCTGAATTTGATGACTCTGATATATGCCCATTTTCATCACGAAAAACTATCTTGATTCGACTGTCTTTTTGCGCGTATTCATTCAATACCTTTTTAATATGCGGTTTGTCGGAAGCATCATCGGCAATGCAAAGTTCCCAGTTAGGATAAAGTTGGTTTATAACCGAATCAATACATAGACGGAGCCATTTTTCTTCAACATTATAGACAGGAACAATAATCGATATAAGAGGCTTGTATGTCATTCGCACGATTTCATCTTTAATTCTTTTGGTATCAATAGATGTCAGCGCTTGATTTGCAACCCAGCTTTCATAGCTCCCTGTAGATCCAATGGCTTGATGGCCGGTATAGCCTTTAAACTTAGACCAAGTAGCCTTAAGGCCACTTGTCCGCAAAGTTTGAAAACCTTTCTTCAACAGCTGAAGAGTTACTTGATTTGTCAGTCCTTTTCGGTGAATGATTTCCCAGGCAAAACCAAGGACCATTTTAATTCGTGTCGTTTTTTTCAACCGTACATTCGTAAACATGAACTCTGCTTCATCTTCACCCGGATCAATTCTCAAATTTTGAGTTCCCGGAGGAATATAAACCGTAACTTCACGTTTCACAAACCCCTTCGGAATAGAAGAAAAAGTAAGGCTTTCGGACTCAGAAAATCCGTTCCCTTGATCCCAGTACATCTTAAGAGGGATAACGGACTTTGATTCAGATTCCCATTTAATCTTGTTCCAACCCGGAAAATACCTTCCAGTTACCAAAAAAGAGGGATCGTTTCCAGTCGAGATCCATTTCTCGTTTTTCATTTCTAAATGAGAAATAGGCTTTAGCCTTGCTCTTGTTTTAATTCCGAGTAATCCTGCTAAAGCAGGTTCAATCCGACTCTTCCACTTACTTCTGATGCTCAAAACCAGTCCCCCTAAATCATCATTTCCCAATTAATTTTTTAATCAGTTTAGCCGTTTTCCAAAATTTGGAGCTCTCGACATCCTGAAGTTGTTGGTGAGCTTTATTAAATTCTGATTCCAAAGTTTCATATTCACGATTCCGGTCCTCTAATGCCTGCTTTACTTCCATTATCGATTGCTCGTTATGTTGAATTCCCTGCTTGTGAAACTGCTCTATTTTCTGCTTGTCTAGTTCAGATAGATGAAGTTGATTGTTAAGATAGCGAATTTCATCCAACCTATTATTGGACTCTAACGTTATTCGTTTGTTGGTTTCTTGCAGTCGGCTAATTCCAAGAAACACCTTTTCAACTTCCAAAATCAGCCTTCGTTCATCTTTTGTTAACGATGTAACGTCAAAACTAATCGAATCAATTGAAACTGGTTTGGAAAAGTTCAATATGAGAAAAGGGTCGTCGTTAGAAAATCCATATATATCGTCAAAAGAGTATATATAATTCCCATCCTCGAAGTACTCTTCAACCAGCTCTCCTTGTTGATTTCTAATTGTTATATTATCAAATTTAAATATTCCCTTTCGATCAGAAGGGTCAATTCGTATAGACTTAATCGGTTCCACTCTACTATAGTTCCACAAAAACTTATGAATAGGCCTATTTTCGTCTACATCGATTTTAAAGCTTTCTTCCTCATTGAACCCTTTACCGCTATCTGTAAATACTTGAATTTTATCTTGTACACTTTTATCCTGTACTTCTGTCTCAACAATTTTTTTATTAACAAGCATCGTCGCCAAAGAAAAGAATGTTGTCTTAAATCTTTGCAATTCTTCAAGATGTCTTGGCGCCATGTTAATCAGGCTTCTCTTTTCAATAAGCTCCGACATGCCACGATCTTTGCTGCAAATAAAAATTTTCCGGTAAGAATCTTCAGCATAATCTTCAGCAAAAATATTTGCATTGTAAAAGCGATCTAGCTCCATACGATAGTACTGCAACTCTGGAAAACAAGCGGCCACAAAATGAATCTCCATCATACTTTCCCAGATTGGTAGGCTGCCATGAGAAAGAACTCGATAATTCACCCCCAATTTATCCAAAAACATTTCGAGATCCTTTTGTACAGGAAGTCCATTCTCAAAATGTTCAGCCAACCAGCGATAATCTTCTTGAACCAAAGATTTATATACAGCATTCGTTCTGCGTTCTGCTTTACTCACTGATGGAGAAGCAAAAGGAGCCGTAATTATATAAAATTCGCTGCTAACTCGATGGATTTCACTAATAAAGTCATCCCTTTTATCAGGAGGTATATGTTCGAAGACATCCAGCGCTACAACAATATCAAAATAATCATTGGAGAACTCCATTTTTGTTGCGTCTCCAAGGATGTAATCCGGATGTTTTTGCAGATCGGCCGGCAGTTCGATATCCAAATACTTAATTGAATCTCGAGGAAGAAACTTTTCTAAATTACGGTGTTCGTTAGCGCCTACTTCAAGTATTGTAAATTGTTCGTTTGCTTTTCTCATACTCTCTATTGCATCCGCTACATTTTTATATCGCTGAAACTGATCGAACGCTACATTGTTATAATGTTGATCGGATAAAGGACTATTCATTTAACCACGTCCCATTCATGATTGATATAAACCAAACCTTCAGAAAAATACTTATTGGCAATCTTAAATGAGAGTATATTTTCCCGATAATTGAGACAAACGATTCCTTCGTTATTAAAAATCCCTACATCTATGGAATAAGCGCCCCCAAGCAATGGAAGCTTTGGAATAATGTATTTCACTCGATGCTTTCCTCTCTTTGTAGGAATTGAAACCTTCTCAAGGAATGTGTTTGGACCAAAAATATAGTCACGTTTTGGAGTATAAATAGCAACACCTAAGAGTAAATCGGGAATTTCAGGCTCGTATACATCATAGTCAATCACGACTTCCAGCCTTTCATGTGTTCTAAAATTTTCCTTATTTATATGAGCCTCTGTTATATAAGCCAAAATATCTGGATTCTCAGGCAAAACAAGCTCCTCTATTGCCTGATTCTCTTGAATATCTATAGTCACATTTCGCTTTACAATATGGTCTTCTATATAGTTTTTCATGAAGTCTTCATACTGATCGACGACTTCACTTGCATCGCCAATAGCTTCAACTACCCCATCCTTAATCCAAACTGCTTTATTACAAAACCTCTTCACTTGCTCTACGGCATGAGATACAAAAAGAATAGTTGTCCCTTTTGATTTCAGTTCCTTCATCTTGTCAATACACTTTGTTTGGAATCTGATGTCTCCTACCGCCAACGCCTCATCTACAATCAGAATATCTGGATCCACATTAATGGATACGGCAAAAGCAAGTCTCGCGAACATTCCACTTGAATATACCTTGACCGGTTGATCGATAAATGTACCAATATCAGCGAAATCAATAATCGCTGCTATTCTAGGTTCCATTTCCTCCCTCGAATATCCCATCATGAGTCCATTCAGATAAATATTTTCTCTACCTGTATATTCGGGGTTAAAACCAGCACCAAGCTCAAGTATCGCTGCAATTTTCCCATCGACTTGAATATTTCCGCTTGTTGGTGATAGTACACCTGTAATCATCTTCAACAGGGTCGATTTACCTGATCCATTTTTCCCTAAAATACCCAGTGCATCACCTTTTTTAACCGAAAAGCTAACTCCATTCAAGGCAGAGAATTCTCGATGATACTTTTTTTTAGTTATAGACAAAGCTTCTTTCAACCTATCTACCGGCTTATCATAAAGTTTATACGTTTTAACTACTTGCTCAATTTCAATTATAGGCTCCATCATTTCACTCCTAGAGCACATCAGAAAAGTGTGATTTTAATTTTTTGAACGTGAGAACTCCTAGTGTTAACATACTAAAACAGAAGAACCAAAAATAAAGCATTTCATACGGTCTCTCATAGAATATTACATGGTCTATCAATGAATCCCTGAACCCTTGAACAATATAGAACATTGGATTGAGTTTAAAAATAAACGCCCAGAAATCATTCAACATAGTAACAGGCCACCCAATAGGCGTGAACCAAAAACCCATTTGTAAGAGAATACCGATAATTTGATTTAAATCCTTAAAGAATAGAACAAGCGAAGCAGACAGTAATGACATTGAAAAGACTAAAAAAATCATACATATTAAATAGTAAAGTATTTGAACTGTATATACTGTTGGATAATATCCATAAACACAATAGACAATAAAAATAAATAGAATAAAAAATACATGAACAAAAAGTGCAGAACCTATTTTTACGAAAGGTAACAACTCAATACGAAAAACTACCTTTTTAACTAGATAACTGTACTCAATAAATGCATTAGTCGCACCAGAAAAAGCTTCCGAAAAAAAGAACCATGGAATAATTCCAGCTATAAACCAAAGAATAAAAGGCACCTCTGCTACATCACCACTTCTTAAGCCCACTTGAAAAACGAACCAGTAAGTTACGATTGTCAACAATGGAGTAATAAATCCCCATACTACACCAAGATAAGAAGAGGCAAATTTTGTTTTAAAATCATTTTTCGCCAGATTGAGTGCTAAATTTCTACTTTGATATATGGGCTTAAGCAATTCTAAACTCTTTTTCAAGTGTCGAACTATAAAAGCCGTCAACACGGCTACTAATACACTGCCTAATAAATTCACGACTATATGAAGTATACTGAATCCATTAAAAATAGCAGAAGCTATAGGAGTAAAATCAAATGCAATATACGGATCGCCTCCTATAGATTCAATGAGCAAGGTTTGATTTTGCTTTTTCTCAATTTTGACTTCATTAGTATTAATACTCAATTTTTCTACCTGTATATGTTGCGTGGATATGGCTTTAGCTTCCGCATTACGAATAGATATGTCAGCTTTTTGCGTCCCGAGATCAATCCGAACTTTTAAAGTATTATTTGGAAGTTCATAATTCATTTTTTTCCATTGACCAGGTTTATCATAAATTAAATGTTTTGACTGAGCCTCGTTCCATTCACCACCCTCAGCAGATGTTAGAAAGAACACTTGATAGTCGTCTTCGTTGGGAGCATTTACTTCAAAACTAAAAGAGACACTTACCGAATCTTTTTGATAATTATCAATTAAACGAAATGAACCAACAAAAGCGATAACTGCAACAAATAATAGAATTAGTCGTTTAAACAAAGACATTAAAAAGCTCCTTAACATTAGAGTACTCTATCTTTTTTCATAAATTTATAAATCTATAGCTTTTCTACTTTGGCCTATCCCATTATGTTATGCTAAAATATTGTCGTATCTACAAGAAAAGGAGAATCACACCTTGTCGAATCCAGTATACGGGAAATCTAATAAGACGTCGAGTAAAGCAAATAGCAGCTCGACTACGCCACTGCTATGGACACTAACCATAGGACTCATCTTATTTTTACTCTGGTCCTCTTTCCAAGTTGCGTTATTTAATGGGCAATTGCTTCAATACGAGGGTCCCATTTATTGGGCAGTTGCGATTTCAACCCTCCTATTCGTTATTTGGGCAGCTACCTATTTTAAACACATGAACCTAGAAACACAGCAAGATTGGCTTAAGATTGCGGTAATATTACTTCCACTTACCTACGTACTTTCACTTGTAAGTGCAGCATCAAAATATTTGGCAGTCAACATGATTCTTATCCAATGTATCTATGCCATGATCTTTGTAATGACTATGTATCTGCTCAAAAACGACAAAATCAATCATATCATACAATCTTCCTTAATAGGAATTGCATATGTAATTGTAGTTTTTGGATTGTTAAACTGGCTGGGAGCATTCAGTTTAGCGGGCAAGCTAGTCGGATGGTTCTCTTCTGGTGTTATTAACGGTGTATACAACCAAGCGATTTGGAACGATTCTAACGGCCCAAGACTTGCATCGGTATTTCAATATCCTAATACTTACGCAGCTTTCCTGATGGCATTTTTGTTTATTACCATTTTCAGTATGATCCGTTCCAAAAAAGTGTACACGCAGTTACTGCATGGCTTCATGCTTGTGCCAGTTATCCTGTCACTACTGCTGACGCTTTCCCGTACGGGTCTTGTCATGCTTCCAATTGTTTTTGTTATTCTGTTACTAATGTTAAAACCTGCTAAGCAAATTCTGTGGTTTATCTATAGCGGAATAGCTGCAATCGGTACACTAGTTGTGTTGAATCCAATAAATACAGCAGGACTGGAATTGCAACAACAGTTTTCCAACTCTCTCGCAGCTAAAGGTTGGATGTATCTAATTACTGCATCCATAATCGTGGCTCTCGTATGTTGGGTTACCCAACGTTGGATCGCACCACGACTGGAGAACAAACTTCAATCCTGGTCAGCTCGAAAGGGCTCCAGTCTATGGATCCCACTAGGGTCGGTTATTTTGACAGTCATTGTTGCCGTGCTTCTGCTCGGCACGAGTGTGCGCAACATTTTGCCGGACAGTATTAGCACACGACTTGAAAACATCAATTTTCAACAACACAGTGTGCTCGAACGGATTACTTTTTATAAAGATGCCACAAAACTATTTGCGGACTATCCAATCATAGGTGCCGGGGGTGGAGCTTGGACCACCTTGTATGAAAAGTATCAGAACAATCCTTATGTCAGCGCTCAAGCTCACAACTTCTTCATGCAGTACCTCGTTGAGGTTGGAATCGTAGGATTTATTATTTTTATGGCATTTATACTCTTTGTTTTCTATCAATATGTGCGTAGCTATGTCAAAAGGAGTGAGGAAGAACGCGAATCTCATTTTGTGTACTTCATCCTGTCCATGTCTATTCTGGTACTGAGTATCCTTGATTTCAATATGAGTTATGTCTTTATTGGAATTCTTGTTTTCCTTGGTCTCGGTGGAATGGCTGCTGCGATGGATCCTAATCCGATGCGTCGATTGAAGCTTAGTGACTCTACAGCACGTGGAATGTACAGCGCAATTGCCGGGGTAGCTATAATTCTCCTACTCATTATATCTGTTCGCTTCCTGCAAGCTAACCATTATGCTTACGAGGCAAAAGAGGTAGCTCAAACTAGTCAGGACTTCCAGGAGATCAAAGCGCCACTCGATAAAGATCTGTCGATTCGCAGCACACATACAGATTCGTTGCTGATGCTTGCTTCTCTTTATCAACAGGGCTATAAGCAGACACACGATGACCAGTTCTATACGGTCTCTGTAGAGTTACTTCAACGCGGTCTTGAAGCAGAGCCATTTAATAAGGGCATAGTTAAGCAACTCATGAGTATATACGAATTGAAGGGTGAATTTGACCAAGCCTATGCTCTCCAAAAAGAGTACGCTAACAACTACATCTGGGATATGGATTGGTATGAACAGCTGATCAGCCGTTCGTTCAATCTCGGATATCAGGCACTTGGACAAGTCGACACGGCAAAGAAGGAAGCCTACTTCACTTCAGGTCTGGATGCATATCAACATGTTGTAGATGGCGTAGAACATCTGAAGACTCTCCCTGAAGGACAGCTTCAAGGGCAGCCATTCGAGCTCACTCCAACAATGATCCTGAATGCAGGGAAAATGAAATACATGCTAAATGATTTCGCTGGAGCTGCAGCGATTCTTAAGGGTGGAATTGCTGAGGATCTGTCCGATGCGACCAACCGTGAAATTGCTCGTTGGTACCTTGCCGCTCTGACGAAGGACGGCCAACAGGATAAAGCGGTGTATGATAAATTGATTTCTGTTGCACCTAATGAAGCTGACGAGATTAAACAGATTGCTGAACTGAACTTCTAACAAAAAAGTGTCCTAACGATACTATCAATAATATTTCACACTAAAAAAAGGTTTGCCCTAGATGGGCAAACCTTTTTTCTCTAAACCTTTAGAAAGCAAGCTAATTCGATGACACGATCTTCTTCAAGTAATTCAGTAGATCATCCCTAAGATCCGGGCGCTGAAGCGCATAATGAATGGTCGTCTCAATAAAGCCTAGCTTCTCCCCAACGTCATGACGCAGACCATCAAAATGATAGGCAAGGATCTGTCGCTGGTCGTTCAAGCGGGATAAGGCATCCGTTAACTGGATCTCTCCTCCGACACCGGCAGACTGCTGACCAAGAATATCGAAAATGTCTGACGTAAGAATATAACGTCCCATGATGGCTAAATTCGAAGGTGCGTCTTCCGTCTTCGGTTTCTCAATTAAACGACGTGCACGGAATACACGATCATCCGTTGGAGAAACGACCTCTCCGTCCACGATTCCGTAACGGGATACTTCGCTCCAGTCGACCGGTTGTACCCCTACGATCGGAGATTGCAGCTCGTCATAGACTTCCATCATCTGCCCCAAACAAGGTTGCTTCGATTCCACAATGTCATCCCCGAGAAGGACAGCGAACGGTTCGTTCCCAATAAACTTGCGAGCGCACCAGATGGCATGGCCGAGTCCCTTCGGTTCTTTTTGCCGGATATAGTGGATATCTGCCATATCAGAAGGTTTGCGAACTTCGTTCAGCAAGTCCCACTTCTGTTTGCCTGCCAGATTCTGTTCCAGTTCAAACGAATAATCGAAATGGTCCTCGATGGCCCGCTTCCCTTTACCTGTAACGATAATGATATCTTCAATACCTGAAGCTACCGCTTCTTCGATAATGTACTGAATTGTCGGCTTGTCAACGATGGGCAGCATTTCCTTCGGCATGGCCTTGGTTGCAGGCAGAAACCGGGTACCCAGCCCGGCAGCCGGAATAATGGCTTTGCGGATTCGCAGCTGAATCCACTCCTTTGCTAGATAGAGTCATATTTTAATATATTTAATGATGGCAAACTTCAATATGATTGGACTTCATTATACCATCAACAGCTCCCGAATATCCTGCTCAGATAAGGTGGTTGATCCCCCATCTCCCGGTTCGATCACTTCGGCAATTAGATCCTTCTTCCGCTGCTGCAATTCTAGAATCTTCTCTTCAATCGTGCCTTCCGTAATCAGACGGATAACCTGAACGACTTGCTTCTGCCCCATTCGATGGGCGCGTCCAATCGCTTGTTCTTCGACCGCGGGATTCCACCACAGATCATATAATATTACTGTATCTGCACCCGTTAAGTTCAGTCCGGTACCGCCAGCTTTCATTGAGATCAGGAACAGCTCGCCTTCCCCCTCGTTGAATCTGCGGCACATGTCGACGCGACTCTGAGACGGTGTCTGGCCATCCAGATAAAATAGATTCCTGCCCTGTGCAGCTAGCGTCTGCCTGATCAGGTTCAGCATGCTTGCAAACTGGGAGAAAATCAGAATACGTTTGCCTGCAGCGAGACAATCCTGGACTGTTTCCAGTAGCTGCTCCATCTTCCCGGAATCTCCCTGATAGCCCTCAACAAACAGAGCCGGGTGACAGCACAGCTGGCGTAAACGGGTGATGCCTGCGAGTATTTTGATCCGGTTCTTCTGGAAACCGTTCTCTTCCATATCCTTGGATGTCTCATCCTGAAGCTGCGAGAGATAGGCGGCATACAGTTTCTTCTGCTCCACCGTTAGCTCGGAGCGCTGTACCGTCTCAATACGATCCGGCAGTTCTTCCAGCACGTCCTTCTTCAGGCGGCGGAGAATGAATGGACGGACCATCCGGGCGATACGCTCAGGAGGCAGGTCCCGGAATCTGCGATAGCTCGGAAACAGACCGGGGAATATTGCTTCGAAGATGGACCACAGCTCATCCAGCGAGTTCTCCACAGGCGTTCCTGTAAGTGCAAAGCGCCGTGGGGCCTGAATCTGCTTGACGGCCTGAGCCGTCTGGGAGGAAGAATTTTTGATCGCCTGAGCCTCGTCCAGAATAAGCGTATGAAATGTTCTCCCCAGATACGTGTCCAGATCTCGACGCAGCAATGGATAAGACGTCACTATTACATCCGCCTGGTCCATGTCAGCCAGCATACTGGCTCGTTCTTCTTTTTGCCCTGCAGCGATCAAGACGCGCAAATGCGGGGCAAAACGCGCAAATTCATTCGCCCAGTTGTAGGTCAACGAAGCAGGTGCGACGACAAGCACAGGGGGATGGGTCGCTTGGCTTCTAATCGTTAATCCATCCTGCGATGCTCCCGATGCACGAGAATTGCCCCCTAGCCCCACCAGAGAGGCCTCATCCCATGGTAATCCAGTTACAGGATCAATTCCTGAATAAGCTGCCTCTGAAGCCCCGTCTCCCAATATCCCGTTCTTCCCGTAGCTATCTGGTCCTCCAACATCTCCATTTAAAATCGGCTTCTCGTTCAGCTCAGCCGTGATATAGGCGATGCTTTGCAACGTTTTGCCGAGTCCCATATCATCCGCCAGGATCCCGCCAAAACGATAATAAGCGAGTGTGCGCAGCCACTGATATCCACTGGCCTGATAATCCCGCAGCACGGGAGCGAGCGCATTCGGCAGTGCAAAATCCATCCGCTCGGGATCACGAAGGTCATCCAGGAAACGCTTCAAGGAGCCTCCCCATTTCACATGTCCGGAAACCTCATCCCGGCCCGGCAGCTGCAGCGCTCGAACGGCTGGCAGCCGAATGTGGCTGCCTTTGATATCGTCCGCTCCAAGTCCCAGCGAATCTGCCATGTGGGCGAAGCTGTCTGCTCCTTCATTTTCAAGCGAAAGAAAGACACCGCTCCGCAAGCGGAAATACGGTTTCTTTTCCACGATGCTACGCATGATTTCCTGAAGCTCCTGCTCGTTCACGCCTTCCATTTCAAACGAAATCTCAAGCCAGTCCAGTCCTTTCCCCAGATCTGCCCGAACTTTGGGAGGTGTCGGATAGGATGGCATCATGGCCTTCACTGCATTCGGCACATAGATGTCCACCTGATGCTCCAATTCAGGCACCAAATGGTACATTACGTCATAGATCGCATCTTCACGTTCACTTGCCCACACGCTGCCTTCCCGTTCCAAGAAGGAACGATCCAGTCGCTCAATCAAATTCCGCTCGGCATGACGGTCCCGCACCAAAATAACCTTTTTCTCTTCTTCGTCGATCAGATACTCAGCCAGCGGGTTAATCACCATTACACCATAATCAAACTCCAGACGCGCAGTAATCCTTTCCCGGTAAAAATCAATATAGAGCTTCGGTGCAAGCTCCGGTTCAGCAATTCGTTCACGTACCTGAGAGTCGATCGACAGATGTCCAAGCGTACGCAGTTCCGGCACCACATGCTGCACAAACTCATCGACTTGCTGGGATGAAATATCAATGCTTTCCTTAATGCCATACGAGGTGAGCGCTCTGCTCAAGTCCTCCAGACTGCGCATCTGCGTCGGTTCCAACATGTGCAGCTGTCCCTCTACTACGGCAGCATCATAAGCGGGAAGAAGAATCAACTCACGCAAACCCGAGATCTCGAGCTGGTACCCCTCATTGGCTCCTTGAGCAATCCGATAAAATAAAGGCAGGGCACCCTCTCCTAACGTGAGTGGTCCGTTTGCTAACCCCGTGCCTTCCATCCGGCTGTCGGCCTGAAGCAGCAATTCCAGCAGCGGTTTCCACACTAACGGAGCAATTAATATATCCCGTCCATCCGAAGCACCCAAATAACCGGAGATGGATTCACGGTACGCTTCCTCGCTCTGTCTCATTCGAATCAGCATGGACAGAATCGCCTGATCCTGAGGACTGAAATAATGCATCGAAGGGTCATAGTAAAATAATTTGGTAAACGACATCGGCTCGCCCTTCTCGACGCAGTTCAGGAATTGCTTCACCTTTTGCACCACGTATAACCGCTTACCTCCGACCTTAAGCTCCAGAGCGAGCTTGGCTCCCCCTTTGTGTACCTGAACAAGCTTGCATATAAACTGAACCTGAAGCTCTTCCCGCAGCGATGAGCGAGTGACAGGCGCCGTATATTTACGTTCACCCACATGCAAAGGACTGCGTTCCTTGGCAAACATGGACAGAATCTGGTCAGCTGTGCGATACGAAGGCTTCTCTGCCGAACGTCCCCAACCTGGAGCCGAACTTGGGCGACCTGCCTGGGCAAAATGGGCAACCGATTGATCCGCATCAGCACCTGGATTGAATTCAGAAGCCAAGGAACCATTCTTTTGTGCAAAAGAGTGCGAAGGCGTACTCGTATTAGACTCCGTATACGGTTTTGAATTTGATATTTCGTGTCGTTCCGAACTGTCACTCGTGCCAGAAACTAATGTTGAAGAAGAATTCGGTCGCTCCCACTCCTTCTCTTCCACCAGCGTCCCTACTCTGGAGGTGGACCTTACACCGGAGCCAGAAGGATTCCCTGAGGAAGGCTTGGATGATGCCTGAGATCTACCCTCAGCATTAAGCTCCTGCTGCTCACCCCATTCATGAATCGCCAGCAGAACCGCAGCGACATGTTTGCAATAGTCATAATACCGGCCATCTCCTGGACAAGTGCATGCAGCCTCTACTTCCCCTTTTTCGTCCAAATCCACCTTCACCTGATAGCGTTCCGTACCACGCACCGTTGCTTCATAATGACGCTGATCGTCACTGACAACCAGGTTGCTCACCCTGCCGGATCGGTTATAGGCTTCCCCTCGTTTGAATGCCGTGACCCCGCACAGCAATTTGATATCCATCATGGTGAATGGCGCCACGTATTTCGCCTCCTTATGCGTTCTGACGGGTATGAATAACTCTCAAATCCACCTGTCCTTTTTACAGAAAAAACCCCAAGAGCTCCGTAACGCAGAGTTTGGGGTTGCTTCATGCTTGATACCTGTTTTGTGTAACCTACGATTCGTCTATTTCACCAATTGACCACGCGTAACGCCCAGTTGGTTGGTTGCCTTCAATGTTTTCCACACTTGTGTACCGCTGATCTCGCCGCGAAGTGCACGGTTGTACAGATCAATAACTTCCATAACCTGCTCCGGCGTCTCTTCCAGGAACTCCACGCGGTAACGGGATACACCCAGGTCCATGAAGTTGGTCAAATACTCTGCACCTGATTGTTCCACTGCGTTATAAACGGTATTACGGCAGCCTTCATCCACACGTACCGGGTGGGACATGCCAATCCGGTCTTGCAGGGATGCACGCTGTTCTTCACAAGGACGTCCACAGTTCGTATAGTCCGTTCCTTCACTCATAAACGTACAGTACACACAGTGCTCCGTATGGAACATCGGCAGATGCTGATGAATAACCACTTCGGTCTGGCTTGTACGGGAGTTGCCCAGCAGATCAACCATTTGTTGAATGTTCAGGTCATAGGATGGCGTGATCCAGTCACATCCTGCTTCCAGGAACAGTTCTACCGCTTTGTGATTGGCGATGTTCAATGAGAAGTCACCGATCAGTTCCGGGTGCTTCGCATCCGGGTTCTCCATCCGGTGGCGCAGGTAGAAGTACAGAGCACCTGTATTACGTACCAGCACAGCGTCCGGCTTCAGACGCAGGATGTTGTTGTGATATCCGTTCTCGCCAGGCATGTGAATGCGCGGCGTTGCCAAGGCAATCTTGCGGCCAGCGGCATGTACGGCTTCCACGGCTGCCGGGAACTGCTTGATAAACTCGAAGTCGGCGTAGATCATGCCGACACCCGCTTCCAGCGCTGCCTCGACTTGAGGCAGGCTGCGGCAGAGCGCGGTCAGCTCCGCTTGACCGCGAGCTACTGGCGATGCCGGTTTAACCGCATCGCCGTAAACTTCTACCGCCCGTTTCACGTATACGGGCGGTTTAGGGCGCTCGCCCGCGAGCTGTTCCACCGCCTGACGGCGAATGTTATTCAGCTCGCGCATCGGGATGATGACGTCACCGTGCAGGTTGACGTCAAGCTCTTCCAACTGGAACACGGTGCCGCCCAGACGTCCGAATTGCTCCTCGAGCAATTCATAGGTCATAGGACGCTTCTGGGCAATGTCCAGTTCCATCTCGGAGTCGATCCGGACGGTCGTGCCTTTCTGCACGTCTGTCCACCAAGTGCTGAGCGGCTGCCCTGGGCTGCCGATGACTTTTACTTTGACCGGGAATACACGGTACGGTTTCTCGGTTTCGAAGCTCTGACGCAGACGTTTGTCCAGCGCAGGGTCATTCGTTTTCCACACTTTGTCGCCAACCTTCACGCGGCGCAGGTCCACGTCACTGCGGCCTGGCACGATGTCCACGATCCAGCCTTCACCGGCTTCGCCTTCGATTTTTACGCCTTTGCGACGTACATCGTATACGCGTCCGCCTTCTTCCTTCTGCGTTGGGTCTCCGGCGTCGAAGACAATACCATCTCCACGTTTAACGGGTGCATCCAGTTTGAGGACTACGCCATCACGCAGAACTTGATCCACGCGACCAAGGTAGACACCACGGCTTTTTGGGAATGTACCGTCAACCAGCTGTTTGTTGTTCGTACCATCCAGGAAACCGTGCGTGAATCCGCGGGAGAAGCTTTGCTGCAGCTCACGGATTTCTTCCTTGCTTGGCGGCGTATTGTCGCCATCGAAGTAACGGTCAATCGCTTTACGATATTTACTGACCACGTTCGCCACGTATTCCGGGGTTTTGAGACGCCCTTCAATCTTGAAGGAAGTTACGCCTGCCTCGATCAGTTCCGGCATCAGGTCAATGGCCGCCAGATCCTTCGGAGACAGCAGGTATGCGACATCACCCATCGGCTTATGCTCTCCGTCGATCATCAAGTCATATGGCAGACGGCAAGCCTGTGCACATTCACCGCGGTTCGCAGAACGTCCGCCCCACATCTCGGAGGTCAGACATTGTCCCGAATACGACACACACAGCGCACCATGCACGAATACTTCCATCGGAAGCTTCGCCTGTTCGCCAATCTTCTGAATCTGCTTCAGATTGTTTTCCCGTCCAAGAACGACACGCTCCATATCAAACGGCTTCGTAAACTCAACCGCTTCCGGTGATGTAATCGTCATTTGAGTGGAACCGTGAATCGGGAAATCCGGTGAGATCTCGCGAATCAGTTTCACCAAGCCCAAATCCTGTACGATCACGGCATCTACGCCAGCATCGACACATGCGTCGATCAGTTCCTTGGCATCCGTCAATTCATTTTCAAAAATCAATATATTAAAGGTCAAGAACCCTTTTACACCATAACTGTGCAAAAACGCCATAATCTCCGGCAGCTCTTCCATGCGGAAATTGTTCGCGCGTGCCCGTGCATTAAACTTTTCGACTCCGAAGAAAATCGCATCCGCGCCATTGGCCACCGCCGAACGCATACAATCCCAATCACCTGCGGGTGCCAGAAGCTCGACGTCTTCTCTTCGTAATGTTGCTGTTTTCATGTAGATCCTCCCCATAACCGGCCGTAGCCGGATTTCATCCCTGTATCCTCATACGCTGAGCCTGTACCTTCATCCCGTTGCCTGCATTGTCACTGTATCGCTATATCTATACATTATGTCTGTATTGCCTGATTCCCAAGCCTACAGTCATCTTTATTTATCAGATCAGCAGTCATAACTCCTGAACTAAGCTATTGTACCACTTCTGCACTGACTCTTCTACGCTTTCCTGAAAAAACCGTTTACCATTTTCATTTCCATCTCTTGACTTATAATTTCACACTTTACCACTCCGATTGCAGTACCATCTTCCGATCGCTGTTATCCCCGGATTTGTTTGATACCCTTTATAAAGGAGAAAATCCGGTGATAAACGCGGGGCTTATGCTTCCGATGCAGCTTTCTTTCAGAAAGCTTTCAGCTTCGCTTCTTCAGATTGGTTCTGCACTCTTCGTTCCGTGTAATATTGGATTCATTTGATTTGAAATAGAAAAACCGGAAGGTCTCTAACCCTCCGGCATAAATTTCATTATTTTGTAAAAGTAAATGATTTCACCGCTTTTTCCAGCGCTGCGGTCTGAACGTCCGTTTTATTGGCATCATTCAGTCCCGTCGTAAGCGTATACGTCATTCCATTCTGTTCAAAAACAATCTGCTGCCCGGTATACGGTACTCCATTGTCCAATTCATGATACGTGAAGGAGAACGCTGGAACACCAGCAATGGTCGTCTCCCCACTGTTCAGCAGCTTGAAGTTTTTCCGCGTTTTCGTGGCTTCCTCATAAGCTTCTCTCAGTTGACTGACCGTCATTTCAACCGATTGATCCTCGTTCACGCCAATGGAGAACTGTCCGCCTGTGAACGTATAAACAACGGGAGAATACTCAAATCGGTCATTATACGCCGTCCAGTATCGCGGAATGTCGACGCTGTAGTGGTACCGTTTGGACGTCCGTGTTAAAGTCTTCGTTTTGTCGGTCAAATAAGGATCTTCATCCAGTTGTCCAAAATTATCGGATACGGTATCAAAATCAATTACAACACTCTTCATGATCTGCTCAAACCATTCCCGGTCCTGAGTCTGGTCCTCAGGAAAGGTGTATTCGGCATAATAGCGATAACCGTTTTTCTGTAAAAGTACATCGAACTCCGTCTGCCATCCGTCACCGAAGTTATAACGGAACTCGTTAACCTCCGCTGTTTCGCCAGAAACGTCTAGGGTATACGAACGGATCGGTTCATAACTTTCAGGTGTGAACGTTTCTCGCATCCACTTGTCCAGTTGACCGCTCCAGTCTTTTACGGTTGCCCCCACTGGCGCTGAGGTCACGCGCAATTGAAGAAACGCACCATCTTTGGACTCATAAGTCATCTGTGTATTATCCATGGACCAGCCTGCCGGGACATTCAGCTCGATTCCGTAATCGTCATTCCATGCGGAACGCATGCCATTATCCACGGTGGATAGATCCTTGATGGTCCGATCCGATTGTACGTAGGTAGGTTGGAATGAGTTGAGGAACGCGGCACGTTTGTTCAGATCCTTGTAGTTCAGTGCATCGTAATCCGCCAGGTAAACGTCATATTGACGTCCATTATTAATGTATTGGCGCATCTCCCATAACATGCCGTCCATATCTTTAACCACGATCCGGGCATAAGGTGTTTTCCCTTTGGCAACCGATTCCCGGTCCAGTACGGTATCTCCCGACTCTTTCGCCTCCTGCACCAACTGCTGCAGCATGTCATCCGAATCCAGAGCCACATCCTGGTCGCTGACATACACCTCAAGATAATAGCTGCTGTCTGCCGAGCCAAACGTCATCATCCGCTCCTGTTCACCCGTTTGCAAAACCATCAAGTCTGCCGGGTAATTAATGGACCAGCCGTAATAGCTGTTGCCGATTCTCGTTTTGCCTGCGTCGAGATCAATACCGCCCTCATCATCATCCACGGAATCATCCGTTTGCAATAATCGAATGACCACTTCCCCGGAGCTGCTTGGAGCGAGTGTCGCTCCGATGCCGGCAGCTACCGGACGAAGCGGAACCATAAGCACGCCATTCACCATTTTGGGAGCGGCACCCATTTCTTTTTTGACCCCATCCACCCAGGCAATGGAGCTGCCAATCGTCAAAGTGACAGTATGTGGACCTTCCTTCACTTTAACGACATCGTTTTTCTCCAGCCGAATTTCGCTGCCAAACGCCTTCTTGAACACGCCGACAGGCACCATCGTCACGCCCTTCACCTTATACGGTTTGGCGATAGCTTGCTTGCTGCCGTTAATGTAGGCTCTCGTGCTTCCGGCTTGGATCCGCAGTTCGCTCGTCGTATATTCAGCTCCCCATACAGGCATTGCAGCACCCATGGCCAGCATCCCGGTCAACACTCCTGTGCTCAGCACACGTAAAAATGACTTCTTCATTCCGTTCAATCGTCCTCTCTGCTTCCGGGTCGCTCACCGGGCTTTATTGTTCTTCATCTACCGGAAACGGCTCTAATTCCTCTTCTTGGATATCCGCACGATCCGCCAGCACCAAGGTACGTGTGACGATATCACCTTCAGATTGCATCAGCAGTTTCACCTTTTGCCCGGGCACATATTTCTTGAGCAGCTCATTAATATCCACTACGGAAGAAACACGCGTACCCGCTATGCTGTATAACACGTCCCCTTCCTGGATCTTGGCTTTTTTCGCTTCAGTGGACAATACGCCCGTGATCGTCAATGGATCATCCGTAGGCAGACCTACAATCGCAGACCAGCTCTCTTCGAGCTGCAGACCGAGACTTGCACGCTTTACTTTGCCGTATTCAAAAAACTGATTGATGATATATTGAACGGTATCCACAGGAATCGAAAATCCCATATTCTCGACACCCACCGCTGAGAATTTCATTGAATTAATACCAACGACTTCACCCTTCAGGTTGACCAGAGGTCCTCCACTGTTCCCCGGGTTAATGGCTGTATCCGTCTGAATCAAACGATAGGTTGCTTCAACCCCGCGGTTCAATCCACTAATGACACCCACCGTTGCCGAATTTCGCAGGGAAAAAGAAATGGGTGTCCCAATAGCGATAACCGTCTCGCCGACTGAGGTTTGGGAAGCTTTGGCGAACGTCGCCGGTTTGAGCGATTTGGCATTAATTTTGATCAGCGCCAGATCACTCAGTGGGTCACTGTATGTTTTCGTAATTTTATATGTATTGCCATCGGTCGTCACAACTACGGCGTTGCTTAATCCATCCACCACATGTGCGTTGGTCACAATCCAGCCATTGGAGCGTATGATTACACCCGTTCCATGAGCCAGGTTATAACGGTCTGTTGTGACCCCTTCCTGCCCTTCGTCCGCTTTGCCGATGATGCCCACCACAGATGGAGACACCTTCTCGATCACTTTTGGAACGGCTTCATTGCCTTTGTATTGATAGGTACCCGTTTTCGCATCATATTGGCCTTTGCCACCGATGGACTTGACCAAATCGGCTGCACTGACATACACTTGTCCGTCGACGATCTTTGCCTTCATGCCAGCTGCCCGCTCCGCCGCACCCGCCGTAGACGCAACACTCACCCCGAGTACAGCAGCCATACACACCGCCATGCATTTTTTCCCCAACGATCTCATCTTCTCACCTAACCCTCTCCATATATCCTCCGTTATGCAACCATCCTACCATCCAACTCTATGGATTTCTTTTCTCTATCATCTGCTATACCGGTATCCTCCAATTTAACATACATATTCTTCCTGTACAAATGTTTTCAGTCCTACTTTTACTCGTAAAAACATTGCTGCGCACCTGCCCATCAACACAAAAAACACCCTCCGCCATTGCTCTGGAAAGTGTTTTGTCTGTTCCCTTTGCTATTATCGAATATACCTGGGATGGATACCCTTAACTAAACCAGTTCTTAATCATTGCATAGTCTGTCATAAGGAAGACGAGCAGACTGACTACTGCAAACCCGATCGCAAACAGATTCTTCTTCGGTGCCCGAAGCAGGCGAACCACACCAATAAAAATAATGATTGTAAACAAGAGGACAAAAATATCAAATGCATTAAAATTGGATGTACTCGCCGTGGCAGCTTCTGCAAACAGCATGGATAGACAGACCCCCTCACCATAGTTGAACAGCTAACGCATACCCTAATATCTTCCTCTATGTTATCTGTCCCCTGCTAGTAATGCAAGCCCTATCATCCAGAAAAATGAAAAAAATCCAGTCCAAAATTGGATCGCTGTAAAGCTTGCCCTATCTCATATGTAAACACTTTCAATCATATCTCTATTATGCTAACGCAGGCGGCAAAATGAAATAACCCTTCTTTCGGAATGAGCAGGACACCTCACTTATCGTAAAATAAATTCCTCACCCTTCTTCATAAGAAGGGGTATGCGTGAATATCAAAAACATCCCCCATACCCGGCCATCAAAGCAGGGTATGGGGGATGCTGATTGATTGGATTTCAACTAACACACAATTGTGCTGCCTACTCCGTTAATTGCAGTGTCTTGCTTCGTTCCGTATCGCGTTCCAATACCGGCTTAAGGTACTTGCCTGTATAAGAGGCTTCCACCTTAATGATATCCTCCGGCGTCCCTGTCGCGACGATCGTTCCGCCGCCACTACCACCTTCAGGACCCAGATCCACGATATAATCAGCGGTTTTGATGACGTCGAGGTTATGCTCGATCACAAGAACCGATTCACCGGAATCCACCAGACGGTGGAGTACATTAAGCAGACGGTCAATATCATCGACATGCAGACCCGTTGTAGGCTCATCCAGAATATAAATGGTTTTGCCTGTGCTGCGACGGTACAGCTCGGAAGCGAGCTTCACACGCTGCGCTTCACCACCGGATAATGTCGTTGCAGGTTGACCCAAGTTAATATAACCAAGGCCTACATCAAGTAGCGTCTGCAATTTGCGATGGATTTTGGGGATGTTCTCGAAGAATTGTGTTGCATCTTCAACAGTCATTTCGAGTACATCGGCGATATTTTTGTTTTTATATTTTACTTCAAGGGTTTCCCGATTGTACCGTTTCCCTTTGCAGACTTCACAAGGAACGTAGACATCGGGCAGGAAGTGCATCTCGATCTTGATAATTCCATCCCCACGGCAAGCCTCACAGCGTCCACCCTTGATGTTGAAGCTGAACCGGCCTTTTTTGTAACCACGGACTTTCGCTTCATTTGTCTGTGCAAACAGATCACGGATATCATCAAAGACACCTGTGTACGTAGCAGGGTTGGAACGCGGTGTACGGCCAATTGGCGACTGGTCAATATCGATGACTTTATCGATATGCTCCAGCCCCCGAATCTCTTTGTGCTGGCCAGGACGAACACGTGCACGGTTCAGATCGCGCGCGAGCGTTTTGTACAGAATTTCGTTAATCAGTGTCGATTTGCCTGAGCCGGATACCCCCGTAACTGCGGTGAATACACCAACCGGAATTTTCACATTCAGGTTCTTCAGGTTATTTTCCTTCGCACCGCGTACTTCCAGCCAGCGGTCTCCTACACTCCGGCGTTCCGTCCGTATAGGAATGAACTTGCGTCCGCTCAGGTACTGCCCGGTCAACGAGTTCTCATCATTCATAATCTCTTCCGGTGTACCCTGTGACATGACAGTACCACCGTGAATGCCTGCGCCTGGACCGATGTCGATAATATAGTCGGCTGCCAGCATCGTGTCTTCATCGTGCTCAACAACGATCAGCGTGTTACCGATATCCCGCATGTGAGCAAGCGTGGAGATTAGACGATCATTATCGCGTTGATGCAGACCGATACTTGGTTCGTCGAGGATGTACAGCACGCCCATCAGGCTGGAACCAATCTGAGTAGCGAGGCGAATCCGCTGTGCTTCCCCACCGGACAATGTTCCGGCAGCACGGCTCAGTGTCAGGTAATCGAGACCGACATTTACCAGGAAGCCAAGACGACTGTTAATTTCCTTCAGAATCAATTTGGCAATGGCTTGTTCCTTCTCGCTCAGCTGCAGCGATTCGAAGAAACGTCCTGCTTCCCCGATGGATAAGCTGGTCACATATGCCATGTTATGGTCATTGATGGTAACAGCCAGGCTTTCCCTTTTCAATCGATGTCCTTTGCAGGTTCCACAAGGCTTCGCACTCATGTAACCTTCAATGAATTCCCGAATCCCTTCGGATGCCGTCTCACGATAGCGGCGTTCCAGGTTGTTAACGATCCCTTCAAAGGTCACCATCGCTTCCTTGCGCTGCCCAAAATCATTCTCGTACCGGAAACGGACTTTCTCCGAACCTGTACCATTCAACAGCTTGTTCATCTGATCCGCCGGCAGATCCTCCACGGGTACATCCTGTGGAATGTTGAAGTGTTCGCATACGGATTTTAGGAACTGCGGATAGTAAGTGGACGTACCGCCTGTCCAAGCATCAAACGCGCCTTCTTCAATCGTTTTGCTGCGATCAGGGACGAGCAGATCCGGGTCTACGATCATTTTTACACCCAAACCATCACAATCAGGGCAGGCCCCGAATGGACTGTTGAAGGAAAACATCCGTGGTGCCAGCTCTTCAATACTGAACCCGCACACCGGGCAGGCAAAGTTGGAACTGAAGCGCAGCTCTTCTTCACCCATAATATCAACCAGCAGCTGTCCTCCGGACAGATTCAGTGCCGTTTCAATGGAATCGGCCAGACGAGCCTGTACATCTTCCTTGACTACGATCCGGTCAACGACCACTTCAATGGTATGCTTTTTATTTTTCTCCAACTGAATGTCTTCGGACAAATCACGCAATTCCCCGTTTACCCGTACACGGACGAAGCCTTGCTTGGATACATCGGCAAACACACTTTTGTGCTCTCCCTTACGACCGGAGATAATCGGTGCCAGAATCTGCAGCCGGGTGCGTTCCGGGTACTGCATTACGCGGTCTACCATCTGCTCTACGGTCTGGGAGGTGATTTCCACACCATGATCCGGACAGTGAGGATGTCCCACACGTGCAAATAACAAACGCAGGTAGTCGTAGATCTCCGTAACCGTTCCTACCGTGGAACGTGGGTTGCGGCTTGTTGTTTTTTGGTCTATGGAAATGGCCGGTGACAGACCCTCGATAGAATCGACATCCGGTTTCTCCATCTGCCCTAGAAACTGACGTGCGTAAGCAGATAGTGATTCTACATAACGCCGCTGTCCTTCGGCATAGATCGTATCAAAAGCCAGCGAGGACTTGCCTGAGCCACTCAGACCGGTCAGTACGACAAAACGGTCACGCGGGATGGTGATATCAATGTTCTTTAGGTTGTGCGCTCGCGCACCTTTAATGACAATGTTCTCGCTCGCCAATGGTTATCCATCCTCTCAATGTTGTAATTCTAAGTTTATTCAACCTTTTTAAAGGTGTTTCGATCCCACCCAAACCCTCCCTTCCAAGGTAGGGCCCCATAGGGCGCAGCCCTCTGGACACCCGAAACAGGCGGTGCTTGGTGAGGGGTCGGGTCTTGCTATGTGAAGGTGTGTCGTGTGCCCGCAGCTTCTTCTAAGATCCCGGCCTATTGCCGGTCTCTTAGAAAGGCTGCTCTACTGCGAGAGGGCGCTCACGGCTCCGCCTCGCTCGCGGTAAGTCGCCATTGCCTTCGGCTCGGCTCTATTAAACACCAAGACGCTCACGGCTCCGCCTCGCTCGCGGTAGGTCGCCATTGCCTTCGGCTCGGCTCCCCTCTACACGACTTCCAAATGCTTTCCTCAGTAATTTGCATCATTCGATTCCAGTCGCTTACGGGTACAATATATAAACGAACAGAACCTTTTCGATTTATATCTTACGAATTAATGTTGCTTCTTGGATTGATGCAAATTACCTTCCCTATAAACCTTTTAACCAATTTCAACATTTCTATCAGTATAGACCTGATTCCAGGTTTTCAACATGACTAATTATCGGTCGTTCATTGCCGGTTCTTTACTCAACAAGAGAACGGCCAGCCGGCCGTTCTCTTGTTGCATATCTATTTATCAATTTACTCCGCACGCAGCTCCAGCAAAGCATCGCGAAGCTCGGCTGCACGCTCAAACTGCAGGTTCTTCGCGGCGTCTTTCATCTCAGCTTCAAGACGCTGAATAAGCGATTGACGCTCCTTCTTCGACATCTTCTCTGCAGCGCCTGTAAGATACTCGTTCTTGGATTCGGCAACCTTAGTTGCCTCGATCACATCACGCACTTTTTTGCGGATCGTCTGTGGAGTAATTCCATGCTTTTCGTTATATGCTATTTGGATTTCACGACGACGTTCCGTCTCTTTCATCGCTTTATCCATCGAATCGGTGACTTTGTCACCATAGAGAATAACTCGACCGTCACTGTTCCGTGCCGCCCGGCCGATCGTTTGAATAAGGGAGCGTTCGGAACGAAGGAAACCTTCCTTGTCTGCATCCAAGATGGCAACAAGCGAAACTTCCGGCAAATCAAGACCTTCTCTTAACAGGTTGATCCCGATCAGAACATGGAATGTTCCCAGCCTCAAATCACGCAGGATCGCCATACGCTCCAATGTCTTAATCTCAGAGTGCAGATAGCGCACCTTAATTCCAATTTCCTTCAGGTAATCCGTCAGGTCCTCGGACATTTTCTTCGTCAGCGTGGTGATGAGTACACGTTCATCCTTGGCAATCCGGTCGTTAATCTCGCTAATCAAATCATCAATCTGTCCCTTCGTTGGACGCAGTTCGATAATCGGATCAAGCAGACCGGTTGGACGGATGATCTGCTGCACCATCGTATCCGTGTGCTCAATCTCGTACGGTCCTGGCGTTGCCGATACATAGATAATCTGACTCATTTTCTTTTCGAACTCTTCGAATTTCAGCGGACGATTATCCAGTGCAGACGGCAGGCGGAATCCGTGATCTACCAGAACCGTCTTCCGCGCCTGGTCACCGTTGTACATTGCACGGATCTGCGGCAAAGTTACGTGAGACTCATCGACAACGATCAGCATGTCATCCGGGAAATAATCCAGCAGCGTATACGGCGTATCGCCACGTTCACGGAATGTCAGTGGGCCTGAGTAGTTCTCGATCCCTGAACAAAATCCCACTTCCTTCATCATCTCGATATCATACCGCGTACGTTGCTCCAGTCGCTGTGCTTCCAGCAATTTGCCCTGTTCGCGCAGTACTTCCAGCCGTTCTTCAAGTTCACGCTCAATGTTGACAAGTGCGACCCGCATCGTTTCTTCTTGGGTTACGAAGTGAGATGCCGGGAAGATGGCAATATGATCGCGTTCACCGATCAGTTCCCCGGTTAAGACATCAATCTCCGTAATCTTCTCGATCTCGTCTCCGAAAAGCTCCACCCGAATGGCGTGTTCACCCTTGGATGCCGGGAAAATCTCAACGACGTCGCCTCGCACACGGAATGTTCCCCGTACGAAGTTGATGTCATTCCGCTGATATTGAATCTCGACCAGCCGGGACAAGATCTGATTGCGTGGCTTCTCCATCCCTACGCGCAGTGACAATAACATGCTGGAGTAATCATGCGGCGATCCCAAACCGTAGATACAGGATACACTCGCTACAATGATGACATCACGGCGTTCAAACAATGAACTGGTTGCAGCGTGACGCAGCTTGTCAATTTCCTCGTTGATGCTTGAATCCTTCTCGATGTACGTATCGGAAGACGGAATATATGCTTCTGGCTGATAGTAATCGTAGTAACTAACAAAATACTCAACCATATTGTTTGGAAAGAATTCCTTGAACTCACTCGCAAGCTGTGCTGCCAGCGTTTTATTGTGGGCAATAATCAGCGTGGGACGTTGCAGCTTGGCAATCGTTTGCGCAATTGTGAACGTCTTACCTGTTCCCGTAGCACCCAGCAGCGTCTGATATCTTTTCCCTTCCTGAACACCCTGCACCAGTTCTTTGATGGCGGCAGGCTGGTCACCTTGGGGAGAAAACTCGGACTCAATCTCGAACGTTTTGTCGCTCATTATAATATCGCTCATTGCCGTATCTCACCCTATCGTCTAAAATAATAGTCACTATATATTGTCGAAGTTCCCCGAATTTTCATATGGGAAAACTTATAGTAATAGGAATATTTGTTCCCGTATAATTATACCTCGTTCGTAGATGTGATGCAAACGTGAAGTAAAGACAGGAGTGGGTTAATTTATGGATATTGCGACACTTATCGGCATCATAGCCGGGATTGCCGCAGTGATCAGCGGTTTTTTATGGGAAGGGGGTCAATTGTCCGGCCTCGTTCAAAAAACAGCTGCTCTGATTGTATTCGGTGGAACCATTGCTGCAGTAGTCGCCAGTTTTCCGACTCATCGGCTGCGTACGATTCCGGCCGCACTGCGCATGGCTTTTGGACGTAATGACAATGATCCGCGCAAGTGGATGGAAGAATTGGTGGACATGTCCTCGATTGCCCGTCGTTCAGGCGTGCTTGCACTGGAACGCCAGGTTATGGATCATCCGCATCCATTTCTGAAAGACGGTATCCAGATGGTTGTCGATGGCACCGATCAGGATGTGATTCGTCAGATCATGGAGCTGGAGATCGATTCGGTGGAACAAAAGCATGAAGGTTATGCCAAAATTTTCGAATCCGCTGGAGGTTACGCTCCAACGATGGGTATCATCGGTACGGTCATGGGACTGATTCAGGTTCTAGGCAGCCTGACAGATCCTACCGGACTGGGCCCAGCCATTGCTGTAGCTTTTACTGCAACCTTATACGGGGTAGCCAGTGCCAATCTTATCTTTTTGCCCATTGCATCCAAAATTAAATCACGGAGTGCCGAAGACATCCAGATGATGGAGATGCTGCTTGAAGGTGTGCTCGCCATCCAGAATGGAGAGAACCCTCATCTCGTACGCAAACGACTTGAGTCCTTCACGCTCACTCATCGTCAAATCTCACGTCCCGTAGCGAAGGAGGGATTGGATGAGTCGGCGCAGTAGAAGGCGCGGAAAACGTGAACCTGGCGATCATCGGGATCGGTGGATGATTACCTATGCCGATCTCATCACGTTGCTGCTGATCTTTTTTGTCATCATGTACGCCATGAGCAATCTGGACTCCGGTAAATACGACGTGGTAACCCAATCACTGCAAAATACATTTAATCAATCCGATTCCATTCTTGACCTTGGCAATGGAATCGATGAAACCGCAGGACAAACCATTACTGAAGTTCCTCCAACCGAGGTTCAGGGTGAAGATGCAACAACTCCGGAAGAAGATCAGCCACTGACCGAGCGGGAAGAACAGTTTCGTTCCCAGGAGGAGGAGCTGCAGAATCTGTTCAATGTGATTACCCAGTATATCGAGGATAATAAACTGGAAAATCAGATTTTTGTGGCAGACAACCCGCAGGGAATCTCCATTACGCTGAGTGACCGCTTTCTGTTCGATCAGGGACAAGCTGCTCTGAAAAGTGACGCTGCACCTACACTAAGCAAGCTTGCGAGCCTGTTCCGTGACCTAAGCACCGTCGTCAGCATAGAAGGTCATACCGATAACGTGCCTGTTGGAGCCAATTCCACATATAAAGACAACTGGGAGCTTTCCGGAGAACGCGCACTTTCTGTGCTTCGGTTTTTCCTGGACCAAGAGAACCTGGACCCTGACGGATTTCAGTACGCAGGTTACGCGGACACACGTCCCACCGGTGACAATTCAACCGCAGCCGGCAGGCAAAAAAACCGCCGGGTCGAAATTACCGTACTGCGTCAGCTTCAATCCTAATCTTAATTTCCAATCGATGAGGCATTCTGTTACTTCACCAAAAAAGCACGTTCCTGCTGAACCGAATTCAGTAGAACGTGCTTTTGTGTTTTTATCTTACTGTAGGGACAAATTCCAGTCCACCTTGTTATAAATGCTGTTTGATTGCACGAACAAATTACGCACATAATTCACCTGACGCTGAACCAGCGGCTCGGCCGTTTGTTCCAACCAGTACAGCCTGCCCGCCAAGAAAGCAACCGCGTACTCTTTCCACGAAGAATAAGCCGATTGTGCCTCAATAGCCGCCTGCAACATCAATTGTTCAGCCTCCACTTCAGTGATAAAACCGACATACGCACTTTTGCGGCACAAGTTTGCGTACCTTCCCCAATCCCAGGCTGCGATGCCGGCAGGGGGCAGTTTGTACATGTACGTTTTGACCACCAGATATTCATGATATCGGCCCGTTTCCGGATTAAGGGAGTGGATGCACTTCCACTGATCGGCTTCCGATAATGCATTCATAAAAGTCCTCATTCGTTCAAACGCAACCCGATGTCCACCTTCTCGGATCCATTCCAATCCCGACAGCAGCTCATCTCTGTTATGAATACGCCATTCTTCCTCCAGAGAGGTACGGAATCGATCTTTTTCCTCTTCGTCCTCCTCATGCTCGTAATCATTGCGTATATCCAGTCCATTCATTTCGTCCATAATGGCGCTCATGCCCCGAAACCACAGCTGTTTATCCGTAATCCCCTGCACAGCCTGAACCGCTCCTCTGTCTTGTCCCACGATCCTTACCCTCCTCCCTATGTAAAATGTAAGTCGATGACGCCATCTGGCTTCAGATGTTGAAGTGGTACATTCGAAGGCCACAGCTCATACGCCGGCTTGGATTTGCGGAGCTTTTTCAAAAAGGAGAATCCTCGTTCCGCAGCACGAGCTGCAATAGCGTCACGACGCACAACGTAATCCGGGTGGTCTGGCTGACTGTGAATAGCCTCTTCGGCATAGGCAAGAGCCTGATCCCATTCATGTTTATCGTAATACACCATGCTTAGCACACTGCACACATCGCCCCGCAGACCTGCGCCGTAGGCTTTGCCCAATTCAAGAATGGCTTGATCCATATCCCCTGCATGATAGGCTGCAATCCCGGAATACAACCAAATGTGAGGGTCGATATCCCCGGGCTCTTCTCCGTCCACATAGGCTTCTACATAAACACGGACACTTCCCCAGTCTTGGACCTCTACCAGATATCGTGTAATGAACAGCAGCCCCCACGTTTCGACTGTCTCCATGTTGGACATCATCTCCGCAAGCTTGTTCAAGTATGAATCTTTGTCCTCCATATCAGACTCCATCACACAAACGACAGCCATTTTGGCAAGCTCATATACGTTGGGATGTTCGTTTAACCCATTGACGTATGTATGGTGTGCCGGCATAAGCTGCCCTTGTAAACGCAGGATGTCTCCTTCAATTAAAGGTCCGTCCTGGTCCTCCGGATTCTCGCTCCGGAATTGCCGAATATCCTGCAGTGCCTGTTCCATCTCCCCAAGCCTCGCTCGCGCAATGGCCAGGTAATAATAAATGACTGCTTCATGCTCATAAACCAAAGAAGTTTCAAGGGAATGCACAGCTTCGGTATACTGCCCCAGTTTCAGATGTGCGAACCCTTTCCGGTACCAGGCGTTTGCAAAGTCATGCTCTTTAACCACAACGATCTCATAATCGGCAAGCGCTTCTTCATAACGGCCCATTCTAAAATAACAAAGTGCCCGCAGCGAATAATACTCATACGGTTCGGAATTCAGCTCAATCGCCTGACCTGACAGTTCAATGGCCGGCTCAAGCTGATCTTCCCTCTGGTAAGCACTCGCCAGCAAATGCTTGACCTCAGCGTGGGACGAATCCATTTCCGCCGCTCTGCCCAGATCCTGTATGGCAGCCGCATTATTGTCCATGCGCAGATGCAGTTGTCCCCGTTCAAGCAAAATCGGAAAGCCGCTGATCCCTTCCCTGCTCGCAGCAGCTTCAGCATACTGAAGGGCTTCGATTCCTTCCTCGCCTTTGCCGATTCGAACAAAGCCCTGTGCCCAGAGCAGATATAATGCCGCATCCAGCTCTTCGTTTACGTTAATTTCGCCCAAATACTCAACAAGCTGTTCATCGTTCCACAGTTCGGCATACCCCTCGGCAGCTTCACGCTGAAGCGTGCGCCGAACGACCGTATCCGTTTCCTGCTCAGCTAGTTTGATCTTATGCTCAACCCGTTTCTGTTTCAGTTCCAGCAGTGTAATCTGCATCTCCACATCATGAGGATGCTGCGTGAGGATCTGCTCAACCATATGGAGTGCTGTTTCCACTTCCCCCTTCTCCTGATAAAACAAGACTAGTCCACACCATGCATCCAGTTGGTGAGGTTCGCGTTCCAGCACCTTGCGGTATAGCTGCTCGGCCTGCTCCTTCTGTCCGGCGCCATACAGCAACCTTGCACTATGCAGCAGTCCATCCACTGCATCCGGTTCGAGTGCAGCCAACCTTTCAAACAATACCAGAGCGGCGTCTTCCTCCTTGTTCCACAGGCGGAATTTGGCGGCCAGACGGATCAGATCCGGGTCAACAGGATACAGTGCCATACCTGCATCAATGTGTGATCCGGCTTCCGCAATATCACCTTGAAGCATCAGTTGGAATGCAGTCTCACGCAGACGAATGAAGGTCTCATAGTCCACATCCCTCCCCGGATCGAACGTGTCATAACGAAGTTCCCACGGACGTCCCAATTCCAAGCCAGGGTACTCTGCGATCTCCTCTGGAAGCACCTCTTTCAGCTCTTCCCGCTGTTCAGTCCAGCTGAAGAAGTCATCCAACCGCCCCCAGACGGCTTTCGGTAAAAAAGGACGTTCATACAGCATGCGCAGCAATTCCGTTCCCGTATAAAATTTCACATCCAGCTGCCATAGTTCCTCGCTCTGCAGCCAGTCCTCCCATACGGCCGAATCTGCCCGTTTGAATACATTCTCTACAATATAACGTGCTTGTTCCAGCAAATGGACCGTGTCATCCACTGCCGCTGGATCTTGAAGCGAAGTCGCTGCCGTCTCCACAGGAGCATCCCATTGGTCCACGGTAAAGTACACGGGACCTTCTTCGGATTCGGACGCAGCTTCTTGCAGAGAGCCTTCCGTCGGAACAGAGCGGGATTCCATGTCAGGCTGCTTCAGTGCTTGCGATTCTGCTTGCACTGCAAGCAGCTCCTGATCCGGCATCGGTTCTTTCGCAGCCTTCAGAGCCTGCTCGTAAGCCAAGCGCAATTCTTGGAACCCTTCCGGATCGTCTTCCGGATGCGTGCTTCGAAGCTGCTTCGCATACGCACGTCTGATGGCTCCCGTATCCTGCGTAGGCTCAAGCCCCAATCTTGTCCAGATGTCCATTCACGTATCACTCCCGCACTCTTTCAATTTGATCCAGCACTTCCTTCAACTTTTCTGCTTCTTTCCTGATCTCACGGTCATCCTGGCGTTTAAGGGTCTCTTCGAACTGCAGCATGACCTCGGCAATGATCGTACGGTACTCAGCGAGTGACTCTTCATACATCCGTTCTCCGCGAGCCAAAAGCAAACGGTTCTCCATCCGGTCCCGCGGATGGATCTTGATCGCTTCCAGTGCCTTGAACCGCTCGGCAATTTCCTCCTTGGACAGGTCACTTTCCTTGCCCTGAATAATCGCTACCTTTTTCTCGCCTGTCTCCACCGAAGACACTTCCACTTCCAGAATGCCGTTAATATCGTACGTGAATCGGATGTCCACGGCCTGTTGCCCTGCCGGTGCAGGCGGTACCGAGATCGTAAGTTCCCCCAGCTTGACATTGTTCTTCGCCAGTCGGCTCTCCCCTTGATAAATATCCGCTGTAATCGATGCCTGATTGTTGTGCATCGTATAATACCGCTCCACTTTACTAACGGGGATAACCGTATTCCGTTCAATGATCGGCGCAAACATGCCTGATTCGAATCGTCCATTACCCAGCGACATCGATACAGAGGTTCCCAGTGTATACGGGCATACATCTGTCAGAATCACTTCCTCTAGGTCGGCATGGCGTTCCTTCATTGCTGCCTGAATCCCCACACCAAGAGCAACAGCCTCATCCGGATGCAGATGGTTCGCAGGCAGTCGGCCAAACAATTTGCCTGTAAACGAATAAATAAGCGGCATGCGCGTAGCCCCGCCTACCAGGATTACGGCATCCAGCTCATTTAATTTGACTGAAGCATCGCGCAATGCACGCTCGACCGGTTTTTGCAATCGTGCCAGTAATGGTTTAGCCGCCTGATCGAATTTTGCACGGTCAACACGAAGCTCCTTTAGTCCCTCGTCCAGCGTTAAGGACATCATCCCTTCACGTCCATCAACAAGTGCACGTTTGCATGACTCCGCCTGCTTCCAAAGGGCTGACTGCGCCTTGCCTGACAACGTATCTTGCTGTATCTGATGCTGCTCGGCAAACATGTCCGCAAGCAGTCTTGTGAAATCCTCACCACCCAGGAAGTTATCTCCGGCAACCGACTTCACCTCCATAATCTGATCAAACAGTTCCAGCACGGATACATCAAATGTACCGCCGCCCAGATCAAATACCAGGAATTTCGTTTCCGGCTGCTGTTGATGCAGACCGTATGCTATCGCCGCTGCTGTAGGTTCGCTGAGCAAACGCTCTACCTTGAGACCAGCCAGTTCCCCTGCTCGCTGTGTAGCCTTGCGCTGGGCATCGTTGAAATATGCAGGCACGCTAATAACCGCTTCGGTCACGGGCTCCCCCAGGTAGGCTTCAGCATCCGCCTTCAGCGATTTCAATATAAAGGCCGATAATTCTTCCGGCAAAAAATGATATGTACCCAAATGGAATGTTCGACCTGTTCCCATATACCTTTTGAAGACAGAAGCCGTACGCTCCGGGTGTGTAATCAGCCGTTCTTTAGCTACTTCACCCACGAGGATCTCACCGTTGTCGTCCACACTCACGACGGAAGGTGTGAGGCGGTTGCCGAGTGCATTTGGAATAATAACGGGTTCTCCGCCAGCCCAGCAGGATACCAGGCTGTTCGTTGTTCCCAGATCAATACCGATGATTGTCATGAAGTATTTACCCTCTTTCTGTTCAACATCTATAAATGGCACAGGACAATCCAACAGGCCTTGTTATATGCTGGCATACACAAGTCTGGCATATCTGATGGACCCTGTCTAATTAACGCCTTACCAAACAATTTATCATAGATTAACAACCCGAGGACATAGGTATAACCTCACTGATTTACCCAAAAGCCGTCACCATGAATCAGACCCTAGGCACCTTCCTGACCTAATAACAGCCCAAAAACCGGATACACAAATGTGCACCCGGCCGTTCGGAATTTATGAAGTCTTTCTGTTGATGAAATGAACTAAGAACTTATCCTGAATTGCCGAATCACATGTCCATAGGTTATGCGTCCACACCTGGCTGATTGGGACGAAGAATAACAGATCCAACCGTCAGCAATATCGCAGCCATGCCACACAGAATAAGTAGCGGCAGTTTGATGTCGGACAACGTGCCGCCTGCAGAGATCGTTTCAACCGCTTGAATCGTCCATTTTTGCGGGACAAAGTTCGCCAGCTTTTGCATATAGTCCGGCATAATCGACAGCGGCCAGAAGCACCCTCCAATCATGCAGGTTGGTGTGATGATAAGCGAGTTCAGGACGTTTGCATTTTTGGATTCGCGAATCAATCCGGCGACTGTACTCGCAATGCCCATGGAGACCAGCATAAATGCAGCCAGGATGAGGAAATGTACACCAAATGGAATACCCGCATCATAATGCAGTACCCACCGGCTGATCCCCAGCACCAGTACAATTTGAATCATGCCGATGGCAAAGCTGCCCAGGAAATTACCGAGAGCAATTTCATACGCACGAACAGGAGCGGTGTACACTCTGGCCATCGTCCGCTGCCTGCGATCTTCCATAATGACAGCCACTGCGCTGGTCAGCAGTCCCATCATGAACATGATCGTAAATCCGGTCACATTGTTCAGTCCTGGTTTGGGATACATTTGCAGGTCGGTAGCTTCGCCGGAGATCTGATGTTCCGCCGTTTTCTGCAGCAGCTGTTCGAATGGCTCTTGAGCTGCTGCCGATTCTGCCATTTGTCCTTGACTTGAAGCTGCGCTCGCTGCTGCAAGCACGACCTGGGCCGACTGATGCAGTCCGGCGGCCATCCCTTCGACTGCAGCCCGCAACGTGTAGGAACTCTCACTGACACGAAGTTCAACCAGCTCAACCGATACCTGCTTCCCTTGCAGCAAGTCATCTGTATAATGAGCAGGTATAACGATCCCCGAATTCCCCTTTTGCCGGGTAATGGCTTCTCGCAGTTCTGCCTCCGTGTTCATAGGCTTGAGCAGATATTCTTCCTTCTTGGAAAGTTCATTCACAATCCATGCACCCGCTGCCCCTTGATCCTCGTTTACATAAGGAATAACCGCCCGCGTGGCTTGCTCACTCCCAAATAACGCAACTGCGCCTGTGACAACAAGGCAGGGAAGCAGCAGAAACGCCATAAATCCTCGTTTGCGTCCTATGGTGCGTTTGATCATTAACCAGGCAATATTCAGACTATTCATAGCGATATCCCACCTTCCCGTAGATCACAGCTGCAATGGTAAGCAAGACGGCACTCACAACACCGAGCATGAGGATATTATGCATAATCTCGCTCATCGAAGCATCCAGCATCATTCGCAGGAAACTCTGCAGGGCCCAGTGATTCACCGTAAATTCACCAATCCGCTGTACAAAATCAATGGCAATCGGCGTGAACCCGCCGCTAATAAACGTCATGGCAATGATGATGCCCTGCATTAACGCACTTGCGGATGCCGCATTCTTGCTCACGAGTGCCACAATCACACCGATCATCATCGAAGATATGGTAATCAGTACGCAGATCAGAACAATCAGCCAAGGATGTGTCCCCCAATTCACGCCGTATAGCCAGTAGGTCATCAGCACAATAATCAGCGCCTGCATGAAGGCCAGGAGGCTGTTGCCCGCAATTTTCCCTGCAAAAATGACACCATTGCCTACGGGAGCGGCCTGCAGGCGGGTTAAGGTTTTTTTGTCCCGCTCACTAAAAAGGCTGTTGCTCGTCGTCATGCCTGCGTATAACATAAACATGGCCAGCATGGATGCAGCATAATATTGAGAGGCACTGTATGAGGTACCTGCTGTTCCAGGATTACTGACGTTAACATAGGAGATATTGCCCGAGCCCTCGTCAGTCATGAATGCCATGGCCATACTTGCTTCCGGTCCCAGCACTTCTACTGTTGCCATATGCCTGTTCAGTTCATCCGTGAAGCGAGTAAACAACGTCTCACCTACGATGTTCAGCGTGCTGTCTTTTCCCAGAATCCATTGCAGTTTGGCGTCTTCCCCCTTCGCCATCCGTTCCTCCAGATCGGGTGGGATTAAGACTGCAAAATCGAGTTCACCTTGCCGGAGACCACGCACTGCATCCTCCTCAGTCGTAAAACGCTGTACTTTCATCATTTCGGCTACAGCCGGAGCCGCCACAAATGCATTCAGGGCTTCCGTAACTGAACCTGAACTCGAACCTGTCTGAATCACTCCCACGCTTACCCGGCCAGGAACGTTGTCCTTCCCCGTATCCATCGTACTTGATAACGCAGCCCCCAAGATAAAGATTAACAGCAGCGGTAGAACAAACAAGTTTAGGAGAACAGATCGGATTCTCAGAATCCGCCTTATTTCAAAGATGCAAATATGCCAAATGTTCATCAAAGCCACCTCCTAATCCCGCAGCGTGCGGCCGGTCAGATTGAGGAACAATGTCTCCAGATCAGGCTCCTCAACCTTAAGCGACTGAATGGCAATCTCGTGTTTGCTGCAGATGAAAAGGATATCCTGCAGATCCTGCTGAGCCGAAGGCAGCGTAATGGTCAGGGTGTCTCCTGCAGCTTCTACCGCACGCACACGCGGATGGAGCCTCAGTTCCTCAACGGCACCGGGTCCAATTCCCGATGCGGTTAGCAAGATCTTCTCCTCGGACGCTACCCGCTCTCTCAGCTCTGCTTCGGTGCCGCAGGCAATGATGTGTCCCTGATCCATAATCGCTACCCGGTTACTGATCGCCGCGACTTCTTCCATGTAATGGCTTGTGTAGATAATGGTTGAGCCCATTTTATTTAGCGTGCGCACGGATTCCAAAATATGATTCCGCGACTGGGGATCGATCCCCACCGTTGGCTCATCCATAATAATCAGATCCGGCCGGTGCATAATCGCACACGCAATGTTCAGCCTGCGCTTCATTCCGCCAGAGAAAGTGGATGGGGCATCCTTCGCTTTATCCTGCAACCCGACAAATTCGAGCGATTCCTGCACTCTCTCCTTCAACAGTTTCCCGCGCAGTCCGTATAGCCTGGCAAAAAAAGTGACATTCTCTGCAGCAGTCATCGCTTCATACAGAGCCAGGTCCTGCGGCACGAGTCCAATCCTGCGTTTGACTTCAAGCGGCCGCTCCTTGACTGAGATGCCATCCAGCCGGATTTCGCCCTGTTCGATGCCGAGCAGACCGGCAATCATGCTGATGGTGGTGCTTTTGCCTGCACCGTTCGGTCCTAAGAGTCCAAAAATCTCCCCTTTATCCACACTCAGGTTCAAATGATCCACCGAGAGTTTACTGCCGTATCGTTTGACCACATGTTCCATTTCTAGAATAGCCATTGCTTATACACTCCTCTTCCACTCCAGCATCCCGCCGCCGGATTTCATATCTGTATTGTACCGAATCCAACAGTCCCGCAAAGGTACAAAAGGTCATGAGATTAAGGTGACTTAAGTCATCTCCTGCAGAAGAAGCAGGCTGTGCTATAATCAGGGGTGCATTACCCGTAATTTCCCATTCTATTTTAAAAGGATGTTCTTGCCTATGCCGATGCGTATACTGCAATACGGTTTAATTCTCGTTCCTGCTGTCCTGTACCTTTTGATGCAGCCCTTGGACCGGGAAGATTTATATACGCTGTATATCATCATCGCCCTCGGATTCGCTGTCTGCAAAGACTTCGCCCGTTCTCGTGCTCGACATTTGCTTCTCGTTCTGGCCGAAATACTCTGGTCCTGCTGGATGATTGCCTTATACGGACCCTTCATGTTGTTTTTGTCCTTATCTATACTCTATGTATTTATGTATCGCCTTGAAGGGACATCTCGCTGGTTGATGTTTGGAGTTCAGCTTGTCGCCAGCAATATTGCGCTGCATTGGCATAACGCTCCACCCCAGGAGCTGCTTCCTTGGTATACCTCAATACCAATCGACCCTGGATTTCCATTCATGGAAGAGACCACTGAAAGGATTGTGGGAAACCTGCTCCTTGTCCTTACCGCCGCACTCTCCTGGCAGGGTTCCAGAATGGCAAGCAGTCACGGACAGCTGGAACAGGTATACGACGAGCTTCGCAGCAAACATTTCGAGCTTCAGGATGCACGTGCACAACTGCTGCTGTTTACGAAGCAGCTCGAAGGCGTGGCCCAGGCGGAAGAGCGGACACGGATTTCAAGGCAGCTTCACGACGATATAGGACACCGTCTTATTCGTACGAAAATGATGTCTGAGGCTGCCCTGTTAACCCTTCCTTTGGACACCAAACAGGGTACGGAAATGGTAAGACAAATACGTGATCAGTTGGCGGCAAGCATGGATGATATGCGCACCACACTTCACAAGATGCGGTCTGATTCGTATGTATCCGATGCCTATTCACTAGATCATCTGTTGGAAGAAGTGGGCAGAGAGACCGGTGTGAAGACGAGTTATGAAGTCCGTGGCCCATCCCGAGAGCTGTATCCGAGCATACAGATCGTATTATATAAAAATGCCAAAGAAGCGCTGACCAATGCTCTGCGACACGGAAACGCAAGTTCAATTACGGTGGAAATGGCATTTGGAGAACGCGAGGTTTGCATGACCGTCAGTAATGATGGGAAAATCAGAACCCGGCAACCCTCAAAGGCCCCACATAAGGGAATGCGGTCCGGCAGGGGCTCAACAGAAGAGTCAACCAAGCCAGGCATGGGACACGAAGGGATGCGATTGCGTACAGAATCCATTGGAGGCCAGCTCGAGATCCGATCGATTTTTCCCTACACCGTGATTACACGCCTGCCCATGGCGAATAAAGCTGATTTGATCTGAAAGGAAGGGATGATGCTTATGTCCGAACGAAATGAACCAATCCACAGAAAGGAAGCTGACCCACTGCAGCCCATTCGGCTGATTCTCACCGATGATGACTCTTTTATTCGCGAAAGTCTTAAAGTATTGCTCGGACTTGATCCTGGAATTATCGTCACGGGTACAGCCTCAAATGGACGTGAAGCTCTTGAACTGCTGGAAGCCGGAACCGCCGCCGACGTTGTACTGATGGATATCCGGATGCCCGACTGTGATGGCGTAGAAGGCACCCGTATCATCAAATCCCGTTTCCCTGACATGCGTGTACTGATGCTGACGACATTTGACGATGACGAATACATTATCCAGGCTCTGCAGAACGGTGCTAGCGGTTATTTGCTCAAAAATGTACCCCCCGACCGAATTATTCAAGGCATCAAAACAGTACATAACGGTGATATGCTGATTCACCCTGATATTGCCCGCAAACTCGCGGGGCTGCTTCGTCCGGCTGCGGCTCCTCAAACACATCCACATCAACCTCCTGATGCTTACGGTTTAACACGAATGGAACTGGCCGTTGCAGAAGCGATATCCGAAGGGCTGTCCAACAAGGAGATTGCGGCTAAACTATTCCTGAGTGAAGGTACGGTCAAAAACTATGTCACCGAAATTCTTGGCAAACTAAGCCTGCGTGATCGGACGCAGATCGCCATCTTTATGTTGAAGAAATAGTTGAAAGTAACAGAAAGGGTACTCCCTCGCTGTCCTAGCGGTGAAGTACCCTTTATTTATTACATTTCTATCGATCCTTGTTCATTCACAGCCGGAGCTGGCAGAGCCAGCGGAGCCTCATCATTGCGATTATTTTTGCGGCGGGCAAATAATTTGAGTGTGATGATATGGAACAGGGTCAGCGGACGCAGCTGCACTGCCCAGGCTTCATGATTATCAGGGGCCATAAGCACCCCGAGCTGATGATGTTCACCTTCGTAGATGGCCCGCTGCATAAATTTACTCTCACCCTGATGGTTGCGAACTTCCAGTTTGCAAAAGGCCGGATTCATCCGCAGCGCGCGATGCAGATCCTCGGGTGAATGTACCATCACACCATTCACCTTATACAGCGTTTCTCCTGCTTCGATTCCCAGCTCTGCCGCAGGGCTATCCGGAATGACGCCAAGTACTTTCAGGCCATGTACCGGATGGACAAACACCGGACTCCGGTGCTGTTCTTCAAACCCGCTGTACCACACCAGGAACTCATGTCCGATAAATGCAGCCAGAGCAGCAACCACCATAAGCGGTGACCACCATGCCGCCAAGAGACTGAGCACAAGCAGGCCTGTCCCGTAGAACAGTAACCGCTTGGCGGAAATCTGTACTTTTTGCCCTGGAAGCATACTCTGTGTAACTTCACCGAATCCAAGCAGGATAGGAAGTGCCATCAGCATGTAGCCGCCTCCTGCGTTCAGGAGCGGATTCCAAGCGAGCTCTGCTCCGCTCCCCGTTATCGGTACCAGAATCAGCAGTGGGACCGGCCAGAAATGCTGCAGCTGGTATCCTCCGACCAGCTTGCCACGCTTGCCTTCGAAGAGCAATGGCGAAGCCATGGATACCCCTTGCAAGCGAACCAGCATCGCCTCACCAAGATGCAGTAAAGCAGCCAGTACCAGTAAGGCAGGCATGTCCAGTGCACGCAATGCCTCTGTGACGCTGCCAAGCCAGCCCTCTGGCTGCCAGCCTGAAGCCACGTTCAGTCCAAACTGCACTACGCCAAGCAGTCCTGCAGCATAGGCGAAACACAGATAACGAATACGGAACAAGGCCAGAACTAACGTTGCGACCCATATACAAATTACACTGGCGAGTGTAAGGTGTGTCCCCAGGAATATGGATACCACCGAGACGCTGGCGCCAATGACGATACCTCCAAGTAAGGCACGGATCGTCTGGGTTATGGAGCTTTGCAGACGAACATGAAACAATCTGCGTTCCTGTAATAATTGACGATGATAGATCAGTGCAATCAGAATTACCGCGATATAATAAAACGGCTGAGTAAACAACTGCAGCAATGCTTCCCCTAATGTCGTTAACCATGGCCAAGCCCATTCCATGATGGCCCGTCACCCCTCTCATTCAGCCGGTTCAGAAAAAAGAAGGCTGATAATCAGCCTTCTTAATGGCTTCGACACGACGGTCTAAATATCCTTCGAGACATTTTCGATCGCGCGCTTCAGCTGTGCATCATATTGAGGATTGGCAATGCGTTCAATCAGAGCCGCTTCCAGTGATTCAGCGGTTTTCTCGTCGATCTCGCCTGTGGCCTCAATGCCTTTCTGCTTCTGGAATGCTTTGACCGCTTCTTCCGTCTTCTGGTCATAGTATCCATCTACACGATCCGGCTTGAAGTCAAGTCCTCTCAGCATCGTCTGCGCACTTTTCACATCCGTGCTATTGCTGTCATATTTCAAAGGTAATTTCTCTTTGTTGATCGGTGCCACCGAGAAGTAATCCGGCTGGTTCACCGCAATATCCGGTTTAATGCCTTTTTCATGAATCCAGTCTCCATTCGGAGTCAGCCATTTCGCAATGGTGATTTTCAGCAGGCTGCCGTCACCCATTTGCTTATCATAACTCGTCTGTACCGTACCTTTACCAAAGGAGTTTTCGCCAACCAGCGTTGCGCCTGCAGACTGTTGCAATGCACCGGCCAAAATCTCCGACGCACTCGCGCTTCCTTTGTTCATCAATACCGTGATCGGATACGACTTGCTGGAACCATTCGACTTGCTTTGCTCACGTTTGCCGTTTTTGTCCTCGACCTGCACAATTACTTTGCCTTTTGGAACAAACTGCTCGGCAATATCGATAACCACTTGCAGTACACCGCCTGGATCATTACGAACGTCAATGACCAGACCCTTCATGTTCTGTTTCTCCAGATTCGCCAGCTCTTCCTTGAAGCGTTCTCCGGTGTTCAGCGAGAATTGGGTGATGGTAATGACACCTACACCGTTATCCTCCATGTGGGCGTATACGGTCTCCAGATCAATATCATCACGCACAATGGTAAATTCAATCAATTCCGTAGAACCGGCACGTTTGACCTGTACCTTGGCTTCACTACCCTTTGGACCTCTGATTTTGTTAACAGCCTTGTTTAATTCAAGGCCTTGCAGGGATTCTCCATTCACAGACATGATCATGTCTTTGGCCCGAATACCCGCTTTCTCGGCAGGTGATCCTTTGATCGGAGAAACAACAACGACGTTTCCATCCTGCGAGGACACCTCGGCCCCGATTCCGGTAAAGGATCCTTCAATGGATTCCTCGAACTGGGCAGCCGTTTCTTGACCCATGTAGTTGGAATATGGATCTCCAAGGGATTCCATCATACCGTTTATCGCACCATCGATCAGTTTGGTCTGGTCCACATCTTTATAGTAGTTGCTTGAGATCAAATCCATTGCGGTTTCAATCTTCTTCAAATCGTTCTTCTGCTGCGTATTGCCGGTTACACTGGCCAGCAGGCCTTCACCCGAAGTGGTCTGATTGGCCATGCCGGGATAACTCATCAGTACCAGCGTAAGCAGGCTCCCTCCAAGAAGGGCTACAATGGCAAGCAGCAGCGCCGATCTTTTCTTCATCATCCGTTTGCTCACCGCCTTTAGTTTTGAAGCGTGTCAGATTCCATTGCTTTCCTGAATCCATTCCCTGAACATGCCAGCTTAGTATATGTCTAGCTTGTACGGAATATGTTTATTCCATTCCCTTGCGGTCTATCCATTATAGATAATTCATCGGGTTCACTGCCGTACCATTTTCCCGAACTTCAAAGTGCAAGTGAGGTCCTGTTGAATTTCCTGTATTGCCGGATTCGGCAATAATATCGCCTTTGCTGACCGTATCTCCCTTGCTCACCTTAAACCCGCCTTCACGCAGGTGACCATACAATGTCCACAGACCGCCACCATGGTCTACGATAACGGTATAGCCGTAACCACTGTACCACTCCGCCATGATGACGATACCGCCCGATGCCGCGTGAACCGATGTACCCGTTGGAACAGCGAAATCAACACCATTATGCATTTTTCCCACTTCCCCCGTAATAGGGTGTGTACGGCGTCCAAATGGAGAAGAAATACGTCCACCGGATACAGGTTTGGAGAAAATGCCATTCCCCGCTGAATACGTAGTCTCATTGCTGCTTGTGCTGACTTTGGTCGGTGCCTTCGCTGCCGCTGCCGCACGAGCGGCTGCAGCTGCTTTGGCTTTGGCAGCAGCTGCTGCCTGCTGCTCACGCAGTTTGTTTTTCTCTTGCAGCAGGGTTGAACGCTTGGTGGCGATCTGAATCAACACATCTTCCTGCTCCTGAGTCAGCTCTTCCGATTCTTCAATTTTAGCATCATAGGAAGCCAGAAGCACTTGCTTCTCCTGTTCCTTCTCATTCAACTGGGCTTTGCGTTGTTTCTTTTGTGCATAAAGGCTCTTGGCTTCCGCATACTGCTTGTCCAATTCGGCCTTTTTGTCCACAACGAGCTGCTTGTCCTTTTTGTGCTCATCCAGCAAATGTTGGTCCTGATCCACAATGGTTTTCAGCGAGTCTGCACGGGTCAAGAAATCGGAAAAACTTGTTGAAGACAACAACACATCCAGATAGGATACTGCTCCATCCGTATACATCAGACGTACACGGGATTCAAGCAGTTTCTCCCTTGCAACGATACGCTCCTCTGCAGCCTGCAAATCCTTTTTCGTCGTACGAAGATTTTCTTCTGTATTCTCAATCTCCAGAGATACGTTCGCCAGTTCATCACTGACAACATTGATCTGCTCCATGACAACCTTCAGATAAGCATTGGTTTTGTTCTTGTAGTGCTGAGCTTCCTTCTTATTGGCAGCTGCCTTTTTCTGTTCCTGTTTGGCCGCAGCCGCCTTGCCCTCCAGCTGCTTAATCTGTTGATCTATGTCGCTAATGCTACTCTTGGCATATCCGTCCGAAGGTTGAAGCGTCAAACCGGCCAATAACGTAAAGGCCAGCAGCGAAGCTGTTTTTTTCAAAATGGTGATCCCCCATCCTATGAATTCACAAGAAAGCAACCTGCACAGGTGGTGAACATCATGTTCTATGCTTTCTTCAATCGTATAAAGAGTGCGTCTTCCCTACATATCGTCAAACAGAGTCCAATTGTGAACCTGCTTTGCCATTCTATTTCGACAATTTCTGCAATTCCATTAATGAAAGTGTTTAAACATTAAGCGATTTGCGAATGGACAGTGTACTTCCCAGAATACCAACCAGCACACCGAGCCCGATCAAAAGGGTTCCAAACAGCAACCAAATGTCGCTGAGCGGAATCAGATTAAGCATTTGCATGAATACATCCTGACCAATGGTAGCCAGCAGGCGGCTGTAACCGAAGAACAGTACTGCTACCGTAATCACTGAACCGATAAATCCAATAAGTGCTCCTTCAATAAAGAAAGGCCAGCGAATGAACGTATTCGTTGCACCCACGAGCTTCATGATGCCGATCTCCCGGCGACGGGCCAGAATCGTTACGCGAATCGTATTCGAGATCAGGAACATGGACATCAGTGCCAGTCCCCCGACAAATATAAATCCGATATTCCGGACAAGTCGTGTGAATTTAAACAGCACATCCACCGTTTCCTTGCCGTAGTTCACTTTCATGATCGGCTTCTCCGGGTGCTTTTCGTTCAATGCTTCAATTTTTTGCGCCACAAAAGTGACGGTTTCCGGTTCAATGACCTCAACTTCAATCGTCTCCGGCAGCGGATTATTATCCACATCGAAACCGTCCAGCACGTTATTCGCACTATCACCAAGACGTTCACGGAACTCCTTGAGTCCCTCTTCCTTGGAAACAAAGCGAATCTCACTCACTTCCGGCATTGCACTGATCTCCTGCTGCAGCGTATTGCGCAGGCCCTCATCCACATTCAGCTCCAGAAACGTACTGATCTCTACCTGACTGTCCACCTGGTTTGCCATGGAGTTCACATTCAGTACCAGCAGCATGAATACGCCAAGGATCAGCAGCGACACGATGATCGACATGATGGATGCCACGGACATCCAGCCATTGCGGAATACGTTTTTGAATCCCTCCCGCATATGGCGCAAGAGAGTACTAAAATTCATAACCGTATTCCCCTCTCATCTGATCCCGTACAATCTGGCCGCGTTCAATGGCGATAACCCGTTTACGCATCGTATTGACGATATCCTTGTTATGGGTTGCCATGACAATCGTCGTTCCCCTGAAATTAATCTCATCCAGCAGCTGCATAATGCCCCATGACGTCTCCGGATCAAGGTTACCCGTAGGCTCGTCCGCGATAATCACCGACGGATTGTTTACGATCGCCCGTGCGATGGCAATACGCTGCTGTTCCCCCCCTGACAACTGCGAAGGTTCACGGTTCGCCTTGCTGCGAAGTCCCACCAGATCGAGCACTTCCATCACCCGTTTCTTGATGTGACGCTTCGGTGCCTCGATAACCTCCATGGCAAAAGCCACGTTCTCGAATGCCGTCATCTTGGGCAAAAGGCGGAAATCCTGAAACACTACGCCGATGTTACGGCGCACATAAGGAATCTTGCGTGGTTTCAACTTTCCGATATTAAATCCATTGATGGATATTTGTCCTTTGGTCGGAACTTCTTCCCTGTACATCAGTTTCATAAATGTTGATTTACCTGCGCCGGACGGACCGACGATATACACAAATTCATTGCGGTCGATCTTCACCGACACCCCTTGTAATGCGTGGGTCCCATTGGCGTAGGTCTTCCACACGTCCTGCATTTCTATCACATCATCACTTCCTGCTCACATAGTTAGCCATTATCATTTCGACACAATCCCGGCAATTCCTTTAAAAAGACCTGAATTTCATCAGGAGCAATCCATTTTACCCTTATTTCGATCCTCTGGGATGGAAGCATAACAAATATATTGTAACAAATTTGTTACCTATTGAGTACCCGAAAGTTTTCCTGCATTGGATCATATATATAGAAAGTGTTACGAAATGCGGAACATCAGAAGTACAAAGGAGCGTACGGATATGAAAAAAATACATTTGGCCGTCATTGTCGTGTTTTCCATTCTCTTTATCGGTTCCGCTTCCTACGGATTGCTGTATATGTATGTGAATCAACCCGCTTTGCCGAATAAGGTACAGGTTGGCGGCTGGCAGGTCGGAGGCGTGAATCGGAGCGAGGTGCTTCTGGGACTGGACGAACGTTTGAAAAAGCTGGGGGACTGGCCTGTTACGCTGGAGGTGGATGAGCCTTCCCTGACACTGAACATGACGGCTAGCGAAGCCGGTGCAGCTTACAGTGCAGACGCATTTCGGACGGCGATACATGAGCTGGAGGAAGGGAACGTGTGGGAACGTGCGTATGCCCGTTATCATTTTGAAGAGGAATGGTCTCTGGAACAACGGTATAATGCCGAGTCCCTTAGAACACGTTTGAGCCCTGACTGGGAAAAGAAAACCTTCGGCACACCCGCGGACGCCGTCCGGCGGATCACCGCAAACGACCAGATCCAGTACATCCCGGAGAAAGGCGTCCGGCGGATCGCCTGGGATGAGCTGGAGGCTAGACTGCTGGCGAAGCTTCCCCATGACTTCACCGTGCTGGAATATGACGACAAACCCGCTCCATTACTGATTCAGCTGCCGCTGTACACCGAACAACCTGAAGTCACGGTAGAGTCATTGCGCAAGGAAGGCATTGAGCGGAAGATCATCCAATTTTCTACAGGGCTCGGCAGCAGCACGGAGGGACGCATACATAATGTCAGCGCAGCAGCAAAGTCCGTGAACGGCATGATTCTGGAGCCTGGAGGTATGTTCGATTATGAAAAAATCATTCGCCATGCCGAGAAGGAATACGGCTTCCGCGAAGCTCCGGTCATTGTAAGCGGGCGGCTTACCCCGGGTGTTGGCGGAGGCATATGCCAGGTGTCCAGTACACTATATAATGCAGCCTTGTTAACCGGACTCGATATTGTTGAGCGACGCAACCATTCAATACCCGTCAAATATTTGCCGAAAGGGCTGGACGCCACTTTTGCCTCCGGGGCCATCAATTTCCGATTTAAAAATAATACGGGCAAATCCTTGCTGATCCACGCTGAGGTAAAGAACAAGCAGTTGACCGTCAAATTTTTTGGCACATTTCCCGAGAACGTCAGTTACGCACTTGAATCCCACACCATTGAAACGTTAAGCGCCCCTGTAAAATATGTGTCCAGCAATGTTCTGCCGGACGGCGCCCAGCAGGTTTTGCAGAACGGTCAGCCTGGCTACATTGTGGAAACGGTACGCATCAAGAAGGTGGATGGCAAAGTGGTGGAGTCCAAAACTATTACGCGGGATACCTACAAAGCTCAAAATCGTCTTATCGCCCGTTCAGGTCATAGCAGCCTGCCAGATCCGCAGGAGCCTTCTGTTGTAGAGGACGGCGTAAGTGATACCAAACAGCCATAAGAAGGTCTCCAAACAAAAAGACACACCATTCTGTTCTTCCATAGAGGAAGCAGAACCGTGTGTCTTTGTTATTCAATGCTTATTAATGCCCGGCTGTGTATTCTCCCTGTTCCTCGCCGATAACCATCTTCTCTTTTCCCATAAAGAAGGAAGCAATCAAGGCCAGTGCCGCCGGAATGGCAGCCCAGGCAAACAATTGCACGATGGAGGAGGATAACGCTTGAGTTATGGCCTCCAGCACCTGAGGTGGAATTGCCTGTCTAAGCTCTGGTGAGAGCAAGGCATGCGGATCGCTCAGATTCAGGCCTTCAGGCATGGCACCCGCCGGTACTCCAGCTCCAGACCCGCCTGCTTCCGCAGCGGAGCCGGCGAGGGCATCGTTCATTTTGCGCGTAAATACCTGGCTCTGTACAATCCCAAAGATCGTAATCCCCATCGTCATTCCAAGTGAACGCAAAAAGTTAAGTGTCGAACTTGCGGCGCCGCGTCTCTGCGGTTCGAACGCATTCATCGCCGCATTGCTGAGCACCGAGAACGAAGCTCCTACACCCAGGCCGACGAGCACCATAAATACGCGGATCGTCCAGAGGGATGAGTTTTCGTCCAGTGTCGTCAGTAACCCCAGACCGAGAACAAGCAGTGCCAGCGTCGGGATCATAATGTTCCGATATTTGATCTTAGTCATGAGTACCCCACCCATCGAGGCGGTTACGACAGACCCCAGCATCATAGGCAGCAGCACGAGACCGGAATTGGTCGCTTTACCCCCGAGCACACCCTGAATAAAGATTGGAATGTATACGGACGCCGTGATAAATGCCGCGCCACTGAACATGGCAATGACATTACTGGACCAGTACACGCGGTTGCGGAACATGCCAAAAGAGATAATCGGTTCCTTCGCTCTTAATTCGGCAACGATGAATAGCAGCGCTAGCACCGCAAATCCGGCAAACAAACCGAGAATTTGCCACGAGTTCCAGGCATACGTTTTGCCACCCAATTCGAGGCCGAAGATCAGACAGACCACTGCACCAATCAGTGTCACTGCACCCAGCCAGTCAATCTGCTGGGATTGATGCTGATGAGATTCCTTGTAGAAAAACGCAATAAATACAAACGCAATCAGTCCGAGCGGCAGGTTAATATAAAATACCCATTCCCACGTGGCATACTGCGTGATGTACGCACCCAGCAGCGGTCCGAACACGCTGGACAATCCAAAGACAGCTCCAAACAATCCGCCCAACTTGCCCCGCGCTTCCGGTGCTACCACGTCAAACATGATGGTAAACGCAATCGGTACCAATGCACCTGCACCAATCCCTTGAATGGCTCTGTACATGGTAAGCTCCACAATGGATGTAGCTGTTCCACATAACGCCGATCCAAGCATAAACACGATAATGCCGAATACAAAAAACTTCTTCCGTCCGTACATGTCGGACAATTTACCGAAGATCGGCATTCCTGCCATCTCGGCTACCATGTACGCTGAGGTAACCCAAACGAATTTGTCGAGGCCACCCAGCTTGCCGACGATATCCCCCATCGCCGTGGCCACGATGGTATTATCCATCGAAGCCATCAGTATGCTGAGCAGCAGCCCTGCCAGCACCAATCCAATCCTGTTTTTACGTGCAACCATTGTACTTAATCTCTCCATTCACGCTCTATTCATATGACTGAAATAGTATATCCGAAAAGTTGTCCCCAATAATCAGTCCACGGACCGATTGCGCTGTACCAAAACTTCGGATTGCGAATGGATCTGCAGAGAAGAACGGTATTCAACCGTACCAATCCGGCAGCCCGGGCCAATTTTTATTTGATCTCCTCGAACAACCTCGGCTACCGTGTTCTCTAACTCTATGTTATCTCCTTCAATCATGTTTGCCTTAAGGATCGATGGGTTACTCGCATTACTCGTGAACAAACCTTCGAGCAGCTTCCCTCGACCATTCTTCACCGAAATAATGGAACCGCCGATCTCCCTGGCTTCAGACGGACCCATGATTCTAAGCGTCATGTGTTCTGCGGTAAGCATGCCTCCGACCGTGCAACGACCATTTAGCTTAAAAATCTCCGCCTGACAATCACCCGATAGATGAAGCTCCCCTACGACTTTCATCTTCTCAGCTTTGGCATGCAGGCCAGTCCCCTGGGTTAAATCCCCACCCTCATGGTCGACAATTCGTTCAGTTAGGGTAAGGGTTCCCGTAATTTTGATATCTGTCGATTCAAGAGACCCGTTTACAACCGACGTACCCGTACATTTGAACTGATCACATACCAAGCTATCGTTGAAGGAGGAATCCCCCACGACCTTGACCTTGCCGTATACACCGCCAGCGGAGCTGCCTTCACCGATAATACTAATGTCGTTTCTCTTGTCTGATGGACTAACGATATGGTTATCCAATTCGATCACATCCCTTTTCTTTCAAATAGAGCTTAAATCCGCTGGCTGCTGCCCACCTTGGCATCCGGATCAACCTCAAGTTCGGCTGAGTATTCGACAAGCCTGATGCTGCAGCCACGGCCAATATAAACGTTGCTGCCACGAACAATATCAGCCTCTGTATCTTCCAATACGATCTCATCCCCTTCAATTAAGGATGTCTTGAAGGATGGCGTGCCGCCCAGACCGATACTTTTCCAAAAACCACTTTGTTCCTTGCGACGAATATCAATACGCTCTCCACCTATCTCTTTGGCCGACGAAGACGTATGGAGCTTGATCTCAACAATTCCTGCATTCAGAAAGCCACTAATTTTAATATTGCCCTGTACGTTCAGGGACTCACACTGTACGTCGCCTTCAATAGTGATCATGCCGCCAATATCGATGCGTTCTCCATCCACCCGTCCACGTACGGTACATTTGCCGTTTACTTCAAGCTCGGGGCTATGGAGGTCTCCATGAATGGTTGTCAGGCCATCCACACGAACACGGGAACTGTTCAAGGGGCCATTCAGCGTGCACATGCCGTTAATGGTTGCAGTTTCTGCACTCAAGGCTCCCTGCATCTTCAATGTTCCATTCACACTCAAGGAAGTACAATCCAGATTGCCGTTTACCTTAGCCATCCCATCAATGGAAACCCGGTGAAAAGCCCCACCTGCCGTTTGGCTCAAGCCTGATACATTCAGATCATTTCTCAAATGACGTTCTTCCATGTCGATTCTCCCCTTTATCCCAATTTGAGTTTCAGCTCTTCCATAAACGTGCCCAGCGGAACTCTCAGCACCACTTTGACGCCGTGATCAAAATATAGCTCTGCTCCTGCACCAATAAGCATGAATGTCGGTACACCCATCTTGCGAATAAGCAGCAGTTCACTTGCTCTGTTTGCGAATCGATAATAATGCTCCGACATGACCTCAATCAGCAATGAGCCCTCCTGACGGGTAATATCCCCGCTTAATAGCAGCTTCTCAAGCACATAAAGCATCATGATCTGCTCCAGTGCGTACATTTGCTGTTCCCGTCCTGCCTCTCTTACCAGTTCAAGCGAAGCCAATGAAACAATGTTTCGATCCATTAATTGCTCGGCTGACATTTCCACCTCACCCAATGTGGGCGAAAACACGTCTGCCAGCTCATCCAGAGACAATCCATCCTTCATATGGAGGATCTTATCGATACGCGTCAGGATCTGCTGCTTAGGAAAAAAGGTTTCCTGCCCCGTGTATGAAGACTTCCGAATAAACCATTCTTCCGGAATAAGGTTTTTCCGCTTCCAGCGGTATAACTGACCGTAGGATATCCCCGTAAGGTCCAGCAATTCTTTTTTGGAGATCAGATCATCCGTCATATATGGTCCCCCTTTGTGTTGGAAAGAGTGTAACATAACATTGTTACGTTGTGAAGTGTGGAAATCATTTTGCTCACAATTAATCTCAATTAACCGTCACCTTCTCAACTTTCTTACTGAATGCTGTCTGATTTCCAGTTGATCGTTCACTTTCCTCGCTATGAATGTTGTTGTTGCAATGGAAGGGGAATGGGTATAACCTGTGTGATAGATACGAAGGAGTCATTAACTGAGACCGCATTCCTATCAGGTCGGGACGTCTGTTGATGAATTCATGAAAGGGGTTACTTTTGTAGAGATGGCACTCATTAAATGTGATTTTTACTCTGACACGCTAGGTCTCAGCACGAGCATGCATGTTATTCTGCCACAGCAGACCCATAATCAGATTGGGATGGAGAACGTTGCTGGGAAGGGACTGCATCCAACGCTGTATTTGCTGCATGGTCTATCCGATGATGATTCCATCTGGCTGCGCCGGACATCCATTGAACGTTACGTGGCGAATCTCGGAATCGCCGTAGTGATGCCGCAGGTACACCGCAGCTTCTATACGGATATGGCCGAAGGTGGGCGTTACTGGACATTCATTAGCGAAGAGCTGCCTGCGCTGGCACGTTCCTTCTTCCCGCTGTCTTCCAAACGGGAAGACAACTATGTTGCCGGCTTGTCCATGGGTGGTTACGGAGCGTTCAAATTGGCTCTGCGCAAACCGGATCAATATGCCGCGGCAGCTAGCTTGTCGGGCGCTCTGGATATGGCTGCACATATGGATAACAAAATCCTTTCCGCATTACAGCAGGCTGAAATGGAGCGGATCTTCGGACCCGAGATCAAGGGCTCGGAGAATGACCTGCTGCATCTGCTGAAAGAGAGCCAGGCTAGTCAGGCACCACGTCCACTCCTCTATCAATGCTGCGGTACGGAAGATTTCCTGTATGAAGAGAATCAGTCCTTCCGCAACGCTTGTGCACAGACCGATTTTCAACTGACCTATGAAGAAGAACCCGGCGGACATGACTGGGCTTACTGGGATGAGAAGATTCAAAATGTGCTGCGATGGCTGCCTTTACAATCATCTAAAGAAAGTTAGAGGATTTACAGGTTACATGCACTCCATATTCCCTTAATTTTCGCTGTACAAAAACGTTTATTAAAGATTTTATATTTCTGGATTCGCTTTACCCGCTTTTCTACTTAAGAAGAGCGGGTATTTGTCGTGGGATATATGAGACACAAGAACTACACCATACTTCACATTCCTCCTAATGTCTCATATACTTACTGCTAGTAAGTCATTAGTATCAATTGATTCTCGGTGTTAAATGTATCCAAAGCACCATAACATAAAAATGTTATTATGACGAAGATATAAGATGAGCCATATTAACTAATAAAATTAAACCGAATACATTTAATACACACTCTATATTTAAGTTATCTAGCATCTCTTTCTTTTCTAAAAATGAGAGAAGCCCATACATATATTACATAAAAATCGGGGGAAGTCTGAATGGAGTTTAAGGATTACGATGACTTAGTCGGGAATCATTTAAAACAAAATATTACAGATGTTAGAGGTGTACTTCTAATAGCCAAAGGCACTCTTCTCCTTCCAGAACATATCGACAAACTAAAAAAATTCAACATTCATATTCTGGATGTAGAGTCGGCATTGGAAGTTAACGAAGAGGATGGGGAAACGGATGATAAGATCAACTTGCAAAACCAAGACAATATCGATCAGCCTCGTATACATTTTCCATCGATCCCAACTAAAGAGCTTATTCAGCGAACGGAGTCCTATCTTAAGGGGATGAAAGACAGCCTCGAACTAAGCGGAACAGTGGATATTGAGGAAGTTGAAGATAAATTAACTTCGGTTATCATGGACACATCGAATTCAGCAAGTTTGTTCCGACTCCTTGCAGAGCTAAAGGGAACACGGGATTTTCGCTATACGCACAATATGGGAGTTGCATTCATCGCGACCAAGCTGGGAAAACAACTTCGCTTGGATGAACAGGAATTAAAGACATTGACTACAGCAGCAACTCTATATGATATCGGTTCAACCAAACTTCCTTCGGATTTAGTGAACAAAACGTCCAGATTCAACGCAAACGAGTATGAGATCATGAAACAGCACACGATCTGGGGACATGATATGCTGAAGAACTCTATGGCGAACCCTCGCGTAGCTTTGGTTGCACTTGAGCATCACGAGAGAGAAGATGGCAGTGGTTATCCGTATCGTTTAAAAGGTGACCAGATCGACCCTCTGAGCAAAATAGTCGCTCTTGCCGACGTTTACATGGCCATGATATCCCCTCGTCCATACAGGGAAGCCCACCCCTTCTTCAATGTAGTACATATGATTCACGAAGAAATTATGGATAATCGTCTGGAATCCCAGATTGGTCTAACCTTTTTGGAATCATTAATGGCATCCCAACTTGGTTGTGAGGTTTTGTTATCCGATGGAAGACAAGGTAAAATCGTTCTCGTCGATAGAAATTATCCTACTCGTCCTTTGATCGCGCTAGATCATCAAGATTTCCTTGATCTCACTAAAACAAATGCCGTAACTGTAAAGGAAATCATCGGGTGAAGAAAATGGTGACATTAGGAGATCGGTTATCGTTTGATGACAAAACCCTTTCCAGGGATATTTCATGTCTACTGGAAGTTGCTGATGCTGAATTTTATCCTGAAAACACAATAAAAAAGTTAATCAACATTCTGCGAAGAAACGGTTACGATTGCATTGAAGACATCGTTAACGCCAGCGAGAAGGAAATACGGCTATTGAAGTATATTGGACTACAAACGTTTAATACGCTGAAAATTTTGTTAATGGAGCTATCTGAGTCTGAAAGATCCAAGAATTCGGAAAGGAATATAACACACAGCTCAAAAGTCACTAAAGGATTTAGCACAAATTCTAAATATTCATTACCCTGGAATGACAGATACTAGCCCATTCTTCCCTTATTAGCCGCACATAGGTAAGCGCTCTTTTCTTCGTTTTTGGAATTTTAATTCAAATTTGAATTTTTTACATTTTGAAATGAATAAAAACCCCCTCCGGTCGTCTGTAAGAGTTCATGTAACAGAATCTCTTACTTACTTTAACCTGAGGGGGTTTTAAGAAGGTGTTCCTTCCTTAAAAAACAATGTGTTGCAACCGTAGCGTTAGCCGCGACTTGTAATCCATTGCTCCGTAATTTCAAGCACCTTTTCACTGCGTCCGATGGCTTCAGCTACCTGACCGGAAGCTGTACCGCCATATACGTTACGTGCGTTCACGACCGCTTCCGGTTGAAGCACATCATAGATACGGTCATCGAACAGCGGGGAGAACTGACGGAACTCGTCCATGCTCAGATCCAGCAAATACTTGCCGTTCTGGATGCAGTACAGCACCGTTTTACCGATGACTTCATGCGCCTGGCGGAAAGGCAAGCCTTCGCCCACGAGGAAGTCGGCAATATCCGTTGCGTTGGAGAAGTCCTGGTTCACCGCTTGACGCATCCGGTCCTTGTTCACTTTCATCGTCGCAATCATTGGTGCGAACAATTGCAGTGCTCCTTCCAGCGTAGCGACCGTATCAAACATGCCTTCCTTGTCTTCCTGCATGTCTTTGTTGTAGGCCAGAGGAAGTGATTTCAGAACGGTCAGCAAACCAATCAGGTTACCGTATACACGTCCGGTTTTACCGCGAACCAGTTCCGGGACGTCCGGGTTCTTCTTCTGCGGCATAATGCTGCTACCTGTGCAGAACGCATCGTCCAGTTCAACAAAACCAAACTCGGTACTGCTCCACAGCACCAGTTCTTCACTCAGACGAGACAGGTGAGTCATGATCAGGGAAGCGGCTGCCAGGAACTCCACGATAAAGTCACGATCGCTAACCGCATCCAGACTGTTTTCGTAAACACCGTCGAAGCCCAGCTGCTCGGCCACGAAATGACGATCAATCGGGAACGTTGTACCCGCGAGCGCACCTGCACCGAGCGGAAGAACGTTAATACGTTTATAGCTGTCCATCAGACGCTCTGCATCCCGCTGGAACATGGAGACATACGCCATCAGGTGATGGGCGAACAGAATCGGTTGTGCACGCTGAAGGTGCGTGTAGCCAGGCACAATCGTATCGAGGTTGTCCTTGGCCTGTCCAATCAACGCTTCCTGCAGCGCATGCAACATGCCGACAAAACCAACCACGCGTTCACGCAGGTACAAGTGCATGTCTGTTGCCACTTGGTCATTCCGGCTGCGACCTGTGTGCAATTTGCCGCCGACAGGGCCAATGGTTTCGATCAGGTTTTTCTCAATGTTCATGTGGATGTCTTCGTCCGAAACGGAGAATTCCACTTCGCCTGCGCGAATTTTGTGGAGTACCGTAATCAAGCCTTCCTTGATGGTTTCCACATCTTCCGCAGGTAGAATGCCGCACTTGCCCAGCATAGTTACATGGGCAAGACTGCCCTGAATATCTTCCTCAGCCAAAGCTTTGTCAAAGTTGATTGATGCCGTGTATTCCTCAACCAGATGATTGGTTTGTTTGGTAAAACGTCCTCCCCACAGCTTGCTCACGGTGAGTTCTCCCCTTTCGTTCATGGACAAAGCCGCCCCTGCCCGATGTGCAAGAACGGCCTGCCCTGTAAAGTGATATTGGTCATGATATGACGCTATTTTATAACATTATTTTTTGTTTTGTTCTACGCCGGAATTGACTTTCAGACGCAGGGCGTTCAGACGGATAAAGCCGGTTGCATCTCCTTGATCATACGCTTGTGTCGGGTCAGCTTCCATTGTAGCGATGTCCGGGTTGTACAGACTGACAGGGCTTTTCACGCCTGCGCCAATGATGTTGCCTTTGTACAGTTTTACACGCACGGTACCTGTTACGTTCTTCTGGCTTTCGCTCACCAGCGCTTGCAGCGCCAGACGTTCCGGTGCGAACCAGAAGCCGTTGTACACGAGTGTGCTGTAACGGGTGATCAGGCTATCACGCAGGTTCATAACTTCACGGTCCATGGTGATGGATTCCATTTTGCGGTGTGCTGTAAACAGAATCGTTCCACCTGGTGTCTCGTAAACGCCACGGCTCTTCATGCCGACAAAACGGTTCTCAACCATGTCGACACGGCCAATTCCGTGTTTACCGCCCAGTTCGTTCAGCTGCTCCATCACTTGAAGCGGGCTGAGACGCTCACCATTCAGCGCTACGCAGTTGCCTTGTTCGAATTCCAGTTCAACATATTCCGCTTGATCCGGTGCATCTTCCGGTGCGTTGCTCAGCAGGAACATGTCTTTGTTCTCGTCCGCACTTGGATCGAACCAAGGATCCTCAAGCACACCGCTCTCATAGCTGATATGCAGCAGGTTACGGTCTGTAGAGTAAGGCTTAGCTGCTGATGCCGTTACCGGAATGCCATGTTTCTCTGCGTATGCAATCATCTCGGCACGTCCCGGGAACTGGTTGCGGAATTCTTCCAGACGCCAAGGTGCGATGACCTGAACATCTGGTGTCAGCGCAGCTGCATTCAACTCGAACCGAACTTGGTCATTCCCTTTGCCCGTAGCGCCGTGAGCAATCGCTGTAGCGCCTTCTGCACGAGCGATATCGACCATGCGTTTCGCGATCAGCGGACGAGCGATACTTGTGCCGAGCAGGTATTGTCCTTCATACAGAGCACCCGCTTGGAACATTGGGTAGATGAAGTCTTTGGCGAACTCGTCGCGCAGATCGTCGATATATACTTTGGAAGCGCCGGTAGCGAGTGCTTTTTCTTCCAGGCCGTCCAGCTCATCCTTTTGTCCGATATCTGCTGTAAATGCGATGATCTCTGCATCATAGGTTTCTTTCAGCCATTTCAAAATTACAGATGTGTCCAACCCGCCGGAATAGGCGAGTACGATTTTTTCCTTAGCCATGTTCGTTGTTCCTCCCCAGTTTCAGTTACTATAAACTGTTATCTATCATCGCTAACCCTGCGCCTAAAATCAACTCATTTAAGCAAACAGCGGCTATTCGCTCATTAACGCGGCCATCAAGGCCTTTTGTGCATGCAGTCGGTTCTCTGCCTGATCAAAGATCAGAGAGTTTGGTCCATCAATCACGCCCGCGCTTACTTCTTCTCCGCGGTGTGCCGGCAGACAATGCAGGAACATGTAATCTGGCTTCGCGCCTTTCATCAGCTCCTCATCGACCTGATACGCAGCAAAAGCCTGCTCACGAATCTTCTGTTCCTCTTCAAAGCCCATGCTTGCCCATACATCGGTATAAACGATATCGGCATCCTTCACGGCTTCCTGAGCACTGTACGTCACAGTCACCTCAGAACCGCTTTCCTTCGCAATGCTTCGCGCCTGCTCTACCACTGCGCTATCCGGCTCATAACCTTTTGGTGTCGCTACAGCAACATGCATTCCCATCTTCGCTGCACCCAGCATGAGAGAGTGTGCCATGTTGTTACCGTCTCCGACATAAGCCATTTTCAGGCCAGCCAGTTTCCCTTTTTGCTCCAGCACGGTTTGGAAGTCAGCCAGTACTTGGCACGGATGAGCAGCATCGCTCAGGCCATTGATTACCGGAATATCGGCATGCTCCGCCAATTCAGTCACATTATGGTGCCCAAAGGTACGAATCATGATGCCATCCAGGTAGCGGGACAATACTTTAGCCGTATCGTGAGTTGTCTCCCCGCGACCGAGCTGGATATCGTTTTTGCTCAGGAAGAGCGCGTGTCCACCCAGCTGGAACATGCCTACTTCAAAGGATACACGTGTGCGTGTGGATGATTTTTCAAAAATAAGTCCGATCGTTTTGCCTTTCAGCGGCTGATAGGCTACGCCGTTCTTTTGCTTTCCTTTGATCTCAATAGCCAAGTCCAGCAAGTAGCGGATCTCTTCGGCTGTATAGTCTGTAAACTCAATAAAGTCACGACCTCTAAGATCAATCTTCTGGATTTTCTCCGTTTGTTGTGCTGTCATGTGAATGTTGTCCTCCTTATATCCGGTTCCCTGCACCCGCTCGGGCAGAAGAGAGCAGCCGTGTCAGTGCACGCTCATGAGGCTATGGCTTACGACCTTCCGTAGGTTCTCCGCGCGGCTACAGGGATTCATCCTTTTTGTTCTGCGCCGGGGCCATGCGAGGCCCCAGTACAGCATGTTTTTCATTTTGTCAGAAATCGTTTAGGCCTTCTTCGCTGCTACGTGCTCTTCAATCAACGTTGCTACCAGGGATACCGCTTCATCGATCTCTTCCTTGCTCACATACAGATTCGGAAGCAGACGAATGACATTCGGTCCTGCGTTGACGAACAAGATGCCACGTTTCTGTCCGGCCAAAACGATATCGCCTACTGGCTCTGCACATTCGATTCCGACCAGAAGTCCCAATCCGCGAACTTCCTTCACAAATGAATTGCCTGCCAAACGGTTCCGCAGGGAGCTCATCAGATAATCACCCATCTCAGCAGCGCGCTCAGGCAAGCGGTCTTCCAGCATCGTTTCAATTGTGGCAATCACCACGGAAGAAGCTAGCGGTGTACCTCCGAATGTCGTTGCATGGCTGCCTGGAGTAAATGCATCCCGTAAGAAACCTTTACCGAGCATTGCCCCTACCGGGAAGCCGCTTCCGATCCCTTTGGCTACCGTGAACACATCTGGCTCGATACCGTAGTGTTCATGCGCAAACAGCTTGCCTGTACGTCCCATTCCGGTCTGTACTTCGTCTACGATCAACAAAAGGCCATGCTCGTCACACAATTTCCGTACATGCTTGACGAATTCCAGTTCGACCGGATATACACCACCTTCGGCTTGAACCATTTCCAGCATAATCGCTGCTGTTTTAGGGCCAATCGCCGCTTCCAGTGCTGCCGTATCATGCAAAGGAACCGTCACGAATCCAGCTGGCAATGGCAAAAATCCTTCCTTCACCTTATCCTGCCCTGTTGCTGTCAGTGTTGCAAGTGTCCGTCCGTGGAAGGACTGGGCAAACGTAATCACTTCATAACGGTCGTTTCCCTTCACCTTCTGGTGATAACGACGGGCCACCTTAATGGCTGCCTCATTGGCTTCCGCACCACTGTTGCAGAAGAACACCGCATCCGCACATGTATTGGCTGTCAGCAAAGCCGCTGCTTTCTCCTGGCCCGGAATTTGGAACAGGTTGGAGACATGCCACAGCTCATCGATCTGAGCTTTCAACTTGGCTCCGACTTTCTCTGGTGCATGGCCAAGGCTCGTTACAGCGAGTCCGCACATGAAGTCGAGATAACGGTTGCCCTGATCATCCCATAACCAGCTGCCTTTACCCTTGACCAGACTGATTGGATAACGCGCATACGTTTGGAAAAGAGAGCTTTCCGTCTGTGCCGCTGCACCTGTTGCTGCTGCTCCCGCTACTGCTGTGCCAGAACCTGGCTGTTCATTGCCTTTTGCCATCACCTTTCACACTCCTATTCCTTTTTTTGAGTGCACCTACCACTCCGGTGACAGAACGGCCTTCCGATCGCTGTTATCCCCGGATTTTTTGATTCCCTTTTTTAAAGGTTAAAATCCGGGGATAAACGCGAGCGCTCCGCTTCTTTAGGCCTTTTCTGTCCCCTTCGTTTTGTGCACTTTTTTACTTATCTAAAATAAACCCCTTATTGCATGCGGATAATTCGGGTTCCGATCGTTTCGCCCTTCAGCACGCGGCTCAGAATCTGTGGCTCGCTTCCGTCCACGATAATAACCTCGCGTACTTTGCCATGAATGCAAGCAATCGCTGCTCGCACCTTAGGGATCATGCCGCCGTAGATTTCTCCGGTTTGGATCATGTCTTCGATCTCTTGTACGGAGACCGATGGCAGTACTTTTTTCTCCCCGTTAACAGTCTTCATAATTCCAGGTACATCCGTCACAACGATCATCCGGCTTACACCCAGATGGGAAGCTACCGCACCTGCTGCGGTGTCTGCATTGATATTATATCGTTGTCCAGCTGCATCCACGCCCACCGGAGCAATTACAGGCATATACCCCATGTTCACAATGCCCTGAATAATTTCCGCTTTAACGCCCGTCACATCTCCTACCCAGCCGATCTCTGCATGATTCGCCACAGGTTTGGCTTGGATTAAGCCACCATCTACGCCGGACAAGCCCAGCGCATGTCCTCCGACGCGCTCTATCAGGCGTACGATCTGTTTGTTGATACTCCCGGCCAGCACCATCTCCACGACATCCAGCACAGGTTCCGTCGTTTTGCGGAGTCCATTCACGAACTCGGTTTCAATGCCCAGCTTTGCCAGATTCTCCGATATTGCCGGGCCTCCACCATGCACGATGACGGGCTGAGTTCCCTGGGACTGCAGGTCGCGCAAATCCGCAAAAAAGGACTCAGGCAAAGCCGCAAGCGTGCTGCCTCCGCATTTCATGACAAACGTCTGCTTCTCTGCACCCTTTTCCACTCCGGCACTCTCATTCTGCAATGTTGAATTCATGAGGGACACTCCTTTCGATTCTCTTAAATGACTGTAGACCGTTACACTTGACCACTCCGATTACCGAACCATCTTTCGATCGCTGTTATCACTGGATTCTTTTTGATTTCTATTTAAAGGGTATAATCCAGGGATAAAGGCGAACGCTACCGCTTCTACAGATTGGTTCCGCACTCTCCGTTATCGTGTAAATGTAGTTATATTTTATATAAAATGAAAGACGTATTTAAGTGCGGTATGCCGCGTTGATTCGTACATAATCGTATGTCAGGTCACAGCCCCATGCTGTTGCCGTTCCTTCGCCGTGGTGCAGATCCACCACAATGCGAACCGTATCCGTTTGCAAATAAGCCAGCGCTGCTTCTTCGTCGAATACAACTGGGCGGGACTGCTCAAGTACCGAGATGTCTCCCAGACGGATATCCACGGTGTCCGGGTTAACCGGCTGTCCTGCACGCCCTACGGCTGCAATAATCCGTCCCCAGTTCGCGTCCGCACCGAACATCGCTGATTTCACCAGGCTGGAGCCAATGACCGTTTTGGCAATGGCCTGTGCCGATTCATCACTCACCGCACCCGTAACCTGCACCTCGACCAGCTTCGTTGCCCCTTCACCATCACGTGCAATTGCTTTGGCCAGCACTTCGCACACATAAGTGAATCCTGCAGCAAAAGCGTCCCAGTCCGGATGTTCCGTAGTCAATTCTTCGTTCCCCGCCATCCCACTGGACATCGCTACGAGCATATCGTTGGTGCTGGTATCTCCGTCTACGGTGATCATGTTAAACGTATGGTTGGTCGCCTGTCGCAGCAAGCGCTGCAGCGCCTCAGCGCCAATGACGGCATCACTTGTCATAAATGCGAGCATCGTCGCCATGTTGGGATGAATCATGCCTGAGCCCTTGGCTGCACCGGCAATCGTAACGTTCTTGCCGTTTACAACGACAGATACACAGGCTTCCTTTTTCACCAAATCGGTCGTGAGGATCGCTTGAGAGAATTGCTCCGCTTCATGTACATCCTGCCCCAAACTTGCCGGCAATGCGCTGATGCCCGAGTGCACGGCATCCATTTTCAACAACTCACCGATTACCCCGGTCGATGCCACAGCAACGTCTTCTTCGGCTACGCCAAGTTCACGTGCTGCTGCCGAACGCATGGCATATGCATCCTTTTCGCCCTGTTGTCCGGTACAAGCATTGGCATTACCACTGTTGACTACAACGGCTTGAAGGCGTCCGTTGCTCAAGCTCTCGCGGGTAACCTTCAATGGTGCAGCCTGGAATACATTTGTCGTATATACGGCTGCTGCCGTGGCTGGCACTTCACAACGGATTGCTCCGATGTCGTTGCGTGATGTTTTTTTCAATCCGCAATGAAGTCCGCCAGCAGTGAACCCGCGCGGGGTTACAATCGTCCCGTTTTCTACTACGGTGAAAGCCTGTTGCTTCACATTTGTTCCCATATGTTATCCCCCGTGTGCGTTCGGCTGCATGCCGATTGACCGCCTGCTAATCGTGAATCCGATGATCCTAGAATGGTCCGGAATTCGCGTCTGTACGCTCTCCCGATCACCACTCCTTATGGATATACCGGCGTCATGTTCAGCCCGAGGTTCTCCTCCCATCCCATCATCAGGTTCATATTTTGAATTGCTTGCCCGGAAGCACCCTTCACCAGGTTGTCGATGACCGATATGATTGTTAAACGTCCGGTTCTCGGATCTACTGCAAAGCCGATATCACAATAGTTGGATCCTTGCACTTCTTTGGTCGAAGGCCAGATTCCTGGTTCACGTACCCTTACAAACGGTCGATTCTCATAATACTTACGGTACAGATCTACCAGATCCCGATCACTATGATCTCCCACCAGGCTGGCGTATATCGTACTCATGATCCCACGTGTCATTGGAACCAGGTGCGTCGTAAACGTCACCGTTACCGGACTTCCAGTAATATTGCCGAGCACTTGCTCAATTTCAGGGATATGTTGATGTTTGTTGAGTTTATAGGCTTTAAAATTCTCGTTCATCTCTGCATAATGGTAGGCCAGAGCCGTTCCCCGTCCAGCACCGGATACGCCGGATTTGGCATCAATAATAATCGTGGCTGGATCGATCCATCCTGCTTCCACTGCAGGAATAAGTCCCAGAAGGGTAGCTGTAGGATAACAGCCCGGGTTGGAAATAAAGTTTTTGCCTTTTACTTCATCCCCGTACACTTCGGCCATTCCGTACACAGCCTGTTCCAGCAGCTCACTCGGTGGAGCCGGGTGTTTATACCACTGTTCATACACTGCTCCATCCTTCAACCTGAAGTCACCAGACAGGTCGATCACCTTCAGCCCTGCTTCGAGCAGGCTTGGAACGAGCTTTGCGCTTACTCCGGATGGGGTAGCCGTGAATACCAGATCTGCACGTTCTGCTATCTCAGCTGGAACTACGCCATCCAGTGGCCTGCGAATCACATCCGTCAAATGCGGAAATCCGTCTGCAATAGACTCACCGCTGCTGGATGAAGAGATCACCGACGTGATTTCAACCTGTGGATGGTTCTGAAAAAAACGAATCAGCTCCACCCCGCCGTAGCCGGTGGAACCGACAATTGCCACTTTTAATTTATTACTCACTCTCGCTCCCCCAATCCTGTTGTATGCGATACTTATACGATGCTCACGCCCTCAAACGGCCCTCACACGGCAATTCCGTCGCTTCTATGCATATTTGTGTATTATTATACGACTCTAGTTATATAAATACAACACTCTACCATCAATTTCACATGGATTCTTATCAAATCCGAACATATCTTTCCAATATCTGCGGACGAACACGAATACTTCTGCTAAAATACGTTTTATAGGAAACATTACATACCAAGGTCTTATTCATAACAATTCTACACGAGGAAGGGTTTATGAACGGATTCACATTGGTCATTATGAGACATGGGGGACTACAGTGCATATTGAATCCATTTTACTTATGGTACTCCTGGGCCTGAATATTATCTTCGCTGCGGCAGTCGTGTTCTTCGAACGCAAGGATGCCAGTGCATCCTGGGCTTGGCTGCTCGTCCTGAACTTTATTCCTGTGCTCGGGTTCGTACTTTATCTGCTAACAGGTCAGAATCTGACCCGCTACCGGCTGTTCCAATGGAAAGAGAGAAAGAAGCTTGGGCTCGAGGAACGCATCGCTGCCCAGCTCGAACAGCTGCATGACAATCGGACGCCGTTCCGCAACAAAGCGACGGAGAGCAGTCAGGACATGATCTACATGAACCTGAAGCAGAACGACGCTCTTCTGACGGAAGACAATGCTGTGGAGATCATTACGGATGGAACGGACAAATTCCAGCGTTTACTCGATGATATTGAAGCAGCGCAGGATCATGTTCACGTGCAGTATTACATTTACCGGGGAGACCGGCTGGGTAAACGAATTCGGGATGCCCTGATCCGCAAAGCGCGGGAAGGTATCAAGGTTCGTCTCCTATACGATGCGCTTGGATCGCGGCGGGTGTCCAATCGCTTTTTCAAAGAATTGCGCGAAGCAGGCGGTTTGGTGGAAGTCTTTTTTCCATCGAAATTCAGTCTGATTAACCTTCGTATGAACTACCGCAACCACCGCAAGATCGTCATTATTGATGGTAACCTCGGTTATACCGGCGGATTTAATGTGGGCGATGAGTATCTCGGGTTGAACTCCAAGTTCGGTTATTGGCGCGATACCCATCTGCGGATTCAGGGAAATGCCGTTCATGCCCTTCAGACGCGATTCCTTCTCGATTGGAATGAGGCATCCAAGCAGCACGACACTCCATACGTTCCTGAACATTTCCCGCATATTGAGGGTACGGGAACGACGGCGATGCAGATTGTGTCCAGCGGACCGGATGCAGAGACGGAACACATCAAGAACAGTTACCTGAAGATGATTAACGGAGCCAAACACTCCATCATGATCCAGACGCCTTATTTTATCCCGGATGCCAGTGTATTCGAAGCCATACGTCTCGCGTGCCTGTCAGGTATTGATGTGCGCATTATGATTCCCAACAAACCGGATCATGCCTTCGTATACTGGGCTACGCTGTCTTACATTGGTGAACTGTTAAAAGTCGGAGCAAAAGTATTTATATACGATAACGGCTTCATTCATGCCAAAACGCTCATTATCGACAGCATGGTTGCATCGGTGGGCACCGCCAATATTGATTACCGCAGTTTCCGCCTGAATTTTGAGGTAAATGCCTTTATGTATGATGAGAAAATTGCCACGGCATTGGTCAATACTTTCGAGCATGACCTTAAGGTATCTCGCGAGATGACGCAGGAGGAGTACAACAAGCGCAGCCTGAAGATTCGTTTCAAAGAAGCGATCTCCCGCTTACTGTCTCCGATTCTGTAATAGGGTAATTAGAATATTAAAAAGCAGGGACATCCTCCGCCATGTTTGGCTGGAATGGACATCCCTGCTTTTTATTTTATAGCGAAACCTTAATAGGCACTGAGATTATGCCTCATCCCGCTTAAAGCCTTCGCCGAGCACTTCATGCGCATTACTGATGATGACAAAAGCCCCCGGGTCCACGGACCGGATTAGTGCTTTCAGCCTCGGCACCTCATTTTGCCCAACCACAACCATCAATACGGTACGCTGGTCGTCCGTGTAACCACCCTTCGCCTCCAGCTTCGTTAATCCACGATCCAGATCGGCAAGAATGACTTTGGTGATTGGTTCCGTCTTATTGGAGATAATGTAGGCAACCTTCGAGTAGCCAAGTCCCATCTCCACGGCATCAATGACTTTTCCGGTAACGTATAGTCCAATCAGTGCATAAAGCGACTGTTCCAATGACAATACAAACGCAGCCATAATAATAACGGTAGCATCCATGATCACGACGCAAAGAGAGTAACTAAGTCCACTGTACTTCTGTACGATTCTGGCAAGGATACTCATCCCACCTGTTGAACCTCTTCCCCGGTATACAATGCCTATGCCGAGCCCCACACCAATACCTCCATATAGAGATCCGAGCAAAGGATTCGTCGTAGGAATGGCCCAGTCTTTCGTCAGATAAACAAACAGGGGCAGCACAATACTCCCGAGCACCGAACGGATCCCATACTGTTTCCCAATGAGCAGAAAGCCTGCGATGAGAAGCGGAATGTTGATGGCCCACTGCGTATATGCGGGTTCAAGCCCCAGCCATTCCTTTCCGAGAATAGACAGCCCGGATACCCCACCTGAAGCGATCTGATTAGGTAATAAAAATAAGTTAAAGGCTACTGCAATCAAAAACGAACCAAAAATAATGGATGCTGTATCCACTACGTTTCTCCAGGGTCCGTTTAAGGGGATGAGGGTGGTTAACCTCTTTTTGCGGTTTGGAACGAAGTGCTGATGCTGTTGCATAGTTGTCGTGCTCTCCTTTTATATGACTGATAAGTTGCTGATTTCTTTTCCCTATTTGGGCTCAAAAAAAAGCCCCTGTATACACCAGCATACGCCTACACGTATCTGGTCCATACAGGAACTTTGATTACTCGGTTTCCACTTTAATCTGGCTGCGCAAATAACCGTCGATGAATGCATCGAGGTCGCCGTCCATGACTGCACCTGTATTTCCTGTCTCTACGCTCGTACGGTGATCCTTTACCATACTATAGGGATGGAATACATAGGAGCGAATCTGGCTTCCCCATGAAATATCCGACTGATCGCCTCGGATTTCATCCAGCTGTTGTTTCTGTTCTTCAATTTTACGCTCATACAATTTGGAACGCAGCATCGTCATTGCACGCTCACGGTTTTTGATCTGTGAACGTTCGTTCTGACATGTTACCACGACCCCTGTAGGAATGTGTGTAATCCGTACGGCAGAGTCGGTGGTATTGATATGCTGTCCACCCGCACCACTCGCACGATACGTATCAATCTTCAAGTCCTCTGTCCGGATGTCCACTTCCACCGTATCATCGATCTCTGGAACAACGTCACAGGATACGAAGGATGTGTGTCTACGGCCCGAAGAGTCAAAAGGAGAGATCCGCACCAAGCGATGAACACCCTTCTCTGCTTTCAGATAACCATAAGCATTGTGTCCCTTGATGGATAGCGTGACACTCTTAATCCCTGCTTCATCACCAGGCAGATAATCCAGCACCTCTACCTTGAAGCCGCGTTTCTCAGCCCAGCGAGTGTACATCCGGAGCAGCATCTGTCCCCAGTCCTGTGACTCGGTACCGCCTGCACCCGGGTGAAGCTCAAGAATGGCATTCATTTTATCGTACGGTTGATTCAGCAGAAGCTGAAGTTCAAACTCTTCCAACTTGCCTACGATGGCCGTAACGCTGCTGCCAACTTCGGCGGCCAGATCTTCGTCGCCTTCTTCATCGGCCAGTTCAATCATCATTAGGGCATCGTCATAGTCCTGCTGCAGCTTCGCATATTGATCAACCGATCCTTTAACTGCATTCATCTCGGCGATCACCGATTGCGCCTTCTCATTATCATCCCAGAAATCGGGAGCAGACATCTTCTCTTCAAAGTTCTCAATCATTTCCTGCTTGAGATCTAAGTCAAAGAGACCCCCTAAGGTTTGTTAGTTTCTTGCCTATTTCACGCAGGTCCTGCTTCACGCTTGGATCAATCATGTGCAATTCCTCTTTTCATTAAGATAAGCTCCCCGCAAACCGGGCACTTCTCCAGATCGGGTGTCAGATGCTTCACCTTGGTGTCCAGATTACCATTATAGCGGCAATTCTCTCCACCTGGATCATGGCTGCATAGTTATAACTATGCACCAATCACCGGTTATGCATCCTTCATTTGATCATTTGAAATGCCCAGCTGCAAGGAGCCGTTCATGTATTCTATAGGGTGTAAAAGAAAAGTCGTTTAACTATTCTTGGCCGTGGCAGTGTTTATACTTTTTGCCGCTGCCGCATGGACAAGGATCGTTGCGGCCGATTTGGTCGGAGACTTTTACCGGACGCTTCTCAGCAGGTTCTCCGCTCGTCGAGATCTGGCTCTCTTCCACTACCGCTTGACGTTCCTGATTGCTCTCGATTTGAGCTCTCATCACATAAGTTGCCACTTCTTCCTGGATCGAAGCAATCATCTGATGGAACATTTCGAAGCCTTCAAATTGGTACTCACGCAGTGGATCTGTACCGCCGTATGCACGAAGGTGGATACCTTGACGCAGTTGATCCATCGCATCAATGTGGTCCATCCATTTACTGTCCACTGCACGAAGCACAACCACTTTCTCAAACTCACGAACCATCTCTTCACCGATACGCTCTTCCCGTGCATTGTACTTTTTCTGTACTTTATCAAACAGGTACTCGATGATCTCTTCGGCTTCCTTGCCCCACAGATCGTCTTTGGTAATCGAACCATCATCCAGCAACTTGCTGTTCATGTAGTCCGCCACTTCCTGCAGTTCCCAGTTCTCTGGAATATCGTCACTACAGTGTGCTTCAACAATGCGTTCAATGGAAGGTTTGATCATATCCATAACGATCTGTTTGATATTTTCGGATTCAAGGACCTCGCGGCGCTGTTTATAAATAATTTCACGCTGCTGGTTCATGACATCATCATATTGAAGAACGACTTTACGTACGTCAAAGTTATTTCCTTCAACACGTTTCTGTGCAGACTCAACTGCACGGGTAATCATGCGGCTCTCTATCGGTTGGTCCTCTTCAAAGCCAAGACGCTCCATCATGTTCAGTACATTGTCTGCACCGAAACGTCTCATCAGCTCATCGCCAAGGGACAGATAGAACTGTGTAGAACCGGGGTCACCCTGACGTCCTGCACGTCCGCGCAGCTGGTTATCAATCCGGCGTGATTCATGACGCTCTGTACCGATGATATGAAGACCGCCCACTTCAGCTACACCTTCACCCAGGATAATATCCGTACCCCGTCCAGCCATGTTGGTTGCAATGGTAACCGCACCTGCTTGACCAGCACCCGAGATAATTTCTGCTTCTTCCGCATGGTACTTGGCATTCAGTACCTGGTGTTTGACACCACGGCGTTTCAGCATGTCGGAAAGGCGCTCGGAGTTCTCAATGGATACTGTACCCACAAGAACCGGCTGGTTCTTGCTGTGACGTTCCACGATCTCTTCAACTACAGCTTTAAACTTGCCGTCAATGCTCTTATATACGACATCTGCCATGTCATTCCGTTTGTTCGGACGGTTGGTTGGAATCTGCAATACTTCGAGGCCGTAGATTTTCTTAAACTCTTCTTCCTCGGTTTTCGCGGTACCTGTCATTCCCGCAAGCTTGCGGTACATCCGGAAGTAGTTCTGGAATGTGATTGTAGCGAGCGTCATGCTCTCGTTCTGTACCTCGATGCCTTCTTTCGCTTCAATTGCCTGGTGCAATCCGTCACTGTAACGACGACCAGCCATCAGACGGCCTGTGAACTCATCGACAATCATGACTTCTTCTTCACTGACTACGTAGTCCACGTCACGACGCATAATTACGTTTGCTTTCAGCGCCTGTACGATGTGATGGTTAAGCGTAACATTGGCGTGATCATACAGGTTCTCAATGCCAAATGCTTTCTCCGCCTTAGCCACACCGCCTTCAGTCAAGGCAACAGATTTCACTTTGATATCTACTGTAAAGTCTTCTTCCGGTGTCAGACGTTTCACGAAACGGTCTGCTGCATAGTACATATCCGTCGACTTTTGTGCTTGTCCCGAAATGATCAAAGGCGTACGCGCCTCATCGACCAAGATGGAATCCACTTCGTCAATGATACAGAAGAACAATGGACGTTGTACCATTTGCTCTTTGTAGAGCACCATGTTGTCACGCAGATAGTCAAAACCGAACTCATTATTCGTTCCGTACGTAATATCGCAAGCATATGCATGCTGTTTCAGCGCATGGTCCATACCGCTCAGGTTAACCCCAACCGTCATGCCCAGGAATTCGTAAATCTGTCCCATCTCCTGGCTGTCACGCTGTGCCAAATAGTCATTGACCGTAACGACGTGTACCCCTTTGGACATCAACGCATTCAGGTAAACCGGGAGGGTTCCTACGAGGGTTTTACCTTCACCCGTTTTCATCTCGGAGATGCGGCCCTCATGCAAAGCAATACCACCAAGCATCTGTACGTCGTAGTGACGTTTGCCCAGAACACGGCGGGATGCTTCACGTACCGTTGCGAATGCTTCCGGAAGAAGCTCGTCTGTTGTTTCCCCTTTTTCGATACGGGCGCGGAATTCCTCGGTTTTGGCTTTCAGTTGCTCATCAGACAACGCCTGAAATTGTGGTTCCAGTTTATTGATCACATCGACCGTCTTCATCAGACGTTTAACATCACGTTCGTTCATGTCGCCGAAGATCTTTTTGACAAGTCCTAGCATGGTATACCCCTTTCGTGCAAAACAGAATAGACCCCCTGCTGCCGCCATGCGACACCATCGGATGGATATTTGCATCCATTTGCCCGGGGGTGACAAACGATATAAAACATTAATATGGATGAATCAACTCCAGGCTTGGCCAGGGTTACTCATGAAGCTGATTCGATATTCACGGATTCGCTCCTTGCATAATAAGGGCAGATCCAAACCTTACGAATCATGTTCATGGTGCTGTGCCTGTCATTGATTATGATTACGATCATTCGTTGACAATTCCTCATCAGGACAATGATTCTCTTGCATAAATTGTAACAGTTTGTAAGGGTCGCCGCAACACGCCGAGGCACACTTCTTTGAACTTCCCGAGCCCCTCCTTACACGTTTAAGTGCAAAAAATCATAGCCGTTAGCGGAAGCCTTTCTTTTCGCTGCTATATTTTCAGATCATACAATTAAACCAAGAAAATATTCGTGGTAAATTTGGAACCTATTCTCAGTTAACTGAGTCTATCATAAAGCTTCGTTAATTACGCATTAGGCGCGTAAATGTTCATCTTCTTGGGCAAAGTTATCCTCTTTCCTACTCTCTATTAGACGCAGCTGTATGGGAAATAGTTTCATAAACTTGCTCGCACAAATTTTCCCCAGTCGCATCCATGCAGAAAAGAGCCCCATCCCGTATGGGACAGAGGCTCTTGTTAGTTTTGATCATTTAATCATACAGGATACTAAAGTGTCCTGACATTCATTTTCGTAAGTACTCATTTTAACCTGTAATGGTTCATTCAAAGTCATCGTACAAGGAGATTAACCTTGCTCGATTAGACCATATTTCCCATCGTTCCGTTTGTACACGACGCTGACTTCTTCATTCTCAATGTTGGAAAATACGAAGAAATTGTGGCCGACCATGTTCATTTGGAGGATTGCCTCTTCCACGTCCATCGGTTTCAACATAAACCGCTTGGTCCGTACCACTTCAAAATCATCGTCATCAGTATCCACATCCAGTTCAGCCGTAGCTACTGTACCTGTTGGATCTTCAACGAAGAGTGTTTTCAGGCTGCCTTCCTGGCGGAACTTGCGGTTAACTTTCGTTTTGTGTTTACGGATCTGACGTTCCAACTTGTCCACCACGGCATCAATGGAAGCGTACATATCATCGCTCTCATCTTCAGCGCGGAGCACAATGCCTTTCAAAGGGATCGTCACCTCAACCGTATGCAAGCCTCTCGTCGTGCTCAATGTAACAGCACCGTCAGAGTTAAGGGGTGCATCGAAATACTTCTCGAGTCTACTCAACTTTTTGTCGACATAATCTTTCAAAGCATCGGTAACCTCGATTTGTTGACCTCGAATACTTAAATTCATAGGGCACTCCTCCTTTTCCTTTGCCACTTCATTATAACACGAATGTAAGCGCCATGTAAAAACTCCCGGTGACCGAATCATGACATCTATTCAAGCCACATCTGCTCACCTACGCGTAACGCCATATTTCGAGATATTTCACGATATTCAGGCGAAATCTCGTATTTACAAGATTCTAATATTAGGCGCTTGATGATGTAATTAACCGTTTTCCTCATCCCTCAATCTATTATGTAATATGTTAAAGTGAATCTATTAGAAAAACAAAAAAAGACCCCGGAAAACCGGAGTCTATTGCTAGCGATAATTCAATTGGTAACCATCTAACCATATATGTAGGTCGGATTGTCCGGATGATTATAATTTGATTACGTTAGCGGCTTGAGGTCCACGCGCGCCTTCGACGATGTCGAATTCTACGGATTGACCTTCTTCCAAAGTTTTGAAGCCTTCGGATTGAATTGCGGAGAAGTGTACGAATACGTCGCCGCCATCTTCAGTCTCAATGAAACCGTAACCTTTTTCTGCGTTGAACCATTTTACTTTACCTTGCATGCACTAACATTCCCTTCGTCATCAAATGAAGTGAAGCTCTGGCCAAGGCCTTAGCCCACAATTCAGACTATACCATCCAGACTTATCCATTGTCAATTGGTAAAGAAAATGTTTTATTGGTATTTTTTGTAGATTAAATGCGGATATTGTTGAAATTTATTTTTCAGGCAAAGGATAGAAACCTATTGCACTTCTCAACTCATAAAACCTTTATGACGTTCGGTTTAATTTGTTGTTTTCTTCGCGATAATTTGTAACTGCCCAAGGTACTCAGGTCCTGATGATATTTTAAGTATTTCGAAACCATGCATCTTCATGAGAATCCTAAGTGAGATATGATCATATAAAATAACATGAAGCGGTGGATCTAAATGTCTCCACTTGCTCCCTGAATGAAAACTTGCACTGGAATTGACATTTGGTGTGTTCGCAACAAACAGCCCGTCTTTTTTCAGAACACGTTTTATATTCTTCATAAAAGAATGTGGAGTGGGAATATGCTCTAATACATCCCACGCTGTAACCACATCAAAACTTTCATTCTCAAATATATCATCATTTATTTCACCAGTAACAACATTTAATCCAAACTTCTTTCTTCCTTCATTTGCTGCACTTTCAGAAATTTCAATTCCTTGAACGGACCAATAACGAAATTGAGCTTCTGCCAAGAAGTGTCCTGTAGAACATCCAATATCGAGCAATGTTCCCCTAGGAAAACGAGTCTGGTCGGCAAAAGATTCTACAAGATCCATGCGCATCTCATAACTACGTAACATTCCTGAAGTTACATTTGAGATTTCGGTATCCCATCCCATTTTTTTTCGATGGTCTTCTGAATAATAAATATTTTGATAGAACCAATTTAAGTACTCTTCAGTGGGTTGTGGGTCCATAAACACTCCGCCACAAGCTGTGCAACGATGTAAATTGGTCTCAAATTGTCTATGCCCTAGAATTTTATATAATTGGGTATAATCATTACCATCACAGATTGGACAACTTTCCATTGGTTCCTTATACTGTTCTTTTTGATCATGATCACTTGATTTTTTTTGTGCGATGTCCCTTGGAGAATCATACGAACTTATGACATTGAGAATCTCAGCAGCTCTATCTTTATACGTGTGTTCCTCGAGTATATGATTATTTAGTTCTGCGACTAACTCATCTCTTTCTTTTTTATGCGTCAAGTAGTAGTCCGCTTTTATGAGTAAATCATTTAGGTCTTGAAAAGTTATCGCTTCCCACACCGCTGGAAAAACACGCTCCATATCCTTTTTATAATCACTTAATACAAAACCTCTAGAAGCAAACACATCAAACACCCGATTGTTCACCGAGGTTTCTAATTGAAGCGAAGAAATATTCAAGTTAACAGCATGCTTTTGGTAAGTCATTGAAAGTTCGTTGTAGGGAACTGCCGTATGGACAATAGTACTCTCGTTTAGTTTTTCTTGAGTACCATAAACATGCATATCCACCCCGCTGAGACTCCCTAATACATGTTTTCTGAAAATAGAACTTCCTCGGGAATGAATGGGATAATAGATGTTTTTCCAGAAAACTTCAGTGTGGTCTTTATAAAGAATATGAATAGCCTGAAATTTCGGATTAGAAAGTGCATCCATACATACATCAAAAAGAGGAACGCGAAAGTTATTAATCTTTTGTTTTACAACATAATCAATAAACTGTTGTTCAAGGTGCTGCAAATTTGTTGAAAGTTGTACAGACTTTATACTACCAACAAAAGCAAGTTCATTCTCTTGGGTAACAATGTTTGTATCCACATAAAACTTATTTGGGTTAGTAGCTAGCATAATTGGATAAATATTGGAGACGCCTGCTTCACGCATAAATTTTTCACAGTAATTATCCCATACAAAATGATAATAAAATGATGGGAATTCTTTGAACTCATTCAAAAACTGATCGTTCAGGCTGAATAGAGGGTTGTCATAATGCAGGCAAATTACAGGAATTCCTTCCTCTCTCCATAGAAAACGTCCATTTCTATCCCTAGTAATTCCTACGTAACCGTAAGCTAATATAAATTGTGGCTTAAAGTCAAGAATAGCTTGATAGTCTCCAATTCCAAAATCCTGATCTATGTTCACAAGCAAAACATCGTGTCCTAGTTCTTTGAAAGCTTGAAAGTAATCATCTGTGACATGAGGAGCAATGATCCCTTTCCCTTTTAAAATTGCTATTTTCAATTAAATCTCTCCCCACTCATTATCGAAGACCACCTTGTGCAATCCAATGCCTTGTACGAGCAATTCCTTCTTCAAGAGACACCTCCGGTTGCCAATCCAGCAATTGTTTAGCTTTTGCTGAATTGCATAGAAGCTTTTCAATTTCACTTTGAGGATGAATATGCTCCACATGTTTAATTCGTTCAGAATCTTTCACAATAAGTTTGGCTAGGTCGTTAACGGAAATATCACTGCCAAGTCCTGCATTTACAATCTCCCCGTTCACTGCATCATTGAATCCTGCCTCTGCAACAAACCGGGCACAATCCTCAACATAAAGTAAATCCCGTGTCTGCGTACCCGAGCCATAAATATTCAATGTCTTACCATCCAGTTCATTTTTTATGAAAATTGCGACTACGCCGCCCTCTCCACCGGTTTTTTGAAAAGGACCATATGTATTAAATGGTCTGATCACTACCGTTGGTAAATCATAAGCATGGTAATAGGAGAGCACCATATTTTCGGCTCCTATCTTAGCTCCCGCATAAGGTGAGGCTGGCTTAGTCGGATGATGCTCGTCAATTCCCTTCTCATTCACGCAACGATCATACACCATACATGTGCTCATAAAAACTACCTTTGTGTTAAACCTTTTACATTGTTCCAAAATAAAAAATGTACCAACGGTATCATTATTAAAAGTAGTCCGAGGATCATCTATAGAATCCTGTACATTAATGGAAGCACCTAGATGATAGCATATAGAAAATTTATGATTAGCAAACAACTCAGAAAGTAAATTCTCGTCAAGGATTGTTCCTTTAACGAAAGCTTTTAAACCAGGGTGATCTCGAAATTCCGCAATGTTTGATTCGCGTCCATTTGATAAATCATCCAAGATCCAAAGATTATGACCTTCATCTAGCAAACGCTTGGCAACCCAACGCCCAATAAATCCAGCTCCACCTGTTAGTAAAATATTCACTTAACTTCCTCCTACTTATTGGAAATCACTCTACCCGTCAGGAAATTAGTCCTTTAGGACTCAAGTAGCCAAAATACAAAAAAATAATATATCTCCAAATTTAATGTGAATCACTTGTTAACAAACTATAAAATAAAGAGTCATTCCACTTTCCTTTTGACCAGTGCGTTTGCCTATGACGTCCATCCAATTGGAAACCGATATTCTCTAACATCTCTTTTTTCATCACATCAAACTCATAGATTTCACACCATAGACGATGTAAGTTCAATTCTGAAAATGCATAATTAATAAGAATCTCGGCAGCATCTCGTGCAAAATGTTGATCAATGTAAGTATTATTAGAACCAATATAAATGGAGTAATCAGCACTCCGATTAATCCAATCGATATAACAGATCCCACAGGCTCCTAATAATAGTTGTGTTTCAAGTTCCTCAATGGCGAACATAATCGTATTCGGATCACGAATTACCTTACTTTCAAACCACTGATCTTGATTGTAATGATTCAATTCCCGATACTCTCGAAAATATTGCCTTAAATCGGGATTATTTCTCCATTCCAAAAGTTGAGCAAGATCTTCTTTCTCTATGGCACGTAAACCAACACTTTTCCCTCTAAGCATCTTATTCCACCAAATCTTGCATATATAATGCATCGCCTTTTACTTTTTGAACAGTTAGGCGTCTGCCTAAAATCCCATTTTTATAATGAGGCTCAATTGAGTCTTCTGGAGCAGGACGCAGTGCTTCTACATCGTCCTCCCGAATAACATCTCCAATTTCCAAGTCTCTTGTTAACCGTAAGCATCTTCTCTGAATAATAACTGTATTCTTCTCATTGTCTTCTACCTTCTTGACACCATCACCTAGTGATGCTTCAAGCTCTCTTGCTCTATCAACCATTTCTCTCCAAGTCGTGGGGTTCATTGAAAACTTATGATCTGGTCCAACCCTGTAGTTGTCATCCGTAAAATGCTTTTCTATAACCTTGGCCCCTAAAGCAATAGCACCAAGAACAGTGGCATGACCAGCAGTGTGATCTGATAATCCTAATATCATTTGCGGGTACTTTAGCGCGTAGGATTGAAGAACCTTTAGGTTTATATACTTGAAATTTTCAAGTTCCCCTGTATAATTCGTATTGCACTGAAGAAGTACAAGTTGACGTGTATATTTCAAGGCCGCTTCTACAGCCCTCTCTACATCTTCCAACGATGAAGCACCAGTAGCCAGTATCACTGGTTTATCTTGCTTGGAAATCTCCTCAATAAATTCAGTCCACGTAATATCACCTGATCCAATCTTATATGCGGGAATGTATCGATCCAACATCATGATGGCTTCATAGTCATAAGGTGTTGTCATAAAGTCAATCTCGGCTTCCTTCGCAGTCAGTGCAAGCTCTTCATTCCAGTCACGATTGCATTCATATTGCTTATAAGTGTCAAATACACTCTTTTGCCATTCTGATTGATGACTCAAAGCACTTTTCAACTCACGGAATCCATAGTCACTGACTATATTTTCTGCCTTAAAGTGTTGGAACTTAGCGGCATCCGCACCAGCTTCTTTTGCCAACCATATTAGTTCCTTTGCTTTCATGAGATCCCCGTCATGATTAGCTGCAATATCTGCAATGAAATATGCTGGTGATCCCGCATCAATCGTTCTACCATTAATTATAATTGAAGTATCATATCTCAAGAATGTTCAACCTCCAAGTAATCCGAATAGAGCTGATCAATAACCTGCTCCATATCCGGCATTAAATAGCCTAAAAAATGTTCCGCCTTCATTACATTAAGTCCCATACTAGTTGATCTTTGAAGCTGATCTTCGGAAAAATAACTAATCACACTGGTATTCTGGGAACTGAATTCAAACTTGCGTGCCAAACTTAATATAAAATCTTTCTTACTTACCGACTCACGTGAAGCAATATTAAAAATCCCCTTTGCATTCCTTGTTATTAGGTCATACAAAATTTCGGATAATTGCGATACGGTAATACTTGAACAATAAACATTATCAAAAAGCTGCATATTTTCCTTATTCTTCAGCGAATTTAAGGCCCATTCTATAAAAGTAGGCCTTGTCTCTATCCCGCGGAACCCAACTATATTGGTTCTAATCACCAAACTATTCTCAGCAGTAAGGGCGAAGCATTCCCCCGCAAATTTTGTCTTGGCATACTCATTCAGTAGTGATACTTGTGACGATTCATCGTGAAGAATATTTTCTCGGTCTGGATAGTAATGGTCTGTAGAAATCTGTACAAGATATTTATTATTCAATCTGACATAATTAGCAAAAACAGCCACAGGTCTTGCATTTAACATGTAAGCATCTGCAGGGTTTTTCTCGCAAAACTGCAGGTTCACTATTGCTGCTGCATTAATAATTAAATCTGGTTCCAGCTTATATAAAACATCATTTAAACCTTCTTCGTCTAAAAGATCCATATTTATGTCAGCATTTTTTCTGGCTAGTGTAAATAATTTAATATCACATTTGCTGAATTTTTTAACTATAGCTTGACCAAGCATCCCCGTTGAACCGCATAGAAGTACTCTCAAATTGAGAACCTCCAATTTATTTAATATCAAAATTAGCAACCTTTGCCCATTATTTATTTTCCGTACTTAAATATTCAATCGCTCTCTCCAATGTCACATTTTCTGGACCAATCTTATTAAATAAATGATACATTTGAACATATTGCTCTAAAGTGTCCACTGTAACACTAATATCCGGTCTTTGAAATAGTCGATCATTCGGTTTAATCTTTTTCATCTTGAAAGATGAGTTCTGAATAATGTATGGTGTGACATGCTCTTGATCATATGGTAATATTGCCTCTTTATACGCTATGCTTAAAGCCCTTTTTGTAATAACTTCTGAACCCGACCCAACTGGAATGGATTCAAACCGCACATAGTCCAAATCTGATTTTGTGAGCAGTTTTACGCCTTGGTCAATAAAACGCGGCTCTGTCAATGGATTATCTGCAGTTACTCGCACCACAATATCTGCTTCTGCTTTCTCAGCCGTCTGATGATACCTTTCTAATACATTGTCGAGACTCCCACGAAAACAATAAACCCCCATACTTCGGGCTTGATACTCTAATAAGTCATCTTCCGCTCGATCAGATGTAGCAATCCAAATTTCATCAAGTTCAACGGATAATTGAATTCGTTCTATAACTCGTTGAATTAAAGTTTTACCGCATAAGTCCTTCATTACTTTACCAGGTAATCTAGTGGAAGAAAGCCTCGCTTGAACAATACCTACTGTCTTTACCATGCTGTCCATCCGCCATCTACTGCTATATTTTGGCCAGTTATGAAACTAGAAGCTTCCGAAGCTAATAATAGTAGCACACCTTTTAATTCTTCTGGTTTCCCGATTCTCCCAAGAGCTGTTTTCTCACTGAGTTTCTTTATAAACTCTTGATTTTGCTGTACTACTTCCTTTGGAAATGGTCCTGGAGAAATAGAATTACAGCGAATGCCCTTACTTCCATAATGACATGCAATATACCTGCTTAGTTGAATAATGGCTGCCTTTGATGCTCCGTAATTAGCAGGGTTATTTTGACCTGAGTCACCATAAATCTCTGGATTTGGAGACACCATCCCATACATTGAAGCAATGTTTATAATATTCCCCGTTTGAGCATCTAGCATATGGGGGAGAGCAGCTCGAATGCAACGATAATAAGCATTTATGTTACCATCTATACCTTTGAGCCAATCTTCTTCCGTATAGTTTTCAAGTTGTGAAGCCACACCTGTACTTGCATTATTTATTAGAATATCAATTTTTTTGAATCTCTCAATTACACTTGAAAAAAAATAATTAACCGAATTTGAATCTAATATGTCGAGGATCCCCCACCAGTGATTTCCTCCGTATTCAACATTCAATTTATTGGCGAGGTTTTTGCATTTGGCTCCATCTCTGCTAGCGATGACAACAGTTGCCCCATAAGCAGCTAAGATCTCACTCAAAGCACTACCTAGATGTCCAGCTCCGCCCGTTACTACAGCCACTTTTCCAGTAAGATCAAATAGATTATCCTTCATAATATCATGCTCTCCATTTGCTTGGATTTAAAATACACTCTGGTACCCTTGAAAATAATTGCATAGCTTCCTCTGATACCACGGAAGAAAGAGGTGGAAGTTCCAACATACGTACATTATCCTCCAGTTGTTCCAATGTCTCACAACCAATGACCATATAATCAATGTGTCTAAGATCACGAATATATATGAATGCCAACTCAGTAATAGAGTAATGATTTCTTTCAGCGAGTAGCCTCAAATTACTTAAATGAATTTTTGCTGCTGACATATATTCAGGGAGCTGGTCTGGAGACAAAAGTAATAGCCCTTGAAGGTAAATACTTCTTGCATGAATACTAATCTTACGCGTCTTTAACCGTTCAAGCTGCCCGGATGTAATTAATCTCTGATCAAGAATATTGATTGGAATTTGAATGACATCCATATCCTCCAATTCTAGAAATGTTTCGACATCCTCTGGAGTATATATAGATACACCTATTTTTTCCACATGACCCTGTGCCTTGAGTTCACAGAGAACTTGTACCACTTTGCGATCATGAGAAAGCATATTGTCAGGTGAATGTAGCAAGCAGCAATCTAATCTCAATACACCCAAGCGAAGCTTCGATTCCTCGATATACTGCATCATACTTTTTCGTATGTCTTGCAATTCTACTTCATTTCTTTCTGGAATAAGCGGTATCTTGGTTATGATTACAGGAGTATTTGTAATCCCATACCTTGCTTTCCCCAGAATGTACTCACTGTCTCCATAACCAGGGGCAGTATCAATTACATGTATACCTTTAGTCATTGCCGTTCTGACTAACCTAATTGCTTCAGCATAATCTGGCTGTCCGCTTATATTAGCAATCCCATATGGCATTCCAAGCTGTGCCGTCCCTAATGCCAATTTCATCACATTCAACTCCAGCATTGATTAATCCAGCAGTTTTTCCTTTTGTATCCATTCTGCAACAAGAGACTTAGAAATAGGTTTCATATCAGGAAGAGCTGTATGAGTATAATCATTTTTTTTATTATACAGCGAAGGGATGACATACATATCCTCATGTTCTTCAGCGATATACTGTTCATCTGTCGTCATGAGTTCTTCATATCTTTTCTCTCCAGGACGAAGACCAATTATTGACAATTCAATTTTTTGTCGTATGTGATACCGTTCCGAAATCTGGTCTATTAATACTTCTGCAAGATCCCCTATACGTATTACAGGCATTTTAAGTACAAAAACTTCCCCTCCACTAGCTCTTTCATTCGCTTTAAGAATTAAATCTATCGCTTGCAAAGGCGTCATCATGTATCTCAACATATCTAAGTCTGTGACTGTAATTTTCCCTTGCTCAAGAATTTGTTTCTTAAATAGAGGAATTACAGACCCTCGGGATCCCATAACATTCCCAAACCTCACCGAAGAGAATACTGTGGTTTTTGATCCCTTTTGATACTCTGCAGCTGAAATTAATCTCTCTGCTGTAAGCTTTGTCGCTCCATACGTGTTGGTTGGTGATATAGCCTTATCTGTACTAGTGAATAAAACTTTAGTAACGTTATTCTCCAAAGCTGCCTGTATTACGTTTTGTGTGCCTATTACATTGGTCTGTACTGCTTCAAAAGGATTATACTCACATGAAGGAACATGCTTCATCGCTGCAAGATGAAAAACATAATCGATACCTTCCATGGCTCTGGAAAGACGCTTTTGATCTCTTACATCTCCAATCAAAAATCGTAATTTCCGAGAGTAAGCTTGAAACTCTATTGCCATCTCATATTGTTTGTGTTCATCTCGGCTGAAAATTCTGATGACATCCGGTTCATCCTCAATTAAACGACGCACCAAATGATTACCAATTGTCCCTGTTCCACCTATGATTAGGATCTTTTTCCCTTGATAATTATAGTCTGGCATTGAAGCTCCTCTCTGGTTGTAAACCTTCCATTCTCTCTATCGACTCACTTAACACCTCTGTTAAAAAAGAAGTCTGTCCAAGAATCTGATGTAGCAGTTCTCCCAAATGCTCTGCGATTAAATCAGATTTACGAATAATACTTTTCTCAGTAATAATACTTGGAAGTTCCCGGTCAAATCGGCTGATCTCAGCTGGGAGCAAGGTTTCATAAAGCGGATTAAACCAATCCTTATTTACGACTCCCCCCCATTTCTGCTCGATCATCTCTAAGCTATTTTGGCATTTTTTAGGCTTAGTACGGCTTAACTCCCTGATTTTTTTAATCAATTTTAAAATTTGGTCTATTTCAATCAATAGTTCGGATATTTCTTCTTTTGTCCGAATCATTTTTGCTTTTACCCTTTCCATCTGGACGGGATTTACGATTGAGGTTTTCACTTGATCCAATAGATTTACAATTACACTATTATCCACCTGTTCTTTTTTTACGATCTCAAATACATCCTCTACCGGTTTCCATGCAGAACCTTCTATATGGGCACCATTGTGAGTCAAGTTAATAAATTCAATTTTAGGAAGAACAGTAATTAGATTTTCAATCCTATCTTTCATTTGCAGGAAGCCTGCAGTTGTTCGGTTATGCTCTCCATTAACATTGACAACAGTGTGCTCAGCTTGTCTGATCACCTTATCAATATAGCTTCTATCCCCATGATTAATCCCCTCAGCGTAAAACTGTTCTCCAGGGAAAGACAAATCCTGTCCCATCATAATAATACGCGTACATCCCAGCCAAGCGGCCGCTTGGATTGCTGTTCCGGCAACAGTGGGATTTGGACGTAAAATCATATCATCTTTCTTTATATCCATAAAGTAACTCGTCACTTCATCGTTATTCATTACTCCATAGCAAAGCCCTTCCTCTTTGAAATCTGAGACGCCGTAATAAGCAGAAGAAGTGAACAAAGTTGGAGTTTGTTTCGCTAGTTCACTAGAGAAAATTTTTGAATTTACCTCTCCTCCATCCATTATAACTGCAAGATGAGGTTGGATTCCTTTCTTTACCAATGCTTGTATGCTTGAGCCTGCTGAAATAATAATCGCATGCTCCCTCAACTTCTCTAGCCACTGAATGTCCTTTTCCAAGGAAGGTCCTGATGATACAATAATTGCTGTAGTTCCTTTAAGTTTCCCAATTAATTGATTGAGAGAAGGTATTTTCAACATCGTTGGTATTTGAAATAAACTATTTCGTATCCAGTCGTGACGAAAAAGATTTCGTACATTTTGGTTGGACTCAAAAATTTTTTTATACTCCAAATAATTTGTCTTTGTAGAATGCAGGACATCAATTTGGTTCTCGAGGTAATAGCGAGAAGCTACAAACGCCATTTCATCATGAATATGAGTAGACATAATCGAAAATAACTTATTTAACTGTTTATTCCCAATTGAAATAGCATAAATATTGGGATGTTCAAGCACAAATGTGATATCCATATGATGCGTAGCATTTATAAACGATTCTTCGTCAGGCTCATACACAAAGAAAATACGGTCCGGATATAATTCAAGCAAATCACTTAATCCTAATCCTTGGCCAAACCCGTAAACAAAAACGGACTTTAAAGTACCAACTGCTCCCTTAACCGCAGCCAGCCACTCATGATCCTTTTCTAATGATTCTGTTAGTCTAAATTCTCCTTTTACAGATCCTTTTTGGACAAAATCGCCTTCTAAAACGTGTGGGAAACGCTTTTTAATTACAGCTAAATTCCGTTCGTAGTCCTGCATGATAACAACCACCATTCATATTATGACTTCTATTTACATTATCGGTTACTGCTTTCTAGAAATGAAGTTAGCAAAAGCAAAAAAACCCCTTTTACCAAAGGGATTTTATACCATATTATAAGCCGATATTTAATTTCTTTTATCTATGAAAAGACCATCCATTGTGTACTGATTCTGGTAACCACGTTGTTGAACTCGTGCTCCACCAAATTGTCTAAGCTGTTCTGCCGCCTCTTCCTTAAGAAAGTGCATTCTAGCCTTTATAAGCATATCACTTTCCATAATTTCAGAAATATTCTTTTTATCAGATTCGTTAAGTTGAGTGCGGTAAAATTCCATCTCATATACACATTTCTCACGTCGATCTATGAACTCTACGAAATCTTCTTCAGTCCAATCATACAGATGGTTTAGTGCTTCACCCGTCTCATATCTTAACCTCTCAAGTAACTCAGACAACCCTGTTGACCCACTTTGCTCATTCATACGACAGCTCCACCAACACTCTTACTCGCTTCAACCCAGGTCTCCCTAAGATCCACTAAATACTCAAGGACTTCTTCAGCTTTAGCGATATTCTTATGAACATTAGATTCTATAAGCAAATGAAGCATGTATTCATAGACTCGGATAAGATCATTGGAGATGGTATAGGAGAAATCCAACGATGAGATAAGCTCATTGACAATACCCTGCGCCTTACACAAGTTATTATTGGCTTTTTCATAGTTTTTTTGTTCAATCCCTTCAATACCAGACTTCACAAAACGAATGGCACCATCATACAGCATTATCAACAACTTGGGCTTTGAAGCAGTCTGTGCCTGAGCCTGCTGATATTTCTGATAAGGTGAATTAATCAATGTTTATCCTCCTTCACTACAAATAACTTGCCAAACTTGATGAAATACTATTGTATTTATTGATCGCAGTTTCCATAGCTGTGAATTTCTTATAGTAATTCGTTTCTTTCATACTAATCTTGGAAGTTAGTTCGCTTATTCTTCTATCCATTCCTAACAACTGAGTCCCCATGGTACTGTTCGACAAGAAAGCAGCAGTCAGATCAGAGCTGTACTTGGAAGTACCTGCAGTCTCTGCCAGCTTGATTACAGCCGTATTGGAAATCTTCCGCATGCGTGCAAAAATACCATCGTTCTCCGTGTATGTGTTGTTCACAGTAGAATTGGAGTAATTTTGTCCAAAGAAATTATTCACAATATCAGGGTTTTTCTCAAGTGAGGCTTTTAATTTGTCGGTGTCCAGAAGAAGTTTACCCTTTGTTTCATAAGTCCCTGTAGACATTCCCAGATCGGCAAAACTAATTTTAGAACCATCTGACAAAGTGACTCCTTGAATCATGGCCGCTCTCATATCTGAAATGGCAGAAGTTAATATGCTATCATTTTTTAACATCCCGCTCTTGGCTTTAGAGGTCCATAATTCGATCTCGTCATCCGTCATTGCACTCTTCTCTTCCGTAGAAAGAGGAGCATATTTGGAATATCTCTCTTCACCAACTTTACCATTCATAAAAGTTAAAAGTTCGTTATATGAATCGACGAAACTTTGAACCGTCGCAACTATGGAGTCTACATCCTTTGAGACTGCAATCGTTGTAACCTGGTCATTACTAACATTGTTTAAGGTAAGTTCCACACCATTTACTGTTAGGTTATTACTAGCACTAGTCATAGTAACACCATTAACTCTTAATGAAGCATCTTCTCCTCCTGTTAGGCTTGAGTTAAGCTTAAGCGCAGTAAAAATGCTTCCTGTCAAAGCAACATCCTTATTCCCCGTTGTTTTGCTAGTTAATGATACCTGACCAGTTGAGCTATCAAGCACTGCTGTAACTCCTGCTGAGCTGCTATTGATTTTGGAGATAAGTGAACCTAGAGTTGTATCTTCGGTAACATCTGTAATGGTAGTATCACCGATCTTAATCGTGTCACTACTATATCCAGTTATATCAGATAATTTAACATTGCTCCAATCGGTTATTGATGCATCTGTTTTTGTGGGATTCTCAGTGGATACCGTTTTTGCAGCCTTAGCCAGTTTTGTAACACTGACCTCCAATACCCCACTTGCAGAGGAAGTAGCTTTTGCGGTAACCGCTGTTGCATTTCCGGTTACCGTCGCCTTTTGTGCGTTCAGCGAGGCACTCTTGCTTAAACTAGATAGTTTATCCTGAATAAAAGAAACTAATTTCACACTGGTCTCTCTATAATTATCTCGTTTCCATTCGAGGAGTTGCTTTTGTTGATTCAACTTGGTGAGAGGCTGACTATCCGCTTTCACCAAATTCTTAACTAGTGTGTCTATATCCATACCCGATGCCAAACCAGAAATACGTGTAACCATTCAGATACCCTCCTACACCTTTTTATCAATAATTATCCCTGTAATCTCCATCATATGAGCCGCAAGATCCAAAATCTTCTCTGGTGGAACTTCTCTGATTATATCCCCTGTCTCCTTATTCAACACCTTAATCATGATGGCTTGAGTCTCTTCATGAACAGAGATTTCGAACGATTTTTGCGGCCCTTGAATAGCTTCAATCGCTTTATTTAATTCGTTTATGGTCTCTTTCTGACTTTCATTCATCTCGGCAATGCTTGTGAATTGGTTAACTATTGCTTGAGGCATCTGCCCCTGTTCCATAGGAGTAGTTTCTTTCTTAGCTGAGGCTGGGAACTGATTTTCTCCCTTGCTTACAGAACTGGACGAGTTAATACTACTCATAACCATCCTCCTAATATTCCAAAGATAAATTATACAATTTAGTAACTGAGCTGTTATTCTATATATCGGCAAATTCACAAAAAAATTAATAAGAACCAAAAAAAAGAGCTCTGCATGAAAGTGCAGAGCTCTAAGTTTAAAGATATAATTAACGAAGCAAGGACAATACGCCTTGTGGTGCAGAATTTGCTTGAGCAAGCATGGATTGGGAAGCTTGCAGCAAGATGTTGTTTTTGGACAGAGCAACCATCTCTTTAGCCATGTCTGTATCACGAATACGGGATTCGGACGCAGTCAAGTTTTCAACAGTTGTACCCAAGTTGTTGGAAGTGTACTCCAAACGGTTTTGAACCGCACCCAGGTTAGAACGTTGTTTAGCAACTGCAGTAATTGCATCACTAACGCTAGAAAGGTTAGTCGCGGAAGACAATCCACTGAAACCAGTTGTGGAGACACCAGTGATTGTGATTTGGAAGTTGCTATCATCAGCTTGGACAACAACATCATCTGTGATGTTGATTCCGTTGAAAGTAGTATTAGTCATGATTGCATCAATTTGCGATCCCAGCTGATTCAACTCGGCATTGATGTTGGATTTGTCGCTATCACTGTAAGTGCCGTTCTCTTTTTGTACATTCAGTTCTTTCATACGAGTCAGCATGGAGGATACTTCGTTCATTGCGCCCTCAGCTGTTTGTGCGAATGAGATACCGTCTTGAACGTTACGTTGAGCTTGCTCCAAACCACGGATTTGACCGCGCATTTTTTCGGAGATGGAGAGACCTGCAGCATCGTCAGCTGCACGGTTGATACGCAGACCGGAAGACAATTTCTCCATGTTTTTGCTTGCTGCTGTGTTGTTCAGACCCATATTACGGTGTGTGTTAACCGCTGGTAAGTTGTGATTGATAATCATTGTTTATTTCCTCCCTGAAATGGTTATATGCCCACATCCATGTGGTATTAGCGTCTTCACAGGTCGGCCGCCCTGAAGAATTACCGCCTTAATATATATATCGACGCCATGCCATAATTTGTTTATAGCCATTTCAACTTTTTTTCTATTTTATATCATCATTTTTAGGAGTGAATTATCTTCTAAACACTATTCAGTTATTCTCCCAAGTCCTTTCATCGTTTTTTGCAATGTCTCCAGATTCATCGCCGCATTTTGATTGTTTTGCTCGATCGCGTCGAGAACTTCTTTGCGATAGATATCAATTTCCCTTGGAGCTGCTATACCAAGCTTCACATTCTCTCCATCTACAGATAGCACGGTCAGTACGATATCCTCTGAAATGACAATGGATTCACCTTTTTTGCGTGTAAGTACCAGCATTAGATGTCACCATCCTTATTAGAAGAATCTTCTTCTCTCCATAGTGCATGTTTCGTTTTGTATTCTGTATTTTGAAGTACAATTTGTTTGCCCCATTTTTTTTGTTTATTGAACACAATTGGAGCCAGCAGGTTTGCTGTGGCATTTCGAATGTCATCATGTAAAGTGACAATACAACGGACCTCCACATCACCTGGATCTGTTACGCCAAGATCTTCTACGTTTTCAGGAGAAAGTTCAAACTCATAATCCGGATGAAAATCGAATGGATTTACGGTTACAAAGGCCACAGCCGGTTCTTCAACGGAACTAAAGAGACTGAACACTTCATCATGCTGCTGCAAATCAAAGGATTTCAGTTCTTCAAAACCAGGGATTCCTTTATGAAAGGCATATGTTTCTTTTACCATCTGTTCTTCAGTAGTATTCATATCATTGTGTTGAGTCATTTTGTTCATCCTCCCAATTAGTAAAAAAAGCTACGGACTGTTCTCTGTCCATAGCTTACTGTGTATCCTGGATTAAAATCAATTATTACCTCATAAAGTCCATAAGAGATGGCTGCATGATCTGAGCAGAAGATTTAAGCGCTGCTTCATAGATCGTCTGTGCAGAAGTAGCCTGTATCATAAGACTAGCCACATCTGCATCCTCTGTTTTCGATTGAAGAGTAGTAAAGTTTAGGTCCTGATCTTGCAAACGATTTTGAACCAATTCAATCCGGTTGGTACGTGCGCCAACCTCTGAAAGTGAAGCTTGCATTTTGGTTGAACGGGATTCAATGTTTTGCAGTTGCTGTTGAACTCCAGCTTGATCTCCACTGTTTAATGCAGCAGAAAGATTATCGATGATTCTAAATATATTATCCGTATCACCTTTATTACCGAAGAAATCTGCCCCCGAGGTGTTAATTTGGAAAGTGACCTGTTCACTAATAGAGTAAAGAACTCCTTTGGTATCTGTCTCCACGTCCGCATAGTCGGTTACTGTTCCCGATAATTCATATGGTTGTTTATCGTAGGTTTGACCGTTAAAAATATACTTCCCGCGGATTTGAGTATTCCCAATATCCACAAGATGTTTCTTCAATTCCTCTACTTCCAGATTAACAGCTTCAAGATCAGAGTCCGACAAGGTTCCGTTGGAACCTTGCACTGCCAGTTCTTTCAACCTTTTCGCTACATCCAATGCTTGCTGCATATTCGAATCGGTCGCATCCAACCAGCTTACTGCTGCATCCGTGTTGGATTGATACTGCTCATTGGCCGCCAGCTCTGCACGGTAACGGAGCGCGTAAGTTACACCAACAGGATCATCTGATGGTTTATTGATTTTACGACCGGTAGAAATCTGATTGGACATCGTGTCCATTCGATTCAGGTTGCGGTTCAGGTTGCTAAGCATCTGAGTGCTCATCATGCCTGAGGTTACGCGAATAGCCATTATTAGTTACTCCTCTCTATGTCTTAGCGACCGACTACACCAGTGCTGTTAATGAGTTTGTTTAGTAGCTCATCGTAGGCAGTCATGAAACGTGCTGCTGCACTATACGCGTGCTGGAATTTGATCAAGTTACTCATCTCTTCATCGAGAGATACGCCGCTTACAGATTGACGATTCAAGTCAACCTGCTCCGTGAGGAGTTGAGCATTTTGCGCCTGACGGTTAGCTTCTTGGGTCTGGACACCAAGTTGTCCTACAATTGCTCCAAAAAAGTCGTCCACCGTGGTTGGTTTGGACAGTCCAGTACCAAAATCAAATTTTACATCTTTTAACCCAGCCAAAGCCAGCGCCAAGCTGTTATTTCCCAGTACTACACTTTCACCTGTACCTGTTCCGGTCGTACGCATCGAAGTTGCGATGTTATTCGGATCATTTTGGATATCTGTACTTAATGTAATATTCCCAGCCGTAATCGTTCCTGAACCGTCTTTGGTTGTAAAGAAGTCTCCACCTGCTGTTGGCGTATTTCCACTAAGCGTATAACCCAGTTTGTGCAGTCCATTAATCCCTTGAACTGTGACTTTCAAATCTGATGTTAACGTTCTATTGTTATTGGCATCGGAATAGGTGATATTGTTGAACACCGTGCCGCTAGGCAATACGGATCCAGCAGGAATGGTAATTTCAATATCTCCGGTTGCGAGTGTGTTTGCCAGTTGATTAATCTGGTTGCGATAGTCTGCTACATATTGATCACGGGAATGGATCATTCCGTAGACTTCGCCACCCGTTAGCGTACCCGCTTGATAGGCGTTCTCCAGAATATCAGCCGTGACAGGAACAACTGCTGCTCCGGTAACTGCTACTTGGCCTGCAATCGTTACCTGGTAGCCACTATCCAGTTCTGTTATCTGAACGCCAGCAATCTTGGAGAGCTGGTCTACTGCATAATCGCGTTGGTCACGCAAATCATTGGCATTATCTCCAAGCTGCTCCACTTTTACAATGTTGTTATTCAGATCCGCGATGGACTGCAGATATGAATTAATTTCGGTTGTTTTTAATGAAACGTTGTTGGTCAGATCGTTAGTCAGTGCATCCAATTGGAGACTGATCTGATTCAAACCATCTGTTAGCGCTAACGTTGTTTCCTTCACGATCTTGCGGTTGGTAACATCCTGTGGATCTTGGCTCAGATCGGACCATGAGTTCCAAAAGTTGTTCAGAACGGTTCGAATCCCCGTATCCGAGGGCTCATTCATAATCGTCTCGAGCTTTTCCAGTGTACTGTTCCGGACGGTCCATCCTCCGAGTGACGTATTTTCATTACGGAACTGACCATCAAGAAAAGATTCACGCACACGCATAATGGAGTTAAACTCAACCCCTGTTCCAAGCTGGCCTGGAGATGTCGTGCGATAAAATGCCACAGCATCAATCGGATCTGCCGCAGTCATATTGACGACTTGACGTGAATAACCCGGTGTATTTGCATTGGCAACGTTATGTCCTGTGGTGTTCAAAGCGGCGGTTTGCGTAATTAAACTGCGTTTGGCCGTTTCAATTGAATGGAATGTTGAAGCCATGTTGTTTATCCCCCATTATTAAGCCCGAGTATCAAAGAGTCCGGAGCGAGCCATACCGTAAGGCTTCTCTGAAGGATTCTGATATGTGGCCTCTGATTCAGAATGAAATGACATTGTCTCAATAAAAAAGTCGATGTACGACAGTGACTGCTGGATCAGCTGTTGGTTGGCTTCGTTAAGAAACTTCACCTTTTGCAGCACATCCGTTAATGAGGTTTGAGCTTGTAGAAGCCTCTTCTTCTCGGAAGCATCAAAAACAAGTCTCATTAACTCACTGATCGTTAGATTCAGTTTCGACTTGATGCCACGTTCCTCCAGGAACTGATGGACCTCCTGAAGTCTCTGCTGCTCGATCAATTCAATTCTTTTAGCCAATTTGGATTCTTGATTGATCAGAGCAATCAGTGTCTCGACTTTGTTGGCAACAACAGCTTCCTTCTTTTGTTCTCCCAATACCAGCATATCCTCATGTGCGACCTGCAGCTGTTCAAGTACATCGATTATTGATTCAATCGCCATGTGTCCTCCTATTGATTAGGGAAGTTCTTAAAGTATGGAGCGAGCTTCTCAGCGAGCTTCTGGCTGTCTACTTGATACGTTCCCGAATTTACCTGTTCCTTCAATTCCTGAATGCGCTGCGTACGTGCTGCATCCTGTGTACGACTTTGATCTTCAAGCATCTTCATCGCCTCCGGAGAAATGGATACTTCGTCCTTACGGCGGCTTTTCTTAGCGTCAGCCTGCTGATTGGATTCAATGTTCCTTTGGTAGGAATTAATAGCACCAATTCTATTCGGTTCATTGATTTTCATACGAACTACACTTCCTTCGCCTTTGGATTTTTACATTATCTTGATCATAGCGAACAATTCGGATAATAAAAAAAACCGATAATCTTTAATAAGTTTATCGGTACGTTCTAAAACATTTGTTATAGCAGGAACTGCATTTAAGCCCTCGTTCCTATGAATCCCGCAGTTTGTCGACAGCATTGTAGGCTCGTCCGCCTATATTGCCGTTATCCTTCTGACCTACCTCACGTGCGGCTCCAGCCAAGTCCTTCGTTAAGCGATTACGGCACGAGTCACACATATGTCCTTCACGGATTAACGTTCCGCATACTTCACAAGGATACATCATATTCGGGGCGTTTTCGATGGAAATCCGTCCCTCCCGGATGAACTTGGTGATCTGCTTAATGGAGATCTCCGTTGCATCAGATAGTTCCTGTATGTTAGTGCCTTTATTTTCCCGCAAATAATCTACGCAAGTCTGGTATTCCTGTTCAATTTCCTTGATGCAATTCGAGCATACATCTCGAAAATTCAATGCATATAACCTACCACAGCGAGGACAATTACCCAAATTCATCGCTCAAACGCCCCTCTCAAACTTCCTCAATCCGATGGATAATACCTATACATTACCTTATTTTCTCACATCAAGTCCATAGTCTATTTGCGCACCAAGAGGACAAATAATGCGTACATACGCAAAATTTTGGATGTTGTTTTATGGTTATCATTAAAGAATTCTTATCCTTTCCTCATTGTGAAAAGATTTAATTCTTTGATCTCATCATAATCTATCACATCATATCCATTCAAATTACCATATTATTAAAACTTTTCTATGATCGAGCTAGAGTTAGAGTATAGATCTCTATTGGAATATCACTTGAAACAGCTGCATATAAAATAACCCTTCCGCAGGCGTCCAGCGTGCTGCCCGTTGTATAAATATCATCGATTAATAGCAATTGAAGTGGACAAGCGTGCCCTCTAGCAGTTTTAAGTCCTGCTTCGCCTATGTAGAAGTCTCTCAAAATGTCCATCGCGTCTGAGCCTATTAAAAAAGCTTCCTTCATCGTCTCAATCCGTTCGCCACGTGTCTTGAAGCTCTGCTTCCTGGTGTTGATCCGGCGCTGCAGCAGATCAACTACAGGTAGACGGCAGGCTGCGGCGAGTCCGGTAGCGAGCCGCTCGGCCTGGTTGAAGCCGCGCTCGGCAAGGCGCTCGTTGCTGACGGGGACGTAAGTTACCGCATCAGGCCGCCATCGCGGCTTTGGGGTTTGGAGCAGCGACTGCGGATTGCGAGTCACTGCTTGAGGGTTGGCGCGCACGGCTGCTGATGCGAGCGCACTTGGTGGCTGAACGCGCGCGTAAGTTGATGCGCGCGGACTCGGTGGATGGAATCCGGCATCCACCGGAGGTAAAGCAAAGGTGGCGGGATGAGCCACGGAAGCTTGGGTTTCTTTTGCCGCTATCAAACTCAGTTCTTCACTCATGGCTTGAAAGCCTTGAATGAGAAGCGACGTTAACAGCGGTGCGTAGCGTTCGTGACCCCTGAATTTGTACATGCTGATCCATTCTTTCATGAGAGCATTGTATTGGACGGCACTGCGGTTACAGATGAACGAACGGTTTGCCATATGTGGGCGGCTGCAGTCCGGACAACCGATGGCCCGGCCACAGCGCTGACAGCGGATGGAGCGAATCCAAGGAATCTGCTGAGCGCAGCGTGTACAAATCCCTGGGTAGGTTGGAGATAGTACGGCACGGGTGCCACAGGTCAGGCAGGTTGCCCCAGGCGGGGCAAACAGGTTATGTAGGCGATGGGTCAATTGGTGAACAAAGTCAGTTATGTCGGTAAGCCGATTAAACATGATGCCAGCACCTCCTTGAATGGAGTGAATTTAAGATTGGTTCTGCGGGTGCAGGTAGCCTTTGCGATGGGCAATGGTATTCATTTTCCGGATCTGTGCCACTGCCTTGGCCTGAGAACGGGTGCGCCGGGAGGATGCAAAGACGACTCTGCCTGCCGGATCATCCATGGAACGCCCTGCTCTGCCCGCCATCTGTACCAGTGAAGCCTCATCGAAGAGTCCATTATCTGCATCCAAAATAAATACATCGCTGCGTGGAATGGTCACCCCCCGCTCCAGAATGGTGGTAGTCACCAACAGACGGATTTCTCGCTCGCGGAATGCCATGACTTTACTCGCCCGGTCCGTATCTTGGGATGATGTCCCTTGGATATGGATCTGGGGGAAGATGCGCCGCATCAGGTTAACAAATGCCTCAATCTGAGCAATACGCGTTACGAATACAAACACCTGAGCATCACGCTGCAAGGAGGTTTGGATGCTGTTCTTCAGGGCAGCGGGCAGGCTCCGCTTTTTGATACATTCTGCAACGATCGGCATCTTGATCAACTGCGGCACAGGTAAGGGATAACGGTGAAAGCGTACAGGCACCCTCGCATGAGCGAGTTTTCGCTGTGATACTTCTTTTTGCAGCCGGGCTGGCGGAGTAGCCGAGAGATATATGAAATTTCCATCTGGCTTGCAGGAAGCTGCAGCGGCATGAGCGAGCATGGGATCATTGTGATAAGGAAAAGCGTCGAGTTCGTCAATGATGACCAGATCGAATCCTTGGTAAAAACGCATCAGCTGATGCGTAGTGGCGAGGGTGAGCTGCGCGTCTTTCCATCGCTCGGTACTGCCGCCGTACAGGGTGGCCAGCGTAACGTCCGGAAAGGCTTTGGCCAAACGTGGCGCAAGCTCCAACACCACGTCTCTACGCGGCGTTGCTACAAGAGCTCGCCCACCGCGCTCTAACGTATGCTGGAGCAGCGGGAAGATCATTTCGGTCTTGCCGGCCCCGGTCACGGCCCACAGCAAGAACCGCCCCGGCCCCTCCTCTGCGGAGGTAGGCCGGGCCAAGTACGCCAGCGCCGCAGATGCTGCCGCACTCTGCGCTGCGCTTAGCCCCCACCGGGCGAGCCCGCCGCCGGTGGCAAGAGCGGCCGTGCCCCGCACGGCCGCAGGCGCTGCACTGCGCAGCAGCAGCGCACAGGCACGGCTGCGCCCCAATGCGAGGCATGCCTCGCAGTAGGCGCACGCCGCCAGGCCGCAGGCAGCGCAGGGCACGCGCTGCCTGGCAACGCTGCCGCACCGGCGGCAGCGGGGCGCGCCTTGCGCGCTGAGCCACGCGGGCCGGCGGCGCTTGGGCAGTTCCAGGGCGGCTGTGATACTCAGCCGCCCGTGCAAGCGCGCGAGCTGCGCAGCCGCGCGCCAGGAGGCCAGCTGCGGGACAGTGTCCGCCAGCAGCGCCTCTGCCTCGGCCGCCAGCAATTGGCGGCCACGAAGCCGCTCAGCCAGCAGAGCCGCGCCCTGCTCCAGCTGAGCCCATCCATCGGCGGGATAGGCAACAAGCATCCCGCCCACCCCAGCTCCACTGGAGGCAGCAGCCATCCCACTTGTCCCAGCCCTACGTTCAACTGTAGTCATCCCCACTTTTCCTGCCACGCCTCCACCTTCTCTTCCTGGCTGCCTGTTCTCCTGACAGCTTGTCATACTCATCCACTTTACGGCGCATATATGCCAGCCAATGTTCCTCATTCCACTGATCCATCCCTCGCTCCGGCTCAAAATGTTCAACCAGCCATGACACCTGACTTAACGGCAATGCTTCATCCAACAACAACCAGCTAAGCACCCGTTGACCACTCGCTCCTTCCAGCCACCAAGTGACATCTACCCGAATATCCAAGGACAATAGCATGTTCCACCTATCCCTGACTCGGCATACATAGAGCGCAACTCTCATCCAATCCCCTCCCCCAAACTTAATAATTTCTAGAAACGCAAAAAAGCACACGCTTACCCGGCTATCTGCCGGAGCATGTGCTTCATGTCCTGATCTCATCCATGTCTTATCTTATTGTCTTTTTACTATATCAATTGCTCCAGTGCAGGACAAGCTTTAGTAAATTTAAATTCATGTTTTAGGCCCATTTTACCAATTTAACGAATACCCCTAACCAATCTCATAAATTGCGAAACTTTTTCCAATCGGTGCCGTCTATACTTTTAAGTTAAGATGTACGGTTTCAAATTGCTTCTTACATCAAACTCAGCAGCTCAGCATTCAAACAATAACCATAGATTGCATAAAAACCCATTTTTAATTTAACAGCAGACTTGACTACAATGAACAAAAAAAGATTACAGCTATGCTGTAATCTTCATGTGGATCTATGGTAATCAACTCGATTCAGGCTTTACATAAAATTAATGCTCTGGCTCACGCAGATCAATAAGTCGAAACGCACGGTCTTCATTTGGCTTCGAACGTTCCATATCGGGTGGTACGGCTGCCAAGTACGAAGGCTCCAACCCCTGCTTGCGCATTAGCTTTTCAATAATCCGAACCGTTTCTGATTCCATACGATCAGCAACAACTGTCAATGTGAAGCTCTTTCCACGGTAAAACAGCTCCCGGCAAAGTGCTCTTACAACGCCTTCGATCCGCTGTTCCTGATTGGAAGGAATGAGCAAAATCTGCTCGTAACCCTCGGGTTCCGGACGAGAAAGATGACGCTGGTGCATGGCATGAACGGCCACTGCCGCCAGGAAGTATATGAGCAGAATCATAGTCAAATGAGCAACCATGGCAACTGCACCTCCTCGGAAGGTCATGCTCACCCATGGCGAACATCCCTGTATACGACAGTATATGCCGTACTCCCGAAAGGGTTACACCTGCACATTCCAAGCGCCATATTTCTTTCTGATGACATCTGGCAAGGAAACGACAGGCCAGGTCATTCATCCACTCATTCATACCTAGCTGAACATTTGTTACGCGCGGCTTCACACTCTGTTCCTATGCAGTGATAAAGTCCATTAACCCGCAGACCAATCCGGGCAATCTGGAAGGGAGCGAGTGAACAGCGATCTATAATATCATTCTTACTTTTAGTAAATAAAAATCTTATCCTTGTATTAGAGCGTGACCCAGCCATACTTGATGGAGTTGATAACGGCTTGTGTACGGTCATCTACTTCCATCTTCTGCAGAATGCTGCTGACGTGGTTTTTTACCGTTTTTTCACTGATGAACAGGAATTCACCAATCATTTTGTTACTCTTACCTTCAGCCATCAGACGAAGCACTTCTGCTTCACGACGAGTGAGCGGGTTGTTATCGCCAGCGACAAATTTAACCCCAGCTTCTTTTGAAGCACCTTCGCTCATCGCACCTGTTTCATTAAGATACGTCATACGACGCAGCTGCATGATCAGTTTGCCTGTTACTTTAGGGTGAATGAACGCATGCCCCTCATGAACGGAACGAATCGCATTGATTAGGGATTCAGCTTCCATATCCTTCAGCAAATATCCGTTGGCACCTTTACGCAATGTCTCAAATACGTAACTTTCATCATCATGAATGGACAGAATAATGACTTTGACGTCCGGGAACAGCTCACGCAGTTTCTCCGTCGCTTCAACCCCGTTCTCCACAGGCATGTTAATATCCATTAGAACGATATCCGGCTTCTCCTGGTTGCAGAATTCAAGCACCTGAATCCCATCACCGCATTCGCCGATGACCTCAATATCGTCCTCCATATTCAAAATGCGTTTTAGCCCTTCACGGAACAGCTGATGATCGTCAGCCAAAAGAACTTTAATTGATGTATTACCAGTATCACGGTTTTCCATCCTGCTACTCCTTTCCCTTATCCACGTTTGTCGGGATATGAATCACGATTTTGGTTCCTTGATTTTCTCCGGATTCAATTTCTATTCTGCCTTCCAGCAGTTCAACCCGTTCTCTCATCCCAATCAGACCGAAATGGTTGTGATCCTTGCTTTTCTTCGCAAGAAGCTCCGGTTTGAAGCCAAGCCCATTGTCCTGAACGACAATTTTGACGAGCTGAGCCTGGTATGTAATTTCCACTACAACATGAGTGGGATAAGCATGCTTTGCAGCATTGGACAGACCCTCCTGCACGAGGCGATAAATTGCGGCCTCCATTGCAGAAGACAAGCGGTGTTCCTTGCCCCTTGTTTCAAAAATCGAGCGGATTTTTGTTTTTACTTCAAAATCCTGCACGTATTTCCGAAGCGTTGGAATCAATCCCAGGTCATCCAGTGCCATAGGACGCAAATTGAATATTACTTTTCTCATTTCTTCAAGACTGGAACGAACCTGGCCCTTCAAATCTACTATTTCGGCCTGGACCATCTTAAAATCCTGCTTAATGAGCATTCTTTCTACAATTTCCGTCCTAAGTACTAGATTGGCGAGCATCTGCGCAGGCCCGTCATGAATCTCACGTGCAATGCGCTTCCGCTCTTCTTCCTGGGCCAAAATAATTTTCAAACCAATCATTTGTCGATTCTTGGCGGACTCGATAATCCGGGTCACTTGACCCAGCTCACCCGACAAGTACTCCAGTACGACCCCCATCTGCGAACCAATCGTTTCGGCGCGCTCCACAGAAGCCTCCACATTTTTGGCACGCTTCTGCAGGTCATCCCGACGGGCCTTCAGATACATTTCCTTCTCACGATAAATCATCAGGTCCAGCTGCAACTGCGTCGCTTTCTCATACGCCTGCTTGATATCATGCTCGGAATAACGGACGAAGTCACGGCTAACCTCAGTCAGACGGATCCGGGAGCGGCGGTAGTTGAGCTCCAATTGATCTACTTTCTCGATCGTTTCCGCCGTCTCCTTCAGAACCGACTTCAACTCCTCATTCAGAGTTTTTAGCTCCTCACGGGTTGAGTCCATGATTTCGAACATTTGATATTTGCTGTTTTCCATGACTTGTATGGCGTTTTTAATGACGCGGTCTATGGCATCGGCTTGTAAATCCACGTTAGTTCGACTCCATTTCTATCGTTTCCGGTATATATCATACCATATCACGATGAGATGGTAACGGTCTTCGTTTTCTGTTCCCATTTTACAGTCAATCCAAGCTGCTCGGAAACGAGTCGGAGAGGGACTAAAGTCCTACCTCCGGTTACATATGGGGCTACTGTTGCGCTTTGTCTTTTTCCATTCAAGATGAATTCTTTCTGTCCCACGACCAGATCGATCAGTTTCCCGCCGCGAATAACGGTGATCCGCTGATTTTTGCTATCCCAGCTTGCCTGTCCGCCAAAGGCATCCAACACATGTTTGATTGGGACATATGTTGTACCATTTTTCAGCACCGGTGCTGCATCAATTGCCTTTTTCGTTCCGTTCACGGTCATCGACTTCTGTCCAAGTACCAGGGAAGCTGTTCCTGTAGGCAGTCCCACTTCACTGGATTTCGATGGCATCGTGAAAGCAATATTATCAAAAGCAACGGTACCTGTCATCGCCCGCTCATCCTGACCTTCTTCTACATTGACTACATAGACACGTTTCAGCTTGGCTGGATATGCAATGTTCAGACCGCTCAGGTCCACGTTCACTTTTTTCCACCCACTCCAGTCAATGGCCTTCGCAAGATCAGCATATACGGTTTTGCCATTTGCATCGGTAAACTCTGCACGGAGCCAGTTCAGACTCTTGTCACCCATAACATCCATCGACATGGACGTTGCAGCTGCAGATACTTCTCTGCCTGTTGCACCGTTCAATTGGGCATAAGCATACATTTTCCCTGTACCTGCAGTCATGTCGTAGCTCAGCTGAAGCACTTTGGAGCCTGCCTTTTCACCTGTACCCGCCGTTACAGCTGCTGAACCAGTCACACCAGTGGCGTTCGTCGTGAAGTTAATCGGATAACTTACATTCTCGAAGTCCTCCCAGGTGGTTTCGCTGTCCGCAGCCGTAAGAACAACGACTGTACTGTAGCCGTCATAACGACCGATTGCATATCCAACCTGTGCACCTGAATTTACAGAAGATACCGTTAATTGATCGCCAGAAACTTTACCTTTGAATCCGATAAATTCCCATGTAAGTGAATCAGCTGATACCGTTACACTTTGCCCGTCTTTCGTCTTCGCGGTCACAGGGATGGACATGGTCGTTCCCGCTTTCAGCGAGCCGAGACCGGATCCTGCACTCAGAGAGGATAGCTCGCTACCACCCATCACCGTTACTTTAATAGAAGACGATGCACCGTTGCTTGTTGCTGTCAGCGTAGCCGTTCCCGGTTTAACTCCCTTGATCACGCCATTACTCACGCTCACGATGCCATTGTTGCTTGATTTCCATGTCAGTTTGATGTCGCCTGTAGCTATCGGGTTGTAATACGTGTCATACCCTTTGGCTGAATACTTGCCTTCTTGTCCTACCAACAGCGTTTGGCTGCCACTTACAGCAAAACCTTTCAGCTTGCCTTCCGGAGCCGTAGAGAACACGCCCAGCGTGTTTACGACTTGACGCTGCTCTGTGCCGTATTCCGTGTTGAAGGTCAGACTTGCATTTTCTTCCCCAAGCGGACGTGTCACCATGGTGGTAGAGCCGCCGCCGTCCAGGTTCATGCCTTTCCATACGCCGATACTGGTCATGAAGGATTGCAATTCAGTCAGCGACATACCGCTGCTGTTACTGTTTTTCTCAGCCGCAATAATATAGACATATCGACCATCCTGAGAATAGCCTACCGCTGTTCTCGCACGAATACCTCCAATACCGGAAGAGGCGATATCACGGGAAAACGTAGCTGCTTTGCCTCCATTGACAAGGATCGTATGACCACCAATCATCATCTCGAGATTACTCGGATCAACCGATTGTCCGGTTGTTTTGGCTACGAGCTTGTAGTCCGCACTAAGCGTCTGTCCCACGGAGAGATGGGTCATGATCCAGGTAGCCGCTGTTCCATGTGCACGCAAAATGTACCCGTCTTCCGGCACCGTCATGTCCAATGCTTTTTTGTCGGAAATTTGCGTAATGACGCCGTTCTGCACCAGCACCTCTGTCGGGGTGGTAGAAGGGTCATTCGGACGTTTGGTAGATGTCCAGGCTGGTGTATAAATATACATCGAGTTGGCGTGACTATACTTGACCGAGCCTGACTCTACCGTATAATCCTCCTTGTTAATTCCACGCAGAGCAAACGTTGAACCGTCATCGGCCTTCACCGTACCATCGAAAGAGTATTCGTCGATCATCGGTTTGCCATCCTTGGTCACGGTTAGGGCATACATGCCCGTCAGTTCCGAAGGTGTGGAGATCAGAACTCCGTCAGAGACCTGTCCACCAATTGGAGCAAGCTCCCCGGATACGTTAAAATAATCACCGTTCACGGCAGCAACCGCATCGTTTTCCTTCGCCATGCCGCCTGTACTTTGTTTGCTGTTCAAGTTCCCGCCCTTACCTGTCATCACATCGAGTTTCACATAAGGGTTTTGCAGATCCACCTGGATTACATCAGCCAGCACATTCACTTTCGACCCGGATCTTGTGGTTGTATATTTGTATTTCATGAGCTTCGCACCGGAAGTCAGAATTTCCTCACTTAACTTGCTTGTACTTGTAGATGCCGCAGCGGCTACAGACTGCCACGTCGTTCCCGACCAGACCTGCTGCCCTGCTCCCAAGACCGGTGCAATCCAGATCACACCTGCCAGCGTCACAATTGCCCATTTCTTCGCCTTGCTGCCCTTCACGTCTTCCAGCGGTTTCCCGTGTTTTCCCAGCATGTTTGAAACGTCTCTCCCATCTTGTATATCAATCTTAGACATCATCCGTCCTGCCAGATGGCAGAGAACAGCCAGATCCCTAGTATACTCTACTAGTAATAGACTGCTTTTCGTGGAAAAAGTTACGCCCGCAGCCAACATTGAGGGTATTTCGTGCAAAAAAAGACCTCAAGCGTGGCATGGAATCGCCACACTTGAAGTCACATGTTAAATAATAGATTATTGTTTATACTGCTGCTAACTTGCCAAAAAAGAGAAAATCAATCCGATAAACCGGTCACTCTCTACTTTAACTAGAAAAAACAGTTTAATTCCATTCGGATTATAGATAACCCAATTTGTTCAGTACACGCTTCAACATTACCGCTGCTTGTGCACGCGTTGCGTTACCTTGTGGTACAAACGTCTTCGATGTCATTCCCTGAATAATGCCCTCCTGTACGGCCTTAGCAACAGAATCCTTGGATTGAATTTTGTTGCTATCCTTAAACTTGGACAATGTTGATGCTGCCGAAGTATTCAATACGGTTGGCTGACCAGCATAGTCCAAAGCCCGCACCATCATGATGGCCATCTGCTCACGAGTAACAAGGCTATCCGGTTTGAAAGTACCATCCGTATTACCCGTGACGATACCTGCTTTAGCCGCTGCACCAATATACGCACCCGAAATATCACCATAACGAACATCTTTAAATTGTTGAGCACTTGCATAGTCGCCTGGCAATCCCAATCCTTTTGCCACTAAAGTAGCAAATTCTGCTCGTGATATCTGCTGATCGGGAATATACAAGGTCCCATTTTGCCCATTAATAATCCATTTTGCAGACAGCTCACCAATGACGTCCTTAGCCCAGTGTGAAGCAGTATCCCGATACGATACGGGATGGGATGCAGCCACAATAGCCTGATTGCCTTTCAGCTGCCCTGTTATAATAACTGCTCCAGTTGCATTGGAAAAATGATGAGGAATATTGGCTAGAGCTGAAGTACCTTGATCAATGTAGACTAACCCAGTAGCCGGTCCAGTTGTCGTTGAAGGCAGTCTAATTGCAAGTGTACTCTTTACCATTTGTTCTGCACGCTGGCCACTGTAGCCATTGTAAGCGGATAGATACACATCCGTAATATCGGATACTCTTTGTGCTCCGGCTGATGCAAGCATACCGTCCATTGTACCGGAGACAGTTACAGGAACCGATTCGAGTTGAACATAAAAGTATGTTGAGCCTGAACCTGCATTCACGCTTTGTGCAATGCTGGAAGGTTTCAAATCCGACAAAGGCACTGACCACAGACGATCTCCATATTTCACCCCAATAAATGAGAAACGTTCACGTGAGGCGATCTCTGTTAGCGTGTCTATTGGGAACCCTACATAAGCTGATGCTTCTGTTGTAGGAACTTCAAATACGACCATTCGACTTGAATTGTTGCTTAAGTTTGCATATTGAAATGCCTGATTTAACTTACTAGCATCCACATTAAACTGACGAGTAGAGCGACTATTACGCGACTGGGCAGAAGTTGTTGTCGCTGCATCTGTGCTCATGACATACATGGACTGGTTAAAAGCCGATGTGTCCGATACAGTTAGCCATGATGGCAGGTTGCCACTTAAACTTCCAGTATTGGTAGTTGAGCCTGTGCTTTGAGTTTGGCTAATTGATAAAGGTCCAAATGCCTCAACAATGACGTTATCAAGCGTACGCAGCGGGATGATCCCTGGTGCATAACTTACGGTTCCTGTTTGTCCGTTGGTGCCCGAACTGGATAACTTCAGAGTTAATGTTGTACCACTTGATGCTGCAGAAATCACACTTACTTGTGAGCCTCCCAACTGGACACCGAATTGAGAAGGAGTAAGCAGATTCTGCAACTGCAGAGATTCTCTAAAAGTAACAGTCAAGGTATCGCCTTGCAATATAGCTGATTTCACCATCCCATTACCCGCTGTGTAGCTTACAGGTGTTAAATTGATATAACCAGCAGGATTACCATTTAGGTCCGTCAAACGCAATGCACCCGGTACATAAGAAAGTGTTACATTTTGACTCGTGCCTACAGCTGAAGCCAAAGTCAACGTAACTGTGTCATCTTCAATATCTGTATCATTCACAAATAATGGTTTGCCGTCTACAAGGACAGAATACTGGCTTTTTAACGGTTTGTTGGTTGTTCTAAGTGGCTCGTTATAACGGATCCATAGCTTGGAGCCCCTTATTTCAGCACTTTGAAATTCAGGCGCCTTGGTATCGATGCTATTCCGAACATAGAAGCCGCTGAATCCCGCAAGAGCTTGTCCCCGACTGTCTTTCACAGGAGAAGAGCCAGGTGCATACGAGACACGAACTACTTCCCCATCGGTAATGGAACGGCTCAGATTCAATGTAACCATTGAACTATTAGTTAAGGATATGCTGTTAATTCCTACCGAAGACTGGTTTGCAGTCACACTGAATTGTGACACCGCATCACTAGAGTTGATATATACCGTCTCGGGGTAGTATAGGTTAATTGTGCTGTAATATACAGTACCTTCCCGTGGTTTGGACATGACCGAATCAAGTGTATTCTCCACATCACGTGCTGCAAATGACGCAGCCGGGTTCAGGGAAGTATCCTGTATTGGACGCAATCCAGGTGTATACCCGATCCGGACAACCTGCCCTACAGCTACACCTGTATCGAGTACAACATATACGCTATCTCCTGATACATATGCAGTGCTGACATTACGCGCTTCCCCATTTACGGTTACCGTGAAGCTGCTGTAAGCAGGATTAGCGTTGAACAAACTTTCATCATAAGTAAGTCGAATCGTATTGTTACTATACATCTTGACTGTTTTGAGTACCGGGGCTGTAGTATCTCTGCTCAGCGTCTTAAAGCCCCATGAACTGGTCCCTGTCAATCCTGTAAAGAGGTTACCAGTCTTGTCCCTGAACACATTTGCAGGGATATCCACATAATAACTCGTGTTGCTTTCCAGTGTACTCTGTGGGACGATTCGCAGCTGTCTATTGTTTGAACTGTTAATGGTCGTTGTTACTGCCACAGTTCCACCATTAGCCTTTCTCAACGTTGCATTACCTGGATAATTGGTATCAAGCTCTTTATTAAATGTGACCGTTAGTTCTCCCGTCAAAGGCGCATTCGTCGTACCGTTTGTTGGAGAAACAGATGATACAGTAAGAGCAGTAGGATCTGAGATTACGCCATAGCCCCACTCTGTTTCGGTTATTCCTCTGATGTCGTTCCCCAGTTCATCCCTTAAAAAGCCTTCTGGCATAACAACATAATATGTGCTGCTACTGTTCCAGTTTTTCTCTGGATCAATCACAATGGAATTCGTCCCCAAACCATTAACACGTGGAGAACCTGCATTCACAGGTATTTCCTCATATAATGTAGTCCCTTGAAAAATCTGCAGTATCCCAGCACCTGCAAAAACCTTTTTATCAAAAGTCATGGTTATATTGGATGAAGGCGATACCTGCATCGCTGCGTTCGCGGGAACCTTCTCTACCAATGATGCTGTGCCTACACCTTGTGTATGGAACGTCCATTCTTTGCTCAGTCCATTGAATGCTGTATTATTCTCATCCGCGTATACAAATGAATTTTTATCGATTTGAACATAATATGTTCCTCCCGGCAGAGGTGCATGATTAATTATCACTTTTCTCCCTACATCCGGAATACTGGCGTCATCTGGTGTAATGCTAATATTGCTTGATTCCGTTGGGTCCACTAAGATAGGTGGAATAACCTCCGAATCATCTGACACACGTTTTATTGATATGTATCCACTGGTAGTGCCCGCTGCTTTTCGAACAGGTTGGCCAAATTCGATCTCCAATGGAATTACTCCATTTACGTTCTTCTCTCCTATTACAGGTAACGTTGCCGTGACCCCTAACGTAGTTAAGTCATCTGCTGCATAAGCCGTGTTTTCCACTCCAAGCAGACCTGTTAGCCAACCTTGGGCAGTTAATAGTACGATTAAAAGCCCGATTGTACTCTTCTTGGCCATTCGTTTCAAACGCACCGATTCGTCCCCCTCAACTTATATTTCTTCTCCTGTCTAAAGAACAGACCTCATTAAGTATGTCGGTTAGATCAGACAATTTATTTAGCCAAAAGGGAATAAAAGGAATATTAATTCGTTTATAAAACCTCCTACTTAGCCAACTACTTATGTACGCAAAAAAGCCCTTGATTCCTGATCGGAACCAAAGGCTTGGATCTATCGCAATTAAACTTACAGACCCGCTTGAGCTTTCAAAGCATCTGCTTTGTCCACTTGCTCCCAAGGTACATCCAGATCTGTACGGCCGAAGTGACCGTAAGCAGCCGTTTGTTTGTAAATTGGGCGACGCAGATCCAGCATACGGATGATGCCAGCTGGACGCAGATCGAAGTTGCTACGTACCAACTCAACCAGCTTCTCTTCGCTGACTTTGCCAGTTCCGTATGTATCCACGTTGATCGATACCGGGTTGGCTACACCAATCGCATAAGCGAGCTGGATTTCCACTTTGTCAGCAAGACCTGCAGCAACGAGGTTTTTCGCTACGTAGCGAGCCGCATAGGCAGCGGAACGGTCTACTTTTGTCGGATCTTTACCGGAGAACGCGCCACCACCGTGACGTGCATAACCGCCGTAAGTATCTACGATGATTTTACGTCCAGTCAGGCCTGCATCTCCTTGAGGTCCGCCAATAACGAAACGTCCTGTTGGGTTGATGAAATATTTAGTCTGCTCATCCAGCAATTCAGCGGGAACGACAGGCAGGATAACTTGTTCTTTAATGTCTTTTTGAATCTGCTCAAGGGTAGTCTCTTCAGCGTGCTGAGTGGATACTACAATTGTATCGACACGAACGACTTTGTCGCCATCGTATTCGATCGTTACTTGAGTTTTACCGTCCGGACGGAGGTAATCCAGTGTACCGTTTTTACGTACCTCAGCGAGGCGGCGTGCAATACGGTGGGACAATGCGATTGGCAATGGCATGAGTTCTGGTGTTTCGTTCGTTGCAAACCCGAACATCAGACCTTGGTCACCCGCACCGATGTTTTCTGTTTCGCGAGCGACTTGAGCCGGATCACGGTTCTCCAGTGCTGCATTAACTCCTTGCGCGATATCCGCAGACTGCTCATTCAGAGAAGTCAGAACGGCACAAGTGTTGTAGTCAAAACCATATTTGGCACGTGTGTACCCGATTTCCTTAACCGTGTTACGTACAATGGCCGGAATGTCTACGTATTCAGAAGCTGAACTGATTTCACCGATGACAAGCACTAGGCCTGTAGCCACGGAAACTTCGCACGCTACGCGAGCGTTTGGATCATTCGCCAGAAACGCGTCCAATACGGCGTCCGAGATCTGGTCGCAAATCTTATCCGGATGTCCTTCGGTTACAGACTCCGATGTGAATAGATGTCGGCCTTTAACAGACATGAAGTTTCAACCTCCCATAACTAGTAGTATGGCGATTGCCCGAACAAAACATTTACGGTGATTCGTTCACTGTACCCTCGAAAGCATTCCGGGCGGAATAAGGACGCAGGGTCCGCAGTTACGAAGATAAGGATTTTTCAGGTAATTGCCTTAACAAAAAATCAACCTTTTCCTCCTGGAAAAGGTTGCATACCTCAACTGCCATCTTAACGCATTTGTCAAGACGTGTCAAACCATGTGGGATAAAGAAAAACCTTATAATAACTGCTTTTCTGCCTGACGAATCAGCCTTTTTGTTATCTCGCCACCAACCGATCCGTTCTCACGGGAAGTCAGATGTCCCCAGCCTTTGTACTGCCCATAGGAATGATCACTCACAGCTCCCAGCTCAGAACCAAACTCGGTATCTGCACCAGCAAGGGCATTTTGACCATATCCTACATTCAGACCAAATTCGGCAGCAATCTCATACTTCATCTGATCCAGCATCTGACGACTTTCCGGTACCACTCTGCGGTTACTTCTAGCCATGATTCCTGCACCTCCGTTAATTGATTTTGTACAATTATAGAGTGAGCAGGAACCCTGATGGCTAGCCGTATAAATGTTTGTTAGAACTGGTTAATCTACACAACTCAAATGAATAAAAATGCGGATAAATGCTTAACCTATTTCAAAGAATATCCGCCGCGAACCATAACCGTCAGGCTGTACTTGTTACCGTCCAATACCGTTATGCCCCGTCCATCCCTTGGAAAAGAGAGCAGGTGATTGGTCGGCGCTGCCTGTCCATTTGTCAGGTCAACCCCGTCCGTCAGATCAGCTACACCGTTCGTACCTTCACTGACGATCACAGCCTTGCCGCTGCGTACGATGAACTCCGCGCCAGACTTACCGATCAGCTGTTGACCCGGCTTCACGGTAACAATCTCTACCGCATCAGATGCTCCAGATACCACCGGTGGAAGCGAGGTGTCACCACCTGTGCTGCCTGTGCCGGTAGATCCGCTGTTATTGCCTGCGGAGCTTCCTGAACCGGCATTAGACCCTCCGTTTAGAGCCTTTTGAATTTGTTGATCTACATAACTCTTCGTCACAACTGGATCATCGGCTGTGCCTGGTTGACTGGTTCCTGCACCTATAGCTGTATTGCTGTATACGGACCCAACCCACACACCAACACCAATGGCTAATGCAGCCAGGGATACTTTCATATAAGGTTTCATTTATGATTGTACCTTCCCTTCTATTAAAACAATCTACATATATTTGTCGTCAATTTCTATCATATCTTTAATAGAAAGATTTAACAACGATGCTTATTCTATCATTTATTCAGCACTTGGTAGATTGCCGACAGCTGGAACAAAGCCCATCGCCTGTGTTGCAAGCTTAATCCGTTGACCTTGGAACTCATCATATATAGCAATGGTGTAGGCTCCACTGCGTCGATCTTCAAAAACAACATCCTGAATGGTCCAATTCAAAAATTGATTGTTACCTTCCTTCATGTCTTTATCAAGCACAATCTCTTTGTCGAATACTTTTCCAGTAGGTTCAATCAGCTGCACAATAAGTTTGTGTTCACTTTCTGGCAAGTTCAATTCATTATTCCGTACAGCATCATAATTCCATGAAAGGTTTACGGTAGACCCACCACTAAGAGAAGCTTTAAAATCTCTCGTTTGAAGACTGTATGGGTAAATCTCAAGATTCTTAATTGTATTTAATGTGGACTCCTGATCCGGTTTTAGTTCAAACGAAGCCGCATCAACATATCCAGCGCCTGTAGTGGAACCTTCCTTCCCCGTATCCCCACTTACTGTCTCTCCGATCAACAGCCTCATATCAGACACTACCGTTTTCCTTGGGATTTTGGACCACATGGTTACTAATGCAGAATCACCTGGTCCTGCTGGATAATCAATCTGCTTAACCGTTGTTTTATAATACTCACCATTTTTAGATTCGTAATATCCCGTTAATTTGGCCAGGTCGATCTGCCGATCCTCAATGTTTTTCACCTGGAGCTCGGTATATACGATATCAGAAGATGTCCCTGGGTAGATCAATGTTCTCTTCACTTGTAGTTCTGACTTTTTACCTGGTGTATTTAATCCATGGCTAGTCCCCAGCTCTACTTGTGGAACTTGCGGGAGTTGGCCAATGTGGGTAAGTCTGATCAATTCAGATGTGTTCTCGCCCACAACTTCAGATAATGCGACTTGTAATTGAGCTACATCCAGATTGGTAGGTAACGATGTTAATAGATGTACATCAAGCGACATGCCAGGCCCAAGCAAAGCAGAGTTCTGACTAATTAACAATTGAGTATCTGCTATATCTGCTGAATCTATGGATAGCATACCCTTTAACTGTGGAAGTTTAAGAGTATTGGTTGAAATATTGCGTAAAGTAACTCTCGCGGACAAAACATCTGCATTATCCCAAGGTAGACGCTGAACAGAATTCCATGTGACACCCAATGTTCCATTTTCAATCTGCAGAGTACTCTCTGTACCAATAGATTGCTGCATGGAAGTAGCTTTGGGAAGAATGTACGTTCCCGCAGGATACGAAAATTTAATTTCTTTGCTTTCTGTACCCTCGGTGCCCTCAGCTTTTGGTGTATTCATAACCAATTTCATAGTTCCTTCTGCTTCATCGTAAGGCAAACTAAATGTGAGACGGATTAACCGCTCTTCGTCTGGTTTTAACTTTAAGCTATCGAGCGCTTTGGTGGACAACGGAAAATCCTTTCCTTTCTTGTTTTGAACCGAAAATTCGTACTTCGGCACTGAAACTTCTCGCGATCCTATGTTTTTAAATTTGAAATTGACAGTGTAATAGTTATTACCATGAGTCTGACTGACACTGACATCTCCTACACTCGTAGCCATCTTGCCTTTGTTATCCTCAAGCGTTATTGTGTGTACCTTTCCAACCTTAGTTTCTGTATTCTGCAAGGAGGTTGATTTCGGCATTTGCATGGTCGCAAGTGGAATAACCGACTTCTCGGCTTCGTTCTCTTGTACCATAATAAGCTCAGCCCCATCCAACTTCACCTTCTTGGGAACAGTTGTTATATAGTTGATGCTCTTGGACTCTTGAGGCTGTACGCTGTACGTTGTATCGTTCGAATTTAGATTAAGCGGGTAGCTGCTGCCACCTTTTGTTCTCAGAACCCACTTCACATTTGGATTATCCAACCCCTTATACCCCACGTTATGCAGATTAATTTTTACACTCGCATAATTGGATGTATCTGAGGCTGAGAATGTCTGTAGACCCTGGACTTTAATTTTTACCGGAATATCATTGATCCGTACCTTTTTGACTGTATTCACTGGGGTAGCCACAGTGTACGAGGCAGGAATATTGATTTTCCCCAGAATGCTTTCATAATTTGGCTTGCTGAAGTCCCATTTTACAATTTCAAAATTCAGATTGCTTAGCTGCACGTTTTTCCCAACAGTCGTCACATATGTAACGGATAAAGTAGAGCCAGCAGCAACACTCTTTTTCTCAGCATCTTGCGTCAGCAATTTGGAAGTATAACTCGTACCACCTTTACTTCTAACCTTTGTCCAGTAATCAACTAACTGCAAGCTTCGCTTTTCATTGTTCGTATATGTGAGGGTGTACGTAATCAACTTGCCTTCATCCTGTGTCAGTACATTCACATCCGTAATCTTGACACTGCTTTTTGTCGATAGCTTGACACCCGGAACATTTGCCAGCGTTTTCAAGGTTGTTTTCGTTTGAGATATGGACTTCGTAGTACCTGCGGCTTGTACAGCCGACAGATCATGTATCCAAACAGTTTGAGTGATTCCCAGCACGACACTTGCGATCATGACTTTCTTCAGGTTATTTTTCACTTGAAACCTCCAAACATTAATTTCCAAAGTATCTATAGTATAGACGATTGTTCATAGCAGGAAGTTTCAAAGATATTACTATTTGTATTAGATTAATGTAGATAGAGTAAAGCATTTCCTGCTACTAACTTTTTATAGCATCTAATTGCTCATTGTTTATGTACTTTATTTAAGTCAAAAAATAAAAGACCCCACGAAATCGTGGGGTCTTTATCAAGCGAGTTCCAATTAAGGAGCAACGATTGTGCTGTTTTGAGCTGCAACTGTGATTGCGCCCAGAGCGTTACCATTGTAATCAGTTACTGCTTTAGCGGACTCGTTGTTCGTTCCGTTGAATTTCAACGATACGAGTGCGTTTCCGTTGCCTGCTTGAGTAGCAGTAGCTGTAGCTGTTACTGTGATTTGGTTAGTACCATTTACTGTAACAGTGTCAATCTTAACTTCATCAGAACCAATGTTCAGTGTGAACAGTTCTTTAACGAAAGCATCTGTTACTTTGTTACTTTGATAAACATTTTCAGATACAGTGATTTTAGCAGTGTAAACATTTCCTGTTTTAGTGAATCCACCACTTACAAATGTTGGAGCGACACCATCTTTAACAGCTGTTGCAGGGATAGCCGCAATTTTGTTTCCATAAGCATCTTGAGTGTATGTGGATACAGTGCTTACGAATACATTAGTCAGATCAACTGGAACTGCATCGTCAGCAAATTTCAACAACAATGTTTTATTGTTGTCTGTCAATGTGTAAGAAGTTGGTTGGGATTTAACGCCAGTTACGGAGAAATCACTCAAGTTAACGTTGGACAATGCAGCGTCAAATTTGATTTTGATTTCTTTAGTGCTAGTAGCGTAAACATCACCAGTTACGCCGATTGTAGAACCACTCAGCGCATCTCCAACAGTGAAGCTTCCGTTGTTGAAGTATTTACCTTCTGAATCTTTAATGTAGCTTGCAGTTACTTGAACTCCGCTAGTCCAATCGAAACCAGCTGGAACAGTACCAGTAACAGAAAGACGTACAGTGTTTGTAGAGATCAAGTTAATGTCATTGTTCTCTTTAGAAACTTGGAAGAAAAGACCATTTTTGTCTTTAACAATATATTTCGCTGCTTCCAAAGCGTTTCCTTCACCAGTTGTTGCCAAAGTTTTGTTGAATTGAACGTAGATGTAGTTCGGCTTAACACCTGTTGCATCAGCCCATACACGAGTAACTTTACCGTTTTGAGCCGTGTTAGCGTTCAGAGTAGCAGTGTAAGGCAACAATACGTTACCAACATATGCAGTATCTACAACACCAGACACAGTCAATGTGTAAGTAGCATCAGCGTTCAAGCTGCTACCCAGATTTACAACAACTGTTTTGTTGCTGTCTGTGTATACAGGTTTGATTACTGGGTTTCCGTCTGCATCAACACCAGCGATGGAAGGAACTTTACCATCAGAGTTTTTCAGCACATAGTTGTCAGGATTTGTTGCAGAATCAACTTTCAACGATTTGCTGAATTGGAACTTAGCATAGTAGTTTCCGTTTTCAACGTAGAAGTCAGTGCTTACTACAGTTGGACGAACAGTATCCAAAGTTGGAGTTACTTTAGCGTCTACAGAAGCAGTGTTGTTGCTGTAGTCACTTACAGTAGCCAAGTGGATTGTGTTCTCACTGTAGTTCAATGGGTTATTGAACTTCAATGTTACTTTGTTATCATTGATTTCGATCGATTGTGCACTGTTTCCAGTAACGTTTGCATATGCACTTGCAACGCTCTTAACAGTTTCGTCGAATTCAACAGTTACTTCTTTCAAGTCGTTGGACTTAACAGAAACAACTTGTGGAGCAGCAGTATCTACAGCTGCAGTGAATTTGTTTTCTACTGGAACGATTGTCAGACCAGAGAAGTCTTTAACATCGCTCACACGCAATGTGTGTTCACCAGCAGTCAGGTCTGTAGTTACGATTGCCGTGTTAGGGTAAACGTATTTTACAGAAGCAGCAATCACGTTGTTGTCAACGCGGAAAGAAGTAGCGTTAACTGTGGATTGTTGAACTGGCTCGCTGAATACTACTTTGAATGCTTTTGTTCCCAGAGCTTTAACTTCTTTCACTTCTGGAACTGCAACATCAAGTGGAGTAAACTCTACTTTTTGTGTGAATGTTTTAGTTGCATCAGCATTTTTAACGTTGTTGATTTGCAGACTAGTTGCTCTTTGGTTAGTCAGAGCAGAAGAGTTTGCATCAACCAACAAAGTTACTGTTGTTTTGTCATCGGACAATGTAGCGCTCTTGAATGTCAAACCACTAACAACATAGTTGTTTGTGCTTTCAGCAGAGTTAGGATCTACAGTACCGTCGAATTTAACTGTGATTTCTTTCAGGTTTGTAGCAGTTACAGAAGATACTGCTTGAGCTACTGTAGTTACATAAGTAACTTTCTCAGTGAACTCTTTTTCTTTATAAGTAAATTTCACTTCAGTTTCTTTGTTAGCTTCGAGAGCTTTATCCAAAGTTACTTTAACGGATTCACCGTCGCTCATTTTGAAAGTAACAACTTTACCAGCTTCAGTTACATCGTAAGAAGCAACTTTCAGGCTTTGCTCTTGATCAACTGCATATGCAGCGCCAACGAGCAATTCGCGGGAAGCATTGGATTGGAAGTTCAGGCTGGAATCAAGCAATCCTGCATTGATTGCCGCTTGAACATAACCTTTAGCCCATGCGGATGCTGAGTTGTTAGTTTCAGTTGGAACTTCAAGGTCAAGTGCACGAGTCAAGATGGTAGCCATCTCTTCGATTGTTACTTTACCGTTGAAATCGAAGATTTTTTTCTCAGTGTTTTTACCTTCCATGATGCCTGCAGCTGTTACTGCTTCGATGTAAGGAGCAGCCCAGTTTTTAGCATTGTAGTTTTTGTCAGTGTAGGAATATACACCAGTGATTTCTTTCAGGCCGAGCAATTTAGTGATGACTTTAGCGAACTCAGCGCGAGTCATTTCTTTGTTCAGTCCTGCAGTACCATCTGGATAACCATTGAAGATACCTTTTGCTTTCAATGCATCAAACTGTTGTTGTGGTGTAGTAGCTGTATCACCAAATGCTACAGATGCAAACATCGAGAATGCCATTGCTGTAGACAAAGCTACGGATAAAATTTTCTTCATAACCTTTTTTTCTCCTCCTTGGGCGTTCATAACATGGGAATTTTCTTTAATAGTTTCGCTCGTGTTCCTCATATATTGTTGCACCCCCTTTCCAGAGTCCTGAGCAAGTTAATATAAATGATGTCTGTGAGCTTATCACAGAAACTTGTAAACTAGCTTAATCTTAGAATCATACGAAAATAGAGTAGTTTCCTAATCCTACCTAACGTATTATACAATGGGTTACTCTCGCCGTAAAGCAATTTTTTCTAATAAATAGACAAGATTCTTCACGAGGTCAATCTTGGTAAGAGGCCCAATGTTTTTGACTCTACATCTTAAACGCAGTAGATTTCAAAAAGTTGCGGATTCTTCAAAAAAAGTTTTGAACTTATTTATGTATTGACGCAGTGCGGGCAAATTGAGGGTTCAAAACCTTGAAACCGGTGTTATTGCAGCAGCCAAGCTCGTCTTCTGTTATGTCTGTATGGATGTGAACGTTTATTTATACCCCTTCAGCACCCACAAGAAGCGACAAATTCTTCAAATAACAAAAAAATAAAAGGCATTCCGCATGGAATGCCTTTGTATCCATTTCTCGCTATATAACTTAGCGAATTTTCATCGCAAGATCGATAATTTGAGCACGCATCTCTGGATCACTGTTCAGTCTCAGATACATATCATCAATCGGTTGTCTATTTTCACGGTACGTCTTTTCATGTTTCATGGTGGTATGAGACCATTCAATCAATTCATTCTCAGCTAGAACCAATTGGTTATATGCGTCATGGAAGCCAGTCGCTTGCACGAGCCCTTCCATCACTTCTTGGGTCACTTCCTGCGTTTTACGTGTATCTTCTATTTTCTTTTCCAGAATGACTGCCTGCTTCTCGAACTGTGTCTTTGCCTTCATGTAGCCCAGCTGGGCCTTCGAATAAATCGGTTTCATTAGCTAACTTCACCCTCTAGATCATTGTGTATTTACCGTTATTGTATCTTAAACTCTAGCAAATTACAAAAATAGTTATTGGTAAAAATCATCTTTCTTCTATTATAAAAGTGTTCTTTTGCCGATTCCTTTACAGTCAAAAAGACCCGCCCCTTTAGCACAAGGGACAGGTCCTTCCAATAATGCATAAATGAACTTTGATGAATTAGCTCAAGTTTTTAGGGAATACTTTGGTGCTTTTCTTGAGCAGTTCAACAGCAATTTTACCCGCTTCTGCACGAGTTAAATTACCTTTTGGATTGAAATTGTACTGTGGCTTCTTCTGGCCCGGAACCGTGATAGCAGCTCCTTCCATGATTTTAGCCTTTGATACTGCCATAATCGATGGACCTGCATACTTCTCAATGCTGCCTGAATCCAAAAATGCCTTAGCAAGTGAAGCATCCAGCTTACTATCATTCGTTGCCAATTTCAGCTTCAGAGCACGAGCAATCATGACTGCTGCTTGTTCACGAGTCAACGGTTGATCCGGTCCAAACACACCGTCCGTCAGACCCGTTACTATCCCTGCTCTTGCCGCTGTCTCAATACGGTCATAATCCCATGTTGCAGATCGTGCACCTGGTACGAGATCCACGAACGTACGATTATTGTCCGAGTTAATTGGCAAATTAAGACCTTTAACCAGCAGTGTCGCGAACTCACCACGAGTTGTCTGATCATCTGTACCAAATTGCTCGAAACGCAAGTTGTTCATAAATCCTTTGGAATAGAGACCATTCAAAATATTACGAGCCCAGTTATGATTCGTTATGTCATTGTAGCTTCGACTCAACTTCATTACTTTATAGTATCCGAATTCATCGAACGGCACAGTGACCGTATGTGCTTTGGTATCAACCTCACCTCCGATATTTTCCCACTGGCGAGTTGCTGTATACCGATATACGGTAATTGTAGAACCAGCTTCGTCTACCACGTTAGGATCAAAGGCGAGCGTAAGAGTTCCCCGCTGTGATGGTGTTATTTTGCGCTCTGTAGGTGTTTGAGGGTTACCAAACAACCCTTCTACAGAGTAAGGCGTCAATCCATTCGTTGGAGCTGCATACGTAGCTGAGCCCAGATCTCCTGCCTCACCCAAGCCCCCATTAATCCAATAGATATCAGAGATTGCCCCAAAGTTACTTGATGCACTTGTTGATCCAAAGTTAAGCAAGTACTCATCCGGGATACTCCAAGCCGGAGCACCACTATTTTCACCCGTTCCAGGGAAGCCAATAATGTTACCATAGTCATTGCGACGTTCTACAATCCCCGTAGTCGGGTCTGCAATACCGAATAGAAGCTTTGTATCCGGATAGTACTTCGTAATACCTCTTGTGCTGGTGCTTTGCATTACAGTACCTTTCGGGAAACTGAGTTGAAGCCCCTTGTTGAATACGTTATATTTGGTTGCCACTTTCGGTGCCATGTACTGAGCATCTACACCCACAGTACCTGTGTAGAACACCTCAATGGTATCCGTATTACTTGTACCAGCACGTGTGATTGTGATTTTGATTTTATTTTCTTTATCTTGTTTCAATCCTACATAGTCATATACAAAACGGTTCTCTCCCAAATCTGTACGTTTCACAGCAGGATCTTTACCGATAAGCACTTCTGTTGCTCCCTCTGCTTCAATGTCAAAGTGAACAAAGTTTTTGTTTACCACGATCTGATTACCAACGGTTGGTTGTGGAGACAGAATGCGATAGGCACTCACTTCTCTGACAATCTCCAGCTTTTGCGATGTTTTAGCTCCGGTCTCATTGATTAGTTCCAAGGTGTACACATACGTCCCTGGCGCATCTGCAACCAAATCCTGAACACGCATAATAAAGTCTTTTTGATCACCTGCGAAATCATAAGTGTAGCGATCACCTGCAAAAGTAACCACTGCATTATTTACCGAGTTAGCAGGCAAGTCAACTGACAGGATATTCTTGGTTCCCATATTCAAATTCATCTTGACTGCACCGCTACCACGCAGAACCAAATCGTAGTTCTTTAAGCTGGTCGTGTACTTACTATCATTGTAAATAAACTCAGGCGTAAGATTGAAAATCTGGGCCAGCTGCGGGTTGTCCGCGCTGAATTCTTTTGGAGGAAAACTAGGACGATCTTTTCCCACAGCAGGCTGGAAGTTAGTAATCGTAGATACATTATTATCTACAACATATATCCGGAGTTCTTTGCGAATTTCACGGGCTTGTCCCTTCTCATCCTTACCTGTACCTGTCAAAATAATTCTGTTTTCCCCAAAGACCAAAGGTCCGTCCTTTAAGGAAATATTCAGTGGGAAATTGAAGGCTCCGGTGGTTTTATTTAACCAGGTAGGGTCAAGACCCTCTGAAGTATTCGTTGATTTAACCTTCACACCGTTAGCAAACACTTCTGCAACGAAATAATTACTATTGATTGTGTCTTCGAAGTCAATGTATTGTCCTTTGACGGCTAGGGTATTGTTGGCCCCAGAATCCACATTATACGTTTGACCATCAGTCAAATTTTCAACATATATATAATTTTTGGATGCATATGAAATGGTAACATCTTTATAGGCTGTTGAACTATCGTAGTTAAAACGAACGGTTTGGTTACCGTTCTTTAATCCAACCACTTTGAAGATATAACTGGTATCTGAAACTGTAGCCACATGGTTCACCGTGATTCCACTTGTCCCGAGTGGAAGGTAATTGGCTTTCAATCCTGTCAGCGGATTAGCTGGTTTGCCGTTCGTGTTGACCATAATGTAGAAGTCACCTGAGTCCACTTTAGCACCGTTCAAAGGCTCCCCAGTCGGGAGATTATCGGTCCCACTTCCGCTATAGCCCTTGAGATACTTCAGATCAGTAATGACGGTCTGACCTTTCATGTACTGGAAATCCATACGTTTGCTTACAGTCTTTGTTCCGTAAGTTACGGACAATGTATGATTTTGATCTTCTAAAATTTCGCCATTCGTACCCTTGTTAAAATTCACAGCATTTATATCAAAAGAAACTAACCAATACGAAGGCGTGTTATCTTTCAGACTTGGAATGAAAACTTCTTCAGTAAAGGTAGGTGTCTCTTTTGTTGTGTTGTTGTCTACATAAATTTCAGCGCCTTCGCTGAATTTATTTTTATTTACTTCGTCATAAGGAATCAACATTTGTACATGCACTTTGGCATTATCCGTATCTTCGGTGAATACGGGTTCAACACCAAGCAAACTTTGTGCATTTCTACTAGAATCTAACAGATCCAATTTCACGATTGGATTTTTCTCATCATAATAAAATAGTGAATAGTTGAACGTTAGTGTGTCAGAACCATTTTGTACAACCAGCTTCAGATCATTCACACCTGGATTCAGCTTAAGCTGCGGTGAGAAGAATGAATAATTTTGTAAAAGCTGTGTTGCCAAAGCTTGGCCATTGTTTACAGACACCGTCACTTTCGTAGCGTTGACAGCTGTACCTTGAAGTGTAATCTCGTCCTTGTTTACTACAATTTGAGTCCCTTCATTAAGGTCCAAGTTATCCGATCCACCGAGTACTTGCAACTTTTCTACGTAAGGTACTTGGTCAAACAAGATATAAAACGTCTCAGAACGTTCATTCTGTCCTTGTGCACCCGTAAATGTGATGCGGTTCATACCCGGATAAAGAGTGAGATTTGCCTTGAAACGATTATCCGGTCTATCTGTATCTAACGTGACTACTGCTGGAGCAACACGTGCAGGATCTTCTACCCAGCGATTTGTGCTTTGGTCCCAGTTCAACAATTGTATGTTTGCACCCAGTGTTGAACCCGTTACTTTGGTATACGTACCCGTAATCGCTTGTTGAGCATCTGTTACTTTATATACTTTATCTCGTGTTATCTGATTAGCCCCTGCTGTCAATGTCAAATCAACCGTATTTCTGAATTCGGAAATATCGGGAGTAAAATAACTCGTCGGTTTGTCTGCCGCCGATGCGACTGGTGCCAAGCCTGCCGGTATCAACGATACAACCAGTGCCACCATCATAAGCCAAATCATCGGCTTCCTCGTACGCTGCATGCAATCATCTCTCCTCTTTTTAAGTCAGTTAACTCTTTTATCGGTGCCTAGGTTCCAATTATTTAGTAAAAACAGCAAATTAAACAAAAAACCTTATCCATAACGGATAAGGTTTGGGGCTTGGATAATATTCAAGAATTGCAGTAAACGAGCGTTTATATTTAGGATTTCGAGCGAGTCTCCGGATTAATTTTGACGCGCATGCGCATCAGGAAATTAATAACCGGTCGTCTGGTTTTACTTACAAGTCCGATAACTTCTGCACCAACTTGCAGGAAGAACATCATGATACAGATCACGACAAACGTTACCCAGTTGGCTTCGAACATGGCTGCCGACGATTGAATGATCGCCAGTACACCGAAGAATGCGGCAATACCGTAGATGATCAGCACCGTCTGACGATGGCTGAATCCAAGTTCACGCAGGCAGTGATGCAGGTGACCTTTGTCCGGTGAGAAAATTGGTTTCCGTTGTACCGCACGACGAATGATCGCGAAGAACGTATCCGAAAGCGGTACACCAATAATGATCAGCGGCGTGATGAAGGACACGACTGCAATTTGTTTAAACCCGAGCATGGACAGCATCGCCAGAGAGAATCCAAGGAACAGTGATCCCGTATCTCCCATGAAGATTTTGGCCGGGTGGAAGTTGAAGAACAGGAAGCCGACAATGCTGCCCAGCAGCACCAAGCACATCAAGGCAATCATCATATTGCCCATCAGGAAGGACATCACGGCAATGGTACCAATCGCAATACCGGATACACCGGCAGCGAGACCATCCAGACCGTCGATCAGGTTAATCGCATTCGTAACACCAACGATCCACAGAATAGTCAGCGGAATGGCTACCCAAGCCTCAAGTGAAGAGTATGCATCCTGAAAAGGAATGTTCACGAAATCGACTCGGATATTAAATCCGAATACGACTACAGCAGCAGCAACGAGCTGCCCAAGCAGTTTTACTTTGGCTGACAGTTCGAAACGGTCATCCAGTGCACCAATCAGAACAATAATAGATCCACCGATCAGAAAGGCACTGACAAAGCTCATATCTCTTGTTGTAAACCATGCAGATACAAATGGAAGAAGTGCAGCTACTGTAATAATAAAAGCAAGAAAAATTCCCAAACCACCGAGACGTGGCATAATCCGAGTATGCACTTTACGCGCATTCGGCGTATCCATTGCACCTATTTTAACCGCGAACTTTTTGACAAGCGGTGTCAGGGCAAGAGCCAGTCCCATCGACACGATAAATCCAATGATAAAGATCGCTACCATTTGAACATTCGACCCCCAATTATAATACCCATACGAAATTATAAATCCCCTGATCTCTTTTTTATATATAAAGAAATATTGTTAGCCATATTTAATGAAGCATATTTGTTACACGATAACGAAGAGTGCAAGGAAAACCTGGAGAAGTGTAACGTTTGCCTTTATCACCGGATTTCTCCCTATCTAAAGGGAATAAAAGAAATCTGGAGATAACAGCAATCGGAAGGTTGTCTTGCAATCGTAGTGCCAAGTGTAACGGTCTGATTCATTCTTTGCGAACACACATGTAATCCGGAATGAATTATACGCTGATCACACCCGAAATGCCAACCTCAATTTTTAGCAAAAACGTTCATTTTTCTCGTAATAGCCTGTATTTAACGGGCTTTAGTCACGTTTTCTTTGTCCTGGATCACTTTAATCGCGAATTTTGGAAGCGCAAGCATGCGGCCAGCACGACTCGGTTCGCGAAGCAGTCGGTAAAACCACTCCAGTCTCAGCTTCTGGAACAGTTTTGGGGCGCGTTTCGTTTTGCCGGAAATGACATCGAAACTGCCTCCAACGCCCATGGTTACGGGAACCTGAAGCGCCTCCTTGTACTTGTGAATCCAGGGCTCCTGCGTATCTGCGCCGCGTGCCACAAACAGAAGATCAGGTGCAGCTTCGCGAATGGAAGCAACCACCTCTTCGTCCTCAGCCGGACCAAAATAACCGTCGCGATAACCTACAATACGGATCGCCGGATATTGCTGTTGTAACCGAACTGCCGTTTCTTGAATCACCTCAGGGGTGGAACCGAGCAAATAAACGCCCCAGCGATAGTTTTCTCCAACCCGCAGCAATTCATGTAAAAGCTCAAATCCGGGTACTCGCTCTGCCACAGGGTCACCACAATAATTGGCAGCCCATACGACACCTGTACCATCCGGTACAATCAATTCGGCAGACTGCATCACCTGCATCATGGACGGATTCTCCAGTGCTGCCATCACCATGATCGGGTTCGCTGTAATGACCTGGTGCGGCTTCTTGGACAACACGGCTTCCCGGAGAGTCTCCACCGTTTCTTTCATCGTCAGTTTGGAAAAAGGAATGCCATAGATCGAAACGGTAGGTATTGATCCGGTCTGATTCATCTTTATCTCACCCTTTGCGGCCTAAATAGTTAATAATTTGCTGTGCAGGCACTCTGGCCTCCTGCTTCAGTTCGGTAATGCGATCTTCGTTTTCCTTCAACCACTGTGAACGTTGATCCAGAAGAGAGGCTACGCTCTTCGCCAGCTTGTCCCCATCGAGTGCAGTCGTATTTCCTACAGGCTCACTATCTAGACGAAGCATGAACTGATCGATTTTAGGATCGTATGAGATAGCCACAGGTGGCACATACTGCGATGCGGCATAGATCAAACTGTGCAGACGCATGCCAATGACAACATCACACTTGCTGACTTCCTCCAGCATGAGCTGTGGATCGGTCAGATTCGGAGTTATGCTGACCTCGCTGCCTTTACTAGTGACGTCTCCGAGCATCTCCATAATAAAACGGGAGGCCTGTTCGTCTTTCGGCAAATGAAATGGCATAAAACGCAGATGCACTGCTTTTTTGGCACATAGCTTCTTCAGTCCTGAGGCAATCGCCGTCAGTTCCTTCCGATCGGACTCCCAGAAACGCACGGATACACCGATGACTGGAAGTTTCGTTTGCCCCGCAGATGAACCATCGCTCGCTTGATCCGGCACAGTCCCCGTCGTGACATCCTTTTCCCTGCTACCCTCCGGCAAAGGCAGTCCCATAACCGGGTCAGGTACAACATGAATCTGATTCCACTGCAATCCAAGTCCGCGCAGATAATCAGCCGATTGTTCATCCCGAACCGATATATACTTACAACCCTTAAATACGGATCGGATCATCGGATTAAAGAATTTACGGTTAACGGGACCGATTCCCTGAGCATAAATAAACGTAGGTTTTTTTAGCCACTGGGCCAGCTTGATTACACCCAGATAGTAGGGAATGGATTTCAGTCCGGTTGCATCCTGCAGCAAGCTTCCGCCGCCGCTGATCAATCCGTCACTTTCCTTGATTGCTTCGCGAACTTCCTTCAATTTCATACGGTGAACGGAACGTACCCCATACATGGCGGTCGTCGACTCCGGATCGATGGAGAGCACGATCGGCTCAATGTTGACGCCGGATCTGTGACTCTCCTCTTCCAATGCAGTCAGAATCGACTTAAGTACCGCTTCGTCTCCGCTGTTGCGGAATCCGTAATATCCCGAGATGACTAACTTTTGAGAAGTGGTGACCATTTTTTCCAACATCCTTCCGCTACTTGCCACACACCCACAGCAATGATACCGAAGATTAAGCCAATTCCCAGTCCCATCACTCCACGAATGAGAGATAATACAGCCGGTGTATGGATATGCGCGAACGTATCCACCATGGACAACTGTCCAATCGCTGCAATAATGAGTACAAAGATGACTTGACGATATTTTAAAGCGGCGAACACGCCAACGATAAACAGCGGGTGTCCCAGCACAAATTCTTTGAACCTTGGTCGTACGCCAAATGTATCTTCCAGCGTTGTACGCAGGAACATTTCAAATGGGGTTACTGAACCCGAGTTCCCTGTACGTGTCAAATAATAATATCCAGCTGCGGCTGCAACAACCGCCAGAACAACCATCAGTACATTAACCGGTGTACGCAGAATTCCTTTGATTTGCTTAATGGAAATCGTACCCGATCCACGATAAAACAAGATATAAATAGCTACCAGTCCCATTGGCGCAAAGTGCAGCAGGCTCACGCCCCTGAACTGGTTAATGACCAAACTATACGTAATGCTGTTGAGCAATGCGATCATAAATGGAACCGCAAGGAGCGACAGAATCGACGTTCTTACATACAATATCAACGTTTGTGCCAATCGACGACCCGCAGATGCATTGGGCTGACGCTGCTGCTGATAATTCACGGTTCTAACCGCAAGCACCATTGCGATGGTTGGTGCGGAGATCGCAACGAGCAAGGCGATCCCCTGCTCAAGCAAAGTCGGTTTCAGGAGGAACAAGCCCGCACTTCCAACCAAACCTAATACAAACACAAGCAAGGTCAACAGTGGTACGAAGTATGACACCATTAAGGTAATCATGGCAATTGCACCAACTAGCGCAACCAGCTTGGCATAACGCTGAATTGAAGATTCTTTTACTGTAAATGCCTCAGCCTGTCCTAGCTCGAATCCGCGCTTCTCCATGCGTTCAATGGCATGCCCTGGCTCACCCAGACTGTTAATCAGGTTCTCAATCGGGTCCGTAATCATGGCTTTGGCCGTGTTCCGGCTAGGTCCTGCATTCAGATAGAGCATGCGGATGTTACGGTCCTTGGTAGCAAGCACAAAACGGTCCGCAATGACGTCTACATCCAGATTGGCATCTCCCTCACTTAACGAATACAAACGAGCAACGTTGTAGTCCGTTTTGTAGGCAAGGGTTTCGAAGCCGGATTGAGGTTTCTTCAAGTTTTCAATGGCTGCAAGTCCAATGTCATGTTTGTTCAACAATTGTGCGAACTGATCAAGACTCTTCATCTCCGCATTATCATTGTACCCTTTCACTGCATCACCATCAAACAGGATGCGTTTCACGCCATTCTCTTCGAAGAAGGTCAGCAGGCGCTCCATGGATTCCTGGCTGTATGGCACGCTATCTGCGATCCTTGGCAAAATGTAAAACCCTTTATCACGCAGCATTTGAATAGCAACCGGATCCGGCTGCATCGGCTGCATGTTGGCATTCTCCGGAGGAGTCTGCAAAATCAAGCCGCTTCGACCTTCAAATTCCCATGGAACAACCGGAATCTGACGATCCGCGAACGTTTGTTCAATGATGGGTGTATAGGTTTGGGCATTTTCTTCGGATGTGAACAATACATACGTGAAGTTCTCGTTAGGAGAAACCACGTTCTGAGTCAGGTTAGCAACATCCTGCCCGTTATATACGGTCAGTTTCCGTGACTTTCTAAGCTCATCCAGCGTACTCTCGAATACGGCCATTGTTGTTACGCCGGCATCTTTCAGACGAGTCAATTGCTCATTCATAAAATCTTGGGGATGGGCTTGATAAGCCGATATATCCAACAGACCTCTATAATTGAATACAAGTTCCACCTTTTTGGCCGACGATTCCGTCTGTACCCGGTCACTGATAACAGGGATGGAAGCGATCAGTCCTATAATGACAACAAGCCACAGCCACTTCCGGGAAGCGGTATTCCAATAAAGCCATTTTTGACGCACTACATGTACCTCCTCAAGTGTTGGAACCAAATCCACGTTCAGCTCAAGTAATTCATTCAAATAATTAACGGGTATATACACAGCTTGTGTCAACAAGCCTTCGAATATCCGATCAATCTGCTTCTGACTCTGTAAAAATCACACCTAAAAGAAAAGCCCCTCCGCCAACCAACCTTACGGTGCGGAGAGGCTTTTAATCATTCGTGCTTCGTACAACAATCGTACTTATTGTGCGTCTACTCGCGACATTACGGTGGAAGCCAAGCGCTCAATGCGGCCTTCTGCATCTTCTAGGCTCTCACCACGTACAGCAAAGTACACTTTGATCTTCGGTTCTGTACCCGAAGGGCGCAGGCAGAACCATGATCCATCCGCCAAAATGAACTTCAGGACGTTTTCCTTCGGCAAGCCATCCAGACCAAGAGAGTAATCAAGCACATCTTGTACCGCGATCCCCGCTACTTCTTGTGGCGGATTGGAACGCCAATCTGTCATTTTCGCCTGGATTTGTGCTACGCCATCCTTGCCTTTCAACGTACGGGACTCCAGCTTCTCCAGGAAATATCCGAACTGGTTATAGAGCTCCTGCAGCACATCGTACAGTGTTTTGCCTTGGTTTTTGTAATATGCAGCAGCTTCTGCAATGAGCATCGATGCCAGGATGGCATCTTTGTCACGTGCATAGCTGCCTGCCAGGTAGCCATAACTCTCTTCATATCCGAACAGGAATGTATGACTGCCGGTTGCTTCGAACTGGTTCATTTTTTCACCGATATATTTGAAGCCAGTCAGGGTGTTCATCACTTCTGCACCGTAATGCTCCGCAATGACCGCTCCCATCTCGCTCGTTACAATCGTTTTGACCACTGCGCTGTTGGTTGGCAGCTTACCTGTCTCTTGCAGACGGCTCAGCACGTAGTGCACCATGATTGCACCCGATTGGTTACCAGACAGTACGAAGTACTTGCCATCATTGTCTTTTACGACTGCTCCCATGCGATCTGCGTCCGGGTCCGTACCAATCAGAATGTCAGCACCTACGGATTCACCAAGTTTCATGGCAAGCGTGAATGCTTCGCGCTCTTCCGGGTTAGGTGACTTCACTGTGGAGAATTCAGCATCCGGCTGTTCCTGTTCTGCCACAACATGTACCTGCTCAAAACCGATCTTCTCCAATACACGACGAACCGGAATGTTTCCTGTGCCGTGCAGCGGCGTAAAGACGATTTTGAAGTCACGGCCTACACCTGATTGAATCAGGTCACGACTCAGACTCACGCTGGCAACCGTATCAACAAATGCCTGATCTTCCTCTTCACCCAGCCATACCAGCAAGCCTTGCGCTTCAGCTTCTTCCTGGGTCAGCTTTTTCACATCGGCAAGGGAAGGTACTTCCTGAATGTATTGGATGACTTTCTCTGCTTCGTGCGGTACCAGTTGGCCACCTTCGTGGTTGTATACTTTGTATCCATTATACTCCGGTGGGTTATGACTTGCCGTTACCACAATACCGCCCGTCGCTTGCAAGTGACGCACACTGAAGGACAGCTGCGGCGTAGGGCGCAGGGATGTGAACAGCTTGGCTACAATGCCGTTTCCGGCAAGAACCAACGCAGCATCCAGCGTAAATTCAGGCGAGTAGTGACGGGAGTCATGGGCAATAACCACAGAAGGTCTGCCTTCCTTGTCCCCATGCTGTTCGAGCAGATAACGTGCAAAACCTTGAGTCGCCCGACCAACGGTGTACTTGTTCATCCGGTTGCTCCCGGCGCCAATGACCCCGCGCAATCCACCTGTACCAAACTCCAGATTTCGATAGAAACGATCCTCCAGCTCTTTCGGCTGATCCTGCAAATCACGAAGCTCCTGTTTCGTCGCTTCATCAATCGAAGCATCCTCCAACCACTGCTGTAACGTCTGTGCTGCTGTTTCGCTTAACTGTTCCATTCCTATAAACCCCTTCCGTCTATATAAATTCAATGGTTTGCTGAGCTGCTTCAGCATCTTGCATCAATCCGTTATATACACACTCTGACTGATGCAAATGCTCATGGTTGTAATCAGCTTGGGTCAGACAGGGCAAACATGATTTCGCCTTCAGCGACGACTTTGTCTTCCACACGGGCTGTCGCTTTGCCTTTACCGATCGAACCCTTCAGACGTGTAATTTCCACTTCCAGCATCAACGTATCTCCGGGCACGACTTGTCCACGGAATCGGAAATTATCCAGTCCCGCCAAAAAGCCGATTTTGCCTTTATTGCTCTCCACGTTAAGAATGGCTGCTGCGCCTACTTGAGCCAGTGCTTCGGTGATCAACACCCCTGGCATTACCGGATATTCCGGAAAATGACCGATGAAGAACGGTTCGTTAATGGTTACATTCTTCAAACCAACGGCGCGTTTGCCATCCTCCATTTCTACAATCTTGTCCACCAGCAGAAACGGGGGACGGTGCGGGATAATGGCTTGAATCTGTTTGCTATCGAGCACAGTGTAATCTCCTTTCAGGGTCACTTATATGTGAATCATTCCCAACATAATTGCTTGCGAGCGCGGTGGCCGTTACGGTTACGGATCGTTCTTCCGATCGCTGTTGTCTCCAAATTTTCTCGATTCATTTTTTTGAAGGTAAAAATTTGGAGACAAAGGCGAACGCTTCGCTTCTACAGAATCGATTCCGTCCCCTCCACTACGTCGCTAAAACACAACCATTATGATAATGAACCTCATATAAATGTGGTTATGTTTATTTGGTATGAAAAACGCATTTTCGGTTAACACTACTAATATCCTTCATGACTGCAGTAGTGAAGGTTGAGATAAGGGGTCTCTCTTCGCGATGACAATTGTCTTTCGCAGGGGAGGCCTCTTTTGACGTCAAACGTCATCCATCATTATACTGTTTTCAACGCGAAAAAGAAAACTCCTGCCTGCGCAGGAGTTTTCGCTATTTCACGATCATGAAGCGAACACCAGATCATATACATGTTTCCAGGTACTCCACTGGAACACGGAGCCGATATCCTGTTTGCCCAGTACCACATAACCAGCGACCATGCCGCCAGCGAGGGCAAGAACAAGCAAGACCGGAATCAGGAACCATCTGGCAACGCGCCATCCACTCTTTTTCTTCTTCTTGACTTCCTTCTTCTCCGGCTTGCTGCTCTGCTTCTGTGTATCTGTCATCGCATTCACCTTTATGCTCTTATAGTGTTGGCAAGACCTGCCATCGAATCACTTGATGTCAGTGCACGTGCTGCCAGCTGATAGGTCCGCTGTCCTTGCATCAATAGTGCCATCTCCTGTGTCAGATCCACGTTGGACTGCTCCAGATAACCCGCACGAATCGTAGCTACGGAATCACGTGTAGCCGCATTAGCGCCAAACACATCATCCTCGGTCAAGCCGGCATCCAGACCAAACAGATTATCTGCGTATTGCACAAGTCCTTCCGGACGTTCGATGTCTACAAGCTGCAGCTGAGCTCCAATCGTTGCATTGGCTTCATTGCCGCGACGAATCAATAGGTTACCCTTCTCGTCGAAGGCCACTTTACTATTGTTCGGAGCCGTGATCCGGTTACCTTGACGATCCAGCGCGAAATAGCCTTCCCCGTTAACCAGCACCATCATCTGAGGTGCATTGGGGTTCGGGTTAGGTGTTGGATCAGGGACAAAATGGAATGCTCCCTGACGTGTCCACATTTTCTGACCATTCGCTTCAACGGCAAACATCGCGTTGCCTTCGATTGCCAAATCCGTTGGACTGCCTGTCTCATTCAGTGTCCCCTGAGACATATCCTTCGTCACACTCGTCAACCGGGCACCAAATCCCAGATTATATCCCATTGGGGTGGAACGTCCATCGAGCTTATACTTGTCCGGCTGCTGCTGCACCCGGGTCAGTACATCCTCGAACGCCGCCTGCTTGCTTTTATAGCCTGCCGTATTCACGTTGGCAATATTATCGGAAATGACATCCAGACGTTGCTGTATCGCGGTCATCGAGACCTTCGCACTAATCATGGAATTATTCATTTAGTAATTCATCCTCTCTATTGCCGCGCGTTATACACGACCTACATCATTGACGGCTTTGTCCAAGCTTCGATCATAGAACTGCACAACCTTCTGATTCGCTTCATACGCGCGATAAGCGGCATTCATATCCACCGTAGCTTGAGAAGCATCCACATTCGACCCTTCCAGATAACCCTGACGGATCTGCACATTATCTCCCGCAGCCATCATTCGCGCTGTAGCACCTTCTTGATCATACAGACTAAAATTACCGTCACCCTGACGAACCAGTTGGTTCGGCTGATCAATAACGCTGATTCCAAGCGTAACACCTGTCGGTGCACCCGTGACCGCATCAACAAGACGGCCTTGCTCATCCACTTTAAATTGGTCCACCGAGCCTGTCAACACTACTGGCTGTCCATTATTATCCAATATCTGAGCTCCCGTTGTGCTCAACAGTTCTCCCGTTCCTGTAACCTGGAAGTGACCATCACGTGTATATCTTGTATTGCCTTCATTATCCCGCACCGTAAAATACGCTTGAGGCTGATAGATCACCGTGCCGTCAGCTCGTACAAACTTGCCGGAACCGTCAAAAGCGACAGGTTGTCCCGTCTGCGGATCATTTACGGCCAGATTGGACGATATGGCAAAATCACTCTTTTGCCCACTCTCCATAATCGCTCCCTGCAAATTCATGGACAAGCTCTCTTCCGCGAACACCCCAGTGTTCAGCTTGCCCAGCCGCTTCGTCGGAACATTGGCATCTCCACCGACCAACGTAATGAGCATTTCCGGGAATGAACGACTTACGCTGTTCACTTGTTTATATCCCGTTGTGTTCGCATTAACAATATTTTGAGTCGCTGTGTCATGGCGGCGTTGTTGCGTAATCATTCCCGCGGTAGCGGTGTACAAACCTCTTAGCATGAATAAACCCCTCTCCTCAAGCGCTTGTCCTGCACTGCAGGATCATTGCTTGTCCGTTCTGTTCCCGAGCATAGGCGAACCTTTGATACTTATATCGGCAGATCAGAACTTTTTCTTAACCACTTGATCCAAATTATTGAGCATAATGCCTGTCCCTTTCACGACACAATGCATCGGATCCTCTGCAACCCATACCGGTACATGCAGTTCATTGGACAAAAGCTCGTCCAGTCCATTAAGCAGAGCGCCTCCGCCTGTCAAAACAACACCCCGGTCAATAATATCGGCCGACAGCTCTGGTGGCGTCCGCTCCAATACCGATTTTGCTGCAACGATGATGGATTGCACGGAATCCCATAGCGCTTCCTGCACTTCTTTTCCCGACACCGTTACGGTAACAGGCAAACCGGATACCATATCCCGTCCGCGGATGTCCATCTCGGTTTGACGTCCAGCCGGGTTCACAGAACCAATCGCAATCTTCAGATCCTCGGCAGTGCGCTCACCGATCATGAGTTTGTACTTGGCTTTGATAAATTTGATAATCGCTTCGTCAAACTTGTCCCCCGCGACTTTAATAGAAGAGGCGGTGACTACGTCGCCCATAGACAGGACTGCAACGTCAGTCGTTCCGCCGCCGATATCCACGACCATATTGCCGCTCGGCTGAAAAATATCCATTCCTGCACCAATGGCTGCCGCTTTCGGCTCTTCTTCCAGAAATACTTCTTTGGCACCGCTGCGCTCCGCAGCCTCACGAATAGCCTTCTGCTCCACGGAAGTAATATTGGTCGGTGCACAGATCAGAATACGCGGATGGCTGTACCAGCTTCTCGCCCCCACACGGTTAATGAAATGTCTGAGCATCGCTTCCGTAATTTCGAAGTCCGCAATAACGCCGTCACGCAGCGGTCTGATGGCAACAATGTTACCCGGAGTACGCCCCACCATACGACGGGCTTCTTCCCCAACAGCAAGGACCCGCTTCGTATCGCTTTCAATGGTCACGACGGAAGGTTCATCGAGGACGACCCCACTTCCTTTCACGTGAATAAGCACGTTCGCCGTGCCAAGATCAATACCGATATCCTTGCTAAACATAAAAGAGCCCCCAAAGTGATATTATTTGGTCAGCGTATCCTGTGAAAAAGAGTCCCTTATCACGTCACCGCTCGTTCGACAAAGTGCAACATATATATGTAAAAATCGGGCTGATAAGATGTCATAATTCGATCCTGTACCAGCTTTTAACATATCATACTTCAGGGGAGGGATTCAATCCATGTGTGAGCTTTTTGACCTACGTCTTTTCGCGGTTGTTACGATTTAGCGGAAGCCAGTACCTCGCGCTTTTTACCGCTTGTTTTTTTGTATTTGATTTTGGTCGCTTCACCGCCCCGCAAGTGGCGGATGGACTTGTGGTACTCCAGGATATGCTTCACCTGGTCAGCAAGATCAGGGTTGATTTCCGGCAGACGCTCCGTCAGGTCCTTATGCACAGTACTCTTTGACACGCCGAACTCTTTGGCAATGGTACGGACCGTATTCCTCGTCTCGACAATGCAGCGACCTATTTTTATGGTCCGTTCCTTGATGTAATCGTGCACGCTTCCGCCTCCCTACTGTGTGGATAGTTTGGTACATTATATGAGGAGCATGCCTATATATTCGCGGTTTAAAGGTGTGACAAGCTTCGAAGGTCCCAATAATTTCAGAAAAGCACAAAAAAGAGCAGAGGGGATTTCCCTCTGCCCTTTTCATTCTGCGTTAAAATTCATTTATTTTTCCGGAAGATATCCTTGTGGGTTAACCGGTTGACCGTCTTCGTACACTTCGAAGTGCAGGTGGTTGCCGAGCGTTTTTTCCAATTCATTTACGCCAGCGGATGCAATTGCATCTCCCTGTTTCACTTCGTCATCCTGTTTCACTTTGACGTCAGACAGGCTTTGGTATACGGTTTTGAGGTTATCACTGTGCGTGATTTCCACAACTTGACCTGTCAGCGGATTTTGCTCAACCCGTGTAACTTTACCCCCGAGTGCTGCTTTTACTTCAAACGATTTGTTATCTCCGCGTGCCAGGTCTACGCCTGTGTTTGGAATAAACGTATCGTTGTACTGCACCATTGCGGCTTCATGTTCTTCCGTAGAGCCTTCGTTCTCATAGAACGGTTTAACAACAGAAATTTCCGACGGACTGGCTACTGGCCATGCAAAATTCTCCGACTTGGCGACAACTTCCACACTTTCTTCTCCACCAACTGCTGTTTCTTCTGTACCCGATGCTCCCGTCTCTACGACTCCACTAGCAGGATCCGAGTTCAGCGTTTTCTCGCCTGTACCCTGATAGACCCACACTAATGTTAGTATAATGCCTGCTGCTGCGATGTAGGCTGCCGGGAAGACCCAACGTTTGGACATTGCTCTTTTCCATGAAGATGGTTGGCTGGCCGGTACTCCTTGAGTTGTTTTAGGAGTTTCTTCTTGGCCCGTTTTTTTGTTTTGTTCATTCATCTTGATCACCTCAGTAACAAGTGTTACCGGGTGCAACTCTTTTATACACGCGCGACTCTAATTTTTTTCACGGAGGTTTCAGAGAATGCTATATATGTGGGAATGAGCGGTTAATACGTGCGCCGCTTCGGGGCCAGAAAACCTTTCGACCGGCTGTTATCCCCGGATTTCCTGATTATATTCTCCCAAGGGAGAAATCCGATGATAAAGGCGGACGCTACGCTTCTACAGGTCTTTTCTGTCCCCTGCGCTCCCCGTACGCTCTCACTTTCCGTATATATAGCAGAATCTCGAAAGCTCCGGAATGGTTGGTTGGTAGAGAAGCCCGGATTGGCTGTAATGGCCTATCCTTCTATGAAGCGAGTTTATCGGCTGAAAGCGACGCGACATGAAATGGGATGTGATTAGATAAACCAATTTATTGCGCTCTAAGCGTTAAAGTGAGATGAGAGTTTGGCGATGCCGCGGCACTAATGACTGTTCCATCTAACCTTGAGATTAGATAATGAAATATTTCTAACGAACCCAAGTGGCCTTATTGGAGAGAAATTCACAGCTTGGGAATTCTAACGAATCGTTGACACTCTAATTACTCATTTGGGAGAATTATCGCTTTTATTGCGTATATCTCTTGATATAACGCGTCTGAGATTCGTTAAAATTTCCAATCGAGTGATATGGCTCAATAAGGTATCTCAGATTCGTTAGAGTCATTGGTGTATAAAAGGCATAACCTAACCCTGCTCATCTGCGTACATTTGTGTTCATTCGAATTAATTCGGATTAACTCGCATTTATTCGGATATATCCGGATTAATTCAGATTGATTGGCTTTTATTCATCCGTATTGGTGTCTCTTATTTCGAGGCCAGCATCTTCGATGCCTGTCCAAAGGAGATGCCTGTATAGTAGTGTTTCAGGATCTGTGTCGCGGTGTGACCCTCCTGCGCCATGCCATTCGCTCCCCACTGGCTCATACCCACGCCATGTCCGTATCCGTAGGTCGTAATCTGTACCTCATCGCCCTCAGCCTTCCAGCTGAACTGGCTGGATCTTAATCCAAGCAGCTTCCTTACTTCTGGTCCGCTGAACGTTGAGCCTGCGATCTGTATCTCTTTAATCCGGTGACCTTCTGTTGTGGACAGCACTTCCATCCAGGAGCCGTTCTCCTGGGCAGTAACCGGGATGGCGCTGCCGCTCAGATTCAGCTTCTGTAGAATTTCGCTGCGCTTCATTGTGACGGTCTCCTTGAATCCCGGGGCTAACTTCTGATCCCATGGACTTGATACACTTTTCAAATAGGGTACGACATTTCCCCATACATCCTCAGCATTCTCCGTATAACCGTTACTTGTAGAAAAAAAGGAGGCGGTAATGGCCTTGCCCTGATATGTCATCACGGCGTCCCGGCTTTCGCGGATGGCCTGCTGTAACTTTTCCCATTCCTCCGCTTTCCCTAACCGTCTCCATTCCTCCTTCACCTGATCCGGTGGAAGAAACACCTGATGACTGACAGTATCCGTTACATCTGCATCACCCGAGGGTACACCGCTGGTATCATTCGCTGCCAGCCTTCTGACGATAAAGGTACGCGCTGCAATCGCCTGGGCTTTCAATGCCTCAAGCCTGAACTCGGCAGGCATCTCTGCAGCAACGACACCCGTCACGTACTCCTCAAGCGGAAGATTCATCGTTGTTCCCGTCGCCGACAGATACACTCTTACATGGGGTTCGGGGTACGTCACTGGCACAGCCGGTACAGGAACGGGATTCGTTACGCTGCCTGTTGAGGGGGTAATGGGGATCGGCTTTACCGGATCACCTGCCCGGGGCCACACTAGGATGGCAGGGATCAGAAGTGCCAGCGCCAAGAGCCCTGATATAGCTGCAGCTGGTTGCCAGCGTCTGGAACCACTTGACCATCTGCGCCCTCTGCCGAATGTCCTCATCCGACGTCTCTTTACTCGGCGGAACTGATCAAGTTCTATGACCGGTACGTGGATTCCCCTTGACTCACGCTCAGACTGGCTTGCTGCTCCCGATGGGTTTGGATGGATCGTTCTTGTTGCCTCTGAAGATGGAATTCTGGTATTCATCGCCGCGAGCTTGTCTCTCTCCATTCCGGCTTCCGAATTCTCCTGTGACTCTTCCCTGATGGGGCGGGGGACAATGGGTACCTTAACCTGTATACGAGCTTCTTTCATTTCGTCATACCCTCCGTTGTACATAGGCCGTCATTAACCGGTCCTTTTGTTCAAATCCATAGTTTAGGGTATGAGCTATGCGGATCTGATAGAACCAAATTTGAGAGAAAGAAAGAGCATCCGATTCTTTTTAATGTTAGCTTAACATTGCTCTGCTATAGTGGATAAACCGCTGTTCTACGCTGTTTTTAAGATCCATAACCATACTTCGCGTTCTCTATTGATGTTCTTTCATTTGGTTGTATATGTTCAAAATTAGACCCATTAGGACCAGCTATTAATAGAATCAGGTACTGATTTGGAACCCATACTTCTAATAGTGTCCTGTCTAAAAAAAGGCATAAAAAAAGCCAAGCCAGATGGCTTAGCTTTTCTAATCACATATTTTAAGCCCAAGTCGGTTGTACCTTGAACAAAGGTACTTCTTCCTCAGCTTTTTCGCTTACAGGCTTAGCTGCGTCCAGTTTCGGTTCTTCAACCGAAATACGGTAGATGTCGGCTCCCAGTCCATTCAGCTTCTCAGCCAGGTGAACGTAGCCACGGTCGATGTGATGAACACCGCCGACTTCAGTTGTACCTTCAGCAACCAGACCCGCAATAATGAGTGCAGCACCCGCACGCAAATCGGTAGCTGTAACTTTGGCACCCTTCAGTTTGGCATTACCAGTAATGATGGACGAACGGCCTTCCACTTTGATCTCCGCATTCATCAACTGGAATTCATCCACATGCATGAAGCGATTCTCAAACACCGTCTCTGTTACGACACTTGTTCCTTCAGATGCCAGCAAGAGCGCCATCATCTGGGACTGCATGTCAGTAGGGAATCCAGGGTATGGTAATGTTTTCACATCTACTGCCTTGAGTGGACGGTCCGCAATAACACGCACCCCATTCTCATCTGGCAGGATGGTTACTCCCATCTCTTCCATCTTCGCAATAACTGAACCCAGATGGTCGGAGATCGCACCTTCGATGTACACGTCGCCACCGGAAATTGCAGCAGCAGCCATGTAAGTACCTGCTTCTACCCGATCCGGAATTACCGTGTGCTTCACGCCAGTGAGTTTCTCCACACCCTCGATGCGAATTACCCCGGTACCCGCGCCACGGACTTTGGCACCCATTCCGTTAAGGAAGTTAGCCAGATCCACGATCTCAGGTTCTTTTGCCGCATTCTCCAGTACGGTTACACCGTCAGCCAAAGTTGCAGCCATCATAATATTTTGAGTAGCTCCTACAGAAGCTACATCCAGATAAATTTTAGCACCGCGCAACCGTCCTTGGCTGCGAGCTTCGATATAGCCTTGGCCCAAGCTGATCTCGGCACCCATGGCTTCAAAACCTTTCAAATGCTGATCAATCGGCCGTGTTCCGATGGCACAACCACCAGGAAGCGAAATTCTTGTATGGCCCATACGCGTCAATAAAGGCCCCATGACCAAAAAAGACGCCCGCATTTTACTTACCCACTCATACGGGGCTTCGCAGGAAGTAAGTTTTTCCGCATTTACGGTAATCACTTCGTCCCGGTATGTAACACCCGCTCCCAGCGATTCCAACACTTTGTTAATCGTCATCACATCGTCTAGAGGAGGCGCGTCAATAATAACGCTTTGTCCTTCTTCCCCTAGTAGAGAGGCAGCGATGATCGGAAGAACAGAATTTTTAGCGCCGCTAACTTTGACACTTCCGGTCAACCTTTTGCCACCGCGGACGATAAATTTGCTCATCATGGTTCCCTCCGCGCTTTTATTCCCTTTTCTTCATTCCGGAATACGTAAGCCCTCTGTGTTAGAAAGGACTGTTGCTGTGTGTGGAATTTCGACATTACCCGGCAAAAAACGCCCTAGATGTCTGTTCAGAAAAGAATTGGTTTATAATCCAAAATTGATGATAACACTTGCCGTGCTGATTGCCTGCAAACTTGTAATCAAGGCTTACAGGTCAGCAAAACATCAGGACAGACGGATTGGGATAATTATTAGCCGGTAAATTACCGGGGATCCCGTTTATAACCTCAGGTTAAAGTGAACAAATGTTAATTCCCTAACTTCCATCATAACATTTTTGAATTGTACGATACAAGCATTTTTACACAAAATCATCTCAATTCAACCAATTACACGTCACACATTTTTCTTAATTGTTAGCAGGCGAGTCATACTCTAATTGTTGACACAATCAATCGATGTTATTCGACAATCAGCCTGCATAAAGAACCTAACAGATGATTAACCAACCATCTCAGCATTAAAACAAATGACGCAACATTTGGGTCCATGATAAATAATCAATAACGAACCCAGATACGGCATGACCCAGAATAATGGCAAGCAATAAATGCAGCAATCTTCCTTGAGCTCCCTTTGGCTGTCTGATGATCAGATCAAGCTTCAGGTTTTGCAGTGCCCACCATGCAAGTGCTATACATAATAGCGAGACGACAATCGAAACTAACCCATTAGTGCTTAATGACTGGTTCAACTGATTCGTCAGATCAATATCCATATATTCATTACCTCCACATTTGTTGCAGCCACCAGCGTAATTTTGCTTGTCATCCCTAACTTAAAATCATAAGAATGGTAAGTTCCAGCACAACACAACTGATTCACCGCTGAAGTACCCCATATGGAGATCCTTCCTGTTGCCCAATCACCGAGCAGCACAATCTGGCTGTGAATGATCATGGAATTCATCTTCGCAGCTGCAATCTCTGCTGACTCTATGGAATATAGGCTCTTTCATCATACATTGTCAATTACATTGATTTCCACTTTGAAAATATTTTAAATTTAAATCATCGGGATTTTGTGACTAAAACGACATAAAAGAGCGCTATTTCGATATCGATCTTGTCATTTCCTCGGAAATAATCTGGATTGAACTGGCCAAAAATGGGTCTATTAGTGGTAACTATCACCACTACTATAGTCCTATAATATATTCAATATCACACGATCGGTGATCATTGTTTACAAAAATTAACGGAGAATCTACATAAAATCATCCAGTAAATTACGATTACTTCAATCTTATATGGAAGATCATCGCTGCGATGCAAAGCAAAAAAGCCCGGCAGACCAAGCCGCCGGGCTTCCTTCAATCGTTTATTTGCCGTATACGTTGATCCGGTTAACCGCTTTTTGCAGAGCAATCTCTGCACGGCGGTGATCAAAGTGGTCCTGGTTGCTTTGGCTGCTGAGACGGCGTTCTGCCCGTTCCTTCGCTGCACGCGCACGATCCACATCGATATTTTCCGGGAATTCGGCACTTTCTGCGAGAACAACAACCTTATCTTTGCGGACTTCGATAAAGCCGCCGCCAATAGCGACCTGCTTGTTCTCTTTTCCGTTTTTGATAGTGATCGGTGCAATCTGCAATGGAGTAACCATAGGGATATGACCTGGCAAGATCCCCAGTTCCCCTTCAATACCACGAGCGATGATGCTATCTACTTGCTCCGAATAGACCAAACGCTCAGGCGTTACGATTTCCAACAAAAAGGTGCTCAATTCCATCCCTCCTGAAACTATCCGAAGGATAGCTCGCTTCATAAGGACAATCCTGGATTCAGATTATACCAGTGTTTTAGCTTTCTCCACTGCCTCTTCAATTGTACCCACGAAGAGGAATGCTGCTTCCGGCAGATCGTCATGCTTGCCTTCGAGAATTTCTTTAAAGCTGCGCACTGTTTCTTTAACCGGAACGTATTTACCCGGAATACCGTTAAATGCTTCAGCAACGTGGAAAGGCTGGGACAAGAAACGTTGAATTTTACGAGCACGGTAAACGAGCGCTCTGTCTTCTTCACTCAGCTCGTCCATACCCAGGATAGCAATGATATCCTGCAGCTCATTATAACGCGCCAAGATGCGTTTAACGCCTTGTGCTACGCTATAGTGTTCTTCACCTACAACTTCTGGTGCCAAGATCCGGGAGCTGGATGCGAGTGGATCTACCGCTGGGTAGATACCCATCTCGGAAATTTTACGCTCCAGGTTCGTTGTTGCATCCAAGTGAGCAAACGTAGTTGCAGGAGCTGGATCCGTATAGTCATCCGCAGGTACGTAGATCGCCTGGATGGATGTAACCGATCCTTTTTTCGTGGAAGTGATACGCTCTTGCAATTGACCCATTTCTGTTGCCAGCGTAGGCTGGTAACCTACCGCGGAAGGCATACGTCCGAGCAAGGCAGATACTTCTGAACCCGCTTGAGTGAAACGGAAGATGTTATCGATAAAGAGCAACACGTCACGGCCTTCTTCATCACGGAAATATTCCGCCATGGTCAGACCTGTAAGGGCTACACGAAGACGTGCGCCAGGAGGCTCGTTCATTTGTCCGAAGACCATTGCTGTTTTGTTGATAACGCCGGAATCACTCATCTCGTGATACAAGTCGTTACCTTCACGTGTACGCTCACCAACACCCGCGAATACGGAGATACCACCGTGCTCTTGCGCAATGTTGTTGATCAATTCTTGAATTGTAACGGTTTTACCTACACCGGCACCACCGAACAAACCGATTTTACCACCTTTGGCGTAAGGAGCCAGCAAATCGATAACTTTGATACCTGTCTCCAGCATTTCTGCTTGAGTCGTCAGTTCATCGAATGCAGGAGCAGAGCGGTGAATCGGGTTTTTATGTTCAGCAGATACAGTACCGCCAGTATCAATTGCTTCGCCGAGTACGTTAAATACACGGCCCAGTGTCGCTTCCCCAACAGGTACAGAAATTGGAGCTCCTGTATCTACTGCTTCCATACCACGAACGAGACCGTCCGTGGAGGACATCGCGATACAACGTACCCGGTTGTCACCCAGATGTTTCGAAGCTTCGAGTGTAAGACTTACACTTACGCCGCTTTCGGTTACTGTAGTGATCGTAATGGCATTGAGGATTTCCGGCAGACCGCCGCGATCAAACTCGACGTCAACAACCGGACCCATGATGCTCACAACGCGTCCTTTGTTCATCTTAACGTTCCCCTCCTACTAGCCTGCTACTTTTGCAAAAATAAAGTTCCGTTCGTTCATCTTTGCAGTGCAAGCCTTCATTAAATAAAAAACGGTTAGCCTTGTGCTGCGTTGGCACCTGCCACAATTTCCGTAATCTCCTGCGTGATCGCTGCTTGACGGGCACGGTTGTAAGTCAATGACAAATCGTTAATGAGTTTGGATGCATTTTTGGTTGCATTACCCATCGCCGTCATTTTCGCACCCAGCTCACTCGCCTTACCATTCAGAAGCGCACCGTAGATCAATGTCTCCGCATAACGCGGAAGCAAAACTTCCAGTACAGCCTCAGCTGATGGTTCGTACTCGTAGCTCGCCGTCGGTCCTTCCGCAGCAGTTACCTCAGGTGTTTCCATTGGAAGAAGTTTTTCTACCGTAGGAATCTGGGTCAACGCATTCACAAAGCGGTTATAACAAATGTACAATTCATCAAATTTAGCCAACTCAAATCCTTGAACAGCCTCGTGTGCAATAGATTTGATGTCTGCAAATGCTGGTGAATCGGATAGATCCGTTGTAACGGATGCCATCGCAATTTCGCGCCGTCTGAAGTAATCGCGTCCTTTACGCCCAATAACGAACAACTCGTAGTCATCTTGGGAGTTGTGTCGCTCTTTGAGGGTCAGATTGACCTGACGCAAAACGTTCGCATTGTATCCACCCGCAAGACCGCGGTCCGATGTAATGATCAGGTAAGCTGTCTTTTTGACCGGACGGCTCTCGAGCATCGGATGCTGGATCCCTTGCGTGCTTGACGCAATACTAGCCACAACTTCTTTCAGTTTCTCCGAATACGGACGGGCTGCCTCAGCTTTTTCCTGCGCTTTACGCAGTTTTGCAGCTGCAACCATCTCCATTGCTTTGGTGATTTGCTTGGTGCTTTGTACGCTTTTAATTTGCCGCTTAATTTCGCGCATGCCTTTTGCCATGATTTCACCACCTCAAAACTTTGACAAAGTCAAAGTTACTTCGTAAGCCCAAACCAGTTTTGACAAAGTCAAAACTACATCGTAAGCATAATCTTACTTTGACAGAGCCAAAGTTACTTCGTGCATATTTAAACTTTGAAAGCATCAAAGTTTTACATGCAGACATGCGGAATCGGTTAAACAACTCCGCAGCTGCAATCATCTATTTAGACAGAGACAGCGAAGCTCTTTCTGAACTTCTCGATTGCGCCTTTAAGCGCATTTTCATTGTCTGCAGTCAATTCTTTTGTATCACGGATGGACCCGAGAATTTCCGGATGGTTGCTCTCCATGAACGCGAGGAATTCGTGTTCAAATCGAGTCACATCACCTGTAGGGATTTCATCCAGGAATCCTTTAACCGCTGTGTACAAGCTTACAACCTGTTGTTCAACAGGCAGAGGCTGGTTTACACCCTGCTTCAGGATTTCCATCATACGAGCACCACGATTCAGGCGGGCCTGAGTGGCTTTATCCAGATCGGAACCGAACTGGGAGAACGCCTGAAGCTCACGATATTGAGCGAGGTCGAGACGCAGGGAACCTGCAACCTTTTTCATCGCTTTGATCTGAGCAGAACCACCGACACGGGATACAGAGATACCTACGTTGATCGCCGGGCGTTGTCCAGCATTGAACAAGTCGGCTTCCAAGAAGATTTGTCCGTCCGTGATGGAGATTACGTTCGTTGGAATGTAAGCAGATACGTCGGAAGCTTGTGTTTCAATAAACGGAAGTGCGGTTAAAGAACCACCACCAAGTTCATCATTCAGCTTCGCAGCACGCTCCAGCAAACGGGAGTGCAAGTAGAAGACGTCACCCGGATAAGCCTCACGGCCTGGAGGACGACGAAGCAGCAAGGAAAGCTCACGGTAAGCGGAAGCTTGTTTAGTCAAGTCATCATAGATAACAAGAACGTGCTCGCCTTTGTACATGAAGTACTCACCCATCGAACAACCGGAATACGGTGCGATGTACAAGAGAGGTGATGGATCGGAAGCAGCTGCAGTTACAACGATTGTGTACTCCATTGCGCCTTTACGACGAAGAGTTTCCACAACTTGTGCAACTGTAGATTGTTTCTGACCGATAGCCACATAGATACACTTCATGCCGCTGCCTTTTTGGTTCAGGATCGCATCGATTGCGATCGAAGTTTTACCTGTTTGACGGTCACCGATGATCAACTCACGTTGTCCGCGACCGATTGGTACCATCGCATCAATCGCTTTGATCCCGGTTTGCATCGGCTCATGAACGGATTTACGATCCATTACGCCTGGTGCTTTACCTTCAACCGGACGGAATTCCGTTGTCGCGATTGGCCCTTTGCCATCGACTGGGATACCGAGCGGGTTCACAACACGTCCAATCAATGCTTCGCCTACAGGCACTTGCATGATTTGGCCAGTACGCTTCACTTGGTCGCCTTCACGAATATCATAGTAAGGTCCCAGGATAACGACACCGACATTGCTTTCTTCCACGTTCATGGCGAGTCCCATTACACCGCTTGGGAATTCAACCAACTCGTTGGACATGACGTTCTCAAGTCCGTATACACGAGCAATACCATCACCAACCTCGATAACCGTCCCGACTTCGACTACATCGATATCGGTCTTGTATTGTTCGATCTGGCTCTTAATTAATGTACTGATTTCTTCTGGTTTGATACTCAAGTGTCCTCACCCCAATCTACTGTACTCGTCTGTTAAAAGACTGCTCAAGACGTTCGAGCTTGCCAGCCAAGCTGCCGTCATAGATCGTATCGCCAATGGCGACTTTCAATCCGCCCAGCAGAGTCGCATCGACAATGTTCTCGATACGGATCTTTTTATTCACACGGCCTCCGAATTCACGGGCTACCGCTTCTTTTTCTTCATCATTCAATGCATAAGTCGAGTAAACCCGCGCATCGGCAATGCCGAGCGAGTCGCCCTCGATCTTCAGATAATCACTCAAAAGAGCTTCCAGCAGTTCAACGCGACCACGCTCAATCAGGAGCAGAACCGTGCGCAGGACAGGTTCGGACACTTTGCCTTCAAGGCTCGCATGAAGCACGTTCCGCTTGGCTTCATCAGAGATGTTCGGAGATACGATGAACTTGATGATCTCGGCATCCCCGGTCAATCCGCTGACAACCGCACGCAGTTCCTGTTCAACTTCAAGCACCTGCTGCTGCTGGAGAGCGACTTCGAACAATGCTTTCGCATAACGCTTGGCAACAATCGTATCGCGGCTCATTGTCGGCCCCCTACCTCATTGAGGTATTGGTTCACAAGTTCTTCTTGTGCTGGACCGTTCTCAACTTCTTTTTTGATCAATTTGGAAGCAATCTGAACGGAAGCTGTACCCAGTTCGCTGCGAAGCGCTGCAACCGCTTTGTTCTTCTCACTTTCAATTTCACGTACCGCATCGTCTTTCAGACGATTAGCTTCAGCTTTTGCGTCAGCCAGAATGGACTCAGCCTGTTTGCCGCCCGTTTGTTTGGACTGTTCAATGATGTCGTGAGCTTCCTTGCGCGCTTGCTCCAGAGCTTGTTTTTGTTCCTCCACATAGGCAATGGCCTGTTCCCGAGTCTGAGCAGCCTCATTCATCTGCGTCAGCACGAGTTCGCGACGTTTTTCCATGATGGAGAACAAAGGACCGAAAGCATAACGGCTAAGCAGCCAATATAAAATTGCAAATGCGATAATCGCAAGAAGCGTATTTTCCCATACGAAACTCAATCTGTTCACTCCTTCCTGGAGGTATCCTTGAAACGTTCATCCGCATGAACGGACATTACCTAAAAAGAAGGCGCGGATGGCTATGGCCTTCCCCGCCAAACCTTATCAATTTAATTAAGCCATACCGTAGAACATGAACGCGAGTACCACACCGATGATCGGCAATACCTCGATCAGACCTACCCCGATAAACATTGTTGTTTGAAGAGTGGATTTTGCTTCTGGTTGACGTGCAATTCCTTCTACTGTCTTGCTGATTACCATACCGTTACCGATACCTGCGCCAAACGCGCCCAGTCCTGCAACAATTGCTGCTGCGATTAATGCCATTGCTCCCATTTGTATATCCTCCTTAAAATTATAAATCGAATTTTTTTATTGTTCAGCCTGGTGAAGAAATCTTCGTCGGGCTTGGAACTTAATGTTCGTCGTGCGTCTCGATGCTCTGTGAAATGTACACCATCATCAAGATTACAAAAACAAATGCCTGGATCGCGCCGATAAAGATACTAAAGCCTTGCCACACCATCAGCAACGGAATGGCAGCAATTGCGCCAAACACTTTGAATGTAGTCAGCTTCAGGATCGTTGTGATCAGTACCTCACCCGCGAAGATATTCGCGAATAGACGCATACCGTGTGTCAACAGCTTGGATGCCGTCTCAATCAAGTTGATGGGCAAGAACAAGGCGAATGGCTGAAGGTAGTGCTTGAGATAACCTCTCGTGTTGCGGAACAATCCGAGTCCATGAGATACCATGAACGCAACAAGCGCCAGTCCCATGGTTACCGATAAATCAGCGGTAGGTGATTTCCACCATGCCAATTCAACGTGTGGGTGTGCTTCAGGGTCTTTGGCATGCGCTTCTTCAAACGCATCGACCGCTGTAACGATCGGCTGACCAAACACCTGCGCATGCTCTGCGCTGTCCACTGCGGTTACTGCCTGGAACGGAAGACCCAGCATGTTACCAACAAAGATGAACATGATCATGGAAAGAGCGAGAGAGATAAAGTGCTTCCCTTTCTTCATATCCATCGTACTGGAAATCAGATTGCGGACGAATTCTACTGCCCACTCCATAAAATTTTGCAGCTTGCCGGGATTTTCAACGGACAATCTCCTTGTAGCCAGTACAGCAAAAATAAAAACGAGGGCACCTGTAACAACCAGCATCAACACAACCGATAGATCCAATCGAAATCCGCCAAGCATAATAATTGGAGCTTCATGCATATTTTTCTCACCCCTTTCTCGACTTGAAAGCTGCAGGACCTAACATCATTCTGCTCTGCGGGAATAGACAATCCCTATAATCAGTAAGGAAAATTGCGCAATGACCAGACCGCCTGCAACCGCGTATGTATTGAAGTACTGCGGAAAGCGCATCGATATGAATATACCGAGCACAGCGAGTGCCGCTCTTGTCAAAAATCCCAGGTTCACACGCTTCAAGTTACCTTCTGCCGCATCATCAGACATTTTCCTTACTTTGTAGCCCAGGTAAAATGCATTGATCCAGCTAATTCCTGTACCCAGGGCCAGTCCCAAAGCAATTGTCTCCACACGGGGCATAAAGGCCGCTGCGAGAAAACAAATCATAAGAAAGTACATGATGAAAACAGTCATCCATCTGCGGTATCTGGTTAGTTCACTCATCACTTTCCCCCATGAATTTTTTCGCGATAAAGTAGATGCTCACGCCGCCTGCGGCCAGAAAAAAGAGAACGCTTACGGCGATCCATATTCCGTTACCTCCAATGGTCTTGTCCAACCAGGAGCCAGCGTAATATCCGGCAACAGCGAGAATGGCAATCTCGATCCCAAAAGCTGTCACGAGTCCCATCGCTTTCCATACGTTATCGTCATGGTTACGGGATGAATTTGGTTTGTTCGAATCGGCCATTTTCCACGCCACCCTTGCAATCCCAGTTAATTTTACTGAATGATGAGAGCCTTTGTCAATTGAATGATTTTAGCGTTTTAAAGGGTAAAACGACGGGTTTACAGGCCCCCGGGAGCCCATAAACCCGCGTAAACCGTACAGTTTAACTGTATGCTGTACCCTTTATGATTCAGTCAGAAAAAACGAATTATTTTTTGAATTTTCTGTGAAATGATTCCGGACGCTCACTATTTACGCCAAAATGGTGCAAAATCGCATTGACAATTCTTTCCGATGCATGTCCATCACCGTATGGATTGGCAGCTTGACTCATGCTTGCATACAGCGTTTCATCCGTAAGCAGAGCTTTGGTCCGTTCATATACACGTTCCTCATCCGTACCCACCAGTTCCAACGTTCCGGCTTCGATGCCTTCCGGGCGCTCCGTCGTATCCCGCAGAACCAGCACAGGCACACCAAACGAAGGCGCTTCTTCCTGCAAACCGCCTGAATCGGTCAAAATCAAGTGAGTATGCGGATAAAAGTTATGCAAATCCACCACGTCTAGCGGATCAATTAATTGAATACGGGGGTGATTCCCCAAAATCGCGTGAGCCGGCTCCTTCACAGCAGGACTTGGATGCACCGGGTACACGATGGCAATGTCTTCGAACTCGTCGGCAATCCGTTTGACGGCCTGGAAAATGTTGCGGTGAGGCTCGCCTTGGGATTCACGGCGGTGAGCTGTCATCAGCACAAGACGTTTGCCTTGCGCCCATTCAAGTACCGGATGTGTGTAATCCTGCCGTACTGTATATTGAAACACATCTGTTACCGTGTTGCCTGTGACATACGTACTAGACTCCGGTTTATTTTCTTTGGCAAGGTTGGAGAAAGACCAATCCGTCGGTGCAAAATGCAGGTCTGCAAGCACACCGGTTAACTGGCGATTCATTTCCTCCGGGTACGGAGACAGCTTGTTCCACGTACGAAGGCCTGCCTCTACATGGCCGACCTGAATTTGCTGCAGAAACGCTGCATAGCTGGCTACAAACGTAGTCAGCGTATCCCCGTGAACAAGCACGATATCGGGTTTCGCTTCACGCAGTACAGGTTCCAGGCCACCAAGTACACGAATCGTAATTTCATTCAGCGTTTGGCGATCTTTCATCACGTCCAGATCATAGTCCGGTTGAATGTTAAACACCTCAAGAACCTGATCCAGCATTTGACGATGTTGTGCGGTCACACAGACGATGGATTCGATAGATTCGGGATGTTTCTGAAGTTCCAAAATAAGCGGAGCCATCTTGATGGCTTCCGGACGAACTCCGAATATCGTCATGACTTTAATTTTCTTGGACATTCAAACAAAGCCCCTTTTCTATTCAGCATGCAGCATGCTTATTTAGTGCCGTACAGACGGTCTCCTGCATCTCCCAGTCCGGGAACGATATAACCGTGATCATCCAGACGATCGTCCAGTGCAGCCACGTAGATGTCCACATCCGGATGCGCATCCTGAACTGCTTTTACACCTTCAGGTGCTGCAACAAGGTTCATCATTTTGATTTGGGTGCAGCCGCGTTTTTTGAGCACGTCAATCGCAGCAATGGCAGATCCGCCTGTTGCCAGCATTGGGTCGATGACAATCAGCTCACGCTCCGTCACGTCTGTAGGAAGCTTCGTGTAGTATTCAACAGGCTGCAGTGTTTCCGGGTCACGGAACAAACCAACATGTCCTACTTTTGCTGCAGGCAGCAGTTTAACAACGCCATCCAGCATACCCAGACCTGCACGCAGAATTGGTACCAGACCAAGCATACGTCCGGAAATCACTTTTCCTTTTGTCTCAGCTACAGGTGTTTGCACATCAATGGTCTCCAGCGGAATCTCTCTTGTAATCTCGTACGCCATCAGCGTAGCCACTTCATCCACCAATTCGCGGAAATCTTTCGTATTCGTACGCATGTCGCGTATAAACGTCAGTTTGTGTTGAATCAAGGGGTGATCACATATTACTAATTTTCCCATCTAATTTGTCCCTCCGGTAAGTTCTTCATGTTCAGCATTTCCAATAATGCCTAATCATCATTCATAGGCCCGATAAATCCTGTATATTATATCATCACCTACACCGAATTACACCATCAAAGGACATGTAATCATTACAGAAAACCGAATACTATAAAAAAAGGACCGGAAACTTGGCGTGTTCCGGTCCTTTTTTGCTCTAGATGTTAGTCGGTCCCATTCGTGATGGACTAGTATTTCAAATCTGTGTACAGCGGGAATTGGTCTGTAAGTGCAGTTACTTCTGCACGAGCTTCATCCAGTTTCGCTGTATCTTTTGGATTTTTCAATGTTTTTGCAATGATCTTACCAATGGCAACCATAGCCTCTTCGTTCATACCGCGGGAAGTGGCTGCAGGAGTACCAATACGAATACCGCTCGTTACAAACGGGCTCGTCGGATCAAATGGAATTGCATTTTTGTTCACGGTAATACCGATGGAATCGAGGACATGCTCAGCTTCCTTACCCGTGATGTTCACGCTGCGTGTGTCGATCAGCATCAAGTGGTTGTCTGTTCCGCCGGATACAATGTTCAATCCTTCGGCAATCAGTGTTTCAGCCAAAACCTGAGCGTTCTTCACTACGTTTTGTGCGTAAGTTTTGAATGAAGGCTGCAGGGCTTCACCCAGTGCTACCGCTTTGGAAGCGATAACGTGCATCAAAGGTCCACCTTGGGAGCCTGGGAATACCGCTTTATCAATCGCAGCTGCCCAGGATTTGCGGCACAGGATCATACCGCCACGAGGTCCGCGCAGCGTTTTGTGTGTTGTCGTTGTAACAAAATGGGCATGTGGAACCGGGCTCGGATGCAATCCGGCAGCAACCAGTCCTGCAATGTGGGCCATGTCTACCATAAACAATGCACCTACGTCGTTGGCGATGGAAGCCAATTTTTCAAAATCAATCGTACGCGGATATGCACTTGCACCTGCAACGATCAGACGAGGACGGTGCTTGAACGCTGCTTTGCGCACTTCATCGTAATCGATCAGGAACGTATCTTCCTGCACGCCATATGCCACGAAGTTGTACAGCAAACCGGATGCATTCACCGGGCTGCCGTGAGTCAGGTGTCCACCATGAGCAAGGTTCATGCCCAGTACCGTGTCGCCAGGTTTCAGCGCTGCAAGGTATACTGCCATATTCGCTTGTGCTCCGGAGTGAGGCTGTACGTTTACATGTTCAGCTCCGAACAGTTCCTTCGCGCGGTCACGTGCGATATCTTCCACGACATCCACGTGCTCGCAACCACCATAATAACGTTTGCCCGGGTATCCTTCTGCGTACTTGTTCGTCAGTACAGAACCAAGCGCCTCAATTACCGCTTCACTTACGATGTTCTCGGATGCAATCAGCTCAATGTTGTTCTGTTGACGTTTCAACTCCAAATTCATCGCTTCAAGTACTGCAGGGTCATTCTTACGCAATTGTTCCATGTTTAAATTCCTCCCAGTATATTAGTGAAGTTATAAAGCAAAATTGATGTTTACACGAAAACGGAGAGTGCAGGACCAATCTAAAGAAACGAAGTGGTCGCCTTTATCACCGGATTCCCCCTTAAAAAGGGATTCAAAAAATCTGGGGATAACAGCGATCGGAAGATGGTTCTGCAATCGGAGTTAGGAGTGTAACCTTTCAGTTTCGCTTTATAGTAGGTTGAAGATTTAGTCGCAAAATGTCGAATCTGGTTGCTCTTCCATCTGATACACCGCGCGTTCGCCGCCAATCAACTTCGGACGGGTCAAGGCTGTGGTCACACGGGCTTCCCCGATGTAGCGAAGCGTTGTACGGAAAGGGACTGCCACATGCCGTAAGTGCATGCCAATCATCGTTTCCCCGATATCCACTCCCGCATGAGCCTGCACATGTTCAGCAAGGCAAGGATCACTCAGCGAACGATATGCTGCGGATGCCATGGAACCGCCTGCCTTGGGAACGGGTACCGCGCCCACTTCAGTCAAACCAAGACGTGTGAGCAGTGAACGCTCCATTACCAGTGCGCGGTTCAAGTGTTCACAACACTGAAATACAGGCTCGAAGCCAAATTCCTGCTGTACTTCGCGAATACCGGCAAGAAGCTGCTGTGCCACATCCACCGCACCACTCGTACCAATTTTTTGGCCAGCGACCTCGCTTGTGCTTGTACCGATCACAATGATCTGTCCAGGTCCAAGCTGTCCGGCAAGTGCCAGTTCACGCAGAATGGATACGGTCTGTTCCTGCAATCCGGGTTGTTCTGAATCTAACTCAATAGTCATCCTATCGCCTCCCGATAAAATCATGCCTGACTTCCTCACGGCTGCCCGCTCTTGTCTTCATGCACGGCATTTCAGGTACTATTATAGCGAATAATCAGATGAAAGACGAAAAAAAGAGCAGTCTGCGGGTATCGCAGAATTGCTCTTTTGCCCAGGCGACCGGCCGTTTGTTCCGGTGCTCCATTGTGGTTGTGCCCACTTCGTCGCCAGTTACACCGGATCCCTGTTTTCCCCTTCATCATAAAACAACCCACGCTTAAAATCAACGGGTAATTTACATTACATGTCCGTTTTTGCACTAGAAAAGTAGTTTGGAGATTCAATTGTCACTGTCCATTTACATTGCCCTGTACAATCCCGGTTTATCCTAACTTGTCCAGGAGGCGATCCAGTGCGGTTCTGATCTCCGCAGCGGCGATATTGTAATCGTCACGACTGCCACCGAACGGGTCAGATATATCAAAGCTTGGAATACGCTGCCGGATCTCAATCGCGCGCTCACGCTCTGACGCCAGAATCTCCTGACCCAGTGCACGTTTCAGCTCCAGTGTTGCAAACAGGCTGTCCAGTTCCTGGAGATCATCCAGGACCTGCTCATCGTTCTCCACATACTCTTTCAGCGTATACGTTTTGTGAACCGAGTCCGGGAAAACCTGCAGGACATGCTGTTTATGGCTGCGCGTCAACGTAAGAACCAGATCGGCCCATCCAATCAGGCTCGCACTAAGCTGCGTGGAATGCTCTGGCCCCTCCGCCTGATGATCTCTTAGTACTGCTTCGGCATGACGGGAAATCGGCATACCGGATGCTGCAGCCACGCCTGCAGAACGAACCTCCACCTGAATGCCCCGTTCCGATGCCAATTTGCGCAAAAGCCCCTCCGCCATGGGGCTGCGGCACGTATTTCCTGTACATACAAACAAAATATGTTTCATTGTGATAGCCTCCCCATTTCGCAAATGTTGTCGAATAATGCAATATTTTAATTTTAAATGAAGAAAATTTAAAGAGTATCGTTATGACTGCACAAGGCTGCCAACGTCCTGCTCTATGACTATTAAAAAATAAACAGCAGTCCAAACGCAAGCAGGATGGCTCCGCCGATGGCTTCACCATAATCGCCAAGATTTTGGCTTACTCGTCTACCCAGCAGCAGACCCATCACGGACATGATTCCACCGCATGCGCCAAAGGCAAGTACCGTCAGTACCAGATCACTGCTAAACATGCCGAGAGACACCCCAACGGAAAACGAATCCACACTCACACTGAGTGAAAATAAAATCACACCTAACATGGAGCGATGATCCACCAGCTTGGTGTCGCCTTCACGAAATGCATTCAGTATCATGTGGCCCCCGAGCAGAACGAGCAATCCGCCTGCGGCATACGTCGTAATATCTCCAAGAAGTGAACTGACGTATTTCCCCGTGTACATACCGATCAGCGGCATGATGACATGGAACAGGGCCGTGACAAAACTGATTCGCAGCACGTCCCGCAAACGAATGCCTTTCATGCCGATCCCAATACCCAGCGAGAAGGCATCCAGCCCAAGGGCGACGGCCATAATCAAAATGGTTACCAACTGCCCCAAATGGGCAGACACATCCCACATTCCCATACCCCCAAGTCACGTAAAGGTTCTTGTACACGATATGCGGACAAGAACACAAACATGACGGGAGATAGAGAATGAATAGTCAAGCAGAGACGCAGGCAGGCCTGGCTAAAGAAGATTGGTTTAATCGGCAGGCTGTAGTGGTGTTCGAAGGCACAACCTGCCGATTAGGCGGACCGGAGAAACATCGTCAGCTCCGGTCATGGTGCTACTGGTTACCAACCTGTATCAGCTGGTGACCCGCAGCTTTGAGCAGCCGGTTCATGACGGCTGCACCCAGCCCTTCGCGTGAGCAGGCTTCAGCCACAATATATGTGGCGCCCTGCTCATCGCAGCTGCGCAGCGCGGCATACAGCCGGCGCGCTGCTTCTTCAAGCTCGCTGGCATTGCCCAGCGAGAACACGGCATCGGCGCGGTACTGCTCCGCGTGCTCAGCGAACGCCAGCACCGCGGTGCGCTCTCCGCGCTGCGCCGCCTCCGCGAGGGCGGCGCTGATCCAGGCAGCCACAGCTGGCGGCGGCCCCTCTACCACGCACAGCGCTCCTGTGGGCGCATAGTGCGTGTACTTCATGCCCGGCGAGCGCGGCGCCGGGCTGTCATCGCCAGCGGGCCCTTCGGCGAGAATCGCCGGGTCCGTGGCGACACGGGCGGCAACGGCGGACAACTGTTCCGCCGTAATGCCGCCAGGGCGCAGGATGGTGACGTTACCGTCGTCACCGACCTGCACCACCGTGGACTCGACGCCCACCCCAGTAGGGCCGCCGTCCACAATGCCGCCGATGCGGCCAGCCAGATCCTCGCTCACATGTGAAGCGAGAGTCGGACTTGGCCGCCCGGAGCGGTTAGCGCTTGGCGCGGCCACCGGACAAGCAGCCGCACCAAGCAGCTGCAGAGCCACCGGGTGATCCGGCATGCGCACGGCCACCGTATCCAGACCAGCAGTAACCCGCGGGGATACTGCACCTGGCTTAACAGGCAGCACAAGCGTAAGCGGCCCCGGCCAAAAGGATTCAATCAGTGCTTCCGCCGCTTCATTGACTTCCGTAACCAGCGAGTCCAGCTGGTCTCGATGTGCAATGTGCACGATCAGCGGATTGTCTGATGGGCGGCCTTTGGCTTCAAATATAGCCTCAACCGCGGCTGTACTGCGCGCATCTGCGCCCAAACCGTATACCGTTTCCGTCGGGAACGCCACGGTCTGACCTTGACGAATGCAGGCTGCGGCAGCCTGCAAGTCGGCGAGCGCCTGCTGATAGGCGCTCTCTTTTTTCTCATCAGATCCCTGTTTCTCAAGTTCACTCATAACCAAATTACCCACGACATGTGGATGTTTCTCACTCAACAATGCTCTGACATCCCACACAGGGGTAACCAGCTCTTCTTGGGCTTCCGAATCTTTGTTACCTGTGTATTGGTCTTGTTCTCTATTCATATATTCATCATCCCTAAACTCCAATAGGTTAGTAACCGCCAGGCTCAACCTTGCGGTAGCTGTCTTGTTTCAATTTCGAATACCTATAATTATAGCATATCTGTTCAACCTAAGAATCGGCTCAGTACTTCTCCTGCACCCCCCATATTTTAAGCAGGAGAGCGTTCCATAAAAAAAGAATCAAAAGGGCAGCTCCCTGAGTCGAAGTCGCCCTTCACTATGAATACCTTACAGAATTTATGCAAACAGCCCGGCTACCCAATCCCATAGTTTAACCGCCAGATCCACCAAGAAGAAACGCGCTTCCGGTGCCGCCCCCTGAACAGATGCTTCGGCATCTCCAGGCTCAGCTGCTGCGGCTGCAGATACGGTAGACGGATTCGCCAGCGCATCTCCCGTACTCGCATCAATGAAGCACAATGGCGGGAACAGCACACACCACCAATTCTGACCTTCTCCTTCTCCCAGTGTTATACGCACTGATTCATAATCTCCTGCGGGATATACCGTGCCTCCATATAGTTTGGTAGGGAACGGGACAACACCAAGCTCCACCTGGTACGGGTAGTCCAGTCCACGGCTTGCCAGTTCTTCTCCCACCCGATCTTCGATTTCAGACAAATGCTCACGAATGACATGGCGTGCTTCATCCAGACTTTGCGGATTATCCAGCGCTGTAACCCACTCGCTCATCTGGGCAACCACGGCATCCCGAATCTCGCGTTTCACCAGTTGATCCCCTGGTGCATCCGAATTTGCAAGAATCCGCAAACGGATGGATTGCTCCGGAATCGCTGTAGCAGCTACAGCTGCATCCGTCTTTTGACCTTCCCACATCATAATAATCATCATAAGACAAACGATAATAAGTCCAATTTGTTTCACTGTTCTTCTGCTCATCCCGTTCTCCCCCTCGGCTCCCGTGGTCATGTTCCCTGCAACTCTCTCATGTCTATCAGTATGCCCGGAAGAGACAGAAGTAAACCTAGCATAAACCATAAATCTAGTAAATTCATTCTCTAATTTTACTGTTGTTCAGCGGAATTAAGAAAAGGCCGACCACATCTGTTTACAGAGTGAATCAGCCACGTTTCCGAATGAAATTGAACCTTATGCTGTAAAGCTATCGATGCATATCCCTCTCCATGCTTACACCGCTCTCTTTTCTTTCCTGAGCAAATGCAATAACCGTTCTGGCAAGCCGGGCTTCTGCTCCCCAAGCAGCAGGTCATCTTCCTCTTCCTGTCCATACAATTTAATGCTCATGACCAGTCCGATACAGGCCATATTAATAAGCAATGAAGTCCCGCCATAACTGATAAACGGAAGAGTAATTCCTGTTAGCGGCATCAGTCCGAGGAACGCCCCAATGTTTTCAAACACTTGGTACAGCAGCATGCCGATAATGCCTACAATAATGACTGGTCCTGCCCGATCTTTGCATTCCAGGCCAATCAGCACCATTCGGTGAATAAGAATAAAGTAAAGTAGCAAAAGCACCGACGCCCCAACAAAACCGAATTCCTCAGCAATAACGACAAAAATGGAATCCGAATACGTATACGGCACACGTCCGCTTTGCACGGAAGTCCCTTGCAAATACCCCTTACCGATAATGCCTCCTGACCCTATAGCCAAGCCGGCATTTTTGGTGTGCCAAGTTGCCTTGGATGTGGCCTTTTCCGGTACAAGCCAGGGATCGATCCGTTCCGCCCAGTGTTCACGGTCGACCTTTTCGAGAAAGGTAAAGATCTCATCGTGATACGTCGTGTAGGCTTTGACAAAACCAAAGAAGGTTGCACCAACAATGACGAGGCCAATGATCGCGTGTTTCAGCTTGATATTACCGATCCAGAATACCGCTGCCAAAATGACGACGTAACCCAGCGCGTTACCCAAATCATTTTGAATCATGACGAGTGCAAACGGAATAAATGCCCAGCATCCGATAGGGACGACATCTCTCCAAAAACCTAGCATGTTCCTTTGCCGCTTCACAAGCAAATGTGCGAGAAATAGGATCAGGATCATCTTGAACAACTCTGCAGGTTGAAACGAAAGATTTTCCCCAAGTTTGATCCAGCCATTGGCATTATTAATAGGTCCCCCTACAAAGTTGACGAGAACAAGCAGAATGATTCCTATGCCATACAAATAAAATGCATACTTCACATACAGCTTGTAATTCACTAATCCGATACCCAACACAGCGACAAATCCTATGAAGTAAAATAACAAGGTTTTGATATGATGCCTGGCCAAAGTGGCATCCGTCTGCGTACCACTATAAATGGCGAACACACTTACGATCATCAGCAAAAACAATACAAAAAGAATAACGCCGTCCATCTTCTTCAGCATTCTCAACATGATTTCAATCGTCCTCCCGGGTACCCAAATCCACATTTCCATATTATCTCAGTAATTACCATTATATAAAAGAGAGCTTTCAATTGGAAATTTTAATCACTAGGCGGGGAATGGATTACAACTCACCTGACCAGCACAAAGAATCTAGCAAAAGAAAAACCCTGGAAGAGTCAGCTCCAAATGGATTGGATTGATCTTTCCAGGGTTCTATGTCTAACTCATTTTGATTATGGAACACGGTAAAAGGATTACTGTTCCTGCTGGGACGGTTTCCTTCTGAACAACTTGAGGACGATATCCGTAATCCCCGGTTGTTCGGCAGAGCCCAGAATATCCTCGTTCTCTTCCGTGTGAACCTTGATACTCATCACGATCCCCATACTGATCATGTTAATCATGATTGAGGTACCACCCGAACTGATAAACGGCAACGTAATCCCTGTCAGCGGCATCAGACCAATAAATGGACCGATATTGACAAAAATCTGGTACAGCAGCATCGCTATAATGCCGACAATGAGATAAGGCCCTGCGCGATCTTTACATTCGAGCGCTATAAGTACCAGCCTGTGGATGAGAATAAAGTACAGCAGCAGCAGCACTGAAGCACCTACAAACCCAAACTCCTCCCCAATCTGCACAAAGATCGAGTCGGCATAAGCTAGCGGTACCCGATTGGATTGAATCGTTGTACCTTCCAAGTATCCTTTACCGCTAATGCCCCCAGAACCAATCGCCAGCTTCGCGTTATAGGTCTGCCAGAGCACATCTCTGGAAGTCTGATCCGGTACGAGCCATGGATCGAAACGATCCGCCCAGTGTGAACGCCCAACATCCTTCAGAAATTTGACAATTTCATCATGATAATGAATGTAAGCCTGTATACCGCCGACAAAAGCAACCACTGCGATAATAAAACCAATAAGGGCATGAGTGAATTTAATATTACCGATCCATAACAGTCCCACGAGAATAATTACATAACTCAAAGCATTCCCCAAGTCATTTTGAAGTAATACGAGTAGTAATGGCGGCAAAACACAGAGTGAGACCGGAATGACATCACGTCCAAAATAAAGCGGACGATTCTTCTTTCGGGCCAATAAGGCCGATAAGAACACAATCAGGCACAGCTTGAACAATTCAGCAGGCTGCAAACTTACACCGAATATAGATAACCAGCCCTTTGCCCCATAATACTCTTTACCAAAGAACATAACAAAAATAAGCAACAGCATACCTACGCCGTAGATATACAGATAATTTTTGATGATGAATTTGTAATTAACCATCGACATCCCAAAAAAGACCACGAAACCCAAAATATAATACATAACGGCACTCTTCGTGAGTCCCTCCAGCTTTGGACGGCCAAAGGTCGTACTATAAATCGACAAAATACTGATAACCATCAATATAACCAAGATAAAAACAATCGAATAGTCTATCTTTTTGAATTTATGCAGCATGTAGTTATGTTCCCCCAAGCATTCAGCAATCTTCGGTATATCTCATTGTAGAGGATTTCACGGCAAAAAGAAAACCCGCGGAACCTTACATTTTCGTCACCTGTTCCGAAGTCCGAACACCCAGGACATGCCGCTCAATCCCGGCAAGGTCCGGGACAATGATAATTTCCGGCCAGTGTCCGGCTGATTCAAGCAATGCGGCAATGTCGCGAGCCTGTCCCTGACCGAGTTCAAAACCAATGACCTGCGGCGGCGCAGGCAGCAGTGCCAGCTGCTCCAGCATGACCCGGTACGGCGCCAGTCCGTCCGGACCGCCGTCCAGTGCCGTGCGCGGCTCATGATCGCGCACCTCGGGCTGCAGCCCGGCGATATCAGCCGCCGGGATATATGGCGGGTTGGACACCAGAATGTCCACCCGAACCCCTGCGAACGGGGCCAGCAGATCACCTTCGCGGAAGTCGATCTGTACCCCGTTCGCGGCCGCGTTCCGCGCGGCCACTTGCAGCGCTGCCGCCGAGATATCTCCGGCGCCGACCTGCCAGCGCGGGCGCTGCGAGGCGATCGTCACGGCGATCGCACCGCTGCCCGTGCCAATATCGACGGCGAGCGGAGCGCCGCCAGGAAACACGCGGTCGGCTTCGCGCAGCACAGCCTCGACCAGCAGCTCCGTCTCCGGCCGCGGAATCAGCACGGCCGGCGTGACCTCGAACGGCAGCCCATAGAACTCCTGGCTGCCGATGATATACTGCGCCGGCTCACCCGCAGCCTTGCGCGTGACGGCGTCCTCCCAGCGGCTGCGCAGCTCGCTGGGGAAGGGTTCCGGCAGCATCATGTAATACGCGGCGCCATAGACGCCGAGTACATGCTCCAGCAGCAGCCGGGCATTATTCTGCGGCTCGTACACGCCGCTCTTTTCCAAAAAAGAGGAAGCCTCCACGAAGGCTTCCCGACAGCTCTGTTCCGGCGTCATCACAAACTGCGCGCGGGTCACAGCATTATTCTCCTCTATCCATCATCTCCGTCTGCTCCGCAATCGTCAGCGCAGACAGGATTTCTTCAATCTCTCCGTTCATGACCTGATCCAATTTGTGCATGGTCAGACCAATGCGGTGATCCGTTACACGGCTTTGCGGGAAGTTGTACGTGCGAATCCGCTCACTGCGGTCACCTGTACCCACTTTACTCTTACGTTCCCCTGCAATTTTTGCTTCTTCTTCCTGGCGCATCATATCGAAGATCCGGGTACGCAATACTTGCAGCGCTTTTTCCTTATTCGAGTTCTGCGACTTACCATCCTGACACGTCGCCACGATTCCGGTTGGAACGTGTGTTACCCGTACAGCGGATTTCGTCGTATTAACCGACTGTCCACCGGCACCGCTGGAACAGAACGTATCCACACGAATGTCCTTATCATGAATTTCGATATCGAAATCTTCGGCTTCAGGCATAACAGCTACCGTTGAAGTAGAGGTATGAATCCGTCCACCTGATTCGGTTGTCGGGATACGTTGTACACGGTGTGCACCACTTTCATACTTCATTTTGCTGTAAGCACCGCGGCCGTTGATGAGGAAGATAACCTCTTTGAATCCGCCGACATCATTCGTATTGGCGTCCATCAGCTCCACGCGCCAGCCTTGATTATCGGCATAACGTGTGTACATCCGGTACAGATCCGCTGCAAACAATGCCGCTTCATCTCCGCCAGCTGCTCCGCGAATTTCCACGATGACGTTTTTGTCGTCATTCGGGTCTTTCGGCAGCATGAGAACACGAATCAGTTCGTCCAGTTCTTTCTGGCGAGCGCTCAGTTCATCAATTTCCATTTTGACCATTTCACGCATCTCGTCATCCAGCTTCTCGCCTTGCATTTCTTTGGCTGCTTCGAGATCCTGACTTACCTGTTTGTACTCATTGTATGCTTCATACGTCGGCTGCAGATCGGACTGCTCTTTGGAATACTCACGCAGCTTTTTGTTATCGCTTGCCACATCCGGGTCACAGAGCAGCTCGCTAAGCTTGTCATAACGGTCGGCCAATGCCTGTAATTTATCCAACATATATAGTCACCTCACGATTTATTTTCGGTTATACGCTGCACGTCTCCGGGCAGGCGTTCCATGTTTATTTATCTATATCATCTATTTTCATAACGCATAGGTTCTCAGTCCAACCGAACCCTGACCGTAACATTCATTAATGACCGACGCAACATCGCTACAACGTCATCAAATCCTTTACTTTTAAGTTATATAAAAGAGCTCATGTACCTTACGCGAAGCCCCGCTTAAGTCTTACAAAAAGCGAGCTAAATCAACCTAGGTACACGACTCTTAATTATAGCATATTCTTCTCATCCTGAACAGATGCTTTTCCACCTGCCTACAGGTTCGCTTTAGATTATGGCACAACTGACAATGGCATTATTACATTATTCTTCAATGGATATCAGCTACAACAAGCCATCTTCAAGCTGTTCAAGAACCAGGCTCCACCAAGCTTTTTCATTCGATAAACTACCTGGATCCTGTTCGGCAAAGAAAGCCCGGAGTTCGCTTATGGCCTCTTTTCGGCCGGATACATGGCCCTTTTTCTTTCCTGGTGTAAGCTCTCCCCTTTGAAAAGCTGCCAGTTTGGCTTGGGCTTCTTCCAGTGTCATCACACTGGGCTCATGCACTTCGGAGAAATTCTCAATGAATTGAGCGTAACGCTGGAGAAATTCAAGAAACCGAACCAGACTGGTGTTGATCAACCCGTGTTCCCCTGACGATGCTTCTACCGAGTAAACTGCGCCCGTTCCTGTCTCCACACCGAACAAGGCGGATTTTTCCTCCCACTCATATCCGATCGGCAGAAGCGTGGTGAAGCCATCATCACGTTGTACCTGAATCAAGCCTCGTTCCGGCATGGACCGAAAATGGACACCCAGCAGATCGTTACCCTCATCGCGAAACTGGGGTACTCCCTCAACAAGAAGCAGATCGCTAATCTCTCTCGGTAAATGCATCGCTTTCACATATGCTTCATCATATTGAATACGAGTTACTGCATTCTCCATTTGTCCATCCTCCCCCATGCCCTTTTCCTCTATTATATCCACACCGCGCAAACAATCCAGTATAAGCAGAACAAGCGGGGCGCTATCACGGATCCTTCCCTGCTATTCTCGCCTACTCCCTCTAATCTGCTGTTCCCTTCATCCCAATTAAAAACCCTGCCATCTTCAGAGAAGACAGCAGGGCTGTTAATGTCTATCATGTACTGCTTAAATTGGTTAACCGATTATACGTTGAAACGGAAGTGCATAACATCTCCGTCATTGACAACATATTCTTTACCTTCCAAACGAAGCTGTCCGCGTTCTTTGGCACCGTTCATGGAACCAGCCGCGACCAGGTCTTCGTAGGAAACGACTTCTGCACGAATGAATCCGCGCTCGAAGTCTGTATGAATTACACCCGCTGCGCCCGGTGCTTTTGTACCCTTGCGGATCGTCCACGCACGAACTTCCTGTACACCTGCCGTGAAGTATGTGTACAGACCCAGCAGTTTGTAAGCGGCTTTGATCAACAGGTTCAGACCGGAATCCTCGATACCGAGCTCTTCCAGGAACATTTGTTTATCTTCGCCTTCCAGCTCGGAGATTTCTTCTTCAACTTTTGCACTGATCGGCACCACTTCTGCATTTTCAGCAGCCGCGAATTCTCTTACTTTTTGCACATAGGCATTGTTCGCCACATCACCGATCTCATCCTCGGCTACGTTTGCTGCGTACAGAACCGGCTTCAGGGTAAGCAGGTGCAGATCACGTACGATCAGACGCTCTTCGTCTGTCAATTCCATGCTGCGTGCCGGCTTATCTTCGTACAGAACAGCCTTCACTTTCTCCAATACTTCCACTTCTTGAGCAGCCTGCTTGTTGCCGCCCTTCATGTTTTTCTTGGAGCGTTCGATTTTTTTCTCAACACTCTCGATATCAGCCAGGATCAACTCCAGATTAATCGTCTGGATGTCGCTTACCGGGTCAATTTTGCCATCTACGTGTGTGATATTCTCATCGACAAAGCAGCGTACCACATGAACAATCGCATCAACTTCACGAATGTGGGCAAGAAACTTGTTACCCAGACCTTCGCCTTTGCTTGCGCCGCGTACAAGACCTGCGATATCTACGAATTCAAACGCTGTTGGCACCGTTTTTTTCGGTACAACAAGTTCTGTCAATTTGTCCAAACGCTCGTCCGGTACTTCAACGATCCCCACGTTCGGGTCAATCGTACAGAACGGATAGTTTGCCGACTCGGCACCTGCTTGTGTAATTGCGTTAAACAGAGTGGATTTACCAACGTTAGGCAGGCCCACGATTCCAGCTTTCAAAGCCATGTATATGACAACTCCTCATTCATTACTTGTTCGGTATGGATAATCCTATACATTATATATGACAAACCCGGAGGCATCAAGGAACTTCGGGTTTCGTTTCTGCTTGATTACCGTTTAAGTTCCTTGTACATCGTCAGATCGGTAATCTCGTAACCCATCTTGCGATACAAGCTGCTCGCCCGCACATTATGTCCAAACACATGCAAACCGATCCGATCCACATGAAGACTCCGAGCCGCTTGTTCAAGGGCGTCCATTGTTTCGGTGCCATATCCTTTGCCACGATACGCTTCTTCGACGACAATATCGAGCAAGAAGGCTTCCTTACCCCGACGATTGTCCGTAATGTTAAACCAGATATACCCCACATTGCCGTCCACCGGATGCACCAGATTATAAATGTAGGCTCCAGGCGTATTCAGTCCTTCAGGCAAAAAGCGATCATAAGATGCCTCAGCAAGCTCCTGCGCTTCTTCCTCCGCCCATGCCCCTGCTTCTACTTTCTCTCCAGCAAAATCCTTAATTGAACGCATCCGAAAACTCGCAAACTCTTGATCATTCATCGGCACAAGCTCCAAAGCATTCCCTCCCCGTTTCAAATTCCGCATAACATTTTCTACTGCCTTATCCTGCTGTACCTTTTTATTTTCATCATACATGAAGGAGAAATTCCACATAACTTTTGTCAGACTTTCATTGTTTATTAAGCATAACGAGAGGAGCACATAAAATGAAAAGACGTCGCAAATGGCTTTCATGGAAAGTCATCTTTCTCTTGGCTATAACTATCTTCTTTGGAATCATCATAGGTATGGCTTATCCAACCATAGACCAATTCAGATCGCTCAGGATCACCATTCACAATCAATCTGACTTCGATCTTACAAATGTTAATGCAAGCCTTGTCCAAGGTGAAGGCTCGGTTAACACTGGAAGAGATGGCTCTGTGTACAAGCTGAAGAAGGATGTCGCCAGCGGCAAAAAAGTAAAGTTTGCTCCTAGGCTTAGGCCTTCCGGGGAATCATCCGTCCACCTGCAATTTACGGATAGCCGCGGGGAGATCTATAACAAGACCGTCTGTGGTTATACGGAGTATCTATCCGGCAATACCTACGTCACCGTAACCAATGACAATATCACAGTAAAAGAAGAGTGTCTGTAATCCTTCTATCGTTTCAACATCAAAAAGGGGCTTACCCCGATGTCATCAGCATGAACATGACGGGATGCCCCTCTTCCGTATTACCGCCGCTCGATCAATCTTGGTGTCTGCTGCAAATCTTCGATTCGCCCGGCTCCGATACCGAACATGACCGTACGAAGTTCGAACTCCACCTGCTCCAGGCGCTGATCCAGTGCTTCATCCGAAGCCACTGCAGATTCCAGCAAGGAACGACCGAAACCTGCCAGGTCTGCGCCCAGTGCGAGCGCCTTGGCTGCATCCACACCATGATGTAGTCCACCACTGCCAATCAGCACCCCTTCCGGATTCAGCGCCCTGACTTCCCGGATGCACTCGGCAGTCGGAATGCCCCAATCGGCAAAAGCTTCAGCCGCAGCGCGGCGAACCGGGTTGTTATTCCGGTATTTCTCCACCTGTACCCAGCTGGTGCCTCCTGCTCCGGCCACGTCGATAAATGCCGCCCCCGCTTCATACAGCCGCTGTGCCGTTATTCCATCAATGCCCCAGCCGACTTCCTTCACCCCAACAGGCACATCCAGCGTACGGCACAGATCTTCGATCCGGTTCAACAACCCGCTGAAGTCCGTATTGCCCTCCGGCTGAAAAATCTCCTGCAAACCGTTCAGATGCAGGACCAGCACATCCGCGCCAGCAATCTCAACGGCGCGCTGAAAATCGGCGGTATGGAAGCCGTAATTCAACTGCACTGCACCCAGATTCGCAATCACCGGGATGTCAGGGGCCCAGCGCCGTACATCGAAGGTCGTCGCCAGTTCAGGTTGTTCCACTGCTGCCCGGATGGAACCTACGCCAAGCGCCCATCCTCTGGCATTGGCCACGCGGGCAAGCCGCTCATTGATGGCGCCTGTCGTTTGGCTTCCACCTGTCATCGAACTGATGAGCAGCGGTGTACGGACCTCTTTTCCAAAGAACACCGTGTTCAGACTAACCTCATCGAAATTCAGTTCAGGCAGGGGATTATGACGAAATACGTACCGTTCCATTCCGCTCGTGATCCCTTCTCCTGCCACATTCTCTTCCAGACAGAGGCGCACATGCTCCAGCTTCCGTTCCCCCGTAGCCACCTCGGGAAGCAGCCGTTTGCCGGCTCGCTCTTGTTCATTCATGATGAGACCTCCTTATGTGAGAAATTGTGCGGATGGACAGGGGCCCCCTGCCTGTTCCGTTCAATTGGATTAATCCGTTTTTCTTGCTTATATGTAACGCACACTTTTGCATGTATAGAATTCCTATAAAGTCGTCGGCAATATACTCCACGCGTCAACTCTACCCAGTATACCGTTCCGGACATGCTATGGAAAGGGCGCACCATCTCATCCCTGATGAATCATAGCAGCACGGACGCAAGCTGCTCGCCCACCAGCTGTCCGGATAGCGTTACAATCGGCGTCCCGCCTCCCGGATGCGTGGTTCCACCCACATACCATAACCCCTGCACATCCCTGCTTTTGTTCCCCGGGCGAGAGAAGGTCTGCCTCACTGAATTGGATGAAATCCCGTAGATCGACCCTTGATGAGCCAATGTATCGCGCTCAATATCCTGAGGTGTGTACCGGATTAACACATCTGATTGCCTTAACCCTGTAATTCCCCGCTGTGCAAGTTTATCCAGTACCAACTCACCGTATCGCTCTGTTTGCTCTTCCCAGTTCCATGCATCTGACAGATACGGGGCGTTTACCAATATAAACAGATTACTCGCTCCAGCTGGAGCCATGCCCGCTTCCGAATAACCGGAATAACAGATGTAGATGGTTGGATCCAGAGGCATTCTGCGTTCACGGAAAATATGATCAAACTCCGGTTCATACCTTTCCGAGAAAAAGACGGTATGGTGCAGCAGGGAATCATACTGCCTCCGCACGCCAGCCAGTGTCACATAACCGGAAATGGACGGCTCATACTTGTGAATTCTGCCATCACTCATCTGCTTCCGATGCTCCGGTGCAAGCAGGAGACGGTTTACACTGAGCACATCACCGTTGGCCACCACCTGAACGGCTTCATGGAAACCCCGATCCGTATCCACACCGATGACTTTGCCATGTCTAACGACAATTTGCCGAACCTCCGTACCCGTCACAATCCTTACGCCTTTTTCTTCAGCAAGCTTCGCCATGGCTTTAATCAGCCCGTAGGTTCCGCCTTTTACGCCGTATACCCCTTCATCCGCCTCTACATGGCCCAACATGGCGAAGATGGATGGCGCTTGATAAGGCGATGATCCGACGTAAGTCGCATAACGGCCGAACATCGCCAATGTGTTTGGATGACTGAAATAGGATCGCAGCAGCTGATTGAGCTTCACAGCGGGGCGAACCCGCAGCAAACTGCGAAGCATCTGAAGGTTGTACTTGTCCTTTGCGGTCAGCAGCAGCTTGCCAAGAAAGTGACGATTGGCTTCCGCATAAAGTGCTGCAGACTCATCCATAAATGCATCGTAGCGAAGTGCGTCTTCCGGACTGTAGGCCGCAATCTGTTCTTCCATCCAGTCCCGTTTGCCGGATAGATCCACCACGGTACCGTCAGCAAATATATTGCGTGTTCGAGGCTCAAGCTCATACAGCTGGACGTAATCCTCCATTTTTGTCCCCGCATGCTCAAAAACAGAGCAGAAGGCGGAAGGCATCGTAATCGTACTTGGACCGCGGTCAAAATGATATCCGTCCCGTTTCACTTGCTGCAGCTTTCCTCCTATATTAGCTTGGCGCTCCAGCATGGTTACCTGTATGCCTTGTGATGCAAGGCGAATGGCGCAGGACAATCCCCCGAAGCCCGCGCCAATAATGACCACTTTTCTGCTCAACTATACCGCCTGCCTTTCCAAACGTATCCTTTCCCTGAGCGACCGGCCCGCCAGGATGCCATTCCAATACCAATCACGCAGGCCATGCTGACAGGCTGCAGACATGCAAGCCACCAAGGCTGCCCTCCTGTCTGATCTGCCACCCTTTTTACGCCCATGCCCAGCAGTGTGCCAATGAGTCCAAACCAGATCGCTGTAGAGTTCCCTGACAGTAGTCCGAACAGGAGTCCAAGTGGAGGTACAAGGTACATTAGCGTATACATGAATAGGGTACCCAGCAGGAGTACGTCCCTGCGTCCCGTTCCTTCGTACATGTTTTTCTTATACCCGTTCCTTACTTCGGTGCCATTCTGATACATTCGCGTGCTGACCCATTCATGCACATCAGCCAGCATAACCGGATGACCTGCACGCTTGATCGCCTTCGCCAGACTCATGTCGTCCACCAGATCTCCCTGAATGGCTGCATGGCCGCCGGAAGCCTCATAACTTGAACGATGAATCAGCAGAAAAGCTCCGGTTGCCGCTACGAATACCGGACTTGAGGATTTGCGTATCATGAAGATGGGAAGATGGCTGATGATCGTGAATACCATCATGGGTACGACCAGCTTCTCCATCCATGTCTTTGCCACCTGATAGGGAAACCCTGTCACAAGACCTCTTCCCAAGTCACAGCCGGCAGCTACGGTATGCCGAATAGCCTCCGGCTCCAGCCTTACATCCGCGTCAACGAACATAAACCACTCGCCTTTGGCCTCCTGAACCAGTTGATGGCACGCGTGAGATTTACCCATCCATCCCGCCGGCGGATGGACCCCCTCAAGCAGTCGTACACGTGCATCCCGATCTGCAATCGCCTGAACCAGGGCCGCCGTTTCATCCTCGGAACGATCATCCAGAACCAGCACTTCCATCCGGTAGCCGGTTGTGTCACTTGCGAGTACACTCTCCAGACACCCTTCAATATGTAGTCTTTCATTCCGCGCCGGAATCAGGACAGATACAAGCGTATCCTGCTGCAGCAGCCGGTCTGCAGGGAACGAGCGAATTTTGGGAAGACAGGTCGCATTCCAGAGAGCAAAAATCAACTGCACACAGAGTGCAGCTGTCAATATGATCCATAATATCTCGGATGCACTCATGTTAACGGCCCCCCCGCTTTCGTGCTGCATCGTATTTTTCACTTGTGGATCGTCCGTTACGAATCAGGGACACTGCTCCCGGCAGACTTCCTTGTCCGATGCGGACCAGCTGAGACTTATGCTCGTCTAACTGCTCTTCCAACACCTGACCAAGCCTGGCTGCAATCTCCTCGCTCTTCCATACACTCCAGTCTTCAATTACAGGTGCTCCGGCAAGCATTGAGATCTCCGGCATATCATGCTGAACCATCCCGTGACATAGGGTCACAGGTACGGCTAGTGTCTGCGGAGAGCGGCGAAGCAGTAACCCTATGCCCGGGCGAAACCGGATTGGTCTGGCATCCTGATGCAGGATTTCGCCCTGCGGAAAGATCCACACTCTTTTACCGGACTGAAGCAGCCCTGTTGTATATTGCATGGTCTTTCGGATCGCAGAAGCACTCTCCTTGTTGATGGAGTAAGCGCCCAATTTGCGAAAGAAGGCATAATGCTGCAGCTGCCTCTCTTCCATCATGACGTAATGATCCCCTACAGAAGTCCGGCGCGATGCGTGATAGAGCAGCAGACCATCCCACCAGGAGCTATGGTTCATGAAATAGAGCACAGGCCGGCTCGGGTCAATGGGCGAGACTGCCTTGCCGTCAAATTGCGGATCCAGTGTTCCCGATAGCGTGAACGAACGGAAGCGCCGGTGCAGCAGATAATACTGATTGTATAAATAAAACATTCGGTTAAACGGTTTTGATTTTGCGGCGGGAATCATAGAACCAGCTCCCTTCTGCTAGCAGCATGCCCACAAGCGCAATGATGAAACTGCCTGTGATGCCTTCTTTCCATGCGAGCAAACCGAATAACAGGATGAACAGCTGATACAGCCACTTGGCCCGCAGCAATGAGCTGCGGTCAGCAGGCATGGCAGGAAGAAAGAGCGACAGGAACGCACCCATAATGAACCAACTGATGTAATTGGTCCAGGGAACGCCATAGAATCCGCCAGGGGCCTCCCAATGCCAGAAACCTCTGGCGTGCGCAACCGGATCCAGTACCAGATCAAGTAGAATAGCCCAGAAACCGGTCTTGATTGCACGTATCAGCTTCCCAATCCAGGTCGAACCGCCGCCGCTTAACAGAGCGGAGTTCCCAACGACTGCAATCCAGGCAAATCCCAGAGTGAGCGGTACACTAAACAGATGAATACCGAAGAAGTCTGAATAGCCGTATTCACCAAAGGGCCAATTCGTATGGACACCGACCCATTCCACCCCCATGCCACCCAGCCAAAGAATGGCAGAGGATACCCAGAGTCCTGGCTGCTTCCATATGACTGACTGGTCGGACATTCGATTTCTTCTTCGTCCCTGATAGATCAGATCCACTACATACAGTGCATAGAAAACCAGAAACAGTCCATTCGAAAACGATAGTAGTTTAGGTACTCCGATGGTAAGCATCAACGTGGCTCCAATGACGTACCATGCCCAATACAGGACCTGGATCATCAGGAGACCGCCGTACGCGAAGCCTGATAGGCCAATACCGGATAACGTTTCACAATGGCCCCAAGCATCTCCAGTTTCAGCTCATCGGTCACAAATGCCCGTTTGTTATACACGTCATAGTCGTTACGTTCTACCGCGTGTAATATGGTCGAGTAGAAGGCAGCCGCCAATTCAATGGAAAATGCACTTTCCGTAGGGTAGGTGTCCAGCCGATCCATGCCAAGTCGGAACCATTCGAGTGCTGATGCTTTCAACTCCTGAATGATGGCTACGAACCGTTCGTCTACAATACCATCTGCCCAATCCTGTTCGTAGTACCCGTGCTTCTCCATGATTTCGAGCGGAACATAACGGCGTGCTCTTGCCCGATCTTCACCCACATCACGAATAATGTTGACGATCTGCATGCCCTTGCCAAGTGCAATGCCGTTTACGGCCACTTCGGCACCGTTGTCATCCCGCAGCACAGGCAGCAGCATTTCCCCTACTGTCCCTGCTACAAGATAGCAATAATGTTCAAGATCTTGCATCGTTGCATAATGGGTCACCTCAAGATCGGTCATCTGTCCATCCATCTGCCGGAAGAAGGGTCCTTTGTCCAGGTGGGGAAAGTTCGAGAATAACCATCTCAATGCAGGCCAGATAAAGTGGCCTTCCGCCTCTTCCAGGTATTCAAAATGATCCCGAATCTCGTGTATGGTATACGTTGACTTTTCCGGTTCATCCACACTGTCATCAATGATGCGGCAGAACGCATAGATCACATACACCGCTTCACGACGCGGACTGGGCAAACCTCTGAAAGCCTGATAAAAAGAAGAAGATCCCCTCTGCATTAACTCTTCGCACCTGTTCAAAATCGTTTCATTCATGTTCCCATCTCCTTCATGAGTAGATTGACAGCCATGCGCGCACTTTGCATGACGATCGGGACGCCGCCGCCCGGATGCACCGATGCCCCTGCTGCGTACAATCCGCGGATCGCCGGGAACGGCTTCGGCTGTGGCCGGTACACCCCTGATTGAAACAGGATCGGCGCAATACCGAAGCTTCCGCCGCCGTAGAGTCCATCACGCTCGGCGTCTGCTGGCGTGCGTACCTTTTTCCATCTGATCGCTGCGCGAAGTCCCGGGAAACCCCGTTGTTCCGCTTCCTCCAGCACCCGATCCACCAGAGTCCCGCTTTCCCTGGACCAATCCACACCTTCCGCGTCTGGCACCGGAATAAGAAAATACAATACACTTTGACCGGCTGGTGCAGCGGAATCATCAACAGCGACCGGGTTAAATACATAAAATGAAGACTGTTCCGGAATACGGCGCCGATTGAATACTTCCCGCAAGCTACCATCAAGACTGGGTGGCAGGAAAAATTGATGCGTCGTTGCATCTTCCCAAGTCTTGTCGACCCCAACATAAATCAGCACACAACCAGATGAGGGCCGATACGGTTTCTTTTTGCGCGCAGCTACCGGGATAGTGCCCAGAAGGCCCGTCAGATGGGGGAAATCGCCATTATAGATGACTGCGTCCACGTCTTCCGAACCTGCAGCCGTTTCTACACCTTGGCAAACGCCATTTTCAATACGCAATCCCGTTACTTCTGTATTCAGGACGACTCGCCCCCCACGCGCCATCAGTTCGGTTTCCAGAATTGAAGGTAATGCAGCATATCCGCCCTTCACCATCCAGATTCCATATTCATGCTCTGCGTAAGGGAGCAGGGAATAGATTCCCGGAGTACCGAACGGCGAGCCGCCAATATACAGACTCTGAAGCGAATAGGCGTCAACCAGTTCCTCATGTTGAAAATAATCTCCTACGGCTTTACGCACGCTTTTATGTGCGCGCAGCCTGCCCATCAGAGACAGGAGAGAGGGTGTGAAGAAATCCCTTTTTCGCGGAAAGGCTCTTTCCAGAAAAGCAGACCGTCCTGCCGGGAACAGGGTATCCATGTCCCTCATGAATCTTGTGAATCCTCGGCTCTCCCCTGGGAATAACCGCTCAATCTCCTCGGCCTGCTGACGGCGGTCTGTCATCTTGGTCATGACGCGTCCGCTGCTATAGTGAACCCTGTATAACGGATCACAGCGCAGCAGCTCCACCTTGGAACGATCCACGCCAGCCTCCTCCAAAATGCCATGCAGCATGTCGGGCAGAAGTACGATGGTTGGACCCTGGTCGATGCGATATTCCCCATCCTGCTCATAGCCGATGCGTCCGCCAACTCGGGAACCCCGTTCGTAAATGGTGACGTCCCATCCCTGCCGATTCAGCAGTAGTGCCGAGGTCAACCCGCCAATGCCTGCTCCTACAATAGCTGCCCGCTTCATGAATGGCCTCCGGCTTCGGCGGTCTTCACATAAGGCGACCGGTTCGATCGGGTCTTGGCATCCTCTTCCTGGATCAGCCTGACACTGATTCGAGCAGACTCAAATATAGTAGGCAGTCCGCTGCCCGGGTGGGTTCCGCCGCCAACGAGCCATACCCCTTTCAGTTCTTCGAACTGATTGTGCGGGCGCAGATACATCATCTGACCCAGATTATGAGCCATGTTAAACGTCGCGCCGCGGTACACATCCAGTTCATTTTCCCAATCGAGCGGTGTGAACATCATGGACTCTTCAATTCGGCTCCGTATGTCTGCCAGCTCCGGGATCGCTTCAAGCCGCTGCATCATCGCTTCGCGCACGTTCTCCCGTTCCACATCCCAATCGATGTCTCCCGTAAGGTTGGGAGAAGGCATGAGCACGTATAATGCAGATTTTCCTGCAGGTGCGAGTGTCGAATCGAGCTTGGAAGGGTTATGAATATACAGAGACGGGTCAGCGGACAACACTTTATGCTTCGTGATCTCATCCACATTCAATCGGTAATCATCGGGAAAATAAATCGAGTGATGCGGCAGATCAATCTCAACGTCTACTCCCAGATAGAGCATCGTGGTAGAACAGGAGTACTTCTTGCGTTTCATTTTCTCCGGCGTATATTTCTTAAGCACACCCGGTTCGAACAGATGGTTCACCGCATGCGCGAAGTCTGCATTAACGACCACATGATCCGCTTCAATGCGTTCACCGTTCTCAAGCAGCAGTCCCTCGGCTCGGCCATTACGGACGATGACCTGCTCCACCGGGCAGGATGTATGTATACGTCCTCCATATTCTTTTACAATGTCAGCCATGGCCTGGAATACACGATTCACACCGCCGATCGGATGAAAGAGTCCATAATGGTGCTCGATGAAAGACAGAATCGTGAATGTACCCGGACAATCCCAGGCAGACATGCCCAAATATTTAGATTGAAACGTAAAGGCCCAGCGCAAACGCTCGTCAGTAAAATAGCGGGACAGGATGCCATAGACTGTATTGTTCACGTCCAGCTTCGGAAGAGCCGTTACCGCATCCTTGCGCAGATAGTCTGTCAGCTTGCCGAAAGGCCGGCGCAGCAAAGGCATGACCTTACCAAACTTGACTTCCTCATCCTGCATAAACCGCAGGTAATTGTCCTCATTACCAGGGAACAATTCCTTGATCTGCGCTGCAGTATCTTCACGGTTACGGGAAGGTGTGAACACCTTATCGCCAAAGTTCAGGGCATACAAGGGCGTCAGTTCCTTCAAGTCCACGTAATCGGATAGTTTGCGTCCTACGATGTCGAACATCTCTTCAAGCAGTCCAGGCATCATTAAGAATGTCGCGCCCCGGTCGAAGCGGTATTCACCGAGCTCCAGCCTCGCAGAGCGTCCACCAATCACCGGTTGTTTCTCATAAACGTCCACTTCGTATCCCTGACCGGACAATAACATAGCCGCTGCAAGCCCGCCTGGACCGGCACCGATAACAGCCGCCCGTTTCCGTTGCTGATTAGATATCATGCCACTCACCTTTCTAATGGTCAGAAAACCCACTTCTACCATTCCTAACCTATTATTAAACCATCGAAAAATCATCGAAGCGAATATTATCCAAACGTTATACAAATATAATACAAATATTGTACGAACTTGTAAACACAAATATGACTAGCGGGTCAAATAACTGCAAAAATATCGTTCATATCAAAAAAAGACACCCTCTAACGCGCTTGCGTCAAAGGGTGCCTTTTCATGAATAGCCATACGTTATCCTGGGAGAATAGGTCTCATTAAACTCTTCAATCATATCCATTTGTCTGCCGCTGAACTGCCGCTTAACCCTGCGTTCGGGAGGGGTTCTCCGTCAGATACTCTCGCTCCAGCCATGCCTGCCAGTCTGATGAATGCTCTGGCATGACCCAATCCGGATAAGCTGCATTCTCATTGTGCTCGTAACCCTTGCCGCCAAGGATAAAGCGCATATCCGGAAACTCGGTCAGAATGCGATCGACAAGCCGATCACACTGCTCGCTTAAGCCGGGATTTGTAATGGAGAGACAGACCAGCTTGATCTTCTGCTCCCGGATAATAGGAAATACCCCTTCCTCGGGAGTATTGGCACCGAGATATAATACCTCGGCTCCATTTTTACGCATAAACAACGAGAATAACAGCAATCCCACCTGATGATGCTCCCCCTCCGGACAGAGTGCCAGAACTTTGGGCAGATGCGGATAGATCGGGAACAGATGGAAAAACTGATAGAACCGCTGCGAGATCAGCTGGGTCATAAAGTGCTCCTGAGCGACCGATGCTCTGCCCTGCTCCCATGCGTCCCCCACGCGAACGAGGATAGGTACAAGCACATGGTAAAACATCGAATCATATCCATACATGGTGAAGCCAAAATCAATTAACCCGTTGGCACGTTCACCCTGGAAATGGTAAAGCGAGTCATATATCTGATCAGCCATGCGTAAGTAGGCCTCTTCCATCGTAGGAACAGGCGCGGTAGGCGGAGCCGGAATGACTGCTTCTGGCAATTTCGCTTTGTTTTCTTTTAACATGCGTACGGCTTCAGATATGTTGGACTGATGCTGTTCAACCTGCTCCTTCAGCCAACGTAAATCTTCAACATTCTCATCCGTGTACAATCGATAACCCGATTCCGTCCGTTCTGGGGTTACCGCACTGTACCGATTCTCCCAAGCCCGGAGCGTAACCGTTGGAATGTCCAGCATGGCAGCGACTTGTTTGATGGAATACACTTGATTACCCACTCTCTTTTCTGAAATATCCATGCCATCTATAGGTTAACGAATACTTCCTCCGTCCTTGTCAGGGATATGAAAATCCCAACATTCCACAAAAATAATACACTCATTATACACAACGGCCTTACACCTGTCGATTGCATTCAATCAAATCATTTATGGATTAAATACATTTATCTCTGTCCCCTAGGCGGCCTGCGTCAATGTTCATGACAGAGTGGTAATAGTAGTCAGCACGTTTACAGAGAGGGGATATGCCGTTGTTTACTACAAGGCGCTCATCATCAGAACACCAAACATCCAGACGTCGTTTTCCATACATACGAACAGCCCTTGGATTACTTATTTTATGGCTTGTGGCGGTCATGTTATATCAAACCTATAAACCACTACCCGCAGGCATTTCCTATGAAAGCCCGGAATATCGCGTAGACGAGGTCGCATTCCTTCACGATCTAACTTATCCGTCCGCAGACGGGCAGATGGAACATGAACAGCAGATTTTTCAGCGCATGCTGCAGATTGTGGAGGAGGCGGAGGAATTTGTGGTGGTGGATATGTTCCTGTTCAACAACTATCAGCATAAGGGTCAGCACTTTCCACCGGTTAGCGTAGAATTCACAGATGCTCTGGTTGCCAAAAAAAAGCAGCATCCCGACATGCAGATTCTGTTCATTACGGATGAAGTGAACACCAATTATAATTCTGCACCCAACGAACTGCTGGAGCGAATGAAGCAGGCCGGCATTGAAGTTGTGATTACCAATGTGGATCCACTCCGGGATTCGACGCCCGTATACTCGGCAGTCTGGCGTACGTTCTTCCAATGGTTTGGCCAGGCGGGTGATGGCTGGATTCCGAACCTGATGGCAAGCGACGGCCCAGACGTTACGATGCGCTCCTATCTCAAGCTGCTTAATGTTAAGGCCAATCATCGCAAGGTCGTCGCCAGCGAGAAAAAAGCGATCGTCTCCTCCGGCAATATCCATGATGCAAGTGCCTATCACTCCAATGTGGCATTTGAAGTTACAGGGCCCGTCATTGGGGATATACTCCATTCGGAACAAGCCGTACTGGACATATCAGGGGAAGGTCAGGTTCCTTTCTATACAGCTCCTTCGACGGATCCAAACAAGGGTGATCTGCGAATTCGCTATCTGACCGAAGGAAAAGTGAATGATGCCGTCCTGCATGAGATCAAGCTCATGGAGAAAGGCGATACCTTGTGGATGGGCATGTTCTACATTGCTTCTCCAAAAGTACTGGACGCGCTGCTGGATGCTTCCAAACGGGGAGTGGATATCCGGCTTGTGCTCGATCCGAATGAGAATGCCTTCGGCCAGGAGAAAATCGGTATTCCGAATCGGCCTGTAGCTGCCGAGCTGCATGACAAATCGGACGGCAGAATCCAAATCCGCTGGTACAACACAACCAAGGAACAGTATCACACCAAAATGATGTATATTGCCAAAGCCACCGGGGATCATATTGTGCTTGGCGGTTCCACCAACCTTACTCCCCGAAACATGAACGACTATAATCTTGAAAATGAACTATGGGTCGCTGCGCCTGCGGATAATGAGTTTACCCGAAGTGTGGCGGATTATTTCGAGCGAGTGTGGAATAATGAGGATGCCGAGTTCACTTTGAATCTGGATGAATTCCAGGAGAAAACCACTTTTCTGAAAGGAATTCTCTATAAACTGCAGCTCATACTGGGGTTTACCACGTTCTAATCCAGCCTGAGCTGTATATGGGTCGCCTGTGATATTTTTGCAGGCGGCTTTTTTGAATAGACTTGACATCTGATGTGAAATATGAAAATATGGTCTCCTAACGACCGTTAGGAAGGTGGGCAAAATGACAGCACAATCCATACGAAATGCGGCCTTGTTCCACTTTGCCAGAGATGGTTATGAAGGGGCATCCCTTCGGGCTATCGCTGACGATGTAGGGATTAAGAAACCGTCCATATACGCCCATTTCAGCGGCAAGGAAGACTTGTTCCTCCAGGCACTGGCTCATGCTTTTCAAGAAGTAAAACGCCATACATTGGAATATTTCCGCGATCATGCCGACCTTCCCCTGGAAGACAGACTCAAGGGTGTGTTTCCCTGGTTCGAACAGGAATATAACGCCAGCCCTTCAACACGCTTGATGCTGCGTATGTCCTACTTCCCCCCTCCCGGGTTATACAACGAAGTCATGGACATCGTGCATCCCTTTCTTGATGGCATGGAGCGATCTCTGAACAGGCTCCTGCAGCGAGCAGTACGTCATGGCGAATTACCTTTGATTCCAACGGAACAAGCTGCCATTGCCTTTATGACTTCTCTCGATGGCATTACTGTGGAGATTATCTATGGAAGCTCACGCCGTTATACGAGACGTCTTGAAGCCGCTTGGCCTGTCTTTTGGCATGGCATTCATCATTTGAACGAAGAGGCACAGAAGATCGTGCCGGAAGGAGAAACATCATCATGAACCGCAATTGGTTATACGTATTTATCGGAGGCATCATCGAAATTGTCTGGGTAAGCGGACTGAAACATGCCTCCAATCTATGGGAATGGGCTCTGACCGCTGCAGCCATCATCATCAGTTTCGGACTGATCATCGCAGCCTCCAAGAGATTGCCGGTGGGCACCGTATATGCCGTATTTACCGGAATCGGAACCGCAGGCACCGTGCTTGCGGAAATGCTGCTGTTCGGTGAGCCTTTCCGTTTGGCCAAAATCCTGCTGATCGGACTGCTGCTCTGTGGCGTCATCGGACTGAAACTGGTCACGGATCAACAAGAAGAAGCGAAAGAAGGTGTGGCATAATGGCATGGTTAGCAATCGTAGGCGCAGGCATCTGTGAAATTTTTGGCGTGATCGGAATTAACGGCGCTTCTACCAAAAAGGGCTGGCCTTATATCGTGCTTATGCTCGTTTCCTTTGTATTCAGCTTCTCGCTGCTGTCCTATGCCATGACCTCCATTCCGATGGGCACTGCCTACGCTGTCTGGACGGGCATTGGTACCGTTGGCAGCACATTAACGGGCATGTTCCTGTTCGGTGAACGCAAGGAAGCCAAAAGGCTGCTGTTCATTGCCATGATTCTGGTGGCTGCAGTCGGTTTGAAACTGATTACGTAAACATTGTAATTATTTTGTAAAAACTCGGACGACTTCCATCAGGAAGTCGTCTTTTTGGTATATCATGTAAATAGAATTATGTACCCTGTGAATAACGGAAAGGATGGATTGTATGAAGAAATGGTTGGTACGCCTCAGCTCGCTTGCAGGATATTCATTCCTTATCCTCCTGGGTGCATTTTATCTGGTCGCACTGACAGCCATCCTTATGTTGGCCATACATGCCTTCGGGAATGGAGCATAGTTGTTTACGCGTTCTCACATTTATCTACGCCGATGCTCACCTCCATCTCTCTCTCCTTCTAAATAAACCGGGCCACTCCGATGATTTGAATTTCCAATTCTCTCCCATTTGAATTCACCCTTCCACTTCGTTTATACTTGTTCTGACCCTAAAGTCAATTCAAGAACCCATAAGTTCCAGATGAGGTGAAGGTATCGTTAATGAACCCAATTCATGAGATGAACGAGAAGAAGAAACTCATTATAACGACAGCTCTCAAGCTGTTTTCTGCCAAAGGCAGTGCTGCAACTTCCATGCAGGAAATTGCTGAGCTATGCGGCATGTCCAAGGGAAGCCTCTACCTGATTTTCAAATCCAAAGAGGAGTTGGAAGCCAGTACGATGGAGTACTGCATCTACACCCTGCTGGATGAGATGACACAGATTGAACATGAGGCTGGCCTCACATCACGAGAACGTCTGCACAAGCAGATTGAGACGTTACTAATCCATGTATCCGAATTAAAAGAGTTCCTTCGGGTGCAGCTGCGCAGCATGATGATGGATGATGAGCAGCAACACTCCAGCAGGAAATGCGACCCGCATCACAGGGATATGGAGATCCGAACCCTCCACTGGTTCAAGGATAAGCTGGAGGATCTGTACGGTCCCGAGATTGAGCCATATACTGTAGACCTCATTTTGCTGACGCACGGTCTTTTCCTGTCCTACATCAAGATCTGGTTTACGGAGATGCCCTCCCTTACCGTATCCAAAATGGCCGCGAATCTGCTGCAAACGATGGATTATGCAGCGCAAGGGTTGCTGGACCAGCGACCTGAGCCTTTGATTAGCCTGGAAAACTGGCCGGCATGGACCAGCGAATCCAAAACCGATTCCACGATGATGCGTCATCCCATTCACATCATCAAACAGATGCAGGATATCGTCACTACGGATCTGACTACAGGACAATCCCGGAATGACGCGTTAGAAACCATCGCCATTCTGAAGCAGGAAATGATGGAATTCACACCGCGCCGGGCCATTATTCTGGGCATGATGCGCAACCTGGAGAACATTCCAGCCATTGAATCGTTGCACTCCGAGCTTCAGCATATTCTGGATGCCATGTATAGCCGGTTCATCCAGGCTGACTCGTCAAACAAATAGAAAACAGGGAGAACAGAGAGGAGAAGAAACCATCGTATGAAAGGAATCATTAATTTTTCACTGAACAACAAGTTCGCGATCTGGATTCTGACCATTATCGTTTCCTTCGCTGGTTTGTACAGCGGACTGACGATGAAACAGGAGACCATTCCGAACATCAATGTGCCATTTCTAAGTGTCACGGCGATTGATCCCGGAGCGGCTCCGGAAGGTATCGTAGAAGATGTGACCAAGCCGCTGGAACAGACCTTGCGCAATGTGGAGGGAATCAAGACACTCACATCCACTTCCATGGAGAACGCTGCTTCCATCACACTTGAATTTGATTATGGAACAGATCTGAACAACGCTACTGCAGCTGTTCGCGAGGCGCTAAATGAGGTGCAGCTCCCGGACGGTGTACAGAAACCGACCATTTCCAAATTCAGCATTAATTCATTCCCGGTTGTCTCACTGAGCTTGTCCGATAAGGACGGCGGAGATCTGGAACAGTTGACCAGACTCGTTGAATCCGATATTCAGCCTGCACTCGAAGATATCGACGGTGTAGCCCAAGTACAGGTTTCCGGTCAGTATGTCAAGGAAGTTCAACTGAAGTTCGACCAGGATAAAATGAATGAACTCGGCCTGACGGAAGATACCGTTAACGGCATCGTTCAAGGTTCCTCTGTCCGCGTTCCGTTGGGATTATTCGAACTGGACGAAGCACAGAAAGCCGTTGTGGTCGATGGTAATATCATCGATCTCGATGACCTGAAGAACCTTGCCATTCCTGTGGTACCAAGCGGTGCAGGCGCAGCAGCAGATCCATCTGCTCAAGCAGGCGGTGCTGCCGGCCAAGCAGCAGATCCAGATGCCGCACAGGGATCGAACCCAGCTGCCGCACCATCCGCGGGTGGAAATGCAAGTGCAGGTAGTGCTTCTGGTGCTGCCAATGCAGCAGGAATCCCTACGGTAAAATTAAGTGAGATCGCGAACATTGAGGTCATCGGTCAGGCAGAATCCATTTCCCGGACAGATGGCATGGAGTCCATCGGTATTTCTGTCGTGAAATCCAATGACGCCAACACCGTTGATGTCGTGAATGCAGTTAAAGACAAAGCGGAAGAATTGCAGTCCCAATTCAAAAACGCACAGCTGACGGTATTGCTCGACCAAGGGAAACCAATTCAGGATTCCGTCAATACGATGCTTGGCAAAGCGGTCTTCGGTGCCCTGTTTGCCATCCTGATTATCCTGTTGTTCCTGCGCAATATTCGTTCAACGATTATTTCCATTATCTCTATTCCGCTCTCCTTGCTCATGGCATTGACCGCGCTCTATATGATGGACATCACGTTAAACATGATGACGCTGGGTGCCATGACCGTTGCCATTGGACGGGTCGTGGATGACTCCATCGTCGTTATCGAGAATATCTATCGTAGATTGACCCTTAAGGGAGAGAAACTGAAAGGCCGTGAACTGATCCGGGAAGCGACCCGTGAAATGTTCATTCCAATCCTCTCTTCTACCATTGTAACCATCGCCGTGTTCCTGCCACTCGCACTCGTTAGCGGCATGGTGGGCGAACTCTTCATGCCATTTGCATTAACCATGGTATTTGCACTGCTGGCATCCTTGATCGTGGCTATCACCATCGTTCCTATGCTGGCTCATACCCTGTTCCGCAAAGGCTTGAAGAACAAGCAAAATCATGAAGAAAAACCAGGGAAGATGGCCGAAGGCTACAAACGCCTGCTGAACTGGACACTTTCGCACAAAATCATCACCGTCGGTATCGCGGTGCTCTTGCTGGTCGGCAGTTTGTTCCTGTATCCGTTCATCGGTGCAAGCTTCTTGCCTGAACAGCAGGACAAATATGTGACCATCACATACAGCCCGGAAACCGGGTCCCTGCGTGAAGATGTTGAAAAAGAAGCACTTGTTGCTGAAAAGTGGTTGCTGAAACAGCCTGGTCTGGAGAAAATGCAGTATTCCATCGGAGGCGGCAATCCACTGAGCAGCATGGGTGGAGGAAGCTCCAACTCGGCACTCTTCTATATTGAATACAACGAAGATACCAAAGATTTCACTCAAGTGAAGGAAGACCTTGTTGAAGGTTTGCGTAAAGAAGTGACTGTAGGTACCTGGAGTGAGCTGGATATGTCCGGCGGTCTGGGAGGCAGCAGCCTGAGCATCTCCATCTATGGCGACAACGTGGAACAGCTCAAGCCTGTCACGGATGAAGTGTTCAAGCTGGTTGAAGCAGATACCGAAAACTTCGAAAAAGCGGACACGACACTCTCTGACACGTATGGTCAATACACCCTCGTTGCAGATCAGGAAAAGCTGAGCTCGCTCGGTCTGACTGCAGGCCAATTGGCTATGGCACTGAGCCCTGCACAGGAACGCTCGGTACTGACGGAAGTGGATATTGATAACAAAACCTATAAAGTGTATGTCGAGACAGATCAAAAAACATTCGACAGCATCACTGATATCGAAAATGAGACAGTGACTTCTCCGCTAGGCATCCAAGTACCGATCAAGGATGTTGCAAAAGTCGAAGAAGGCACATCTCCGAACTCGATTATGCGTATTGACGGCAAAGTCGTTGCTCAGGTATCAGCCAACATTCTGGCTTCCGATGTGCAAAAGGCTTCCCAAAACTTGCAGGATAACATCGACAAGCTGGACCTGCCTGATGGCGTTGAAGTGAAGTTTGGTGGAACAACCGAACAGATCAATGACACCTTCACCCAACTGGGTCTTGCCATGCTGGCAGCCATTGCCATTGTATACTTTGTACTTGTCGTTACATTTGGCGGCGGACTCGCACCATTCGCCATCCTGTTCTCCCTGCCGTTTACCGTTATTGGTATCATGGTAGGCCTGTTCCTGGCTGGGGGCACCATTGACGTCTCTGCCATGATGGGTGGACTGATGCTGATCGGGATCGTAGTCACCAATGCGATCGTCCTGATCGACCGAGTCATTCACATGGAGAAAGACGGCATGTCTACTCGTGAAGCCTTGCTTGAAGCAGGTGCAACACGTCTGCGTCCAATCCTGATGACGGCACTTGCAACGATTGGTGCATTGCTGCCACTCGTTACGGGACTGGAAGAAAGCGCGGGCATCATCTCGAAAGGCCTTGGTATTACCGTTATCGGCGGTCTGATCAGCTCTACGCTGCTCACCCTGGTGATTGTGCCAATCGTGTATGAATTCCTGATGAAATTCAAGAAGAAAAGAATCGAAGATTAAACTGCTCGTTTGAACTTCGATCCATAAAGAGCAATACGGTATTATAATAAACCTCCTGGTTCTCATTGGAATGGCTGTTCATTCCAATGAGATCAGGAGGTTTTTTGTTGACCATTAACGGGTTCCCCTCCCTGAATGTCAGGTAAAACCACACCATTCCGAACTTGATTATTCCAGATCACAAAAAAAGGAGCCTACTTTGTTAAGTAAAACAAATCCGCGTTAGATTTCAGCCCATCATCTGTTAACGGACTTATAATATAGCTTAATTATGTAAGTTAACGGATCGTAGACAGGTCATCCAGCTCGTACATCACAACAGTACAAACGCTCTTCAGAAACCTGCATCATAAGGCGGGGTTGCAATCGGCATGCAATTGGGGGAAGGACGGTGGCTGTATGGGGGAAACGACACTTCAACTTCAGATGAGAGACATGTTGAAATGACCTGTATTTCGCAAGGCAGAGGTACTTGCTAGTGAACGGGCACTCGAGAGGTATGTCCGTTGGGTCCATATTATGGAGGTACCGGATGTGGGCGATCTGTTAAATGGGGGAGAATTGGTGCTGACCACCGGCATCGGCTGGCAGGCGGATGAGCAGCAGGGTTTGTCTTTCCTGCGGCAGTTAATTGCCCGTGGTGCTGCCGGGCTCTGTATCGAGCTGGGGACTCACACCAAGTCGCAACTCGGAGCGATGAAGGAAATTGCAGCAGCAGATGATTTTCCGCTGATCTGGTTTCATGAACAAGTCCGCTATATTGATATTACGCAAGACCTGCACTTCGCCCTGATTCGCAGCCATCAGCGGATGCTCGCCGAACTCGACAATCTGACCACCTCGTTCAACCAACTCCTGCTAAACGGAGACGGCGTGCAGCCGCTGCTTCGCTTGTTATCACGCACAACCGGCTGCCCGGTTGCGTTATATCCACTCGAAGGGGAGGCCAGTGCGGTTCCTTATTGTCCGCCAGAGCAATTGGAGAACCGTAGAAAGGCATGGTTCACCCAGCACAACCACTACCCCGAGACAGGACAAATGAGCCAGACGAATCGTTTAGAGCAACCCACGGATGCCTATACCCTACCTATTCAGGCGCTCGATTACACCTTTGCTGACCTGGTACTCTTTCTGGAGAGACTTCCGGAACACGAGTCTGAGTTACAGCGTCACAACCCTTCCGATGAATATGTCATTCAGGCGCTGGAGCGCTGCGCGGCTGCCATTGCACAGGACTGGATGCGAACCAAATACATGGAGGAGAAGCGTCGTTACAAGGAAGACATGTGGGTCATCGACTGGCTGAACGGGCATCACACGGCAAAGGAAATTCAAGAGTATCTGTCGGCAAGTCCCCTGCTTGCTGCCAGCAAAGGCACCGTCGTTTTGTTTGACAATAATCCGAGCTATACCGACAGCCTCAAGCTCCAGAAGCTGCTTATACAACGCAACATCGTTGCCCGCTCTGTATTTTCCAGGGAAGGGTTCACCCTGTTCAGCACGGTATTAAACCATCAGATCATCCTGATCGTCCTCGATCCTCAGTCTGGCCCTCAGCGCAAAAGCAATATCTGGCGGTGCATAGAGCAGCTCCAGCAGCATGAAACGGACCAGACCCACCGTCTGTTCTCCGGTCTGCTGGGCATTGGTCCCAGCTGTGCCGATTTGTCACGTCTCAAGGACAGCCTGGATGCCGCCAAGGAAACGCTGCGCATTCAGAAGGATGCTGGACCCATGCAGCAGCCGTTTTACAGCAATCTTCACGGTTACCGCATCATCGCCGGGATGAAGCAGAGTGGCAATCTGGAGGATTTTATTGAAGAATACCTCGGTCCCGTCATCCGGCATGACGCAGAAAGGGGCGGCCAGCTGCTGAGCACGCTCAAGCAATATTTGGTGCTGTGCTGCTCCAAACAGGAAACCGCCACCGCCCTATTCATTGTCAGACAGACGCTCTATCACCGATTGGACAAAATTGAAGCCTTGCTCGGAGAAGACTATATCCTCCCCGAGAAACGCATCGCCACCCAGCTCGCCATCTACGCTTATGAATACGTTAATGGTCCAATTGCATAAACGGCAAGAAGACTAAGCCCCCCGCTGTTCCTGGAGCTGCCGGATCAGAAAGTGGACGAACCACTTTCGTCCGGACGCTGTCCCCACATGCTGCTCTTTCTTTTCTCCCGGATGATCCGGATGTTCCCACACGACACTGGCACCCTCCAGATGCTCCTGAACCGAATAGATCCGATATCCCAGCGCGACCATTCGTTCTATCGCCACCTTCTCTGCCTCAAAAGCTTCATGTTCCATCATGAACCTCAACCTCCCGTCGCTGTCGTGACCGTCTGCCGCCCAGGCAGAGGTGCACCAGCATCGTAATTCGCACGCTTCACATACTGACCCGATCCGGCCGCACCAACAAACTGACGAGCCTTAATGACATACCCCCCCCGGCACAGTACGGTGATGGGACACCCCTGTATCTGCATGCCTTCGAAGGCGCTATAATCCACATTCATATGATGTGTACTGGCCGATATCTCCCGGGAAATGGAAGGATCAAAAATAACGATATCCGCATCGGTACCGACTGCAAGCGTCCCTTTCTGCGGAAACATCCCAAACAGCTTGCTCGCCCGCGTAGAGCACAGATCTACCCATTGATTCAATGAAATGCGTCCCTTGGCAACTCCCTCCGAGTATAAAATGCTAAGCCGATCCTCAATGACAGGCCCACCGTTAGGGATTTTGCTAAAGTCATTCTTCCCCAGATCCTTCTGTCCCTTGAAATTAAATGAGCAGTGATCGGACCCAATGGTCTGCAATTGGCCGCTCTTCAGTGCATTCCACAACACATCCTGATGGGAGGCTTCCCGGAGCGGCGGAGACCAGACGTACTTCGCCCCTTCAAAATCAGGCTGATCCATGATGGACTGATCCAGCGTCAGATACTGCGGGCATGTCTCGCCCCAGATCCGGTATCCCATCTCACGCATACGTGCAATCTGCTCCACGGCTTCGGCGCACGTCACATGCACCACATACAGCTGTGAATCCGCAAGCGCAGCCAGACGTGCAGCGCGTCCTGTCGCCTCTCCCTCCAGGATGGAAGGGCGCGTAAGTGCGTGATGGATGGGCTCGGTCCGCCCCTCGGCGAGCGCCTGACGTACAAGCAGATCGATGACGTCCCCGTTCTCGGCATGCACCATGACCAGTGCACCGTACTCTCTGGCCTTTTGCAACGTCTGATAGAGGATACCATCATCCGCCTGGAACTGGTTTTTATAAGCCATGAATACTTTGAAGGAAGACACCCCTTCCTCCTCAATGACCTGCGGCAGTTCCCCCAATACCTGGTCATTCATCTCCCCGATCATCAGATGAAATCCATAGTCGATTGCAGCCTTACCCTTGGCCTTCGCATGCCATTCCTTAAGGGATTCGATGAGCGGTTTGCCTTTCTGCGTCAGACAGAAATCAAGGATTGTCGTTGTTCCGCCATACGCTGCCGCTGCGGTCCCCGATGCAAAATCATCCGCGGTCACTGTACCACCAAACGGCATATCCAGATGCGTGTGCGGATCGATACCACCGGGAATGACATAACAGCCGGAAGCATCCACAATCTCCGTTCGGTCATCCGCCACCACGTCCATGCCAATCTGCGTGATTTTTCCGTTCTCGATGAGTATATCTGCTTCAAATGTATCCGATGCCGTGACCAACACGCCATTCCGAATCAGTTTGCGCCCACTCATGATATCGCCTCCTTGGTTGATTGATCTCTGACCGATTGCAGCACAGCAATCGCTGATTGACGTTCATTCCAGGTTAATGGAGCCTGTTCAGGTGCTATTTCGACCATTTCAATAGCCCCATCCACCGGACATACAATCGAGCAAAGGTTACATCCCACACAGTCTTCCTCGACCACCTCCAGATAGGCGCCGGAAGGATCGGTCAGCATATCGATGCACTGATGCGATGTGTCCTCACAAGCGATATGGCACTTGTTGCAGTTAATGCAGACATCGCGGTTGATACGGGCGACCACTTTGTAATTGAGATCCAGATTGCCCCAGTCCGAATATCGGGGTACCGTCTGGCCCACAAGTTCCGCCACACTGCTCAGGCCCTTTTCATCCAAATAATCATTCAGCCCTTCGATCATATCCTCCACGATGCGAAAACCATGATGCATCGCTGCCGTGCATACTTGGACTCCTGTCGCTCCCATGAGCAAAAACTCTGCCGTATCCCGCCAATCGGATATGCCGCCAATGCCCGAGATGGGCACGCCCACTTCCGGATGGCGGGCACATTCGGCCACCATGTTGAGGGCAATCGGCTTCACGGCTGGTCCGCAATAGCCTCCATGGGCCCCTTTACCGCCTACATGGGGCACGGTATTCCACGAATCCAGATCCACACCTGCCAGAGAGTTAATGGTATTGATAAGAGAAATGGCATCCGCACCACCGCGCACTGCGGCCCGGGCCGTTGCCGTAATATCCGTAATATTCGGTGTCAGCTTCACGATCACGGGGGTCGTCGCGACTTCCTTCACCCACATCGTCTGCAGCTCAACCAGATCCGGCTGCTGACCGGAAGCTGCCCCCATGCCGCGTTCAGCCATGCCGTGAGGGCAGCCAAAATTCAGCTCCAGACCATCCACTCCGACGGCTTCCACCTTTTTGACAATCTCATGCCACTTCTCCCGCTTCGGTTCCACCATCAGTGAGGCAATGACCGCGCGATCCGGGAAGCGCTTCTTGGTTTCGGCAATCTCCCGCAGATTGACCTCCAGTGGACGATCGGAGATTAACTCAATATTGTTGAAGCCCGCTACCCGCTGTCCGCCGAAATGTACAGCGGCAAAGCGGGAAGACGTGTTAATGATCGGTTCACCCAGCGTCTTCCACACCGCACCTCCCCAGCCTGCCTCGAAGGCACGCTGCACCTGATATCCCGTATTGGTCGGCGGAGCGGATGCCAGCCAAAATGGATTGGGTGATCGAATACCTGCCAGATTAATCGATAAGTCAGCCATAACGATCCCTCCTTGGTGTTGTTTGCATATATGGTCTTGCCTTGCACTCGATTGCTTTAGGGTCTGAACAGCATACGAAGCACAAGCTCACCTCAAGCCGTCTCCTCCACCTGTCCAGGCAGTGCTTTCATCAGTGCTGCTGCGGCCAGCTTGCCCTGCTGTGCTGCCGAGACAACCATGGCCTCGCCCTGCCCCTGGCCGAAAATCACATCCCCTGCCGCATAGATCTGTGGATGAGAAGTTCGGTAGGTCTGCTGCTCCACCTCAATAACACCCCAGTGATGACGCAGACCGAAGGCTTCAATGAGAGGCAGCAGCCGGTTCTGTCCGATCGCCCGGACGACGGTGTCACATTCAATCATGAACTCCGTTCCTTCTTGGGGTACGGGTAATGCACGTCCGCCTCCTGGCGGGGTAACGAGTTCCATTTTTACACACTCAACCGCCCGAACTCGCCCATTCTCATCGCCAATGATGCGCTGTGGCATCGTAAACCAGCGGAACTCTACACCTTCCTGTTTTGCAAACGCATATTCAAACGCATAGGCCGTCATCTGACTCTCCCCGCGCCGATAGAGCATCTGCACACGCTCTGCTCCCAGACGTACCGAGCAGGTGGCTGCATCCACTGCCGTGTTGCCCGCACCGATGACGGCCACTTTCAGACCATTCAGAGCAGGCGGGACGCCCTGCTTGGTGGATTCCACCAGTTCAATGGCATCGTACACCCCTTCCAAGTTCTCGCCTTCGATCCCGAGCATTGGAACGGAACCCATACCACAAGCCAGAATGACAGCTTCATGCTGTTCCAGCAGTTGTGAAGTGGGAAGATCTACTCCTATACGTACGCCGTACCGAATGTGTACTCCCAGTGCCAGAACCTGTTCCACTTCCCACAAGGCCACCTCCTCCGGTAATCGGAAGGATACGATCCCGTACGTATTTAATCCACCACCTTTGGATTTCGCTTCATAGATCGTCACCTCATACCCTGCACGACCGAGCTCTCTGGCTGCGGACAAGCCGGCAGGTCCGGCGCCCACAACAGCAACGGAACGGCCATTGGAGGGGGCTGCCTGGAACAACGGTTCATTGGTCGCCCGTGCCCAGTCCGTGGCGTATCGCTGCAGGTCACCGATGCGAATGGGCTTAGACGATTCATTCAATACACAGGCACCTTCGCACAATTCCTCGGTTGGACAGACCCTTGCGCAGCTGGCTCCTACCGGATTGGCATCCATAATGGTTCGGGCCGAGCCTTTCAGATGACCTGTCGAGATTTTCCGAATAAACGAAGGGATGTTGATATCCGTTGGACATGCCTTGATGCAAGGTGCATCGTAACAGTACAGACAGCGGTTGGATTCCTCCATCGCTTCCTTGCCTGTCATAGCAGGCTTCATCTCGGCAAACCGGCTCTCCCATCCATAATCGGATAAGGCTGCTCCCGGGCTGTTTATCATGACCATGCACCTCCTGAGATTGATCTGGGGTCCGTGTTATTTTTTGAATACTACCTTCCATATGTTAGAGGTTAAACAGATGCTCATACGTCTCAGGGCGACGGTCCCGATAAAATTGCCACACATTGCGCACTTCACGGATGATTTCCGTATCCATCTCGCCGATGACAATCTCATCCTGATCCCTGCTGCCCATGGCAACCATTCGTCCGCGCGGGTCCACCAGATACGACTGACCATAGAATTCCCCCATGTTCCAGGGCGCCTCGACGCCTACCCGGTTAATGGCAGCCACGTAATAGCCGTTGGCAACCGCGTGGGCAGGCTGTTCCAATTTCCACAGATATTCCGATGTACCAGCCACCGTGGCTGACGGATTGAACACAATCTCCGCTCCGGCGAGTCCCAGCAGACGGGCTCCTTCCGGAAAGTGCCGATCATAGCAGATGTACAGGCCTACTCTGGCGTAAGCTGTATCAAATACCGGGTATCCGAGATTCCCGGGCTTGAAATAGTATTTTTCCCAGAAACCGTTTGTGCCCTCGCCCGCTTCCACATGCGGGATATGATGCTTGCGGTATTTGCCAAGATAGGAGCCGTCGGCATCAATCACGGCAGCCGTATTGTAATAAGAAGCAATGCCTTCCACCTCGTACACAGGCAAAATAATTACCACGCCCAGTTCCTTCCCAAGCTCCTGAAAACGCCTGGTTGTCGGACCCTCCGGCACCGGTTCGGCAGATGCATACCATTTGGGATTTTGTTCGGTGCAAAAGTAGGGTCCATAGAAGACTTCCTGCAATCCGATAATCTGCGCGCCCCGGGCAGCCGCTTCACGAACCAGCGTGATATGCTTCTGGACGGCTGCCTCTTTGTGGTGTTCAACCGGGGCCGACCCTTCCACTTCATGCGAAGCCTGAATCAGGCCAATACTGATTTTTACCATACGCCAGTAGCGCCTCCTTCTACCCTGATTAAGATGTATTACAGATAAATCCGATCGTTCATCGTTTCCGTTTTCTATCCGAAAATGTGGATCAGTCCTCCGATCCGATGTCAGCAGGCAGCTGACTGCATATCTGCCGAATCGTGCGATATAGTACCTCCGTTCCCAGCGCAATGTCCTCCGGGGAGGAATACTCACTCGGGTGATGGCTGATCCCATCCTTGCTGCGGACAAAAATCATGCCATAGTCACACACATAAGATAGCGCCAGTGCATCATGGAACGGACCACTCATGAGCTCCGGCAAGGACAATCCCATCTCCTCCGCAGACGAGCGAATGGCCCCCTTGATTCGTTCCGCACAGTAACGCGGTTCGCTATTGGTATCTTCGGTCAGGGAATAGGTAAGACCATACTGACTGCATACTTCAGCCAGCACATTCATCAGCCGGGCTTCAATCTGATTACGGCGTTCCATCTCCATATCGCGCAAGTCCAAGGTGAAGCTGACTTCTTCCGGGATAATGTTGCGTGAATCCGGGAATACCCTCAGACTGCCCACGGTACCAACCGTGGGGGCAGCCGGATCCTCTCTCACCATATCGTCAAACGCCGCAATGACTCTGGCACTGCCTACGAGCGCATCATGCCGCATGGCCATCGGCACCGAACCGGCATGCCCTGCCATGCCCTTGATCGTAATCGTGAGCCATAACGGGCCGGAGATGCCCGTGACCAACCCTACCGGGGCTTCCAGCGATTCCAGTACAGGGCCCTGTTCGATATGCAGCTCCAGATAGCTGCCGATGGAACCAGGCGCATAGACGCCTTCGGCAAGTTTCTCTACCGGGCAACTGAAGGCTTCCAGCGCCTCCCGGCGAGTCACCCCGTTCCTGTCCTGCCGCTCCAGTTCCCCCTCCTCCAATTGCCCGGTCATTCCCCGGGAGCCGAACAAGCCTTTATTGAACCGGGAACCCTCTTCATCGCAAAAGGCAACGACCTCAATAGGCATAGCAGGCTGAAGGCCACTCTCCATCAGGCACTGCACAGCTTCCAGTGCACCCAGGACCCCAATGGCTCCATCATATCGACCACCATAAGGCTGTGAATCAATATGCGAGCCGACCATGAGAATGGGCTGTGAAGGGTCAGTACCGTCAAGTCGGCCAATGAGATTGCCGAATGGATCCAGACGGGTCACCAGTCCGGCTTCTTCCATCCAGAGACGCACCTGAATAATGCCGTCCATATCTTCCGGTGTGAGGGCAAGCCGGCAGACGCCCGTCTCTCCAATTCGCCCAATATGGGACAATTGTTCAATTCGTTCATTTAATCGAAGCTGGTTAATGCCTTTTCCGGTTGTGGTCTGCATCTTCCCTCGCCTCCATGGCGCTTTATTTTCCAACGAGTCAAACGATAGTCATTCCTGGGATTAGGGGCTATCCATCCACTATCCTGCCTCCATACTGCGCAGTGCCTTAAGCAAACTTTCCGCAATCAGATCCAGCTCATCCTCCGTGGTGACAAAGGGTGGTGATATCGTCAAAATGTTAGCGAACCCGGGTACCGTGTCCCCGTTTTTACCGATGAGTATGCCGTCCTTCTTACAACTGGCCAGCACGTGTGCCACCTTCCCTGCATCTGCCGGGGAGCCGTCCGCTTCAATAAGCTCGATGCCGCAGGCGAATCCAAACATTCGAAGATCTCCGACCACGGACAGCTCCAGCAGCGGCTCCAGCTTCTCCCGAAGCAAGCGCCCCAGTTCCTCCGCACGCTCCACCAGATTTTCACGCTCCAGGATGTCGAGATTCGCCAGTGCCACCCGGCAGGAGACCGGATTGCCACCGAAGGTATTTACATGGCGAAAGTGTGCATCCGGTCCGGGTTCCCGGAACGTATCGTACAGGTCCGCTCGCACGGCTGTAGCCGATAACGGAGAGTATGCGCTGGTCATCCCCTTGGCCATCGTGACAATATCCGGCTGCACCCCATAATTCTGATGTCCGAACTTCATTCCCGAACGACCGAACCCGCAGATCACTTCATCCACAATCAGCAGCACACCATAACGCTCACAGATCTCCTGCACGGTACGCATGTAGTCTGGAGGCGGGACAATCATGCCGCCCCCGGTAATCACCGGCTCCATGATCACCGCAGCCACGGTCTCAGGGCCTTCCCAGCGGATAATCTCTTCATAGATGGTTGCACATTCGAGTCCGCATCCATCCTTGTTCCGTCCAAACGGACAGCGATAGCAGTACGGGGGTGGGACATGGGAGAAGCCCACGCCAAGCGGCTCATACTTGATCTTGCGGGCGGCTTGCCCCGTGGCACCGAGTGCACCCATGGAGTTGCCGTGATAGGCCCGGTGACGGGAGATGAACTTGTGTCTGGTTGGCTCACCATTCTGGTGATGAAACTGACGGGCTATTTTGAACGCCACCTCATTGGCATCCGATCCGGAATTGGAGAAGAAGATTCGATAGTCTCCCTCCAGCCATTCGTTCAGCTTCTCTGCCAGCAAAATCGCCGGTTCGTGGCTCTGGGTCATCGGCACATAGGCGAGTGATTTCATCTGCTCGTATGCGCTCCTTGCAATCTCCTCACGTCCATGCCCGACATTCACGCACCATAAGCCGGACATGGCATCCAGATACCGCGTACCATCCTGATCCGTAATCCAGCTGCCTTGGCCGCTGACCGCAATCATCGGATGATCGTTATGCGGCGAGATGTGATGCCACACATATTTACGGTCCTTCTTCAGCCATTCTTCCTTGGTACCGCCAAGCGGCTGAGGTTGCTGATCCACGGAGCTCATTCGTCATCCTCCTTCGACTGCCTTATTTCACCGCTTCTTCGTAAATGCTCTTCTCCAGCGCTTCATCCAGATTGGCTGCCTTCTTGATCAGGCCATAATTGAGTGCAATATCTGCTGTACGAGCAAACGATTCATCCACAAAACTGCCCACCTGCTGCTCCGTAAATCCTTCCGGACGAATCAGCTTCGCGATTTCTTCCAGCATCGTTACCTGATGTTCACGGGTCGTACTGCCGTCGGTCACGTTGCTCATGACGATATCCACGGTTTCCGCCTGGTTGTCGATGGCGTAGTTCCAGCCTTTCAGAATGGCACGGGTGACTTTAACAGCAAGATCGCGGTTGCTGTCGACCCAGTCCTTTTTCGCAATCAATGTATCTTCCAGCATGCCTACGCCGGCATCCTCAATGTTGAATACATCCAGATCGGACTCCTGTACGCCGCTCTCCAGCACGACGTGATATTCGTTATATATGGTGGCTGTTGCGACATCCACCTGATCATTGAAAAACTGATCCATCGTAAACCCCTGTTTAACCAGCTCAATATCCTTCTTCGGATCAAGTCCGTTCTTCTCCATAAAAGCGAGGACCTGGAACTGCTGGCTGCCAAACCATGTGCTTACCTTTTTGCCTTTCATTAGTGCCGGATCGGTAATTCCCGCTGACTTCTTGGCGATCAGGCGATAGCTGCTCTTCTGTGAGATCTGGGCAAGGGAGACCAGCGGCAGACCGTTGTCGCGGCTTACCAGCAGACTGTCTACCCCGGTGATACCGACATCGGCTGCGCCGTTTACCACCTGCTGTTCAATGACGATATCGGGGCCACCCGGAATAATCTCTGCATCAATACCTTCATCTTCAAAATAACCTTGTTCCTTCGCGGCATAAATTCCGGCAAACTGAGCCTGCGGAACCCATTTGAGCTGAATTTTCACGTTGGTTAAGGACCGCTCTGCCTCTCCTCCTGAACTTGCCGCAGCAGGTTCGGCAGTTGGTTCCGTCTTCGCGGAACATGCTGCCAGCAAGGCAACAAGGAGTATTAGAACAAACACCATCAAACCCGATTTCAACGTTTTGTACATATACAAACAACCCCCTGTTTATATAAGGATTCAATCAGGTACTGCAGCGGATCTGTGGTGTTCCGGCAAGCTGATGATGTTATGCGTTGGTGCGTACACGATTCCAAGGAATGATCCGCTTCTCCGCCAGTACTACCGCTTCATAGAGCACGATGCCGAGAGCGGCGGCAATGACGATACAGGACCACGCGAGGGGCATGTTGGCGAGGCGGATCTGATCCGACAGCAGATATCCAAGCCCTTGGGAGGCGATAAAAAACTCGCCCACAATGGCTCCGATAATACTGGTGGACATGTTGATCTTCAGCCCGGCAAAGAGGGACGGCATGGCGTGTGGCAAACGCAATTTCAAGAAAGCCTGCATACGGCTTGCCGCAAGTCCGTCCAGCAGTTCACCGTACTGCGGCTGTATGGAAGTGAGCCCTTTGAACAGACTGACTGCCATGGCTGCCATCGTAATGACGGCCACTACGGCAATTCGCGACCAGATGCCGTCCCCAAACCAGTTGTTCATGATGGGTGCCAGCGCCACAATCGGCACTGCGTTAAGAGCCGACATCACCGCGATACCCGCCTTCCCGCTAGTTGGGAAGAACGATGCCCCTGCCGCTGCGACCGCCCCCAGTAGGGAACCAAGCAGGAAGCCTCCCAGCATTTCCGTTCCACTATATAGGGCATATCGAAAGAGCATTTCCGCATTATCCCTTATGGAAGCTGCAATGGCTGAAGGTACAGGAAGCTGATAACTTTCCAGGGAAAACAATTGATGAAACAGCCGGAACTGCCACAAGGCGAGAAAACATATACCTGCCAGCCAGGGGAGCAGACGCAAAATGAGCCATTTTTTCCGCGCAGTACCGACCAACTGTCCCTGTTCTGCTTGTCCCTGAACTTCCGAACCGGGGACAGAAGCAGCCACAGCTGACCCGGACAAAGATGCAGAGCCAGGTAAGGCTGCTGTCCCGTTCTCATCGCGTTTGCGGTTCACCACCACCCCTTCACTCATACCGCGTTCCCTCCCTTGGCTCTGAATTCGGGCTGCCAAGGCGTTAACCAGCGCTCGGCCAGGCTGATGACCAGATACGAGATTAGCCCAATGCCGATGCTGAGCACGATCGTAGCCCAGAACATACCGACCTGAGCGCTGCCATAATACAGGGAACTGACCATCAGGACACCGAGTCCATCGGGTGCACCCATCAGCTCAACTACGATAGAAGAAGTGACGGCTAACGGGGCTGCGATTTTCATGCCGGAGAACAGCCCTGGCAGGGCAGAAGGCAGCAGACATTTGATGTACCGGGCAGGGAGTGATGCTCCGCAGGAACGCATCAGCTCCAGATGCTCCGGTGCGGTGCTCTTTAATCCTTTTAGCGTGTGAATGACAATGGGGAAGAATGTAACATAAGCCGCCATGACGATCCTGGCCCACTCGGCATTATGGATGATGCCATAGACGATTGGTGCGAGACCGATGATCGGGATCATCTGCGAAGAGATGACATAGGGAGATAATGTACGTTCCAGCCAGACGGCCGCACTCATTAGAAGGGCCAGCATCAGACCCAGCAATGCTCCCCCTGCGAATCCAATCGCTGCGTTTCCGAACGTCACTGCCCCCTGCTCAGCAAGAGTGCCCGAGTAACGAACCAGTGCAGCAAGAACATCATGAAGATAAGGCAGACGGGATGCAGCCTGCTGCGGTGGCATCCACATGTGGAGAATCCACGCAATCCCCTCCCACAGCAGCAATAGGGATAGAATCCATATCACGATCCAGGAACGATATTCCAGCTTAAATGAGCGCAGGGACATGGCTCGGATCACGCTCCTCATGAAAACAATTGCGAATGGTGGTCAGCATGCGGTAGAAGTCTTCGGTCTCTCTCAGATCATTGGTTCGATCCGTAGGCAGTGTGACAGAGTGAATGGAATGTACCTGCCCGGGATGTGCCGAGAGGACGATAATGCGGTCTGACAGAAATACGGCTTCGGGGATACTGTGTGTAACAAAGAGGAAGGTTTTGCCCGTGGACCGCTTGATATCAAGCAGTTCCAGTTGCAGCTTTTCTTTCGTGAATTCATCCAGGGCGGAGAACGGTTCATCCATCAGCAGCAGCGGCGGATCCAGTGAAAGTGCACGCGCGATCGATACCCGCTGCTGCATGCCTCCACTGAGCTGCCAAGGATAGTGGTCGGCAAATCGGGTGAGCCCGACCATCTCAAGCAGCTCACTGCTGATACGGCGGCACTCTTTTTTGCTTGTGCCCAGGATCTCCAGCGGCAGCTCTACATTGTGACGTACCGTGCGCCAATCAAACAGGGCTGGCGTCTGGAATACGATACCGAATTGTCGCTGCAGGCGTGCCTTCTCAGGTTCTGAACCTGCAATCCGGACGCTGCCTGAAGTGGGCTGCAGCAGATCAGCTATGAGCCTGAGCAATGTCGACTTGCCACAGCCTGAGGGGCCAAGCAGCGAGGCGAATTCATTGGACTGAATCTGGAACGTCACATCAGACAGTGCGGTGACCTGCTTCGTTCCGGTGCCAAATACGACAGATACATGATCGACTTCAATGTGGCAAACTTCGGGGACGTTCATGGATGACATGGGCATTCTCCTTTTCGCGGGAAAGTAGGTTTCATTTCACCAAGGCCGAATGGAAGGTTTGCGTTCACGAACGTAACAGAATTTTCTGGTTAGGTAATACTATATATCATTGGGCGGAAATTACATTATACAGACTGTTTTGAGTATGGGCCTGTTCATGTTACACAGTGTAAAATGAGACAAATTCTCATTCAGAACGATGTCAGCCCATGGATGGTTTATCTGACATCACTTTATTCGATATGCCTATATAGCCCTGCATTCCAACATGCTTTATGGATTACTTATTCGTGCATGTGTATAGAACTGGGTACGGATTCCAGTACAATAAGACCTACAATATAGGTCATTTGCATGCCTGTCCTCCTTAAAAAGCGCATGTTTCTTTGTATTTATTGAATAAATATTCGGAAAATATGACATATACCCTCGTATTCTTGGCGTTTTTCTTGTATAACGTTCTATATGGAAAAGACAGGATGTTCCTTCTTTTAGAAATTACAGAATCCATATCGTTTCACGAAAGGGCTGCGCAATAAGCTTTCAACTTCAAAGATCGGGGTGGTCTGTATGTTTGATTGGCTTGGCTGGAGAAAAGGGTGGCCGTTATGGCGGTCATATCGGTTGAACGCTCATATCAAGAGCGATGTAGAGGAGATTTTTGAGGGAATTGCCGAAACGAGACGGCAGCTTCTATTGGATTGGGCGGATGAGCAGTGGCGTCATATGGATCGCTTAGTGCATCAGGTCAAGTCGGCTGGACTTCTGGATGCAGTACACGCAGCACAGAATAGTACCACATGGGATGCATGCTTCAAAGCAGCTTACATCCGGGCAGCAGATAGTACGGAGATTTTTATGCTGGACGAGCAGAATCAGGTTGTATTCTCTACATATAAAAAACAAATTGGACAGATCTATGAAGATAACGAAGCTTCCATTGGACCAGGCTTGAAGTACGCAAGAGCAGATGCGACCGGGAGAAAATGTCTCTATGGACCCTATTCCGATCCAGTGACACGGGAGATCGGGCCCCGCTCCTCCTCTTTTCACGATGATGTTACCCTCATGTTCATTGAACCCATGGTGCACGAAGGGCGCTACATCGGTTCACTGTGCTGCCGAATCCCCAATGACGTGCTCGGTGACTTGATTCAACGGGAGTCCGGACATGTCTATCCCGATTCGGGGGACAATTATCTCTTTATGGCCGAATCGAAACTGCGCCCGCAACTGCAGCCAGGAACGGCTTTGTCTCGCAGCCGCTTCGAGGATCGTACATTTACGCATGGCGAAAATCTCAAGGATGGCGTTACAACCGACTGGGGGGTTGTATCCGTCGGGGAGCACACCGAGCTGGAGCTGATCTTTAACGACCCTTCCACTGGTGAACTGCATCCCGGTGTTGCGAGCACCATCCGTAACGGCTCCAACCTGTTTGCTGCCTATCCGGGCTATTCCGATTACCGTCATATTTCCGTCATCGGCAAAGGCATCACCTTTCAGCTTCCCCACTGTCCCGATCGATGGGGAATGATGTGCGAAGGCGATCTGGAGGAAGTGTACCGGATACGCAGTATCGGCTGGCGTCAGTTCAAGCTGCACAGCCTGTTCATCGGTTTGTCAGGGGTTGGAGGAGCGGCTCTCGCCTATGCATTATCAGGGAATGCATGGAGTGCAGCAGCTCTGGCGGCATTCAATATCATTTTGGGTTTGGTTACAGCAGATCAACTGCAGCGGAGACACTATCAACGTGTGCACGAGGACTTGCGGCGCATCACCCGGTTTATTCGGATCAACGCGGAGGGTCAGGGCGATCTGACTCAGCGTTTGGATACATCGGATTTTACACAAGATGAATCCGGTGAACTCGCAAAATGGATTAATAACATGATTGATTCGCTAGAGGGCATCATGCTCAAGGTTCAGGTTGCCACCGTGGATGTAATGAACAACCAGTATCAGATGCGCACGTCCACAGAAACGACCCAAGTTACCACCGAACGTGTAAACGATAAGCTGGGCTCCATGATCCATGGCATACGCGAACAACTGGAGGACCTCGATCAGGCCAAGCTGGCTGCTGACCATATGCGTCTTACACTGCAGCAGCTGGAGACTTCGGCCACAGAACAGATTGTAGTGGCACGTCAGGAGGTGGAGCGCATTGGCGGCAAAATGGCTCAGATCTCCGGGACCGTCAAGGATACCAACCGTACGATTCTGTCTTTTATGGATACCATGCAGGATATTTACCGTGCATTGGCAGCCATCGATGAGATTTCCGCTCAGACCAACCTGCTCGCACTGAATGCCTCCATTGAAGCTGCACGTGTCGGAGAGCATGGCCGAGGTTTCGCCGTCGTTGCCGGGGAGATTCGCAAGCTGGCTGAGCTGTCCCGCTCATCCACCGAAGACATTCATCAGATTCTGGACAATATTACCAGCGCAGCCGATGCTGCCGCCCGCTCCATTCATGAGGGAGATCAGGTGCTTGCTGAAGGCAGTACTCTGGTGCAAGCAGCTGCACAGCTGCTGCAAAGTGCGTCAGCTGAAGATTCGCAGAGGACACAGGTTGTGGATCAAGTCGTTAGGCTGATGGAGAATATCGCTGCCATCAGCCATAAAAACCGCTCCACATCGGCAGAGGTAGAGACCGAGATGGTGGCACTGCTGAGCGACATGATGCATGTTCAGCAGTCGTCGCATAATGTGGAAGCCATCACCGTATTCCTGCAGCAGGTCGTGGGTCAATTCCAGTTGACCCATCCCGAAAAAATCGCTGCCACCTGACGTCATCATTGACGCGGATTGGAGAAATAGCTAAAATTTGATGCAACTGTTCTTTTGAAATTCGACATTGTCGTATCGTTCATTTTATAGAAGCTTTCCAATCTGAATCAATGAAAGGGTGGTCTGCATGGAAATGCTCCAGGATTCGTTTGGCAGGATCCATGACTACATCCGTATTTCGGTTACGGACCGCTGTAATTTGCGTTGTGTGTACTGTATGCCGGCCGAAGGCATGGAGTTTGCCCCACATGATGAAATTATGAGTTTCGAAGAAATTACCCAGGTGCTCAAGGTACTTGCCCCGATGGGCATGCGCAAGGTCCGTCTGACTGGCGGCGAACCTCTGGTACGCAAGGATCTGCATAAGCTTGTTGGCATGATCTCGGCCATTGATGGAATTGAGGATATTGCGCTGACGACCAATGCGCTGTTACTGGATAAACAGGCCCAGGCACTGAAAGACGCTGGGCTGAACCGCATTAACATCAGTCTGGACTCCCTTCATGCAGACCGATTCTCCATGATTACCCGCGGAGGAGACGTCAATAAGGTGCTCAAGGGAATTGAAGCTGCAACGGCTGTTGGACTTGCGCCAATCAAGCTGAACGTGGTGCTGATGAAAGGTATCAACGATGATGAAATCAAGGATTTCATTGCCATGACAATCGATCAACCGCTGCATGTGCGTTTTATTGAATACATGCCAATCGGACATGCTTCGGATTCGTGGCGCCAATCGTATCTGCCGCTCGAAACCGTCACCGATGTGTGCGCAGAAGCCGGCTGGACAGTAGAGAGCACATCCGGCCCGGCAGGAAACGGCCCATCCCGCAACATGAAGATTGTTGGTTCACAAGGCACCTTCGGCCTGATCCACCCGGTAAGCGATCACTTCTGTGACAATTGCAACCGGCTTCGCCTGACGGCAGACGGACATATCAAGGCCTGCCTGTACTGGTCGGATGAGTACAATGTTCGCCGCTATGTAGATGATCCGGATGCGATGGCTGCCCTCTTCCTCAAAGCACTCGGCACGAAGCCGAAGAACCATGAAATGGCGCTGGCGCTGGAGCAAAAAATGCAAAGCCATACCCCAACCGTACGGCGCATGTCCCAGATCGGCGGCTAGCCGATTTTTTAAAGTAGCATAATGGTTACGACGATTGAGGAATGATGTATTGTAAGTAAGCACAACAAATGCTGCGCAAACGGTACTAGCTTGTAATTAAGCCGCGAAGGAGATATCCTTTGTGGCTTTTTCCGTAAATCCCTACGAGAATCACTATTAAAAGAGGATTTCCTTTTTCCTTTCTGCTACTGAAATTGTTACAATAAGAAATGAATCTACATCTCCCTCTGGGTCTTCATGATCTCCTTGATCTGGACGATGTATAGTCAAAGTGAACTAATCAAATATCACGCACATAGGAGCTGACTGGATGAACATCGTTGAAGCCATGGTCGCAGCAAGTCCATATTTTAAAATCATGCTTAAGGAACATAATCTGATGATTGCTGTAACCGACACCGAGAAATTCTGGTATTATGTGCCCAGCGAGGATCTCGACCTCGGCATTAAGGCAGGAGATCCGGTTTCACTCGAGGATCCTACACTGCGCCGTGCCCTGATCAACGGCGAGACGTCAGCCAATCGCATTGAAGCACACCATTACGGAACAGCTCTCAATTCTACGGCTACGCCTCTGCGCGATGAAGCGGGTAATATTGTTGGTGCCCTGGCCATTGGCTTCTCCCTGAAAAACGAAGAGCAGCTTGGACATTTCACGGAATTGATCAGCGGCATCAGTGGCAGGCTGACCGACATGGTCCAGACTGTAGCGGCTCAATCCGAAGAGCTGACCGCTTCCTCTTCGCAAATTCTGGACAATACCAAGGTCGCCGTTCAAAATGCAGCGGAAGTTAATAAAGTCGCTTCGTTTATCCGGGAAGTCTCCGAGCAAACCAATTTGCTGGGCCTCAACGCCGCTATTGAAGCAGCACGAGCGGGCGAGGCAGGCGCCGGATTCGGTGTGGTAGCCTCCGAAGTACGCAAACTGTCCACCGGAACGAAGGAAGCTACCGTGAATATTGAGCGTTCCCTCCAGGACGTACAGCATTCCATCCGTCAGATGGAGCAGGAGATTACGTCCATTTCCCAGTCCAGCGCGCAGCAGGCCGAGCTCGTTACGGAATTTAGCGAGGTTATCGACCAGTTGAACAACGTGAGTGAGGAACTGAAGCACTTTATTGAATCCATGATCCTGAAGGCGGAATAATATAACAGCATGAATACGTGTTACGACCGGCTGCAACTCAGCCTGTAACACAATGAACCCCGTACGCTATCGTGCGGGGTTTTTCACAGCAAAAATATCTCTGTGAAAGTTACATATGAATCCATTTCCATATCATCATGGCAGCCATCATGATCATCACCACTGCCGATAACCGATTGAAGACGAGACTGATCCGTCCAGTAGAATCCGTTCTTCCAATCCACCTTCCGGCACTTGCGAGTCCAAGGAACCATATCCACGAAACCGAAGCTGCCGTGATGGCAAAAGTAATCCGATCCATTCCTTCATACTGAAGCGAGCTGGTACCGATTACAGCTACCGTATCCAGCAGTGCATGCGGGTTAAGCAGGGATACTGAAGCTGCGAAAGCAATCTGACGCCCAGCGGTCAACACGGATGATGAACCACTCACAGTTCCGGATGACTTCCATATGCTCCATGCCATATACAGCAGAAATGCACTCCCCCCTGCATACAGCACACCGGAGAGCAGCGGCCATTGCAGCAAAATGAGGGACACTCCTCCGACCGCGGTCCCAATTAATAACGTATCGCTAATGCCCGCTGTCACCACCGCCGGAAGTGCACGCAGTAAACTTCGCTGGCTCATTCCCTGGTTAAAAATAAACACATTCTGCACACCAAGTGGCAGGATCAGGCCAAACGCCAGTACCACGGCATGAAAAAATACACTCATTGTTCATCCCCCTTGTATATATCTCTATATTAGGGGGGATGACTTTCCGTGTGACCCACCAATTGGGTGGCATGGAGACCAACCAAAATGATATAGTGGTCGGTATACCAATAAGGTGGTTCAATCATCTACTCCCAACTGGAGGCAAGTTAGGCATGAAGCATACCGATCCAAGACAGGGCATTGACTGGAAACCTGATCCCGCTTCACCCCTGTCCCTGTTTCGTCAGATTGAAGTATATATCCGTGAGAAAATAACGACCGGAGAATGGACAGCGGGCTACCGCCTGCCTTCCCAGCGAGTACTGGCACAGTCCATGGGCATCAACCGCAGTACACTCGTCGCTGCGCTGGACAACCTGACCGCCGCTGGCATGATTGAAGGTAAACGCGGCGGCGGAACCTATGTCTCCGGTTCCGGCTGGCATGTGCTTGCCCAAGGGGCACCGCCCAACTGGAACGAAGCAATCGAAGAAGGCTGGTATTACCCTAACCTCCCTGAAGTACAGCTCATTAACCGTGCCGAGTTCCAGCCTGGCATCATTCGGCTCGGAACCGGAGAGCTTGCACCTGAACTAATGCCGGAAGATGGCTTCAATGACATTCTGCGTTCCCTCTCGGAACGCTCCCGTACATTAAACTACCTTGAGCCTCAAGGCAGTCAGGAGCTTCGTGAGGCCTTGTCTGACTATCTACTGTCCTGCGGCATTCAGGTGTCTCCAAGTGCCGTTCTAATCGTCTCGGGCTCGCTTCAGGCGCTGCATTTGATATCGGTCGGCCTGCTTCCCCGCGGGTCAGCCGTCCTGCTGGAAAAGCCCTCCTATCTCTATTCCATTCATGCCTTTCAATCCGCGGGATTAAAAATGAATGGCATCCCCATGGATGCGGGCGGATTACACATACAGCGTCTGGAAGATATGATCCGGGGAGGCATTCATCAGGGTCACACTTCGCCGCTGCTCTACACCATACCGAGCTTCCACAATCCGACGGGCTCCGTCATGAGCGACGCTCGCCGAAACGAGTTGATGTCTGCAGCCCGTGCCGGAGGCATATCCATTCTGGAGGATGCTGCCTACACGGACCTGTGGCTGGACATGCCCCCGCCGCTATCGTTAAAAGCGAGGGACACGGATGGTCGCGTGCTTCATATGGGCACGCTGTCCAAAGCTGTCAGCCCCGGCCTGCGTCTTGGGTGGCTGGTGGGACCTGAGCCGGTTATTCGCCGTCTGGCAGACATCAAGATGCAGACGGATTATGGCACCAGCTCACTGGCTCAGGAAGCGGCCGCTCTCTGGTTTGGGGAAGGATACCATACCCGCCACATGAACCATCTGCGGCCAGAGCTTCGCCGCCGTAGAGACTTCATGCTGGAGCTGCTGGAACGTTATTTCAAGGACATTGCCGAGTGGAACAAACCAGCCGGAGGCTTCTACATCTGGCTCAGGTTCACTGCCGCCACACTTTCGATTCGCCAGCTATTTCATGCCTGTCTCCAAGATGGTGTGCTCATTCATCCTGGATTTCTGTATGATCGCCTGGATGCGGACCACCTTCGTTTGTCCTATGCGTATGCTTCGCAAGGCGAGCTGGAGCGCGGGATGCAGCTACTGGCGCAAGCAGCCAGAAAGCTGTTGGGTTAACAACAAATAAACCGCCTTGTACTGGAAGGAGGACATCCTTCAGCTCAAAGCGGTTTTTCACCTGTTATCCCTTAACTGCACCTTCTGCAATACCCTCCATAATGAACTTTTGGAAGAAGGCATAGATCACAACAACCGGAATTGCAGTGAGCACCAGGGATGACAGAATCAGCGGCCATTCCTTGTTGTATTCGCCAAACAGCATATTGGTGGACAGAATCAGCGTGTAGCGATTCACATCAGTCAGCATAAGCAGCGGGAGCAAGAAGTCATTCCATATCCACAGGAAGTCCAGAATGGCGATCGTAACCGTAATCGGCAGCAGCAGCGGAAAAATAATCTGGAAAAAGGTCTGCACCTCATTGCATCCATCCATCTGTGCCGATTCTTCCAATTCACGCGGAATAGACTTCACAAACCCGTGATAGAGGAAGATCGCCATATTGACACCAAGCCCAATATAGATTAGTGCGAGTCCGTATGTGCTTCCCTGTACCGCCATACCTTTGGCAACCCGGGTGAGCGGAATCATGATGGAATGAAAAGGCACCAGCATTGAAGCCACAAACAGGAAGAAAATCAGGTTGCTCAGTCTGCCTGCAGTACGGGACAGCTTGTATCCGGCCAGCGAAGCGCAGAACACAATGCCGCCAATGCCCAGGAAGGATACAATCGCTGAATTCATCGAGCTGCCCAGCAGATTGATTTTGTTAAACGCATCGGAGTAATTCTCCCAATGAAGCGTCGTCGGCAGTGCGATAAACGACTGGAACATCTCCCCCTGTGTTTTGAACGAGTTTACGACAGCCATATAGATTGGCAGCATGGCCACGAGGGAACCCAGCACGAGCAGCAGTCGGATCAGGTAGCTGTTTAATCGTTGCATCCTCATGCTTCCACCTCTTTCTTCTTCATGACGGTGATCTGGATGAGTGTGAAGATGAGCACGATAATAAACAGTACAACCGATTTGGCACTGGCATAGCCGTATCTGAAGTTGTTGGAGAAGGCTTCTTCATAGATATTCATAGTGATGACTTGCGTGGCCCTGCCCGGACCGCCACCTGTCAGACCATACACCACTTCAAACACCTTGAATGCACCGTTCAGCGTCAGGAAGAAACAGATGGTAACAGCGTGGGTGATCATCGGCAGCACCACATTGCGAAGCACCTGAAAAGCGTTGGCTCCGTCAATAACAGCCGCTTCCTTAAGGCTCTTCGGCACGCCTTGCAGGGCAGCCAGATAGATAATCATCATGTACCCTATACCGTTCCAGAGTGATACAGTCAGGATCGAGTAAAATGAAAACTTCGGATCCCCTAGCCATTGCTGATCCAGAAACGTGAAGGCCAGTTTCTCGGCCAGCTGTGGCAGAACCTGAGAGAAAATGAACGTCCACATGAAGGCACTGATGATTGTACTGATCATGTTCGGCATGAAGAACAAGGTCCGGAAGAGCCCCTTGCTGCGCGTCCGTGTCTCAATGAACACGGCGAGCAGCAAGGCAATCCCATTTTGCAGAATCAGCATAAACACCACGTACTTAAGTGTGAACCACAGGGAATTCAGGAAGTCGGGATCCTCCTTGAACAATTCCACAAAATTTCCAAGGCCAATAAAGCTGTAATCCTGATTCAAGCCGTTCCAGTCCGTCAAGCTGTAGAACATGCCGCTAAACGTGGGGTACAGCAGGAAAATCGCATAGATGACAAAGGCAGGCGCAGTGAACGCGAGCAGTGACAGATACTTTTTGAATACATTCGTAGCCATAGGTTCTCCCCCTCTTCACTATAAGCAGACTCGCGTAAACGGGGGAACGAAGAACGTTCTGCCAGCCGTTTCATCTGCCTACTTGTTGACTTTGTTGTAGGATTTCCACGCCTTGTCGAGCGCATCGATAACCTGCTGTTGATCCAGTTGACCGGAATAGTAACCTTGCAGTGCTTTGCCTGATTCATCCTTAACAGCTTGAGGAATCGAAGGATCCTGATAGGCTTTGCCTTCATTGACATACTTCAATGCATCATCTACCCATGGGAAGCTTTTGAAGTCATGGATTTTCGCTACCGGATTGAATTTCAGGGCTTCGTAGAACGCACTTGAATCCTTATCATCGAGAATATAGTTTACAAAGTCGAGTGCAACTTCCTTGTTTTTGCTTGAAGAGGATACCGCCAGTGACGTGGAGGTGCTCAGGTTGATTTTCGTATCATCCGGGTTATCATTGATCGGTAGTGGAGCCACGCCAAAGTTAATATCCGGATTGGACTTCAGGATGGTCTCCGCGAACCACGGCCCCTGAATCCACATGGCTGCTTTGCTTGTTGCAAAAGCTGCTGATCCATCGTCTCCGCCTACTTCCAGTGCTTTATCCGTACCATTAGCATTCACGAGATCGAAGACATCGAACAATGCTTTCATATCCGCAAATGATCCCTGATCCTGATTCATCTTGTCCATGAAGTCCTTGTGCTCCGATTGTGTCAATGCACCCACAGTAAGCGGCAGGAAGAGCTGCGGGATCCACGCCTCCTTGTAGGACAGTTCAAATGGTGTAATTCCCGCCGATTTGAGTTTTTCCACGACCGCTTTCATTTCCGTTAATGTCGTTGGTACCTCCAGTCCCTGCTCCTCGAAAATATCCTTGTTATAGAGGTACCCCCATGACAACGTTTCCATAGGGACGGCCACGACTTTGCCTTCCGCATCCATAACGGATGGTTTAACGGAATCGAGTAATTTGTCTACAAAAGGCTGATCAGACAGATCCTCCAGATAGCCCGCTTTGCTGAATGGCGGAATTTCGTTCACGGCGTGAAGCGCGAACACATCCGGAGCATCATTGGAGGCCAGCCGTGTCTTCAGAATCTGCGGTGCATTATCTGCTGGCGGCATCTCCAGTTGTACGTTAACCTCGATGTTTTTCTCGGCTTTCTCCTTGGCTTTGAACTGTTCTATATATTTATCGTAATGTTCTTTCAGCCGCGGCTGTGCTATGAAAACCTTGAGTGACACGGTGCTGCCTGATGCAGACCCTTCTGCCGAACCATCCGTACCTGCATTAGAACCGCAGCCTGCGAGCAACACACTCACCAGTACCGCACTTGCTACGCTTTTCCATACTTTCATCTCTTATGACCTCCCGGTGTGGCTGGTTTGTCTTTCATAGGCCCATTATATCTCACGAAATGAAAGCGCTTCATTGGATAAAATTAGACTCGTTTATTGGATTATTTTAAACCTTAATCCAACCTTGGATTCTGCAGACCAGCCTCTCCTTTCCTCATCTCCCCAGGCGAAATTCCGAAGTGCTTCTTGAATACCCGGTAAAAATAAGATACATCCTCATAGCCTGCCATCTCTGCAATATGCTTGAATGGAATCTGTTCGTCCAGCACCCATTCCCTCGCTCTGGTCATGCGCAGCTGCACAACATAGTCCGTCACGGTCAAGCCGTATTCTTTCTTGAACATCTTGCTCAAATACTCCTTGCTGACAAAAAAGATCTGAGCCAGCTGCTCCAGCGTAATCAGCTCCATGCAATGATGCTCAATATGATGCTTCACCTCATCCAGATTCAGCTTGTTTTTGAACTTGCGCTGGGCAATCAATTGCTCCAAAGCCTGGTAATACGGCGCAGATACCCAGTCCACAGCCGAAGATATGGATGTCAGTGAGACAGAAGGCGGCAGCACGGCCGCAGAAGGCTGATCACACAGCCCATTGGAAACACACAGCTCACCCATTAGTGTCTGCAATTCATATGCTATCCGTCCAAGCTGCTGGGGCCTGTGAATTAGGTTGATCTCCAACCTGTGCTCCAACTGCTGGAACAATTCACGCAGCCCTTGTACATTGAGATCATTGAAACGCAAGCGTACCTGCTGCTGGAACAGTGCAAACTCTCCGGAAAAGGCGGCGGGGTAGGGTTCCCAGAACTCCGGCCCCGATTCAGCCTTCTCCAATTCCCTTTTGCATTTGGCGAGAACCGCATTCAATTCATCCGGATTCACTGGCTTCAGCAGATAATCCGTGGCACGATGGCGAATCGCATGTTTGGCATAATTGAAATCATCATATCCACTGACCACAACCACCTTGATGTGCGGAAACTGCCCGCTTAATGTCTGCAGCAACTCCACACCGTCTATACCCGGCATACGCATGTCCGTAACGATAATATGAGGCTGATGCTGTTCAATCAAGCGAATGGCCTCTTCGCCATCCTCCGCCTCTCCTGCTACAGTCATGCCGAGCGTCTCCCATTCGCCGAGACTGCGCAGTATATCCCGATTCCACGGCTCATCGTCCACCAATAACACTCTGTAATGCTCCTTGTTCACCAAGCTTCGCCTCCTGTGTCGCAGGGAATGACAACCGTAACCCTTGTTCCCTGGCCTTCTCCACTCTCCATCTTCATGCCGTATGCAGGCCCAAAGTGCATCACGATTCGCGATGCTGCATTGATCAGTCCGATGCTGGTGCCTGAGTTCCATACCCTGTCTCCTTGCCTTGACAGCCGGGACAACCTGGATTGAATCTCTGCCAGCGTGCCGGCATCCATGCCAACTCCGTTGTCACGAATGCAAATGATGACTTGCTCGTCCTCGCGGGTAACTTCGATTTCAAGCCTCCACTCACCCTGCTTCTTCTCCAGCCCATGGACAAATGCATTCTCCACGATCGGTTGCAACGATAACTTGGGAATGTAACAATTCCCCAGGCCTTCTTCGATGTCCAACGTATATTCTAACCTGCTGGCAAAACGCTGCTTCTGGATCAACATGTAATGCTCGAGCTGATCGAGTTCGGCCTGCAGCGGTACCAGACCATCGGGTGCACGCACAATGTAGCGGAACATTTCGCTGAGGGCACGAATAACCCGATAACTGTCCGCGGGTTTTTGGGAGTACACCATGCCACCAATCATCTGCAGCGTATTTTGCAGAAAATGCGGGTGAATCTGTGATTGCAGAGCCTTGAGCTCTGCTGTCCGTTTTTCTAGATTCATATGGTAATTTTCACGGATATGCTCTCTGATCCGGCTTGCCATCCCGTGCAGATTTTTCTCAAGCAAGCCAATCTCATCGACCCGTCCGCTGCGCACCACTTCCTTATCCTTGATCAGCTGGATGCCCTTCATGGAATTGGCCAGTCTCACGATGGGCTTCGACGTTCGCCATGCAAGGAATGCTGCCAATCCTATGGAAATCAGCGTAGCCAACCCGCCAACCACAAGTCCATACTTCATTGTTGCCAGCGCACTTTCATTAATGACATGGTCAGGGACAACTTTGATTAGACGCAACCCGGACGGATCTATCGAATGGTAGAATACATATTCCTTCGCAGTCCGAATGAAACCGGAGTTATTATTCGTCTGTGCAAGCTTCACCAACGCTTCTGCCGATGGTTGTATCTCCTTGTTCGGCTGATAGACAGGATGGCCCGTTCCATCAGCAATGTAAGCCGAGTACTCGCCCCGGCTGTCCAGCAGCTCCAGCGTCTGATCGAATTCGGCCCACTTGATCTCCAGACTGATCGCCCCAATCTGCGCCTGATCTTCAAAGCGATTCATACTGCGGGTCATATGGAATTTCTCCGAATCGTTAGGATCATTGATAATGGTGAAGTCCTTATGCTGTTCGAAAAGTTCATGATAGCCAGCCGGAACATCGTTGACAGTTCGGATCCGGCTTTCCATCGAATTGAATGTGAACAGCGTGTCCAATTCCTTCAGGTAAAGCTCGACACCAAATACGTAATTGCCAGCTGAATAATATACGCTGTTCAGCATGTTGAATACGGCCTTCTGTTCATCAAACCGGCTGGCAGCCGGTGCTTCCATGTTCAGCGCCAAATACTGATGAAGCTCATCGCTGATCTGAATGGAATAGATAATATTGTTCATACGGGCAAACTGTTCTCCCAAATACACCGAGGCCCAGTTCATGTTGGCCCGATTTGTTTGCATGATTTCCTCCTCCATGGAAGAACGGGCATTCTCGGCTGCCATTGCGGTCATGGCAATGACCGGCAGAACCGCCAACAAGGTCATCGTCAGAATCAGCTTATTGCGAATGCTGCGTTTGAACGGATCTGTAAGCTTCCGGTAGAAGTCGGTAAACACGGCACATCCACTCCCAGGCTTAAAATAAGACAAACGCCCTGGCATAAGCTGCAAGGGCGCTTTGATCTTGGTATCCTTTTTATATCATTGGAGTAAGGGTTGTCAATTCATTTATGATTTCCCATTATTGCTCAATGATTCGTATTCCCCACGGTTCCAGTTCGATGCTCTGTTCTCCGGCCACCACTGCCCCGGACAGAAGCTCCACCCCTTTTCCGTGCGGGTTCACGAATGTTACCGTCTGATCGGAGTAATTGAAGTAGTAGCGAATCGTATTCCCCTGATCATTCGTACCTGTCTTCACGATGAGTGGGAAGGCAAGTTCCTGATCGGCTCCCCATATACCAGCTTCTTTCATAACACGCTCCAGCACCTTGCGGATCACGGCTGAACTGGTATAGCAACCCACATAGGTTACCTTGCCTTTGCCATAGACATTCTCGGTGATCGCTGCATATTTGCCCCAATGAGGATGTTCATACCAGGCGAGCACGTCTGCTGTGGTCGGTGTAATCAGTTCCATCCAGGTATGAACCTGGTTCTGCTCCTCCCCAACCTGGAACGGATCATCACGGAGGCTTACCTTTTTCGGTTCTACGAAAAGGTTGTAACTGATGCCACAAGCTTCGCTGATAAGCCCTGGTTGGCGGGTAGAGCGTACCTTGATATGTTCATTGGCGAATCCGCTTTTGAAGGAATAGACCACACGCCCCCCCTTCTGTGCGAATTGGTTCAATCTCTCCAGCAATGCATCCGAGGCCGCATACAATGCCGGTACAACAATAACATCATAGCCTTCATAGCTTTCAACAGACGGATCGATCAGATCACAGCCAATGTTCATCTTGTACAATTCGTCATACATCCAGCGCACCACGTCGTTGTAGTTTTTGTCACTGGTAAAATTAAATCCAAACCACTTGATTGACGTCAAAGCCTCATTGCTGAACAACACGGCAACCCGGTTCGTTTTTTTCAAATTAACGAGCTGTGGGCTTAATCTGGCAAAATCACTACCAATCGTTTTGGCCTCATCATAAACCGGGTTCGGTTCAAAATCGTGACTCAGCAGGCCTTTCCAGTAGGTTTCGAATGAGTTGTGTAACGAATGCCAGTGCCAGTAAGCGACCATGTTCGCTCCGGAAGCCAGATGGCTGAACGCCTGCAAACGGAGCTGTCCCGGATAGGGGACCCAGTGCCAGAATGCCTGCGCTTCAGTCTCCAGTACGAGATAGTTCGATTGTTTAGTTGAACGGGCCACGTCACCGCCGAATGAAATCTCAATGCCTGTCAGATCATCCTGGGAAGGATGGTAGATATCCACACTGGTGATGTCAAAAGGTTTGGATGCGGCAAAATGATCCACATCTCCCTGAATGCCGTACGAATATCCGCGCCAATCAAAGTCAAAGTTCTGGGTGACAAACTGGCCAGCTTGTTTGTATTCGTTCACGATCCCGACTTGCCACGCGAGAAAGTTTGTTACGAGCTGCCGCTGAAATTTGGCAAATTCGGCGCCAAGGCTGCCATTGATCGTCCCTACAACCGAAGGGAAGTCCTCCCAGCTATTGATGCGGTTGCTCCAATAATCGAGACCAAATTCCTTGTTTAGCTCATCCAGCGAGCTGAACTTGTTCCGCATATATTTGACGAATTGCAGTTGTACATTATCTCCGGCTGTATTGTAATGCTTCGTTTCATTATCGGTCTGATAGCCAATGACAGCGGGATGTGTGCTTACCCGGGAGATGAGCTTGCGGATAATGCGTTCGGCATAAAACAGATAGGTTGGATGTGTAATATCCATGATCTGGCGTGCACCGTATTTCCCTGGTCCCTGTACGGTAGTTGCCAAAACATCCGGGTGTTCCTTGACCATCCAGGTGGGAACAGCATACGTTGGTGTGCCAACGATAACCTGAATTCCCGCATCATGCATGGCATCCAGCACACGATCCACGGAGGAAAAATCAAATACGCCATTTTGTGGCTCATGCGTACTCCAGGTCGATTCGGCGATACGCACTACATTAATCCCCGCATCCTTCATCATCTGAATATCCTTGTCCAATCTTTCATAGGGCATATATTCATCGTAGTAGGCTACTCCGTATAACAACTTGTTCATCTTCATATCTCCTTCTCTGCACTGAACTCAAATGGGATTCCAGCTAAAACTCAACTCCACAAATGTTAGCGTTTACATTGTTATCAATTCAAGTGTACTGTTAATGGAACCGACCTGCTTGATGCATGACTGTTCGTTGCCAGCGTTAAACCGATTATAATGAAGTATACTCAAGGTGCCGATTGCACAAAACGAGATATTTTTACCCTTTTCCGAGGTGAATGTAAATGGATATCCAATCACAGCTGCGAGAAATGCCGCATCATCCACTGGCCCACTGGCTGCCCATTATCGACTGTAACATCAAGTTTTTTGGCGCACACAGCCAGCAGGTACCCCATGGCTGGACCATGCCGGAAGAATCCCATCCGGGATTCGAGATCATGCTGATTTTAAAAGGGACCCAGGCAAGTATAATTCATGGTTACACCTATACTATTGAAGAGGGAGATATTCTGTTGATTCCCCCGGGATTCAAACATACGAATCAATGTGTTTCCACAGAGGGCATGACGTATTTCAGCGCTCATTTCCATGTGGACGATCCGGTCTTCACCCTCAAACTGATGTCACGGCACAGTGGTATCTATGAGGCGGGTACAGAGCACAATCTCCAGATGCGTGCTGTATTGGAGAACTGGATGGGCATGATCAAAACATCTGAGCCTTACACATCCACGGACAAATTTGTCATGCAAGCGCGCATGTTCGAACTGTTCGCTCTCCTGTCCCAGGCAACCGACCACGAACCGCTACCTGTCCTGTCCGGTGATGGGCCGAATACTCCGGCACCCTCTGCAATGCACTACGCAGGGGCCATCGCAGAGGCCATCAAACAAGCCTTCCACGCACAGCTTCGAAGCAAGGAAGGCCATGCTTCCACCGTGAAGGTGGAACAGATCATATCCTCCTTTGGCATCAGTCCAGGGTACGGCCTGCAGATCTTTCGCAAAGTATACGGGCAATCTCCACGAGCCTATCTGTCGAGTCTGAAGCTGCAGGAGGCCAAGTTCATGATTGAACAACCGGAACTCTCTCTCGGACAAATTGCATGGAAGCTGGGCTATACCCATCTATCCCACTTCAGCAGGCAATTCAAGCGCTGGACAGGCCAGAGTCCGCTTCAATATCGGAATACCCTGCAGAAGGCATCTCTCGATGTCAGCCAGAGACACCATGGCTGGCCTGTTGAATCAGAGTAAGGATGCTACAAGATCTACATGAGACATGGGCTGCATGCTGAAATATGATGATCGATTCACAGGCTCGGCGGAAGGTTGCCCACCAGGTTCCGATACTCCTGCATGGTGTTCATATTGCTTAACTGGTCCGCGGCATCCTGGACACCTGCCCTTTCCAGATCCTCTGCTTCGACATATCGTCCACCAATCTCCTCCAGCCAGCGGGTGACCCGCAAGCGGTCTTCGATCAGGCACTGTTCGAGGCTGGGAAGGACATCCCGATGATACATGCCTACCAGTGGATGAACCCGTCCTTCCAGACGCGGCACCATTGCCGGAGGCCTTCTGTCCGATTCAGCAAGCCATTGCATGGCGGTAAAAAAGGAGGGCTGGATCAAAGGCAGGTCACAGGCACAGACCAGATTCCACTCGGTCTCCGATGCTTCAAGTGCGGCATGCAGCCCGGCCAGCGGCCCCTTTCCAGGGTAGCGATCCTCAACACACGTATAACCGAAAGCTTGATAAGCATCCACATTGGGTCCGGCAGCAACGATGACACGGGATACTGCAGGTGCCAGAGCCGAAGCCACCTGTTCCAAAACAATGGAACCATGCAGGGGCAGCAGCGCCTTGTTGGAACCCATCCGGCTGGACATGCCCCCTGCCAGTATAATGCCGGTCCATTCCTTCATGTTCACGGTGATCATCCCTTCCGGTTCTCATATAATAAACTTATTCTATACATTGAATCCCCTTTCAACAAATGATACATTGAAGAATATTGATTCTGAAAGGAATGGCTCTATTTGGACAGATATGCACCCGGAAGAGGCAATCCCTCTTTGGTCTCGCTGAAGCTATATAACTTTTTCATATACGGAGCCATCTCCATCTTCGCCGGCTTTCTCCAATTGTATCTGCAGGAAATCGGCATGACCAAGCTGGAAATCGGCAGTCTGATGGCGATTGGCCCCTTTGTATCTTTATTTGCCAATCCGTTCTGGGGCTTCTGGAGCGACAAGTCCCGTAATATTCGCATTATCCTGATGATGATGATGGGGGGCACCTTCGTGCTGGCCCAAGCCGTCTTTCATGCGCCGACCTATGCCTGGATCTACGGAGCCATGATATTCTTCTATTTCTTCCAAAGTCCGCTGTTTGCGCAAACCAACAGTCTTATTCTCGGGTATATCGATGGGACCACGCAGAAATTCGGTACATTCCGGCTGTGGGGTTCCCTCGGCTGGGCTCTGACTGCGGCAGCTGCAGGTCCGCTTATCGATCGATTGGGCGTGGGCAGTGTATCGATTGTCTTTGCCTGCATGATTGCCATCGCATTTGCATTTGCCATGTTTCTGCCAAGGCAGCCGATTGCTTCGGATACCCCCGTGGTCACCTTCCGTCGTTTCGGCAGGGTGATGTTCAATCCGTATTTCATGACGTTTATCGGACTCGGTGTGCTGGTGTCGGTACCCAATGCGATGAACAGTACATTTATGTCCCTCTATATTACAGAGATGGGCGGCAACAAACAGATGGTCGGGTGGGCCATCTTCACCTCATCCATTCTTGAAGTAGGTGTCTTCCTGCTGCTGGATCGCTATTTGAAAAGAAAAATGAGCATGCTGCTTGCAAGTCTCGTACTCGTCAGCCTGCTATTCGCCGTTCGGTGGCAGCTGATGGCCGAGGCCGTTAATCCGCTGGAGATTGTATTTATCCAGCTGATGCACTCCATTACGTTTGGTGGATACTTCTATGTCGGTACCCAGCTGACCATGCTGTTCATACCAAGACCCTACCGCTCCTCTGGTCAAGCTGTGTATACGATGGCCTGGGGCGGTATATCCGGTGTCATTGCCGGCTTGTTCGGCGGCTGGTTATTCCAGAGCTTCGGTGCCGAGGTCATGTATAACATTGGGGTGTTCTTCTCCCTTATTGGTGCCGCAGGCTTTGGCGTCATGTGGCTGATCAACCGCAGAAACGGTTATCAGCCGATTGTATTAACCGAGATGGGCAGCATGGATGAGGACGGATAATGGTTTGTTTCGCAGAGGTTGAACGTTTTACACTGGAGCACTACGAGGACAGAACAATCTTTCGATCGTTGTTATCCCCGGATTTTTTGATTCCCTTTTCAGAGGGTAACATCACGGTGATAGCTTATGCTTCCGAAGCAGCTTTCTTGCAGAAAGCTTGTAGGCGAGCGCTTCGCTTCTCCAGCTTTATTCTGTCCTCTCCGTTATGGTGTATATAAAAAGTTCAAATAAGAAAACAAAAAATTATTGAAAAAGGGAAGTAAGAAAAAGGGCGTTTCCACGCAGGTATTGCGCGGAGACGCCCTTCTTTTATTTCATGTACCTTATGCCTTCGGCAGTTGGAACGAGCTTTTCAGGGATACGACCCGGTTGAATACAGGGCGGCCTGGCTCGGAATGCTTCGGATCCACACTGAAGTAACCATGGCGGAAGAACTGGAATTTATCCTGTGCTTTCGCCTCCTGCATCTCTTGCTCCACATACCCGTGAACAATCTCAAGGGAATTCGGATTCAATTGATCCAGGAATGTTTTTTCCGGTTGCTCTTCCACAATCTCAGCTCCGGCTACTTCCGGTTCTACATCAGCTTCCGGTGCTTCCGCCAAGATCAATGGCTCGTACAGACGGAATTCAGCCGGTACAGCCTGGCTTGCTTCCACCCAGTGGATGGTTCCTTTGACTTTACGGCCTGTGAATCCACTGCCGCTCTTCGTCTCCACATCATACGTACAATGAATCTCCGTCACGTTGCCTTCCGCATCCTTGATGACATCATTGCATTTGATGAAGTACGCATGTTTCAGGCGAACCTCATTACCAGGGAACAGACGGAAGTATTTGTTTGGCGGATTCTCCATGAAGTCATCTTGCTCAATGTAGATCTCGCGGGAGAATGGAATTTTACGATTGCCCATCTCCGGATTTTCCACATTGTTCTCTGCTTCCAGCCACTCCACTTCCCCTTCAGGGTAGTTGGTGATAACCACTTTCAGCGGGTGCAGAACCGCCATTGTGCGTGGAGCTTTCAGCTTCAGATCCTCACGGACAAAGTGCTCCAGCGTTTGCAGGTCAATAACGCCCTGACTTTTCGAAATGCCTGTCTCGAATACAAAATCACGAATCGCTTCCGGTGTGTAACCCCGGCGACGGAGACCCGAAATCGTTGGCATGCGCGGATCGTCCCATCCATCCACATGTCCTTCGTCCACGAGCAATTTCAGCTTCCGTTTGCTCGTTACCATCTGGGACAGGTTCAGGCGACCGAATTCATATTGATGCGGCTGGCTCTCCATCTCACATTCAGTGATAACCCAATCATAGAATGGGCGTTGATCCTCAAATTCCAGGGAACAGAGGGAATGTGTCACACCTTCAATGGCATCCTCCAGCGGATGAGCAAAGGCATACATCGGATAGATACACCATTTGTTACCGGTGTTATGATGGTGTGCATGAGCGATACGATAGATTACCGGATCACGCAAGTTGATATTAGGTGACGCCATATCGATTTTCGCACGCAGCACTTTCTCTCCATTTTGGAATTCGCCTGCGCGCATCCGTGCGAACAGATCCAGGTTCTCTTCAACGGTGCGATCACGATACGGGCTGTTCTTGCCGGGTTCGGTCAGCGTGCCGCGCATTTCCCGGATTTCATCGGCGCTTTGGTCGTCGACGTAGGCCTTTCCTTTTTGGATCAGCAGGACAGCACGGTTGTACATCTCGTCAAAATAATCGGAGGCAAAACGTTTCTCGTTCCACTCAAAGCCGAGCCATTTGACATCCTCCTGGATGGATTGTACGTATTCCACATCTTCCTTCACCGGATTCGTGTCGTCGAAGCGCAGGTTCGTCTTGCCGCCGAATTCAGCACCCAGCGTGAAGTTAATCCAGATGGCCTTGGCATGGCCAATATGCAGATAACCGTTCGGTTCCGGAGGAAAACGGGTAATGACTTCCTGGACTTTTCCTGACCGGAGATCTTCGGTAATAATATTTTTGATAAAGTTAGGAGGGGTTGTACGATTGTCCACAGGTATCAAACCTTTCATGAATTGATTGGAGCTTTCAGAAATTACAAAGTGTTTCATCTAAATATACCTTTAACGAGGGACGAGTTCAATAAAGAACGGCACCAAAGTCCGGATTGCCTGTATGCAAGATAGGCCAAAAACCATTTTGACGGGTTCGCACGAATCATGTAGCATGATAGTAAAAACAAAATATAGGGAGGGATTCCCACTTGAACACGCTGAAACTGACCAAAGAACAGCAGGATGAAGCCATTCGCACGATCCAGTCGTATTTCCAAGAGGAACGCGGCGAAGAACTTGGCGACCTGGCCGCTTGGGGGGTGCTTGATCTGTTTATGACGAAGCTCGCTCCCTACATATATAATCAGGCTCTCAGTGATGCTCGCACCACCGTGAATCAACGCATGGCCTCCATGGAAGAAGATCTGTTTGCTTTGGAGCGCAAACTGCCTCCTGCTTCCCGTTAAACTACTAATTACAAAGAAAGAAGGTTGCACTCATGTTTACCTATTCATTGGATGAATATACCGAGCTCCGTCCACTCTCTATAGAGCATACCAAGCCGCTGTTTGAACTTACGGATCGCTCCCGAGATCAATTGAGACACTGGCTGCCATGGGTGGACCATGTAACAGAAATTGAACATACCTCAAACTTCATTAACAACGCGCTGAAGCAGGCTGCCGACAATGGAGGCTTCACCGCAGGTGTCTGGCTGAAGGGCGAACTCGCCGGCATTATCGGATTCCACGAAATTAACTGGACCAACCGTTCGGTAAGCATCGGATACTGGTTGGGTAAGGGCTTCGAAGGACAAGGACTCATGACTAGCGCTTGTCGTGTTCTGGTCGATTACGCCCTGGTCACGCTGGATCTGAACCGGGTTGAGATTCGCTCAGCCACGAATAACAAGCGCAGCCGTGCCATCCCTGAACGTCTTGGATTTGTCCTGGAAGGCGTAATTCGTCAGGCAGAGAAATTACCTAAGGGATACGTCAATCATGCCGTGTACGGCATGCTGCAGCATGAATGGGAGCTTTTGCGCTAACCCTGCATACATATCGATACAACAATGGAATGCCCCTATCCGCACGAAGTCACCTTCATGCAGACAAGGGGCTTTTTCGACTGGGCCGACAAATTCAACTTTTACTGTACCTTAAGGTCCCGTTCAGCCTCTCTTCATCCTGGACGCCTAAGATAACGTTGTGGGTCCATGGCCCATACCCTAATTCATACTGAGAAAGAGGATGATCGCTGATGAAGAGAAGCAGAACATCAAGAACCATGATGATTACCAGCACGATGGCTTTGACGATCGCACTTGGCGGAGGGTTGTTTGCAAACACCATCGCGAGTGCCGATCCGGCTGCAGGCACTTCCACTCCGAACAAAAAAGTCGGCCCCGCAACGAATTCACATACATCGAAATCTATAAAAGGTAACAAGGGAGCCGGACATGGACTTGGTCGATACACCAATGAACTGGTCTCCGCCCTTGGCGTAACAGCAGACGAGCTGAAGGAAGCCCGCAAGGCGGGCAGCACCATTGCCGAGATCGCTGCCAGCAACAATGTGGATGTGCAAACTGTAATTGACAAGCTTGTCGCCGCCGGGAAAAGTGAACTCCAGCAGCAGCTGTCTGACGGAAATATTACACAAAACCAGTATGACAAACGGGTAGCAGGCCTAAACGAACGGGTGACTGACTTGGTGAACGGCGTACTGCCGGAAGGACGACAAGGTTACAGAGGTAAACGTGGAGAGGCTTCAGGAACCGAGTCCGATTCGGGCAGCTCAGACGAATCGACCAGCACAAACAACACGGATCCGGCCTAATGGATTGTGCCAGCTCGTATATATGTTTTTAATCAAAAACCCTCTGTCTTCACCAATGGTGTGACAGAGGGTTTTACATGGTTCCTTACCTTACATCTATTCTTACATGTATCCCGAATTCTTTCAGATAAAGTGACTTACCGATATTAGAGAGCTCGTACCATACCGCCATCCACCACTAGCGAAGTGCCGGTAATGTACGTATTGGCCCCGGATAACAGGAACACCACCGCTTTGGCAAATTCCTCAGGCTGACCGTATCGTCCCAGTGGAATTTCCTTACGAAATTGTTCTGCCACCTCATCTTCACTGACTCCGTTCTGCTCTGCACGCGCAGAGTCGAGTTCATGTATCCGATCCGTTCCAATTCGTCCGGGTGCCACCGTATTGATCAAAATGCCATAAGGTGCAAGCTCCTGTGACAGCGTCTTCGCCAGGCCAAAGACGCCCGTGCGGAACGTGTTGGACAGAATCAGCCCCGGAATCGGTTGTTTCACTGAAGTTGAAGCAATATTCACGATATGTCCGCCATTGGCCTTCATATAAGGAAGGGCCCCCCGAATCATGCGTACATAGCTCATGACATTCAACTCAAATGCCCGTTCCCAATCCTCATCGGTCAATGATTCAAATGTGCCCGAAGGAGGGCCGCCCGAGTTGTTCACCAGAATATCAATCTGCCCAAACAGCTCCCCTGTCTTATGGATGAGTGCATTAATGTCTTCCTTGCGCGTAACATCCGTTACGCAGTATTCAACACGTCCTCCGCCATCCAGTTTCAGCAGCTCTTGCTTCACTGCTGCGAGCTTCTCCTCGTTCCTGCTCGCAAGCATCACGTCTGCGCCTTCTGCGGCAAGTTGTGCTGCCACCGCCTTGCCGAGTCCCTGACTGGAGGCAAGGACCAATGCCTTTTTACCCCGAAGTCCCATGTCCATTACATTGTTCCTCCTTCGCTCCTTGGACTATCGTTCAGTCCGGATAAAATAACTCATGAGAATATCGTCCACGTATTTCCCGGCGATATAAAATTCCGACACCAGTCGGCCCTCCATCTCAAACCCGCATTGGGTATAGAAAGCAATCGCTCCGGGATTGCTCGACAGAACGCGGAGACGCAGCTTATGAACCCCTTGTTCACGAGCATGTTCTTTCATGGCATGCATCAGCGACGTGGCCACGCCACTGCGCCGATCATTGGGATGAACAGCAATATTAATCTCGTAGACATGACGATTAACAGGCATTCCCGTAGCCGGATAAAAGCCCACATAACCGCAGACCCGCTCTCCCTGAACGGCAACCAGCTGGCTGCCGGGAGGACAATGCTGCAGAAATTGCTGTCTGGATTTCCAATGGAATGGCGCTGGAGAGGTATGTATGTCCCATACCAGAGCATCCATCTCCATCAGTTGGGGTGCATCCTTCATCTCGGATAGCCGAATTTTATAAGTTTGACGGGTAAGCATCACATTTCAACCTTTCGTGCAGGTAATCACATTATTCCAGCGCATGGCATGGCCCTTGGTTTGCAGGATAGCTTGCGCATTTTTTTCATTTGCTTATATTGTAGCACAGCCTTAAGTCTGAACTAAAATGGCGCGCTCTCCTTAACCTTTACGTTACGTCATCGTTTATACTGATAATCATGAAGGAGGTGCGGCTCTTGAATATTAAAGAGGCGGCAGGCAGGCTTGGCATATCTCCCAGAGCCATCCGTTTTTATGAGGAAAAAGGATTAATTCTCCCCTCCAAGCAGGCCGGCAATGGATACCGGAGCTACACGGAAAATGACATCTGGCGGCTTCAGACCATCTCCGCACTGCGGGAGATCGGCATGTCGCTTCAGGATATTACTCACGCGCTCAGTGAGATTGACCAAGGGAACCAGCAGCGGCTGGAGGAATATCTGGAGCTGCAGCAAGCCGTCATGTATGCCCAGTGGATTGAACTGAAACGTATGCTGGATACAACCCAGCGCATGATTGATCTCAATCGTCAGGACGGACCGCTGGATGTAAGCCATCTCCATGAGCTCGCAGACAGTTCCCGCCGCCTGCGGGAAGCACGCCAGAACTGGCATGATCGTTGGAACTATGATACCCAGGCAGCCATCCATGATGAGCGTGTTCACGCAGAAAGCGGCAGCATCCCTGCATCTTCCCCGAAGGAAGCAGGCAGCATGTCTTATAACGAATCCACAAATGCCGGAGAAGACCCGGATACCAAGAAGGCCCCACCGTCTTCCTTTTACCTGTATCACAACTATGACGAGGCGCTGGAACAGACTGCGCATTGGATCTCCCCTGCTCCAGGTGAACACGGACTTGATATTGGTACAGGCACAGGCAATCTGGCAGGTAAATTATTGGATCGTGATGCCACAATGACGGGGATTGACCAGTCCAGAGAGATGCTGCGTACATGCCGGACCAAATATCCAGAGATGCATGTGAAGCTGGGAAACTTCCTGGCATTGCCTTTTGCCGATCAGACCTTTGATTTCCTTGTATCCAGCTTCGCCTTCCATCATCTGAGTCTGGACCAGCAGCAGCTGGCGCTGCAGGAGATGCAGCGAGTGTTAACCCCACGGGGACGTATCTGTCTCACCGATCTCATGTTTGTGGACGCACTTCACCGGGAAGCTTATACAAGGCAAGCTGAGGCAGCTGGAGACAGTGAACAATTACTTGCCATAAGAGAACGCCATTTCCCCCTGCTGGATGAATTGACCAGGTGGCTTGAGAAACATGGCTACGTTACGAAACACGTTCGCCACAATGAGCTGCTGCATACGATGCTGGCGGTTCCGCTGCGTTGATACAAGTGATCAGCTTTATCTCTATATGATATGGAATGGGCCATTCTCTCTCACGTTCATGAAAAAAGACCATCCTGCCTGTTAAGGAGGATGGCCTTTCATTACGCTCAATCATAAAGCTCGCTCATAAGTCGTGGACTTACATATAAATATCAACAATGGTACGGTCCGAAGTACGCAGTTGTCTGAACTCATCCAGCGAGATGCAAACCCCGCCCCGACGATAACGGTTCGCCGTAACTTCGGTGCGGATATCCTTGCCGTTCACAGTTACGCGGTTAACCGATCCTTCGTTCAGATGATAGATAAATGTTACCGGTTCGCCTGCATATTCAAACTCGAATTGCATGCCGTCTAGCTCTGCTGGCAGGACAGGGTCAATGACCAGATCTCCACCTTCCTGACGGATACCGAGTGCATTGGAGATCAGCTGGTTCATGTAGATCCCCGGGCCGCTGGAGTAGATTCTCCATCCACCCTTCACCGGCACGGTACCTTTGCGTAATTGATCAAAATGCTCCTGCGCCTCATAACGCGTGTTGAATTTGCCGTCGGAACTGCTGAAGTACGCATTGGCCTGACGGATCTCTGCGTTAGGCACAACCTCACCGATTCCAACCGGATTGATCATCGCGAGTCCATTCCATACCTGATCGGTCTTACCGAGTTTGGCCATCGCTTCCACATAACGAATATGGGCGTGTACGTACTGCAACCCGATCTCGCGTCCGAAGTTGGATGCCTGTTCTGCCCGCTTGAAGTGGCTGCTTACACCGCCGGCATACTGAGCCGGACGATTCATCAAGCGCACGCCATCCGGGCACAGGAAATGCTCGCGAATCAGTGCATAATGCGATTCAGCTTGTTCTGCCGTAAGCAATTCACCGATCATGCTGCGTGTCATAGGCAGCAAGCGATACTGAATGCCTGTCTCTATATCGGTCGGATGCAGCATCAGCTTCGCCTGATCCGCGTCCTCCATGTACACAAAGCCCGGAATAACATCGGTTCCCAGCATGTAACGGTTGAAGTCTTCACGGATACCCTGAGCCAGAGCTTCAAGCTCCTCAGCGAAGGAAGCATCCTTGTATTTCAAAGCCTGTGACAGCACGTTGACGGATTGATACGTCAGAGCTACCGTCCAGCTGCTCACCATAAACTGCTTGAGCTGTGCATTGGCTGGTTGCAGGGTATCGTCCCAGTCCCCATCGCCATAGGAAGACAGGAACGTATCGTGCAGGAAGTGCGAACGAATGTATTCGATCTCTTTCTTCGCATGATCCAGCACCGTTGCTGTGTCTTCTGTGAATCCGAAGCTGTGTTTGACGGTGTAAGGCACCTTCTCATCCAGAATCGCATAGTCGCGCGTCGCCGTCAGATAGTCTGCCAGCACTTTCAGCGGCCAGACGATGATATCGCCGTGACTCTCTTCCTGCTGGATGGCAAAGTATTTATCAAACATGAACCATTGCGGCCAGTTGCCGTCATCCTCGTATTGGTGCGTGTAGACCATTTTGATGATGTCGCGTACCTGCTCGTATTTTTGAGTCGCCATGAAGTATTCAACCGGACCCTGACATACGTCCCGTGTACCCCATGCTGCGCCGCCGTATTGCTCAAGACCATGAGGCACGGAATAGTGAACCAGCATGTTGTGTGTATACCACCAGGCCAAGGCATTCACTTTGAACAGATCCTCAGCACTCTGACCTTCCCCGCGGGACAAACGGAAGCCATTCATTACACCCGCGAAGAATTCGCGATAAGCCTGTACTTCCTCTTCAAATGTAAGAGTCGATCCGGTTTCATTAGCTTGGCCTTCAAGTACGCCCTGAACCTTAAGTGTCCACTCTGCGCTCTCCTCCAGGCTGAGCGTAACCAGCGAAGCAGATCCACTGCGGATACCGCTTGTGAGCAGCGTTTCGTCGCCTGCGTTCATCGAAGCACCCTCTACAGACAAGCGATATTGCAAGTCAGGATAGGTACCGGCACTGATTGCTTTTGGATCTGCCTTGAAAATCAATGTATTGCCATCCTGCGCCATATGCAGCGGATATTCGTATTCGTTCACATTCATTGTGATCTGGTTGGTTACCAGATAGCGATAGGCTGTGCCGCTTGCAGAACGAACATTCATACGTACTTCGGTTGTATGTGCCCCTGTATAATTCGTCACGATGAGTGTATCGGATTCGGTTTTGTACATCCAGCGTACATAGTTAAAGCCAATCTCGAACAGTGACGGCATCGTCAGCAGACGATATTTGCCGTCCATCTCCACGTAGATGCGTTGTCCGGCAGTCTTCGGCACGTTCAGCGCATTGCGGGCGTTACTGATCATTTTGTTAAAATTGGTGTTGCCGATAACCAGCTGCGAGTTGAAAATACCGTACATATAAGACGTTGTCGTAATAACCTGTGCTCCAAGCTCCACGTTGCCACCGCTCATCAGGATATGACCGTGAGGACGCTCCACCAGCAGTTCCTTGGCTTTCAGCACGATATGTTCGTAACTGCCTGTGAAGAAGGACAGGAGCGAATCCTCGTTGCGCTCTTCCTGATGACGGTCAGGGAACAGCTCCTTGATCTCTTCTTCCGTCATGTCCAGTGCCACGAGCGGCTCGCCCAGGCTCGATGACAACTTCACTTGTTCGAGCGTTTCACCGTACTGAACTTCGAGTTTCTGTACAGCGTCCCATGCCGCAGACACTTCATCTGCATATTCCAATGCGGAGATGCCCTCCGGATGATCGGGCTTCGCCAGTCCATAGAAGACAACCTCAGCTTCCCCGTCCAGGTTCAAAAGCTCCGATTGCAGCGCCGTATAGGCGAACTCATATTGATAGGTCTCATTGGCCAGTGTTTTACGGCTCAGACCTTCTGGCTTATTGGTTTCCTTGTAGGAGAGGCCGAAGAATTGGAAGCCGTCTGTAGAATAACCGACTGCTCTAGTCAAAGAACCTTGCTGCATATAAGGGAATGCGCCGCCCTGAGGCTGGTTTTGACGGGAGCATACGACATATCCCTTCGCTCCATCTTCAAAGACAGTATGGTCAATATACTGCGACAGATAGGCCTCATTGCTGCGTACCGCACCTGGATCAGCCAGTCCAACATCCTGTCCGTATACGATATCGACACCGTTATGCTGCCCGTTCAGTTTCACATCCCAGAACCAAACGCCTTGCGATGTTGCAGTGAACACGACCTGATAACCAATGCCTTGTTCCTTGCCTTCCAATGCGATGCTGCCTTCCCAGATCAGCTGATGGCCTGGCTGAGCCTTGCTTGTAATCACCTTACTATTCGAACGTGCACCCAGCAGCGGGAAAGAGCTAATGTTCTCGCCCTCGTGTACCCGCAGGTACAGATTGTTCAGAGATCCATCGATCTGGTTGCTTAGCAGCTGGTTCAGCATGGTTGTACCCGATGTTGCCTGGTACAGGTCCCCGCTGTTCAAAAAGGTAAACGTCAATTCCCCGGCATTCAGCCGAATCGGTTCATTAATCATCGTTGTCATGTCATTCACTCCTCATTTAGTATAAATCGAAACGTTTCGAATCGACCGAAAAAGAATGGGGTTCCTCTGCAAACCGACCTTTTAAAGGCCAATTCGGTTACGAACCCCTAGGTTTCATTTTCACACTGGCTACACCTGAACCGGCAACCATTCCAGAACACGCTTAATCTTCATATCCCAATAACTCCACTCATGGCCACCTGGCTCTTCCTCATAGGTCACCTGTACATCCAGTTCCTTCATCGTATGGCGGAATGTCTGGTTAGCTTCGTACAGAAAATCTTCTGTGCCGCAGCATTGATACAGCTGCGGAAACGCCATCCCCGACGCCGCCATCCTGCGGCTAACAGCCAGCAGATCATCATCGCTGCCCTCAATTCGCTCAGGACTGCCGAAGATGCTCTGCATTTCTGCAGGGGTGAAGTTCCCCTGCCCGCGTACCCTGCCCGCCAGATCGAGTCCGCCTGAGAGGCTGGCTGCGGCAGCGTAGCGTTCCGGAAAACGCAGACCCAGCTTGAATGCACCATACCCGCCCATCGAAACGCCTGTTACAAATGTATCTTCACGGCGGTCCGAGATGGGGAAGAGTGACTTCACGAATGCAGGCAGTTCCTCACTTATATATGTAAAATAAGACCCACCCTGCTGCATATCCATATAGTAGCTTCGTCCAGCCGATGGCATCACAACCGCAATTCCCCTGGCCTCGGCCAAACGTTCAATGGATGAATGCCGTGTCCATTCAGAGTGGTCCGCACCGCGTCCATGCAGCAGATACAGGACAGGCAGTTTCCCATTCCGGCTTGCGCGCAGCGGAGAATGTTCAGGCAATATAAGTGTGATCTCTGTAGACATGCTAAGACTTTCAGCGAACAACTGGCATTGAATCAAAGCCATTTCTTCATCTCCTGTCCAACCAAATTTACGTGATGATCATTAGATGTATTTATCCGAGTAAGGATTCCCCTATGCCCCCGGCACACAAGGAACCCTTACTCATCCAAACGTTGCTTCCTAAGCGGGCTGGATACCCGACTCTGCCTGCACAGCGCGTACAGACTCGCGTTCCACCAACTCAATCGTCAACGTATATGATGGATTCACGGCTTCACCGTTCAGCATCTGGAACAGCAGATGACCTGCAAGTGAGCCGGCCTCGTGCTTCGGCTGCCGCACTGTGGTGAGCGGAGGGCGAACGAATTCGGACAACTGAATGTCATCAAACCCGATGACCGAGATATCATTCGGTACGGATATGCCGCTCTCTTCCAGTGCCTTCAAACCACCTATAGCCATCTCGTCATTCCCGTAAAATACAGCGGTTGGAAGCTCGCCCTGCATAATCATCATTTTGGTTGCACTATGTCCGCCCTCACGTACGAAATTGCCGCTCAGACGCCATTTGGATTTCTCTTCAAGCCCCGCTTCCTGCATGGCTCTCAGATATCCCTGGTAGCGCAGGGCATTATCATAGGAGTTGGATGGACCGCTAATGTAGGCAATCTTCCGATGCCCCTCATTGATAAGGTGACGCGTAGCCAGATATCCACCTTGTTCACCGTCAACCAGAACATTGACCAGATGATCACCCGAAAGATGACGATCCATTACGATAATAGGAAAACGCTGCCCTGCAGATTCCACCAAAATATCATCATGGATATTGTGTGCCAGTACAATGGCACCATCCACTCTCTTTTCCCGCAAAAACCGGACCGCAGTTGAATCACGACCACCCATCGAACTGCACGCAATCAGATCATATCCGTTCGCAAGCGCCACATCCTGGACGCTGCGGATCAACTCCGAGTAATACGGACCCGAAAGATCAGTCAGAATCAACGCAATCGTATTCGTCCGGCTCCGTTTCAGGTCCATGGCAAAGCCGTTTTTGCGGTAATTCAGTTCCCGTGCTGCCTCCAGCACTTTTGCCTTGGTCTTGGCGCTAACCTTGCTGTCCCCGTTTAATGCATAGGAAGCGGTCGAGAGTGCCACACCTGCCAGCTTTGCCACATCCTTAATCGTTGCCATTCCACGCTCGCCCCTTCTAACTTGACCAATTTCATAAGTTATCTACATTTTATACTGTAAATGGTTGTGACAACCACCCAATTCTATACTTTCCCATCGAATGATAGCCGTTTCCACCTAATCGAAACGTTTCGAAGTGTTATCAAAAAAATTTTTCCATGTTCAGCTTCTTTTCCATTGCTTATTCACACCAGCTTTATCTTGGGTCCAATTCGCATCGAGACAAGCCTTTCAATGTAAAACTCAACAGGCAGTTCCTTACAAAGATTGTATGGACATGCTTCTTGGCAAGACATTGAAACGTTTCGACATTTTTATTATAGTCGGTGTTGATAGCGATTTCAACCTCTTTATTCATTTTCACTGAAATAAATGAACTTCATGATCCATGCCACCACATTCAGCAATAATGGTATATACTGCATATTAATTCAACCCAAATAAGGAGACATCCATGTTATGAACTATATGGAGCAAAACGAATACCAACCCCCGCTGTCCGAAGCCAGTCCCGTTCACAAGGTTCCGTCCCTGCCACCGGTGATGTACAGACTGTGTTATTTGGTGCAGTTTCATGACCAAGAGGCCTTCTCCCGCACAGACGAAGACTGGAACAGGCTGCATGTTATTTATGTCATCACATCAGGTCAGGCAAGACTGATCAGCAAGGATCGGAATTTGACGGTAAATTCCGGGTCCGTAGTGGTTCGGCAGGGCGGAACCCTGCTTCAGCATGAACAGACACGCGGCTCTCTATCGCCGGTACAGGGAGTTGCTATAGCTTTTGAAGGCACCGACATTGAATCGCCGTCCTGGCCGTTTGGCGCACCTGCATCCATTGCGAGCCGTGGGATCGCCGAAATTGCATTAGAGCTGGTACTGACCTGTTCCAAAAGTAAGGAGTCCGGCCTATTCAAACCTCACATCCTATTCTATCAGCTGCTTGATGCGTTACGCGATCATTCTGTCCGCTCAAGTCGCAATGAGCATTCATGGCTGGATTTTGTCATCAGACACATTCATGACATGGTTGACCATCCGTTGACACGGGATCAATTGGCGAGAGATGCCAATGTGAGCCCAGAACACTTTTCGCGGGAATTCAAAAAGCATACCGGTCTTACCTTTGTGGAATATGTCACCCGGCTTAGAATCCGGCTGGCACAAGAGCATCTGCTGACTGCCAATCCCACTTTGCAGGAGCTCGCACAGCTGACAGGATACCGGGATATTTTCTATTTAAGCCGCAAATTCAAGCAGATGGTTGGAACAGCGCCAACCCTTTACCGCAAGACAACCAAGAAGATTGTATCCCTTACTTATAATTATACCGCTTCTCTGCTGGCACTGGGCTATATCCCCCACATGGGAGCTGTGGCCTCCTGGATGGAAGATAAACTGGCCCAAAATGGACAACCATCCTTTAAACAGCACTCCGAATATGAACTGGTTACCCGGCTTGATCTGATTGCAGACTCCGGTGCGGATGTCATTATCGGTTACGCTCCGCATTCCAGTACAGATGAACTGCGCCAGATTGCACCAACCATTTTGATGCCTTTCGAGGAAATGGACTGGCAGGAGCAATTCCTTCAGCTTGGCCGGGTTACAGGCCTGGAGAACAATGCCAGGGCACTGCTAAGCCGGTATGATCAGCTTCGGACAGAAGCCAACCTTACGCTCGACTCATGGATCGGCACGAGAGGATCAGCTATATGCATCTTTTGGACTGGCGGAAGCGGGGCCTATGTATATGGCCAAGGCTGGGGCAGGGCCTCGCATATCCTCTATCAGACACTGGGCTTCACTCCGCCAGCACGTATGGAAAAGGACGGCCAGTTACTCACAGGTTATGTACATGTGCCCACTTCAGACATTCACCTCTATGCTGCTGATCACATATTTATGGCTTATCCAACAGATCAAGAGGAGCGAATGGCTTTGGAAACCCTCCTCAGTCAGGGGCATTGGAACAGCCTAAGCGCCGTTCGCAATGGACGGGTATACGAAATTGATGCAGACATGTTTTACGGATTCGATCCACTATCAGTTATCGAACAGCTGCAGGCTATAATGCACAAACTCACATCACAATTGTCCATGGAACAGTAATCATAGTTGTCCATTTACAAATGTCAAATCTTCCTCTATGTTATTAATGAGAATAATAATCATTATTGATTATCACAGGGGGAACTTACCAATGTTTGCCGTCAAAAAACGTTTTTCCGGCTTGCTGCTTATGCTAGCCATCATCATGATCCTGTCTGCCTGCAGCAGCGGTGCAGGTTCCAGCACTGCAGAACAGACTGAGGCAGGTACAAAAGCTACCAACGGGTCGACCGAAACAACTGCAGCATCATCGAACGACTCAGGTACTTCCAGCCATGCAACAAGGATCTATAAATCCCTAAGCGGAAATGTTGAAATCCCGGCTGAACCCCAACGTATTGTTACGGATATGTACGTAAGTGACCTGCTTGCTCTCGGTTTGAAGCCTGTCGGTGCAGTCAAATACTATCTCGACAATCCGTTCTATGCGGATCAGGTTGCAGACGTCGAAAATATCGGTGACCGCGGCTCCGTATCTCTCGAAAAGGTCGTTGAATTGAATCCGGATCTGATCATTACCTACTCAGCTGATGCTGAAGAGATTGAGAAATATCAGAAAATCGCACCTACCGTTGTCATTCCCTACGGCACATTCACCAACGTGCATGACGAAATCCGGGGATTTGGGGAATTGCTGGATAAATCCGAAGAAGCCGAAGCCTGGCTGAAAACGTATGATGAGCACATTGAAGCTGCACGCGCCAAGGTAAAAGCGGTTATTAAACCGGAAGAAACGTTCTCCATTCTCGAAGTATCCGACAAGAGCTACTATGGCTACGGAGATAATTTTGGTCGCGGTGGACAGGCCGTCTATCGTGCATTGGAACTAGCACCGCTCGAGATCACCAAAAAAGAACTGATGGGTGATACACAGTGGAAGGAAATTTCGCGTGAGGTCATTGGGGATTATGCAGGAGATCATATTTTCCTGACCGTGAGTGAGAGTCATGCCAATTACCAAGGTGATTCCATCTGGCAGAACCTGCCGGCTGTGAAGAACAACCAGGTGTACGAGCTACAAGAGGATCGCTACTGGTATTTCGATCCGATCGCAATCCAGGGTCAGGCAGAGGAATTCGCTGATATGATCGTGGAACGTGCGCAGCAAAACCGCAAGTAATAGCATGTATTAAATACATCCAACACGACTGAACGCTGTGTCCGGACAGGCCCTGAAGCCTGCCTGGGCTTTTGCGTTATAGAAGGGAGAAATACATATGCTTCGCCGTTTCATGGCATATTACCGTCCCTACAGGGGACTTTTCATTCTGGATTTCTCTTGCGCTATCGCAGCTGCCCTGCTGGAACTCGTGTTTCCGCTGGCAGTAAATCAGGTGGTGGACAAGCTGCTCCCTGAGGGCAACTGGTCCATGATTCTAACCGCATGTGCCGCTTTGCTCGGCATCTATCTACTCAGTTCCTTTTTCCATTTTGCAGTCACGTATTGGGGGCATAAACTGGGTATTAACATTGAGTCCGATATGCGGAGAGAACTATTCACACGTGTACAGAAACAGTCCTTCCGCTTCTTCGACAATAACAAGACAGGCCACCTTGTTTCTCGTATGACCAACGATCTGATGGATATCGGAGAGATCGCGCACCACGGGCCGGAGGATCTATTCATTGCCCTGATGACTCTGGCAGGTGCCTTCGGTATCATGCTCAGCATCAATTGGCAGCTCGCCGTACTGACCTTCATCATCGTGCCGCTGATGATTTACCTTTCCCTATATTTCAGCCGCAAGATGTCCAAAGCCTTCAAACGCATGTTTGCCGATATTGCAGACTATAATGCACGGGTAGAGAACAATGTCAGCGGAATCCGTGTAGTACAGGCTTTTGCCAATGAAAATCATGAAATCGGTCGTTTTACTGAAAACAATGAACGTTTCCGCCTCACCAAACTGATCACCTACCGCATCATGGCGTGGAACTCCTCGCTTAGCTTTATTTTGATGAAATTCGTCTCGCTGTTTGTGCTCGTCTGCGGAACATGGTTTGTCATTCAAGGAAGTATGACCTACGGGGAATTTATCGCCTTCGTGATGCTGTCGAATATATTCCTGGGTCCGATCAAACAGATTAACTCTGTCATCGAAACCTATCCTAAAGGCATTGCTGGTTTCAAGCGGTACCTGGAACTGCTGGAAGCTGTACCCGACGTGGAAGACACACCGCAGGCCAAACCAATTACAAGCGTAAGCGGAGATATCGCTTTCCATAATGTTAGTTTTTCCTATGGTGAACATAAACCTACACTGGACCAGGTCAACCTGGAGATTCAAGCCGGGCAGACCGTTGCACTGGTTGGGCCCTCCGGAGCGGGCAAATCCACGCTGTGCAGCCTGATCCCGCGATTCTATGATGTGGATGCAGGCTATATCACCATTGATGGCATTCCAGTGAAGGACATGACGCTGGAATCACTGCGCTCCAATATCGGCATTGTACAGCAGGACATATTCCTGTTTGACGGCACCATTCGTGAAAATATTGCCTACGGCAAATTGAATGCATCGGATGAGGAAATCTGGGAAGCTATCCGCCGGGCACAGTTGGAAGAGCTCGTGCGGGCACAGCCCGAAGGACTCGGCACCATGATCGGCGAACGGGGCGTGAAATTGTCCGGCGGACAGAAACAGCGTCTGTCCATCGCGCGCATGATTCTGAAAAATCCGCCCATCCTTATTCTTGATGAAGCAACTTCGGCTCTGGATACCCAAACAGAAGCCGCGATTCAGCTCGCACTGTCCGAGCTGGCTCAGGGACGTACAACGCTCGTTATTGCGCACCGACTGGCAACCATCCGGCACGCGGACCGCATTATTGTCGTCGAGAACGGTGGCGTAGCCAAACAGGGCAGCCATGATGAACTTCTCGAACGTGAAGGCTCCTACAGCCGGCTGCATCAAGCGCAATTTGGATAAAGATGTTCCTGTTCAAGCACAAATCCCCTTCCCCCTGACTGAACAGAGGAAGGGGATTTTACTATTTCAGAGTGTGCCGCGCTCACCCTGAACGGGCTTATTTTTTTACAACATGGATAAAATGAATGGTTTCGAAAGCAGTCAGTTCATCTGTACGATTGTTGAAGTATCGCTCCTGGATATCATCTGGCGTCAGATGCTCATAAATGAGAAGCCCTGCCTCCGCCATCAGGTGTTCGATCTCGTGATACGCGAAACTGGATTGCATTGGCTCGCCGGAGGACACAGCCAGCTTCAACATGTTCTCTACCCGATTAAACATCCCTTTCTCTTCAAAGAGTCGTTCATCTGCGTAGTCCAGCACCATTGAGCTTCCGGATGGAAGGTTGACAAAAGCCTGCCGCACAAGATTGACCAATACCTCTTTGGACAGGTAATACGAAACGCCAAGCAGGCTAAAGATCGTTTTCTGATGTTTGAAACCTCTGATGGTCATATGTTCATAAGCAAACCCGTGCGCGAAATCCATTGGAATCAATTGCAGGTTGCTTGGGATTGACAGGTTGGCCGAACTCAGCCTATCGATCTTAAACTGCTGCGTAGCCGGATGGTCAACTTCAAAGATATTCAGCCTGTCGCTCAGTTCCGGGGTTCTTAATGCAAAGGTATCCATTCCGGCTCCCAGAATGACATATTGTCTGGCCCCCAGCTTGACTTCATGGAGCACTACCTGCTCGCAATAGGCTGCCCTCGACAAAGCAATGGGAGACAGCTGAACATGGGTGATCCACCTCAATATTTTATCGGGGTCCTCCTTCACCATATCGGCCATTTCGGGATTGAAAAAATGAATGCCCTGCACCATTTGCTCCCGAATCTGTTCAAACTCCTGTGGAGAAATCAGAGCCTTGGCTATGTGGTCATCGAAAATCAAAGGTGAGTCATACTGACTGTGATAGGCGCGGCCAAAGGCCGAGATCAAAGACGTAATGCTGGATTCATTTGGCTTCATATTTATCTCCCCGCATAACAAAATAAGGTCCCCCTGGCCAGGAGAACCTTAGTATATACGGAATCAATCAATATGTAAATTATAGCATAAAAATACAATTTTGTCAATCATAATTTTGCGGAACATACAGACACGCTGGATGGATTTTCTGCTCGCCCAACATGTCTGCTTCAATGTTACTCCCACCTAGCAGACTCTAGGTATCCAAACCATATTCCTTCACCTCGCGGTGGCGATTCAGCACGGCATGAAGTGCAAAACCGAGCAGTGCCACTCCGGCCATCGCCGTTGCCAGCCAGGCTACGGAAATCAGACCCTGATTATCATACATCACACCCATCACATAAGGGCCGATGACACGACCAATCGATCCAATGCCGCCGGATACTCCAATGTAAAATGGCGCAGCTCTGCCTGCATGATCGGATATGAAGGCAGGGGTGGCAGGTGAGATCAGCATCTCTCCAAAGGTCGCCAGCACCATCGCAAGTACCATCCCCGGATAGCTGTACATGGTAATCATGACGATATAAGCCAATCCATAAAATATTGCACTTGCTGCCATCTGTGCAGTGGAGGTACGGGCCATGGTGCGTTTAACCCAGCTCGTGAACGGCTGGCCCACGAAGATCAGAACCCCGTTAAGTGTCCAGAGCAGGCCGTACATTCGCTTTTCCATACCTTCGGAGATGATATGCGGCGATACGCCTGTGTTCCAGATCGAATTGCCAAACAGGATGAACAATACCCCCAGGCTCATAAATAGGTATAACCTGGTGTTGCCGAGCAACGCCCAGATCCCGGGCCCATTCTGGACCGTTTTGCGTTTCGTCAGATGTACTTCTCCCTGATCGGGATCCACCCGCGACAGATAGTACCAGAAGAAGACTGCAAACCCGGCAGAGGTCACTCCGTTTAATACAAAGCTGAGGTGATAGGAAAAGTCAGCCAAGAAACCGCTGAGCGCCGTCCCAATCGCTACACCGATATTGTTCGCTACATAAATAATATTGAACAGCTCTCCCCGCCGCTCTGCAAACCGAAAGCCAATAAAGGCCTGAATGGCAGGCAGTGACAACGAACTAAACAAGCCGATCCAGCCCATGGCACAGATAAATACGACCCAATACGCACTAATCCAGGGAAGGGCAAACAGCCCAAGTGCATTGAGGGCAAGCGAACCAATGATCAGCTTCTTCACGCCGACTCTATGATATAATGCACCACCGAGCAGTTGGCCGAAAATGCCACCGAGCGACTGGATCAGAATGACGAATCCCGCGTTAGCCATCGTCCGTCCGAGTTCATCAAATACATACATCGTGGTCAGCGGCCACATCAGGGCACTACCTGTAGCGTTAACCAGACTTGCCAGCAAAAATACTTTGACTTCTTTTGGATATGCATCCAACCATCTCATCATCTTCATTCATTCTCCTTAATACCATAAACGAGCAAAACAAACCTCCACTCAAGGCGGCTTAAACTACCTGAGCGGAGGCCATTCGTATATTTAACATTGCCTTTTACATTTGCTTCAAGGTTTATCCCTTGTTCATCTTACCTGAAAAGCTCCAATCTGCAAGCACACTCATTGACGCTTCACTTCGACAGTGGCGGAGAAGAACGTTGCCCCATTGCCCATGTCCGACAGCCGACCCGATGTGAGTGAATTCACCCGCTGTTTCCGTCCGCTTCCGTCCCACCACAGGCCTTGGCTGATCACCGTACCCGGCAGCATGGATTCGCTCACCTTGGCAGTAAGTTCGATCCGCCCCCGGTCATTCCATACGAGCACGGCATCGCCATCTTCAATGTTTCTGTGAGCTGCATCCTCCGGATGAATCTGCAGCATGGGCATCTTCTCCATACGTTGATGCTTCTCCGTATTGGCAAAGGAAGAATTCAGGAAGTTGTGATTCGGTGGCGACAGGAACATAAGCGGATGCGCGTCATCAGGTCCAGCTGGATGCTCTCCGTCATACCCTTCAACCAGAGCACGGTATGTTGGTAGTGGCGGAAGGCCTCTCTCTGCCATCGTTTCGGAATACAGCTCGATCTTCCCGGATGGTGTAGGCAGCTGTTCCAGGAACGAATCATGTGATGACATGTCCAGTTTCACAAAACGGTGCTCCTGAAGAGCCTCCAGCGTCACTCCGTTCATATAAGGATTGCCTGTATCCGCCAAGGCGTCCGCAATCATCTGTTCCGGCGTTTCACCGAAAATCTCAGGATCATATCCCATGGCCTGCCCCAGCAGCGAAAACAGTTCCACATTGCTCTTGCTCTCGCCAATCGGGGCAATGACCGGTTCTTGCAGCTGTACATACTGATGCCAGTAGGACGTATACAGATCTGTCGTTTCGAACGAAGACTTGGCCGGCAGCACAATGTCTGCATATTTTGCCGTATCCGTCAGGAACAGGTCATGCACAACGGTAAACAAATCTTCCCGTGCAAAGCCTCGCTCCACCCGCTCAGTATCCGGCGCCACCACAAGCGGATTGCTGCAATAGACCATCAATGCACGAATCGGCTGCTCTGCTTCCAGCAATGCTTCGCCAATCCGGTTCATGTTTACAACCCGTGCTTCCGGATTACTGCGAAGCTTCGGACGCTCCAGCGCGTCGCTATTGGTGCTCGCATAGCTGTTGGTGCGCACGGCCCCACCGCCTCGCTTCAGCCATTGTCCCGTGATGGCAGGTAGACACGCTATGCTACGCACATTCATGCCTCCGTTGTCATGATGCTGGAGGCCGTTGCCGATGTGAATATGTGCGGCCTGTGCTTTTCCGTATAGCTCAGCCAGCTTCACGATATCTGCCTCCGGTACACCCGTAATGCGCGCAACGCGCTCAGGGGTGTAGTCACGGACATGATCACGCAGTGCTTCATGGCCCACAGTATACTTTTGCATAAAGGCTTCGTCCGTCAAGCCCCGATCAAACAGTACATTCATTAATCCCAGCGCGAGTGCGCTGTCTGTACCCGGGTAGAGCGGAATAAACCAGTCTCCCCATTGTGCTGTACGATTCCGGTGAACATCAATGACGACAATCTGGGCACCCTTTTTGCGGGCCTTCTCAGCCAGGACAACCTGATGCATGTTGGTACTGACAATGTTGCCTCCCCAGACCAAAATAAGGTCCGAATGCTCGGTATCTTCGGGCAGGGTTCCCCGATTGGCGCCCATCGTATATTTCCATCCGGTATTCCCGGCCGCATTGCAGATCGTTTGCTCCAGCATACTTGCACCAAGCGCATTGAAGAAACGACGATCCATGCCATCTACCCCAAGGATACCCATGTTGCCGTAAAAGCTGTATGGCAGGATGCTCTCGGAGCCGTACATCTCGGATATTGATTTGAATTTTCCCGTAATCTCATTTATGGCTTCATCCCAGCTTATGCGCTCGAACTTGCCCTCACCTTTTGCACCGATACGTCGCATCGGATATTGCAGCCGCTCGGGATGATATACCCGCTCTGCCATGTTCCTGACTTTGTTGCAGATGGCACCTTTCGTAATCGGATGGTCAGGATTACCCGCCACCTTCACGATTTTACCGTTCTCTTTATGAAGCAGCAGGCCGCAAGTATCCGGGCAGTCAAGCGGGCAAACCGCCGGGAACACGCCATTCTCCTGATCGATCATATGTACAAGTCCTCCCCATCTAAAACTATCCTTACATCATATAATTTTGGAGGTAATGACGTAAAGAGAACAGTCATGTTCTCCGAGCTTCAGGCTTGATGCTTTTATTCTAAAAAAAGTTTTGGCCCCATGATTCATCTCCTAAATTCAGGGGTAAATTAAAAACAAGGCATTAGGTTAGTGTTTCCCCACTTCCTCCTCATGCCATATCATGGACCACTCCCGAAATTCGCCATGGACAGGTTTCGTTCCCCCGAACCTTGTCATGGCGAATTTATTTTATCTGCATATTCAAAAAGCGATCCCCTGCTCGCCACCCACGGCAAAACGTACACCGTAGTTTCGGAACGATATGAGATCGCTACTATATATATTCAGTCGAGATGATGCAATTATGCCTGTTTGCTCCACATCGGTCTGGCTTCCGGCTCTACCGTCTGGACAACCGCTTTGACTTCGGGTTCGGTCTTGCGCAGGTACACCATCCAGTAGGCAGCCGCAACGAACAATGCGCCTCCCGTCAGATTACCGAGCCATACCGGGATAAAGTTCATAATGTACTGCCCCCATGAGTAATGTCCTTCGAAGATGGCAGCCGGAATAAGAAACATATTGGCAACCACGTGCTGGAATCCAATGGCGACAAAGGCCATTGTCGGAAACCAGATGCCGAGTACCTTGCCACTCATCGTATCCGAAGCGTAAGACAACCACACTGCCAAGGCTACCAGCCAGTTACATCCGATTCCGGATATAAACGCCTGTAGAAAGCCGTCATGCAGCTTGTGTCCTGCCATATCCACAACCTTGGTCAGATACACCCCTTCTCCTGTGAGACCAAGCACATGCCCAAATGCATATGCCACGAACAGTGCACCCAAGAAGTTGCCGATCGTAACCAAAGTAAGATTTTTCAGCATGCTGCCTACGGACAATTTACGGGCCAGCGTGGCGAGTGGTACTGCCATCATATTGCCTGTCAGCAGTTCTCCCCCACCGATCAATACCATGATCAAGCCTACGGGGAACACCGCTGCGCCGATCAGGTTGACCAAGCTGCCCCATTCTGCCGGTGCGGAAGCAATCACGCGAATATCCAGCAGAAACCCAAGCGCAATAAATGCCCCTGCCAGAAAACTGAGAACAAGCACAGAAGACGTCTGATTCTGTCCTTTCTTCATCCCTGTGTTCACCGTATATTGTGCAACCTCAAGAGGTGTTTTAGCCGCCATGCCATCCTCTCCTTCACTGTTGATGAACGAAATCAGCTTACATCGTTGATATGTTCATTGTATCGCGAAGGGCTCGGCAGGTTTGTTACTTTTATCACAAAGTCCTAAAAGTCCCCTTTTTCCAGCTTCCGTGCTCTCTTGCTTGAGTGCAGCTGGTTGGTTACTTATTCTGTTCCCAGGTTATGATGTTCACCAAAAATTTGCTGCAAATGGTGCTTCAGATGCTGGACGTAATCTTGTGCCAGCCATTCCATCGTAACCACACTTCCATCAGGTAGAATGCACGTTGGTGATTCCCCTGTCTCCGGCATGCTGGATAGAACACGAATGATGGACTGATTCAGACTGATCCAGAGACTTAACACCTCTTCACTTGGTGCGCTGATGTACTGTTGGCTCTCTACCCATAGGTCTTGATGATAGGGCGTTATAGACAATGGTTCGGTCTGATGCTGCATTTGGACAAACCTGCTTACATTATGAAGAGCCGAATCGCATAAATGTCCAAGAATCTGAAGACGGGACCATTTTCCTTCCATGCGTGGCTGCACAAGATCATTTGGATTCAATGCAAGAAACGAGCGAGGTACGGATTGTAGCAGAACTTTGAGCTCGGATACTGTAGTTGTAAGCATGTTGTGAACCTCTCCTTCATGTTCATATCTATTGCGGTATGACCTCTAAACTGTTGTTAATATAGCACCAATTCCCAGAACCAACTACATCAAATTATATAAAAAAACTGCCGCATTTCTGCGGCAGTTCTCGGATTCATTATTTAAACCATCGCTGGTGCTTTCACTTTCACATCCACTGGAGGCAGAGCCTGAAGGCCAGCCGAGTTCAGGAAGTTCCACGGTTTGTTGTAATGCGGTTGGAAGAAGAAGTCGATGAAGGCGAGCTCATCTACAGTCATGTTGTTCTGGATACAAACCGAGATCGTATTGATCGACTGCGTTAGATCCACCTTGGACATCACTTGTGCCCCGACAATTCGCCGTGTGGCCTGTTCGTAAATGACTTTGAGCAGCAATTTCTCCGCCGTCGGCATGAACTCTGGACGATAAGCATCTTCCAGCGTCACAGCTTCCACCACCAGACCGTCATCTGCAGCCGATGTTTCCGTCAGGCCCGTACCCGCAATATTCTGGTCGTAAATTTTAATTCCCGATGTACCCTGCGTACCCATGTAAGGGGTCGTAGGACGAACCAGGTTACGAGCTACCAGTGTACCCATTCTTACGGCATTGGTCGCGAGTGGAATGTAAGATGCCTTGCCTGTTGGATTATAGTGAATGGCACAGCTGTCACCAGCAGCGAACACGTCTTTTTGGCTCGTTTGCATATATTTATCCACAATAATTGCACCGTTCGGCAGCATATCCACCTGGCCTTTGAGCAATTCAGTATTTGGACGGAAACCGATACACAGGATCACGAGGTCCGTCTCAAATTCACCTTTGGACGTAATCACCTTCGTTACTTTGCCATTCTCTCCGGTGAACTTCTGTACGGTTTGACCCAGTGCGAGCTTGATCCCGCGTCCAGTCAGTGTGTCCTCAATGGCATCTGTAAACTCAGGGTCCAGATATTTATTGAGAATCCGATCCACACTATCGATCAAGGTGACTTCCTTGCCGTTCATTTGGAACGCTTCAACCAGCTCAACACCGATATACCCTGCTCCAACAACGGTAACGCGTTTAGCGTCTTTGGCTTTTTCGATGATGGTATTGGAGTGGTTGTAGTTCTTGCAAAGCAAGATGTTCTCCATCTCGATTCCCTCAAGTTTAGGAACTACCGGCCATGATCCTGTCGTCACAATGAGCTTGTCGAACGTGTCTTCGAATTCTTCCCCCGTTTTCAGGTTTTTAGCCTGAAGTTTATGATTTGCCGCATCCACTGCCGTAACCTCATGCAGCATCTTGGTGACTACGCCCAGCTCAGCCAGCTGGTTTGGCGAAGAGTAGAACAATCCATCCGGATCCTTCACGACCCCACCGACATAAAGGGCAATACCGCAAGACAGGAAGGAAATGTTGTCATTCCGCTCATAAACTGTGATGGTAGCGTCCGGATACAATTTGGCGGTATTCACGATGGCTGCGGTTCCTGCATGTGTACATCCGATAACTGCGATTTTCATAATAAAGGTCCCCCTTGGAGTTATAAAATATAAACCGTGCTTCATTTATCAGTTTGTTGCGCTTGATTCCATAAAAATTTAAAGCGATTATGGTTCAACTTACTTGTGAATATATTCACTAATCAAACTAAACGTTTTTGTGAAAATATTCACTACTAACTCAATGTCTTTGTGATTTATTTCACTTCATGCACTCATTATAATGTGATCTTTTTCACATTACAAGTGTTTTCTTAAAAATAATTAAAAAATATGATATCGCCCCTGCGGACGACCCGTTGCTCCTACCTCTAAGACCTATTGTCCCCTGACCCGTACCTGTTTATGCTATCGAAAACTTTTGGAGAAAACAGGCCTTCATGATCGCTGGATATTAGACTGGCGGTCGATCTCTGAGTTAAAACAAATATAAAATTTATAGCTTACGGTTGATTTTTATATTGGAAAGCGCTTACAATAGTTTTGAACCTTTATTTGGATTTTATATGTATACACTACCAATTTCTGTTGGGAGGCGTTCATTTGAAGAAACGTTCAGTCTCTGTTTCATTAAGTCTTGTTCCTGTCACTGCGATTATCGCCATGTTGACTGCAGACATAGCCAGACCCGTGGTTGCTTTTGCCGATTCCCCGCCCGTCACCATTAAAACCGAAGTGCTATCCTCCAAAAACTCCACAGGAGTTGATGTATCTTCACTGCTGAATAAGTTCAGGGATTACAGCGTTTTCTCTACGGGCGACCTAACCAAGGACACCGCATATGCGCTGAACATTGTATCCTGGCAGCTGCCGCATGGCGGATTCTTCAAAGCCATGGAGGAGAAGTACAAGTCTTCATGGGACGGGGTAACGCCGCGTTCGGAATGGAAGGACCCCAAAGGCGTAGAACTCGGTACGTTTGATAATGATGCAACCACAACAGAGATCCGCTTCCTGGCTGATATGTATGAAAAAACGGGTAACCCCCTCTTCCGGGACAGTGTCCGTAAAGCGGTGGATTTTATCCTGGTCTCCCAATATCCATCAGGCGGATGGCCTCAGGTCTATCCACAGCGGAGCAATTACTCCGACAGCGTTACGTATAATGACAATGCCATGGTTCGAACCATGGTGCTCTTGGATGATATCATTGAGAAGCGTAAAGGCTTTAACAACGATATTTTAAGTGAGGATACACGGTCGAAACTGACGGCAGCCCTGGATCAAGGGATTGCGTACACACTGAAAGCTCAAATTAAAAACGGCGGCTTGCCTACAGTTTGGGGTGCCCAGCATGACCCAGTAACCTATGCGCCTGTATCCGGCAGAGCCTATGAACTGCCCTCCAAATCAGGGTCCGAATCCGTAGCCATCACGGCTTTCCTCATGTCCAGGCCACAGACACCCGAGATTGAACGAGCAGCCAAGAGCGCCCTCCGCTGGTTTGATCAGGTCCGAGAGGATGGAACCAAATATAATCGTCAGGGTCCCGTGTATTTCGAGCCTGACCCGTCCAGTGTGATCTGGCACCGTTTCTACAATGTAGATGAAGATGTCCCCTTCTACGCAGACCGCGATGGCAAGAAGTATATGGATATTATGGACATCAGCGAAGAGAGGCGGAACGGCTATTCCTGGGCAGGAAACTATGCCCGTAATCTCCTGCAGCTTGCCTCGGATCAGGGATATTACAATTTAAGCAAACCGCTGCCGTAAAACCTCCTAGTTAAAAAAATAAGCATTAAAAAAGCCTGTCCTCCAACAATGGAGGCAGGCTTGATCTGTTCTATTTCTTTATCCCAGCAGCTTCTCAATCTCTGCAGTCATGGCTTCAGGAGACTCTTTGGGTTCAAAACGTCCCACCACTTCACCTTCACGATTAACCAGGAATTTGGTGAAATTCCACTGAATCGTGTCGTCCTCAGCTGCCCCTGGCTGCTGCTCGCGAAGATACTGGAACAATGGATGCGCATCCTCACCGTTCACGTCCACTTTGGCGAATACAGGGAAGTTAACACCATAGTTTACTTGACAGAAGGATTCGGCTTCCTCGCTTGTACCCGGCTCCTGTCCTCCAAACTGATTACAAGGGAAACCCAGTACAACCAGGCCCTGATCGCGGTAACGATCATACAGCTTCTGCAGCTCTCCATATTGCGGAGTCAATCCACATTTGCTGGCCGTATTGGCGATGACAAGTACTTTACCTTGGTACAGATCCAGTGATACTTCCTGATTGGCTGGCGTTACAGCCTGATACGAATATACGGACATGACTGATTCCTCCCATGATCGATTTTGGTTTTTGGACAGCTGTCATTTCATTACCTTGCAACTTCACAACGTAATACAGCGCCTGTCTCCATATTATAAACCTGTGCTAACCAATTACCAAGTTCATCCTCAGGTCCTTTTGCATGTTATCCGGACTTAGCTGCCCGAATGTCATCATAACGTTTCTGCCGCTCGGCCTTACTGAGTTTGGGACAGCTGTAACAGTAATTTTGGCCTCCGTACACCTGGTGATGCAGGCAGCATACCGGCTTCATCAGCATGGTCTCTCCCGGTTGATGAGGATTATCAATCTCTATCGGCTTGAAAGATAACAGATTCTTCTTCAATCCCAGCAGACTGGCAGGCAGAGCAATCACATGCTCATAGCCTTCAATCACCGCTTGGCGCTCAACTTCTTCAATATTCATTTGCAATGCTGTCGTCTTATACCAGCGGAGCATGGAGGCAAGCTGTGACCACATCTGACCAAGGCTCACTTCTCCGGCAGAGGCAAGCCCTTCGATTAAGGGACGAAGCTGCTCCGTGTAGTATGAGGTTAGGATATCCTTGCGCCAAGAAGATTTGGCCACATCTGGAGGATTCAATGGTGCAGGGTGAGGATGTTCTGTTCCATCCATGAGTTGAAAACGGAAGGCTGGACGGCCATCCTGCACTTCGAGCTGCAGCTTCATGTTCTCCAGTGACAGATCCAGCCACGTATCACAAAGTGCCGTCATGTAATGAATCCCCAGCATCAACCCACGAACCGAATGCATGAAATACACTGCTGCAGTTCGGACTGTATCTGCCTGAAGATGCTTGTTATATACATCCAGCAGCTCTCTCGCCTTATCCGGATGCTTAAGCTCGGCCATGTGAATCTCCCAGACTGATTCACCGCCCGGTATAGTTGTGATTCTTCCGTATTGCTGTAGCCAGGTATAATTGATTGCTCCCATCTCAGCATACCTCCCATGAATGCGAATGAGCCGCCTGCATCAATGCAAAGCGGCTTCTTCTATAATTCAAGACCACAAATGGTCCAATGTATTAACTTCCTGTTGCAGTACGAACACGTTGTTCGGAGCGTCCAGCGGCATTCATCATGGCTCCGTTCATCACCATCTGTTCTGGCGCTGCCGTTTGTTGGCGTTCACCGGCTAGAGCGTATGGCAGGCAGAGCGGCACACCCGAACGTGGATCAATCACGATATCGGCCTCAATGTTGAACACTTCACGGAGCACGTCACAGTTCATGACTTCTACAGGCGAGCCTGTAGCGATCGCTTTACCCTTTTTAATGCCGATCATGTGATGGGCATAGCGGGAAGCATGATTCAGGTCATGCACAACCATAACGATGGTGCGGTTTGCCGTCGCGTTCAGCATCTCCAGTAATTGCAGAACTTCAAGCTGGTGAGCCATGTCGAGGAACGTTGTCGGCTCGTCCAGGAACAAAATATCTGTTTCTTGTGCGAGAGCCATGGCAATCCAGGCACGTTGACGCTGTCCGCCTGACAATTGATCAATTGGGCGGTCGTGGAACTCCGTCATGCCCGTTACTTCGATGGCCCACTCAATCATGCGTTTGTCTTCAGCACGCATGGAGCCGAATCCTTTTTGATAAGGGAATCTTCCGTAGGATACCAGTTCCGTTACTGTCAGCCCCTCTGGAGCCGTAGGATTCTGCGGCAAAATCGCAAGCTGCTTGGCTACTTCACGGGTGGATTGCTTATGAATGGACTTCCCGTCGAGCAAAACACTACCTGCTTTTGGATTCATGATCCGTGCCATCGTCTTCAGGATGGTTGATTTACCTGAACCATTGGCTCCAACAAGCGCTGTAATTTTTCCTTGGGGAATTTGAATATTCAGATCTTCAACAATCAGTCTTTCCTCATAAGCGATATCCAGCTTGGACGTCTCCAGACGAAACATGCGATCATCCCTCTCTCATTTATCCCGGTTATGTATTCCGGCTATCGATAACGAAAACGAATTTATATGTTCAGCGTATTTCCGGCGCAACAAATCTTCTATAACAAAGATACTGATAATCATTATCATTTGTCAATAAGAAATACCAAACTTCTTGCTTGTTTGGAGCGATTATATAGCAGTTTAGAGGACTTTCCGATCGGAATTCATCTCATTTATATGAGAGCTTTTCTCAACGTATACGTGCAGTTGGTCCCTGTTGGGGATTGTCCAAGAATGATGAATCCAGATTTTGTGTCTGATTTGTGAACTTAAGAAAGAATCTACTCTTCTTTCTGCATCAGAGCTTGGGAAGCACTTAGAATCATCTTCTTCTCGTCCTCATAACCTGACTGTCCGCCCTCAAAATAGGCATGCAGCACAATGTTGGCTTCTGATCCATCCATCTTTTCGAGCTGTGCTTGAGTCAGTGTTATTTCATACGGTTCCGTGTACCAATCCTCATTCGTCAATTCCGTTGTGAGACCTATATTCGTTGTTGTTCTTGGAGGTAAAATCGACTCCCCGTTTGCCTGTATATCCACCATAAACACTTGTTTGGAGTGAGCAATCGTATGGCTCGTATCCCTCCCCATATACTTCATCCCTGAGTGAAACATATACGTGTTCTCACCTGCCGGTTGAACGACCAATCGAAGCAGGTATTCCCCAACTTGTTTCGTTGCGGTCACTGAGCCCCCATCTTCTAACTGAATGTGATCTGGCTGAGCATCCCTGCTTGCATCATTCGAACAACCAAAGAGTACAATGCACATCATCAATATAAAATATGAACGCATTATGGTCCCCTGCTTTCCTTCGGTTTTGGTTTTGGAATTGGCCCCTCTATTGTCAGACACCTCAGGAAACCGGAAAGTTGCATGATTTGTATCATCTCATCAAATAAGATCGTCCTTAAAGGATTGGGAGCAGGAAAAGTCAAAAAAAAGATGACCCCGATTTATAATCGAAGGTCATCCTGCAATGATTTCATTTTGGTTAAAAACAAATCATAACGGTCCTACAGCTTAGGCTCTGGCACCAATTGGATAACCATTGTGCCGCTCTGGACACTTACGATATCTTCCGGAATAACCTCATCAGGCAGCGGCACTTGCTGACCGTAAGGATACAGACGATCCGCCTCAGCAGCCGTCAATGCTGTTGAAGAAGACGAGCCTGATCCCCCTGAGTTGACAGAGGAATCGGATGATGGGGTACCTGTCCCCCCCTCGGGGTCTTCATCCCCTTGCGCAGAGCCGGAAGCTCCACTCGCCTCAGTGCCTGCCGCTGAATCTTCAGCAGAGTCATCTGCCGTACTCGATTCTGTCCCCTGAACGGACTCCTCACCCTGCAGATCGTCATTCACCGATCCGGTGGACGGTTCCCCATCGGCTTCCTCCGTAGAGGTTGTATCTTCTGCTGATCCTGCCGTATCCGGGTCCTCATTCCGGTTAAAACTCTCCCAGTCCGATGTGCCATCCATCTCTAGCGTCGTGCCATCCTGCAAGGTTAATTCAAGCGGGCCAGGCAGTAACGCATTGCTGTCCGCTTCATTCCTGAAACGGATCACCAATTGTGCTTCGGTCTTCGTGCCATCCACCTCGGTTGCCGCTATGACATAAGCAATCTGCTCAGCTAACTGCACCTCGGGCTCTGCTGGAACCACGGGCTCCTGTGTCGATGGCGGTGCCGCTTCTGGTGCTTCCGTTTTATTCACTGTCAGGGCATACGTAACCACAGTAATACCCAGGAGCAGAATGACGATAACCGATCCTAGAAAAAGATTTTTCCTTTTGCCTGTCAGCATGCGCACAAGCGGTGATGAGAGTTCGTTCTTGGCCCGGTCATAAACCGGCTTCATCGTTCTACTCGCTCTCGTATAATATGGCTTGAATGCCGACTTGGACTTAAAGGCTTCACGGTCATGATCTTTGAAATAGGCTACAATGGCATCTGAATACGCTTTGCTCGCTTGGGAACTCCGCATGAACAACCTTTGGTTCCCCGACCATTCGAAAAATGAATACAATACTTCTTTCCCGTCAGCGCTGCTGCGGACAAACTCAATCAGCCCTGCATAGTCCAGCTTGCTGCCGTTTCCTCCCCGGTAGAAAGCCAGCGGCAGTGCCTCATATGCAGGTGTCCCCGGTTGATCCCGCAGTTCCCCTGCGAGCCATCTGCGGACCCAACGCTGAAGTTCATTCCGTTCCGCATGACTAAGTGATTCAAGCACCTCTTCTTCACGGTCTTCGCCGCTCAGCCATGCTCTGGCTGCCAGCATCATGTTTGTACGAGCCGTTACATCCTGCCCCTGACGCGCCGCCCAATCACGTACCTCGCTGTCATGCAGCAAAATATCAATGCTGAGTAGCTGCTCACGATTCACCCGTTCCAGATCAAGATCCTGAATCAAAAACAGGTTGATGACATAAGCCAGCTTGTCGGCCAGACGTGTCAGTTCTTCCTGATATGTGGATAGTCCCGCTGACTTAGCTCCACTTGAAGGGCTGGATCGGGTTACCGTCTGAGACTGTCCAATTCGGGCCTTAATTCCCTCGCCCACGAGCATGTCAGATGAAACCCGGTCCAGCACACTCACACGCTTGAGTGCTTCACTCGCAGCATGGACTGGATTCGGCGCAGAACATAATCGTTCACGCAGCTCCGTCGCTGTCCGTTCGAGCAGGAAGCTGTTGTGCACCGCGGACGTATGCGTAGTTACCCAGCGTTCGATCACACTTATAACATCTGAAGCGGTCTCGGTGCGTTTCAGCTGATTGTCCAGATAAGGTTCAAACAGCAGTTCTGTCAGTGATTCATTGGCCAGAACCTTATCAAAGAAGGCACGACTCAGCCCGGAATCTCGATCCAGCAGATTATACAATTCCTGTACGGCCCTCATCCGCTTCTGAGACCTGGCATTGTTCAACGCATAGATGAAATAATCCACGATGCGGGATTGGACGACAGGCGCAGCGACGCGGAAATATTCCGCGATGCGTGAGGCGACCGCCTCTTCAGGTACGTTCTCTCTTTTGACGCTGTCCAGTTCCCGGCTGAGCAGAGTGAGAAACAGTTCATTCAAGCGGGAACGTCGCTGTACGCCACCTTCGGGTTTCAGATAGGTCAGCAGCCCGCTCAGGACCCCGCCCTTATCATTCAAGTAGAGTTCTTCCATCCCTTGCTCAAGACGATAAAACATGGACAGTTCCCCATATGCCTGGATGGAAAGCTCCCGCCCCGGTTCTGTGCCGGACAGCATCTCGTCTGCAAAGGTATAAAAGGCATCTGCCGCAATCGGATCCTGCAAAAGCGACCAGGCAAACTCCGCATAGGGAAGCTGGGCAACCGACACATCCGCATGGGAAACCCTGCCCGTAGCCAAGTCGAAGGTGAAGTCCTTTTCCGTATTTCGATCTTTGGGACGGAGCGTACCCCGCTCTACAAACTGAAGATGGACTCCCTTTTTGGCCTGTGGCTCCTTGGCAAATGTCATGAAGCCAAGCTGCCGCCTGAACGCATAAGGCAGCGCTGCATAGAGGAGGCGAAGCAGTTCCTTGGCTCCGGCAGAGATCTCCTCGGCAGGCAGGTCGAGTGCAATGTATACCTTCCGCCGGGTCGCTACAGCCTGCATGACGGCGTAGAGCAGGCGTTTGAAGAGCGTCTCGTTCATTTTCAGTGCAGCCAGCATATCAGCTGGCGCTACAGAACGGACACTCGTGCCTGCTCCTGCTCCAGTGGCAGCCTCTCGGCCATTCAGTGGTGCACCCGGCAATTCCGTCAGGGCCGGCAATACCGTGCCTTGTTCGATGTCATATGACGTGGCGAACACGGCATCCAGCCAATTTCCCTGCTTCATCTGTTCCTCGGATCGTTCCGGAGACAGGACATAGTTGTGTGCAAAAAAGGCGCTGCGCAGCCCGGTAAAATCAGCAGACTGGTACACATTTTGACCAAGGATGGTCTCCCCGCTTTCCAGATGAATCAGATGAATGGATGGTGGGAATTTCGCCTGGTCCTTCTCACTGCGGCCTGATAACTCCGCTGGCGCGTCATAGACGCAGTAGGGATGAAGTATTTTTTTGATAAAAGAAGGGTCCAGTCCCGGCGATGCCGCAACTGTATCGAACCCCTCCGTCGTGCGAAACACCCCGCGCCGCTCTCTTGTGTACATCTGCTGTTCAATGGGCGGGGTCATGGAAGAACGCATCATCCCACTCTCCCCTCAATGTACTTCAGCTTGTACAGCAGCCACAGAAACGGCTCGTCCACACGAATGGGACTCACAACGCCCTGCAGCTTCATATCCACCGGATTGCTGCCCAGCGCAGATACCGCGAAATAGGCCGTATCCTTGAAGTACACATCCATCGTGCCCTTGAACGGACGATCCACCTTCTCGATAAAGCGCCGAATCTCCCCGTCGATATTCTCAAATTCGGTCAGATCAAACCAGTCGCGGTGTACCATATTGCGGAATACATTGCTGTTGGATTTGATATAATCCCCCTCTTCATCCTTGAGGGAATGCAGCATGTCGCTTTTGGTAAGTACAACGGCTGTAGGAATATCCGTCTTGGCTTTATCCTGATAAGCGATAAAATCACCGAACAGGGTCAGCACAACATCGCGTGGTTCATCATAGCGCGGCGTCCACTCGCCCGGCTCGTTGCCAAGGTTAATGCGGATCTTGTCCCGAATGGACCGAATCTGGAGCGGATCCACCATAAACAGAATGCCAGCTGAGTTCTTAATATGCTGACCATGCAGACCCAGATAATCCTGCTCCACCATACCTTCACCCGCCACATCAAAAAAGACCAGTGTCAGCGGTGCCTTATCTTCATCCTTAAATACGAATTGAAAAATAAACGGCTCCTGCAGCTTCTCCTTCTGCGTGGAATCCAGCAGATCTCCGCGCTCGAACAGCGGTTCTTCGTAATCTGCGCGGAACCTGCGGCTAATCTCCGCATTCAGCGGCATGCACGCCGCATCAAAATGGTCAGCCGTATAATGCTGGAGGGTATGAATCAGCGAAGTCATATACACCGATTTTCCCACCTGAGATGCCCCAATAATGGAAATGATATTGCTTGGCGCCTTACCTGCCGTTACCGGCAGCTCATTATGACAATGCGGGCACAACCGGCGCCGCGTAACGACACCATACCGGTCATTCAGTCCCATCACAATGTTATCCGAATAAATGCGATGTTCTTCAGGCACATCATGCGGAGCCAGAACGGCTTCCATATCGAATACCGTGTCCAGCCCAAATCGTTCGCGATACCGATTGAGCTTCGCATCTTCCCCCAGTGCATAATCCTCATCGTCATCCCGGTGATGCGCAGCCCGGAACACCACTTCTTCAGGCGAAAACTTACTGAAACAATACGGACAGACAATATCGTAAAACAGCGGCCGTTCTACGGGCTGTTGTTTCTTCAAAAACCGACTAAAAAAGCTCATAGCCACTCCCCTCCCTGTTCAGGCAGCCCGAGCTGCCTCACATTCATCTAATCTGATATTAGGCGGTAAACGGCTCCGTATTTCGGTCCGTCCGTGAAAAACAGCCTCACATAGTCATCCTTGGCCACTTCCACGGGCGGCATCTCGTTTCTTCCTGGAGCAAAATCACTGACAAAAGGATACACCGTGCCATCTTCCTTATGAAGTGGAACTCCGCCCTGCTTGCGTACATAACAAAGGGCTTCCTTAGGCACGGGTACTTCAGCCGTTACAGTCATGATTACACTTTTTCGTTTTTGAAAAAAACCGCTTTTGTACCGAATGGAGAAACGGATATCCGCCTTGCCTGCACTGGCGATGACCATATTCTCGTCATTCTGCTGACGCAGCAGCACCGGACCGTCTTCCTCCATTCGGCAAACATGTATCGTGTACCGGATGGCACCAAACCCTGTCATCCGGTCCGTATATCCGTTACTCGCCTTGTATTCTTCTCTTGTATATAGTTTCAACTTGCCAGGAACTGTCTGATCCCTGCTCTGTCCGCCTTCGACCATTTCAAGCTCCAACCGCTCCACGTACACGGCTTCCACACCTTCGGGCCAGAGCCAGCGCAGAGTACAGTCACCATCATCCACCGCAAGTGTAAGTCTGCGAATCAGAGGTACCGAAGGGTCCGCATCTGCATATCGCATGTGTCGCCAACCTCCCGATGTTTAAAATCCTTTGCTGCGTGTGTCTCTCCCCCGCTGACCGAATCCGTCTGCGGTCGGAGTTCCCCTGCCTGCCTCACGGCGACCCTTGTTCTTCCGCGGCGTATTCTCCTTGACTGGAATAATCCAAGTGAACAGAGTGAGTACTGCTGATAGTATGAGCATCGCACCCAGTCTCACAAAGGCATTCCCTACAGAAGAACCGTCCAGCCCCCATTCCAGCAAGAGCCCTGCAAGCAGGCCTGACACCGCTCCACCAATGCCGAAGCTGACTGCCAAATGGCGGTTATCGAACACCAGCCCAAGCGATACGCCCAATGCTGCGCCAATCAGCAGCATAGCGGCAACGCGGAAGATGGCCAGATAGGTGCTGTGTTCCATCATGCCCGTACGTTCCGTCACCAGCGTCCGTTCATCAATCGTATCGTAAATTTGCTGAAATGCCACGTTGAGACCGCCGGAATCCGGCACATCATAGTACAAACCGCCTGTCTGCTGAGCAATGCTGCGCAGCAAGTCGGTACCCGACGGGTCGACCAGACTGAGACCAACCGTGTTCACGGCAATCTGTTCATTCGCATACTGGGATAAAATATCCGAAGTATCTGCTTCACTGAATCCATCCGATAGTAAAATAGCTACCGTCCCTCGTTTAGGGTCCTGCTTGCCTTGAACCTGTTCCATGGCTTCCCGAAGCACGGCATCAAAGTTTGTACCACCCGACGTTGTGACAATGCCATCGATCTTGCCGTTCACCTCTGTTTTTGCCGCTTCACTATCTAGTGCGGTAAAAGGCTGAAGCAGCTGCGGCTGATCATCAAACGTAAGGACTGCTACCTGCTTATCACTTTCCATTTGATTGATTAACGTCTTGGCTGCCTCGAAACGCCCATTATCCGGGTCCGTTTCCGACATGCTGCCCGAGTTGTCGATCATCAGCACGATGTCCTTCACCTGCTTCACGCCGCCTGGATTGATCTGATACAACAGTTGAAATACCAGTCCAACGACAAACAGGAACGCCAGTGTTGCCGGAACGAGCAGTTTCCACGACAAGCCAAGATATCTCAGCTTCCAGGAAGACCCGTTCAGCTTGGGTGAGATCATCTCGGCAAGCAGACAGAACAGGCCTACGCTCAGCGCCAGCACGCCGAAATATAATCCCATCAGCAGCAGGCGAGGCATTTCCCCAAGCCACTGATGCAGCATGATTTCTCCTGCCGCAAATCCCACGGCTCCGCCAATCAGACTGAATAGGACCAGGAGAAGATTGATTTTTCGCTGCATGTTTGCATGCATCCTTTCCAAACCAGCCCATCATAGGCTGAATTAATACCGGAGTCGATCATGACATGTAGGTCTAACGCATAGGTAAAAGTTTATCAGCCAGGCCCGCGGGGTGCAGCTCATAGCCGTTCTCCGTGTAAGAGTCGTAATATACCTTGCCGTTGCGATACACCATCAGATCCTCCAGATGGAACCCTCCCATCAGGTTCAACTTTTCCACACCGCTGCTGCGTTCTTCGTACACAACGCCCAGCTTATAGATGCGGGACGTTTCCTCGGCATGCGCCGCATAATCCATGAAAGCACTGTGATGATCACCAAAGAAATACTTTTCTTCATACCGATGTTCCTGGGTATAATCGAATACCCGTATCCGGACAACCGCCTGATCTTCCAGCGTGCGATACAACCTGCGGAACAGATCATCGCGGGTCAATACGTTTTTATCCCCATAGGTGATCGTTACATTCGCCCGCTGCAGCAGCTCTTCCTCAAAAGGCAGCCTTAGCGGTTCTGCTGAGAGCAGCAACGTATGACATACCTCCATCAGACGTTGAAGCAGGTGCTCATGGCCTTCGGCAGCAAGCTGGTTAATGTCTCCCATATAACGCTCCTCGAACCATACATCGCGGCCGCGCTTGGCCTCCAAATCGGCTATCAGCGCTTCTGTCACCTTGCCGTAATACTCCATGACATTCTGTCCGATATATTCATCCGCGGCAGCGATACGTTCTTCTGCAGTTTCACGCAGCATGCGTTCCAGCGCTTCCAGTGCTGTCGTTACATTGCGGCTGAAGCGATGAAGCTGTTCCATGTCCGAATCGTAGATCCGGAACAACTGCAGTTCATTTTCCAGACGTAACAATTCGACTTTGGGTACATACACTCTCTCCAGCAAACAATCGATCAGATTCCGGACATTCTGCTTGTCCCGGAATAATGCCCGCTTGAACGGCTGATCCTCTACTTGCTCCTGCTGACGTTGTTCCAGCAGGGCTCGTGCCGAATCAAGCTTAACCGATTTGTCGCGAATGAGTCCCAGCAAGGCCTCACGTACGCTCCCGGGGCTGCTGTCACTCCATGACGCCCATTGGAAATAGCCAATCTCCGGATAGTCCGTCCGTGACTGCTCTGCCTGACGGAGCAGGGAACCCTGGCTGCTGCGCTGACGCAGACGTTCTTCGGCCGGACGTACCATGTTATCACGGAAATACGCCTCTGCTCCCTGGCCAAATAGCGCGCGCTCCGCTTCACGCAGCGATAGCGGCTTTAGATCGGAGAAACTGACATTATGCGTCATAATGCCGCTCATGCCGCCCACCAGATCCTGTTCAGGCAGGAGGCCTTCCACCTTACGCTCAACGGATGCCGCATCCAGGCCAAAGAAAGCAAGCTTGTCTTTCATGCTCCATTCCGGTTCCTGCCGCATCCGATCCAGGAGATAGCGGTATAGATGATACAATACCGCGAGTGCGATCGGCTGGTTGGGCCGTCTAATCTCCGCAAAACCCGCACTGGCATAGCCATGCTGATCCGAGGTGGTACGAATGTTGTTTTTGAACGACGTATTATTGTAGGTATTGGCCCCTGTGCTTGCAACGGCACCAAACGCATCGGGATCCTGTTTCCGGTTCTTCAGCAAGCAGATCCTGCAGATAATCTCGGCATTCTCTATCCATCCCCCGGCCACGCCGGTTCCTCGCTCATTTTTGTCAGACAGGATATAGACAAGATCAAACAGAGGCGAAGAAGGGTGCACTACGGGAATAGAAATCCCATCTTCCGTTACGAGCAGATTACCGCTGAACGTGTAGTCCAGTGCTTGCATATAATCCAGTTCTCGTAAAAAGGCGAGTCCGGCTGCACTTGCATATCCGAAGGAATCCACCTGCTCCATCTCACTGACCAGCACATGCAGATCCGTCTGAACCGACTTGAATGATTGGGCCAAAATGGTTTCGGTAAGCTTGGTCAATTCCGGCAGAAGCACATTCAGCGGATCATCTGCCCTTGTCACGACAGTAACGTAAATCCGGTCAAACGATGAATATAACCGGCCGTATTCTGCAATCCGGTTGCTCACCCGGCGTAACGTGCGATTCAGACCGAAGAGCGCCTGTTCCGAATCGTGAAAGCTGCGGTGTACATCCTTGCGCATGGTCTTCGAAGGACGCTCCGCTTGCGCGGTGGATAGAGGCAAGGTATGGCGGGTCACCTGACCATCTTCCAATGAATCACGATCCACCCGTTCACCTTGTTCCTTCCGGCCTTCTGTTCCAATCTGGAGATACACCACACCTTCTCCGTTATCCCACTTCAACTGATTGATCTCCCGCACAGCAGCCATAGCCGGTTCGGCCAGGTCGCCTACAAACAGAAACAGGGCCGGGTAATGGATGCTGCTTCGTCCATCACCCAGGCTGCCTTGCCGCTCCTGCTCTGCCGCATACTGTGCTGCATACTTCTCCAGATCCCGCTTCAGGGTATTGTTCAATTTGAACTCCATCCCGGCACCCATGTTACTTCAGCCTTCTGCGGATGTCATTCAGCTTCGACGACATCGTTCTGTAGAACTGATAGATGTCTTCACCGTTCGCCAGCTCCACGCGTTCGTACTCGAGACGGTCGCGCGATTCCATGAACAGGGCAGCCAGATCATCCAGTTTGGCCAGCAGTGGAGCGATGTCCTCTGAAGCCGTTAGTTCGTTATCCCGGCGGGAAGCTTTGCGCAGCAGTGTACTGCGATCTTTCTCGGACAGGCCGCGGAAGTTGCCGAACACTTCATACTCGGCAAAGTTGCGGCTCTTCATCAGGTTCGCGAACGGTTCCCAGGCATCTTCTTCCGGATCGCGGTCGTAGACGTAGAGTGCGCCTTTTTTGACAATGGTATCTGTATACAGAGCTTCGATGAAGCGATCATACCACTGTTCCTCATCCTGATACTGTGCCAGAATGCCTTCCAGTTCAGCCACTTTGGCCGAGATGGCATTCATCTTCGCGAGTTCTTCACGTACCCGTGCGATAAGCTGCGGGGAACGTACCAGGTTTTCTTTGGCCATATCTTCATTAATACTGCCGAAAATATCCTTAACCCCTACACGCGGCAGCCCTTCGGATTGCAGACGTTTCAGTTCCGTAACTGCGCGTTTTACCTCACCCAGATTCGGAGTCGTCGACGTCAGACGCATGTCATAAGCATTCAGCTTCGCGGCAAGGTCAAACGGTTCCGTTGTAACGACGGCATAACGATTGCTCGTATTTTCGTCGATCGTTTTGGCTGTAATGATGTTGTATCCAATCGCTTGCTCGAATTCGGTACGTACGCGGGCGTTATACTGCTTCACCCGGGCATTCTCGTATACATCGCCCCAGGACTTTTCCGGAATCGGAGATGGCAGATAGGTCCAGTTGTTTTTCTCCGTCTGTACCAGATGGCGGCCGATGCCTTCCTTGTCCAAAATGGTGCGTTCATAACTTTCCTCATAGACTTTAAGCGGCGTATACACAAACAGCGGCACCCCGTTGCGCGTGTTCAGCCAGAAAATCCGGTTGCGGACTTCGCTTTCCTTGACGGTAAAGTGGGATTTGCCCACCGCATTGTTCTGATAGTTGCGAATCCCTTTGAGAATGCCTGGTGCCTGTGTCGGCACAGAGACGAATCCCCATGATGGGAAATGCAGACTGCCTGTGCTGTTGCTCAGGTTGAACACCGGAACGGCCTCATCATCCAGCTTGCCTGCGATGTGACGCTCTACGAATTTCTCGACGGACTCGTCCTGCCCATACTTAATCACCAGGAAATCTTCCATGGAGCGGGTAATGAGGTCCCCGAACTTCTCGGTGAGGAAGTCTGAAATGGAGCTGACCACGTCAATCTCATTCTCCTTGACCCACTGATTCGAGTTCTCGAGCAGTTCACGGGAGAAGTCGCGGATCAGGTCATCCGTATCACGTTTGTCCAGCAGTCCATCCACCACATTGACGATATCCGGTACACTAACAACGTTCCAATAGTAGGTTTTGTTGCCTTTGTGATCGGACTGCTCCTCACCACGCGTCAGAATATCCCCATTTTTGGAGAAGATCGAGCTGAGTGCATTCAGCGTTTCCGTAAACACATTGTAGATGCGGCTGTTCTCCTGGTTCAGCAGTTCATACAGATCCTCATAGAACTCGATCATCTGATCGTTGCGTTCCACGTCGGCGTGCAGCCAGTATTCATGAATTTTAGCTTCAATATAAGCATTCTTTTTCTTCTCTTTGGAGACAAAGGCACTCTTCGCGTCGCCCAGCTTCTCCTCGGACTGCTCCTGCGCAGCCTCAATGTCACGTGGAATCCGGAATGCATTCTCTCGCAGGGTTTCGATATACGACTGGATCATCTTCAGTATACAGAACCCTTTTTCCGTGTAGATCAGACGGGAGACGTAGAAAGGACCCTGTTCGGGATGCAAAAACATGCGCCGGATCTGTTCGGTAAATTGACCTGCAATCTCACCCGGCAGCTGTTTCTTCGCCTTGATATATTCCTCGCGGGCACGGGCCAGGAAGTTCTGCTCCAGCTCGGTGTCCATGTTCACCACCTGTGATTTCACGACATTGCTGTATGACAGGCGTTCGCTGTTCTGATAACCCGGCAGCGGCTCTGGCACGCGGGATTCGAAGGACTTCACGACACTTTCGAGATCGATGCCCAGCTTGCGGGCGAACTTCTCCGTGTCCTCCTGGTTCGGCGCTTTGGAGAACATGGTGCTCATTTTGTCAAACATCCGGTATGCCAGATAGGTGGTCATCTCTTCAATCGGCAGTACTGCCGAGGAGGCACCAATAATGTTGTAATCATAGTTGGCCGGATAGGCCTTGTTCATCTGTGCAATATTGGTACGGATGTTGCTGATATAATCGTGAATGGCGAATTCCTCGCCCGACTGCTTCTCCTCGCTGGCCATAAAGTTGGTGATGTTCTCGGCCGTCACGTTCATGCAGTAGTCGTAGGCGTTCTCCAGCAGCTTGCCTTCCGTATTCGTTGCCGAAATTAGGTGACACAGGTTAAACGGCGGCAGCGGTGAATTGACGTTTAGAATATTGCCGTATTTCTGCGTGAAACGCTCCCCGCGGCTGTCCACGTTCATCCAGTAATCCAGCTCTTTGAGCGCAGCATAACCGTTCTTGCGAATGTACTCGCGAGTATGTTCGCTCAAGCTTTTGTTCGATAGATTCACGTCTGGCGTAAACAGGTACCCCAGCGTGTTGACGCGGTCGATCCCGGCAGAACCGTGATCTCGTTCAATGATACCGCGCACGATATAGGAGATATCGAGGAAGCAGCCACTGCCCGTACCGCCGGACAAACCGGTCAGAAGGAACACCATCAGTTTTTTGTTGGTGCCTACGGATAACGTTTTAATCTTTTTGTCGATCGCCTGTACGACCTGATTGATTTTGGTGAACAGCAGCAAACGTCCAGCCTGGCGTACCCCTGCTGCTCCATTCATGCCGTCCGTGATGCTCAGTTCCGGTGACAGCCAGTCTGTAATATATGGCTCAAGCACACTGCGGTTCTGCAGCAGTCCGCCAATCTCGGCATTGGACAGCAGGACGAATTCGTTAATCGGATCAAGCCCGATGCCTTTGTACTTCTTCGCACGATCCTGCTCGTTGGTTTCAAACGCGAGAAATTCCACGTTGTCCGGCTTGTCCATTTTTTTCTTGGATACCGGATCCTGAGGCAGCTTGAAGCGGCGGTTAATCTGGTATTTGAGACGCAGCAGCGCATCAATCCCCGTTCCTCCAAGACCGATAATCAGGATTGGGTTATCAATCGTATCGACCCTGATCTTTTCGCTGACGATCCCTCCGCCTAGCGATACATCCAGCTGCTGAATATGTTCTCTGACAATTGGTTTCATTCCATGTCCTCCCTTTTGTTCAACGCACATGCCTTGCTTAGGCATTCGAAACTTCTTATACCAGATACTCAATCAAAATCGTCTTATCCGCCTGTTGCAGCGGGATGCTCAGCCGGTCACCGTTCTTCAGTTCAACGCCTGAGCTTGCATCAACGGCACGTCCGGATTTCTCCAATGTACCGCCTGCGGTGTTGCGAATTATTAATCGATCCCCGTTGCTGGGCGTAAATATATATTTCTCGGTTTCCTTCAATTCCGGATCCAGCTGTAACAGCTGGTGCAGATGGAATCTGCCCCGGAAGGATGCCAGCTTTTTGTATTGCGGATAGGACTTGTCTCCGGTGTTCTCATCCCGAATTTCGACAATGATCTGACCGACAAAGCCGCGGTTTTTGCGTTTCAGCCAGCCCATCAGGAACCATGCACCAACTGCAACCACAATCAAGGCTAGGACTCCCAAAATAACAGGTAACCACGGAAACGGCTTGTCCTGCTCACCACCTGAAGTGGTTGGCTGCGTTCCCGCGCCTGCCGTACCTCCTGCATTGATGGTGATTGGCGCACTTTCGCGGTAGAAGCTGTCTTCTTCCGCACGAATTACCAGTTCATAGTTATGATTGTCCGGCACTTCAAAGGTACCTGCAAAACCGCTGCCCGTGTTCTCCAGCGGCTGCTCCTCACTTTTGTTCGTATCCAGATCGGTCACGACCAATGTCGCCTTCATATCTGCATACAGATCATTATCCTGGAGTGGCTGACCTCCATTTTCCAACTTGGCCGTCAGATCCACCTTGTCGCCCTTCGTATAGGACTTGGTCTTAATTGGGTCCACAACAAGCTGCAGATCGTAGTTGAACAGCAGGTTGATATCAATGCTGTCTTTCGGAGCCCCTTTTACCCGAAGTTTCCAGTCGCCTTCCTGAGGCTTGAGCAGCTTGACCAGTGAATAACTTTTGGATGTCGAGAGCTTGGCTGCATCCGAGTTCAGATCCACGGCTTTGCCCGAAGGATCGGTCAATTCGATCTCCACCTGCTTGGATGACATAATCGAAATATTTGCTTCAAGCACGCTGTCATTCGGCACGTTCACGGTAACTTCCTGATAACTCCCGTTCCCTGTGATTGAAGGCAGTTTCACCACATTCAGCTTGGCATGATCTGCAAATATCTCACTCAATATCTGCGGCAGATCATCCGGCGTATCGGTGATGAATGACTTGCCTCCCGTCTGACTGGCCAGATCGGCTAGCGCACCCTTATTCAGTTTACCGTTTGCGTTCAGTCCGATCGTATATACGGGAATGCCCTGACCCTGTGCTTCCTTGACCGCCTTCGCCAGATCTGCATCAGACTGCGCCTGGGTGCGACCTTTGGTTTTGTTAAAATCATTGTTGCCGTCTGCAAGCAGTACGATCATGGGTGAGTGCGAGGCATCTGCACTGTGATTCAGCACATTCACCGCTTCAGCTACCCCGACAGAGATATCAGTGTATGGCCCGCGGCCGAGCTGATCAATAAATTCTTTCAGGCTGCTCTTGTCCGCATCGGACTGAATCTCCAGCAGCGCTTTTTCCCGCTCTACCTGATCGGTATAAGCAACAATCCCTACCTTGTCCCCCTGGACCGGCAGCATATCAATAAACATTTTCATGGCTTCATTGCTGATCTTGTCTCGGTCACTTGTATTCATCGAGTTACTTACATCGGCTACAAGCACCGCGTCGATCCCGCTCGTCTGTGCCTGAGCAGCTGCAGCTTGGGGCAGCAACGCCTTAGGCAGCAGCAGCGTTAGAAATGTCAGCAGAACCAGGGTTCCGCTGAGCCAGCGTATTTTGCGTGTCCGCAGCATTGGGTGTACTCCTTCACGTTTGAGATTAAAATGGGAATAGTTTATTATAGGCGTCAAGCCTTAAGGAAATCTTAACAGTCTACTAATATATTCTGAAAAGCACCCCTATCTTGAGTTACAGTTTTGTAATGATTGACAAAAATCGACCCATTTGGCGCTTTTGCTGGCATTTTAATTCCAACTATGGAAATATGATATAGTTATTGCCAGCAAACTGCAATATAACGAAACCCTGTTTCGGATTTACACTATTCTGCATAACGACTATGCCTAGAAAGGAATCGATTATGGTTACATACGGATGCCTCGCCATATTGTTTCTTTTTGTCCTTATAAAAGGGATCTCGCTCTTTTTCCAGGGCCGTAAACCCGTAACACGTGAGGATTCGGACCGTACCCTATACACTATACTGAATGGTGAGCGTGATTAAGCATGAGTGCCAAACAAGTGGTATCCATCAGACCTTTTAACCGAACGACATATGCTTTTGAAAAGCTGCACGTCTGCAAGCGCTGCGGACAATATACCTGCTTGTGGGAGGAGGAGTGTACCTCCTGTGGTCGCAGCGCTCTCGTTTCTGTCCAGGAGCGTGCCGGCTCACGAGTGAAACGCCGGATTGCACGCGATCTGTTCCTTGCGGCTATCCTCGGAGCTGCCGCCACCTATTTTGGTGAAACCACGGATCAGACCATGATGGCAGCCACAGTAACCCTGCTGCTGATCGGATGGCTCATCTTCATGCATCACCGTACCTTCCCTGCCCAGCAAAACCGGCAAATGAAGCGCATGTTAAACGAAGACCGGGAAGACATCCGTCAGGGTATCAACCGAAACTGGGCACTCGTGGCCGAAGCCCGCAAAGAAGACGAGGCACTCGCTTACGAGATGCTGCGAGAGATTGGATCGCTCGTCTACAATGATCGAATACGTCTTCAACAGGTTGCCCTGCTGCAATCCTTCGTACTGCGAAGTGATATGGATCTGCAGCTCCAACCTCTGCTGCTGCACAGCTTCGAGCGGCTGCTCGCCGAATATATCGGCGAAATTGCCCGGCTTAAACCGGAGTTGATCCGTGAAGATGCCATCCGGTATATCGCCACATACGAAGTTAATATTTTGCAGCTGCACAACGGAATTCAGATTCTGACCGCGGTAGCTGCCGCGGCTGTGCGTAAAAGCAAATATATTGAGTTATTCCCAAGTCTTATTACCCGCTACGCACGCTTTATGCCCAAAGATCGATTCATGCGTCTCTATCGTACTCTTGAGCTGTATCCTGGCAAGGCACGTGGCGGTTTGGCCGAATCCGTTGGGAGAGTATATAACGAGAAATATCGGGACAACGCTGCAGATGTTCATGTCTAGAGCTGATGCATGTGGGTTGCATACGTAAATTAGTGCAAACTCATTCCCCTTATATAGACGAACCGAGATGGATTTACCCCTGCATACCTCTCGGGACTGGCTTGTAATTGCATGATTTTAATCATATAAGCTTCGCTGAAAAAACACCCCATCCTTAGGTCTAGGATGAGGTGTTTTGATGTTTGGAAAATTTATGTCTTGGAAATCCTTATCTGCCCACAATCTGCGACACTTATGATTTACACGGATGGATATTTCAACGATGTGCATAAAAGTTATTACGTACGACATAAGTGAAATCCGGTTGTGTATATGCATGTCAAAAAGGGCCGCGACGAAATTCCGTCGCGACCCTTGATCGAGGACTCGGTACATCAGTACCCGAGTCCTCTCGTACTCTCGCCATGCTGCTCTCCTCTGCCTGACGTTCAAACTCATCGTCCAGCGCGGCTGCACTGCCGCTGACGACAAAGATTTACCGTCCGCGACGGGAATCGCGGCGGTCACCTTTGGCCGGTCCGCGTCCTGCGGATTCCGGACGGCGATTGCCCTCGCGGCTGGAGCTACGCTTGTCCGCGCTGCGGCCAGCCCAGCCGCTGCTGCGCTCATCGCCGCTGCGACCTGCCCCGCGTCCGCCTTGACCCGCACCGCGGCTATCGCTGCGTGCCGAACCGCGACTGCTGTCGCTGCTGCGTGCGGAGCCACGACCTGCGCTGCGCTCGTCGCCACTGCGGCCGCCGCTACGACCACCGCTGCGTCCACCTTCACCACCGCGGGAGCCACGACCTCCACGTCCGCCTTCATTGCGGCCGCTACGGCCTGCGCCACGACGGGCACTGCCTGTTCCGGCAGAGCGCCCACCCGAACGTTCATCATTATCTTGACTGTTGATGGAACGTCTGGCTGCTCCGGTTGAGGCCACTGGACCATCGCTTGTCCACTGGATCCGGGTCAGCTTCTGATTGGTTCCTTCCTCAATACGCGCAAGCTCCGGTCTGTCATGTTGTGTTGCAAACGTCACAGCAAGGCCCGTCCCGCCAGCACGACCCGTACGACCAATCCGGTGGATATAGCTTTCCGCGTCATGTGGAATGTCATAGTTAAATACATGCGTTACGCCTTCAACATCCAGTCCGCGTGCAGCCACATCGGTAGCAACGAGGATTTGCAGTTTTGCGTCACGAAACGCCTTCATAACATTCTCACGCTTGGATTGGGAGAGGTCCCCATGAAGCTCGTCGCTTTCGTATCCTGCTTCGCGCAGATCTTCATTCAGTTTGGATGCGCGTCGCTTGGTCCGGCAGAAAATAATCGCCAGATACGGGCGATACGTATCAATCATGCCGCGAAGTGCATCAAACTTGCCACGATCCGTGCACTCCAGCACCTGCTGACGAATCTGATTGATCGGGATAACCGATTTCGAGGATACTTTCACGTCTTCAGGATCTTTCATGTAGTTCTTCGCCAAGTTGCGAATGCCCTTCGGCATCGTTGCCGAGAACAGCATCGTCTGACGCTTGTGTGGCAGTTCACGAAGAATGGTTTCCACATCCTCCAGGAAGCCCATGTGCAGCATTTGGTCCGCTTCATCCAGCACCAGTTTCTTCACGTTATCCAGCTTCAGCGTGCCACGGCGCAGGTGATCCAGCAGCCGTCCTGGCGTACCGATGACGATCTGAGTGCCATTCTGCAGCTTGCGCAGCTGTTTCTCCACGTCCTGTCCGCCATACACAGCAAGCACATGAAGCTTATCGTCATTCGCCGTCAGCTTCTTCGCTTCCTCTGTAATTTGCAAGGCCAGCTCACGCGTAGGGGCGATAATTAAGGCCTGCGGCGAGCGGTCCGATACGTTGATTTTCTGAATAATCGGCAGCAAAAAAGCCAGCGTTTTCCCTGTACCTGTCTGTGCCTCAGCAATAATGTCACGTCCGCCTAACAGTACGGGAATCGAGCGCTCCTGTACTGGTGTCGGCACGGCGATACCCTGATGTTTCAGGATTTCGCACCATTCTGGGCGAATGCCCAGTTGTTCAAAGTTTGCCAATCGTTACACCTCTGTATGTTCATTTAGATAAGCCCATTTCCATGTATTCTTCCCATTGAAATGGATTTTCAAAAAGCAATCAGTCCGTCTGCTCTTTTTCTCCATACCGTGTAGTTTACACGTTTGTCCAGCAAAACAAAAGGGTACCGGACATGTTCCGGCACCCTTTTACTGCATTTTATGTCCAAGAGGTTATTTATTCCAATTACCCATGGCTCTGTGAGACCGCAAACCCGCTTCTCTCCAGCAAGCGCGAGCTTTCCTCGTTCAAGCCCCGGAGATGCACCGTTTTGCCCAGTTTCGCATATTTGAACTTCACCTTACCTATGGCAACAACTGCCGTGTTATCCCAGATATGTGATCCACCAAAATCAATCGTGATCTCTTCCGGATCCGTCTCGGCATGGAACTGATCCACGAAGCGGGATGAGGAACCGAAGAAGAACGGACCATGAACGCGATATACCTTTTGTCCCTGCTCCTGGCTGGAATGAACACGGATCTTGGCCTGTTTCCACCCAAAATGCAGGGCGCTGAGCACAACGCCGACCAATACACCGATGGACAGATCGTTAGTGATGACTACGATAACCACCGTGACCACCATAACGAAGGCTTCCGCTCGGGGAACACGTGCAATATTTTTGACAGAACTCCAGTCAAACGTACCGATACACACCATAAACATGACACCTACCAGCGCACCCATCGGCACCTGTTTCACCACTCCGCTGAGCAGCAGCAACAGGATGGCCAGAAAAGCTCCTGCGGTAAATGTGGACAGCCGTCCCCGGCCGCCAGACTTCACATTAATGACGGATTGTCCGATCATCGCACAGCCGCCCATTCCGCCGAATAACCCGTTAACGAAGTTGGCAATCCCCTGACCGCGCACCTCACGGTTTTTGCTGCTCTTGGTCTCCGTCATTTCATCCACAATGGTAGCGGTCAGCAATGATTCCAGCAAACCTACCAACGCCATAGTGAATGAATAGGGCAGCAAAATCATCAGCGTGTTGAAGGACCACTCAATATTGGGCAGATGGAACATCGGGAGGGTACTCGTCAAATTCCCCATGTCGCCAACCTGTTTCACATCCAGATGAAACACCACCGTAATAATCGTCATTACGATGATCGCAATGAGAGGAGCCGGAATGCCTTTGAAAAACCGGGGCAAAATATAAATGATTGCCAGCGTGCCTGCGACCATCGCATACATGATCCAGTTCGCGCCTGTAAAATGCGTCAGCTGGGCCATGAAGATCAAAATCGCCAGGGCATTCACAAAACCGGTAAGCACCGAATGCGGCACAAACGTAATGAACTTTCCAACTTTAAAAATCCCCAAAATAAACTGAATAATCCCCGTCAATATCGTGGCCGCAAACAGGTATTCCACGCCGTAATCCTTGACGAGACCAACCATCAGCACCGCCATGGCGCCCGTAGCAGCCGAGATCATCCCTGGTCTTCCGCCTGCAATCGAGATCACGATTGCGATCGTAATCGATGCGTATAATCCGACCATGGGATCAACACCCGCAATGATGGAGAAGGCGATGGCTTCCGGAATCAGCGCCAGCGCTACTGTAATTCCTGCCAGCACATCACCGCGAATGTTGCCAAACCATTGTTGTTTTAACGTATTCATATGTTCTTGCCGTTCCTCCTACACGTATAACCCCGTGGGTTGATTACCTGCAATGCAGCAGCTCGGCACGTCACTGACCAACCACGACAGGGCAGCACAAAACAACGGAACACTCCCTCCGCATCATGGCCTGTACATGTTGAATATCAGAAGCTCTTCTTCGGCAATTCATTGTCCGAAGTCTGTAGCCTTCTGCTTGATCCGTTCCAGTGCGTTCCGAATGGTTCTGTTACATCATTCAGGTTCTAGCTTAGAAGACGTCAGAAACTGACTCCTGATGTCTCTGGTCTTCCCCTCTCAGAAAGACCGGGTCCGTTATGTACTGACCTATTATTATAGACAGGACGATCCTTTTATACGAACAGGCTATATCTTCGCTAACGATAGATTATCCTGGGATATCTCTTATTTTTATAATATATCTCGGTTATGCTCTATTTATCTGTTTTATTGAGAATGCATTATTTTCCATACAAAAAGAGTTGTTAATGCTCCTTCGCTAAGGAGCATTAACAACTCTTCCTACTACTTTATTAATCTAGAATCTTCCCGATTTGAATATGGAATAGAGCAGGAAGGCCACCATCAGTATGGCAACCAGGAAGCCGATCTCAATAACCGGAATATCCCACAGCATCGTTGACTGATGACTAATCGAGGAACCAATAATGAGTCCGACCATGATGATACAAAAAGCGAGCAGCACGATGCTGAAGGACAGTCGGTTACTGATCTGGTCCAGCCTGCGCATCAGCGTCTCCAGCTCGGGTACGCTGACCTCAAGCCGCAGCTTACCCTTACTGATGATGGAGGACAGCTGCCGGAGCTGCCCCGGCAGTCCGATGACACTCTCAGCCATGTCAGCCGCACTGCGGAACAGCCGATTCTTGATTCTGCCCGGACTGAACCGGTCCTTAATCAACTTCCGGCCGAAGGGTTCAGCCATATCCACGATGCTGAGCGATGGATCCAGATGTTCGATCACACCTTCCATCGTGAGCAGCGATTTCCCCAGCAGCACAATGTCGGCTGGCATGACAACCCGGTGTCTCTGCGCGACACCAAACAGATCATTGAGCGCCTGGCCCACGCTGATTTTGGAAAAGGGAATGTCGTAATATTTGCTGCGCAGCTTGTCCAGATCGTTGTGGAGGCCGCGGAGATCCATATCATCAGGCATCATGCCCAATTTCTCAATCGCACGGATCATGCTGTCTGTATCCTTGCGCATCAATCCGATGATGAGCGAAGCCAGATGCTGCTTCATCTCGTCGCTCAGTGTGCCGACCATGCCGAAATCGATAAAGGCCAGTCGTCCATCCTTCAATACCATCAGGTTGCCGGGATGCGGATCCGCATGGAAGAATCCATGAATAAAGATCTGATTCAACAAGGAATCCACCAATCGCTGGGCAATGTCATTCAGGTCATGTCCACGTCTGACCAGTTCGTCACGATCATTCAGTTTGATGCCCTCCACGTATTCCATGGTTAACACGCGAGAAGAAGTCTGATCCCAGTAGATTAGCGGAATTTTGACTTTGTTATCCTGTTGGTACTGCTGGGCGATCTTTTCGGTATTCCGTCCCTCGACGGTGTAATCCAGTTCAGCCATCAGTGCCTGGGCGTATTCCTCTACCATCTGCGGAATCTGATACTGTTTCACCCAGTCCCATCGCTTCTCCGCCATTGCCGTCAGCTCACGCAGAATGTCCAGATCACGCTGTACAATCCGTGAGATGCCGGGACGCTGGATCTTGATGGCGACTGCCTCACCGCTTCGAAGCTTGCCCAGATGCACCTGCCCGATGCTGGCTGCAGCCACAGGGGTATCCTCGAACCGGGAAAAGATCTCTTCCAGCGGTGTATCCAATTCCTGTTCCAAAATCCCCCGTGCCGTTTCCGAAGAGAAAGGCGGTACCTGATCCTGCAGCTTCACCAGTTCACGGATGACCGGCTCAGGCAGCAGATCCGCCCTTGTGCTTGCCAGTTGCCCCAGCTTGACGAAAGCCGGCCCCAGCTCCTGCAGCACCAGCCTGATCCGTTCACTAAGCGTTTTGGTCGTGTGTGCTTCACGTGACATCCACCGCCGGGGTATGGCCAGCAGCTGGAACAGCCCCAGCTCCTCGACCATATAACCGAAGCCATGACGCACCAGCGCCATGGCAATTTCCCGGTATCTGCCGACATGTTTAATTCGCACAGCCATCTACTCGATCTCGTTTCCTTTGTGCGGAGGAGGAACTTCAAGTGGAGCTGGGGATACCTCTGGTTGAAGCTGTGGTGTGTGGCCCAGTTCGGCGAGCTTTTTCTCCAGTACCGCAACGCGCTGTTCCAGACTGGTCACATCGCTCTCCGAAGGCACGCCTACTTCCTGAAGCACCCGCTTGACCTGCTCATGAATTACTCGCTTGAGCTGGCCCTGTTCTTCGTCGCCCCGTTCCATCAGACGCTCTACCAAGGCTTTGGATTCACCGGGCGCAAGTTCCCCGCGCTTGACCAGCTCATCTACGGTTTTTTCGATTTTTTCCTTACTTACGACGGTAAGACCCAACCCTAATGAGATCGCCTTTTTGAACAAATCGCTCATTCTTGTCATCCTCCTCTTCGTTAATCTCTATATTATACCCTTTATAACCAGCACAACAAAGAATTGGTCAGGTTACACGTAACGCGCTGCCCATTTGCCGGCCTGCAGAATCAATTGGCGATAAGACTCGTTTGCAAAAGAGGGCACATGATGTCCTGGCATAAGGTACACAATCCGGCCCAGCCCATAGGTATGTGCCCATGCCGCGGGCTTAGGACCTTCCTCGGTTTGATATTCAAGCAGGATCGTGGTTTCGGCAAATGATCCGAACTCAAACAGATAAGGCTCCTCTTCCATGGTGAATCCGGTAATCCCCTCGGTCACGGGGTGTTTATGTTCCGTTACGGTAAACTCCAACGGAGCATACGGTGGATGATGCAGGAATTTCGCACCAATCATTTGCTTGAGTTCATAACGATTTTGGAGCGAAATCCCGTTATGTAGAATAACCAGTCCACCTCCATTGCTCACGTAGGACAGCAATCCAGCCGTCTGCTGAGGAGAGACTTTCCCTTTCCAATCGTCCATGTATGAAATACATACATCGAATCCCGATATATTTTCCTGCAGCAGCATGTTACGATTCTCGCTGCACTGCACGGTCATGCTATCATGAAAAATACGGCTGATCTCTGCGTCGACATCCTGCAGCGGATGCCAGTCCGGATGTGTATAATCGCCGAGTAACAATGCCTTTTTACGATGGTCCATTAATAAAACTCCTTTCATGTTAAACCTATATAAAATGAGAAATAGCGTAAAGTCCCTCTCACTTTATAAACAAGATTACCAGGGAAGCTCGTCCCCCTTGTAGTCTACATACGCAGGCTGATCCCCCATAAAATCCTTGTGGCGGTCAATGAGTGCTGCGATGTGCTGTGCCGATTGTTCTGGCGTGAGGTCTGCAGCGGTATTCAGTTCCCCGCTCATATAGCTCTGCACCCACCCGGGATGGATCAGCATGACCTGTCCACCTTCATCCTTGAGCCCATTATGCACAAGCCGGGCCTGCATGTTCAGTGCAGATTTGGACATACAGTAGGCGAACCAGCCATGCCTGCTGCATTGCTCAATACTGCCTGCCTCCGACGAAATGTCTACGATCAGCTTGTTCGCTCCCTCAAGAAGGAGGGGCAGCAAAGCGTGAGTTACACGCAGCGAACCCAGGGTATTCACATTGAATACCTCCGCCATTTCGGCAAAGTTTAGTGGTCCGCGGACATGATCCTCAATATTCCCTAGTATAGCCGCATTATTGATCAGCATATCCAAATGATCTGTGTCCAGTTTAATTGTTTCGGTACACAGCGCAACGGACAGATCATCGGCAATGTCCAGCTCAATGACCCGAAGATGCTTCGGATAAGCCTGCGTGAGCAGACGGATTCCTTCCGATTCCTCCATGCCTAGACCTGCAGCGTATACGGTGTATCCTCTCTTCAGCATTTGCGCTGTCAGTGCCAATCCCAGACCACGCGCCGCCCCGGTTACACATACGGTTTTCACCATGCTATCCCTCCCTCGCAAGGTTAATCTGTCTTTAATTCATTCCACATGGTCAGGCAAAAACCTCTAATTGTAAACAGGAAAGCTCAACTTCACGACCAAAGTCTCATGATGTGACGCGTGAAGAATTCTCTTTTCTGTTATTGCTTAACCAGAAAAATCTCTCTTCAAATATGCTGACCACTTCTTCTCAGTCGGTATGCCAGACAATGCCATACCCATCTCTTTGCCACACCCGGATGAGAACCAAGATGTATATGGGTATACCCGGCTACAACGTTACCTCTGGCATATCCCTCCTGCTTCATACCCCGTAATCCCTTAGTCTCATAAGCATAGGGAATGCTGCCTTCCTCTTGGTAGGTCATAGTTGAGTAATGAAACTCGTGGCCCCGTATGACATCACCTTTTTCCAGCAAAAAGGAATCCTCTACAGCTCTGGCTTCGCGGTATCCGAGTGCTGCACGCTTCGCTTGCATCTGTACTTGGGCAGGGATAATGCCTGCCATGTTATATGTTAGCCCTTCTCGGTTTGTTAACGTTTCCGCGAGCACCATATAACCTCCACACTCCGCAAACAGTGGCATATCACCACGAACGGCCTCGCGCAGTCCCTCCAGAAATAACACATTATCTGCGATCAATGCCGCAAACTCCTCCGGGAAGCCCCCGCCAAGATAAATGCCATCTGCCTCAGACGGTATGCCTTCCCCTGCAAGAGGACTGAAGTACTTTAATTGGGCTCCGGCTGCTTCCAGCAGCTCCAGGTTGTCCGGGTAATAGAAATTAAAAGCGGCATCCCGCGCAACGGCGATGACTGGATAGGACGAAATCTCTCGTTCATCGGGCTGTCCTGACGCGCTGTCTCCGCTGCTCTTCAAGTCGGCTCCAGACCACAGAGAATCTGAGTTTTGCCTTGAGACATTCTCGCGGCTGATGGCTAACTCTTCTATAGAAGGGGCAGCCTTGGCTATGGCAACAATGGCATCCAGATCGGTGCCTTCCAGCAGCACGTCCGCTGCCCGCTCAAATAACGGCTCCAGTTCCCCTCGCTCGATGGCAGGGACCAACCCCAAGTGACGCTCGGGAATCGACATGTCCTCCTCCCGTTTCAGCCAGCCCACCACAGGAATACCGCACATCTGCTCAATGGCTTTTTTCACGATACTGTAGTGGCCAGCACTTCCGCAGCGATTGACGATCACACCAGCAATGTTAAGCTCTGGCTCCAGCTGCTGAAAACCAAGCACGATGGCAGCTGCACTACGTGCCATGCTGCGGACATCCACGACCAGAATAACCGGAGTCTGTGTAACGAGGGCGATCTCCGCCGTAGACCCCGTATTGCTTAGAGGATCCTTGCCATCGTACAATCCCATGACACCCTCAATAATGGAAATATCATGTCCCGCTGACGCCTTGGCAAATGCGTTTCTTACGTACTCCGGGGATGTCATCCATGCATCCAGATTCCGCGATGCTCTACCCGTTACAGCCGTATGATATGTAGGATCAATATAATCCGGCCCACACTTGAAGCCCTGTACGCTCATTCCGCTCCGAGCCAGTGCTTTCATCAGGCCCAGGGTCACCGTCGTTTTTCCTGCCCCGCTCCCCGTTCCGGCGATGATCAGTCGGGGTCTGGCATGTTGATTTGAAATGCTCATCATCAATTTCCACCTTTCTGAGATATAACAAAACCGCACCTATATACGATGCGGCCTAAATAATACATAGTTGCTTCATCTCGTGAAGCGCATTGTATTATTCCAATATAATTTAGTCAAAAGGGATTCTCGTTACGGAAATCGTCAGGTTTCCGCTCTTCTTCTTCTCCAGCAGCCAGTGGTCTGCTCCGGAAGACAGCAATGCCGCAGGCTCGCTCACACCGTAAGCTCCTGTATATTTATATACCGTCTCGGACGGGTTTGGAAGCTTGACTGCATTCAGCTCGGCTGGCGTATACGTCACGAGTTCCCAGCCATATTTGGCGCATAGAGCCAGCAGGCCTTCTTCATCCTTTTTCAGATCAATGGTGGCTATGTTTCGTACGCTTTTCACCGAAAGAGACAACTCTTCCAATGTGGCGAGCATCTCCTGTTCCAGTTCTTCCATGGATGTACCGCGGTTGCAGCCCATGCCCAGTACGAGACTCTTCGGACGATACAGCACACCATTTGTCAGGAAACGTGTCTGTTCATCTTCGGTAAGCAGGCGGTCACTGACCACAAGTGCCGCGTTGAACGGAAACGACTCGGTTTCCTCCATGCTGCTGAAGACGCGGATATGATCCGGTACAGGCTTGTTATATCGCCACCAGTTCCGCTCTCCCGTCTCCTGAATCAGAGCAACAGGCTCCTCGTTAACAACAGCTGCACTGACTGGCGTTGCCTTGTCGAAGCTGTCCACAACCCAGCCCAGCTCCCGTCCGAACATGTCTACCGGGATCGTTCCTTGGACGTCCGAGGCCGTTGTGATCACCGCGCGTGCTCCGAGCACTTCCGCGACCTGACGAGTCAGTTCATTCGCACCGCCAAGATGGCCCGACAGCACGCTGATCACATTCTCGCCGCGGTCATCAATGACCAGCACGGCAGGGTCGACTTTTTTGTCCACCAGCAGCGGGGCGATCATGCGGACTACCGCTCCCAGAGAGATAAACAGAATGATGCCATTGTATCGCTTGAACAGATCAGGCAAAATCAGCTTCACCGAGCCTTCAAACAGCTGATAACCCAGCTCTTTCTCATCCCCGCGGGCAAACTTGCTCATGTAATACACGTCCGTACCCTGGAATTGTCCAGCCAGATGGCGTACCATCTCCACACCATGCTTCGTAATGGCCACGGCTGCAAACGGGTTACTCACCGGACTTCACTCCTTTGCGATAACCATGGGTGAAGGATTTGTCATACAGCTTGGACCGGTGGGCATCCCGGTTCACGAGATCGGGATCAAGCGCCCATCCTGCCAGAATCATGGCATGCATCGTAATGCCTGCGGCACGCAGATCGGCAGCCAGATTGGCGAGCGTAGTCCGTACAATCTTCTGATCCGGCCAAGTCGCCCGCTGCACAACCGCCACCGGGGTATCTTCGCTCCACCCTGCGGCGAGGAATTCGACCACGACTTTTTTCGCCAGCGTTGCACTCAGGAAGAGGGCCACCGTACAGTGATGCGATGCCAGATCACGCAGCTTCTCGCGTTCAGGCACTGGCGTACGTCCTTCTGCGCGTGTAAGGATTACGGTCTGCGTCAGTTCCGGCACGGTAAGTTCTGCTCCGAGGGCTGCTGCCGAAGCAAAGACCGAGCTCACCCCCGGAATAATCTCATATTCCACGCCCTGCTGTTTCAGCAGTACCATCTGTTCCAGAATTGCGCCGTACATCGCCGGATCACCGGTATGCACACGAGCGACGCTGCGGCCTGCCCGGGTGGCTTCACACATCAGTTCAACCTGCTGCTCCAGATCCATGCCGGAGCTTTGCAGCACTTCTGCTTCAGGCTTTGCCGTCGCAATCAGTTCATCGTTCACGAGTGAGTCGGTGTACAGGACCAGATCCGCGTTTCTCAAAATGTTCGATCCCTTCACCGTAATCAGTTCCGGGTCGCCCGGGCCTGCACCTACGATATAAACTTTCGGTTCAAGTGTTTTCATTTGCTCACCACCATCAGGCTCAGATATTCCAGCTCCTGCCCTTTCAGTTCACGGGCATCGCGCCAGACCAATTCATATGGGGAAGTGACTTTGGTGACAACTGAGGCTTTGCCGCCGAGTCCCATCTCGTCCAGCAATTCAAGCATCGGGTCCAGCACCTTGGCCACTTTGATAAATACAATTGTATCGTGATGCTCAATTGCCTGACGCATCGCTTCCTTATCGGCGGTTGCGGGGATAATACCCACCTGCTCGTCACCGTCTGCCAGATGGATGTCCAGTGCTGCTGCGGCACCCAGTACAGAAGAAATTCCCGGAATCGAAGCAATCGGGACTTCGGGATGCAGTTCACGCATCAGTCGTGCCAGATGGATAAAGGTACTGTACAGGTTCGGATCACCTTCCGTTACAAAGGCTACATCCTTGCCTTCCTTCAGCGCACCCCAGCAGGCTTCAACAGTTTTGCCCCACTCCCGTTCAAGGACAACCGGGTCCTTGGTCATCGGAAAGATCAGGCCGAGCATCTCTTTCTCTTCCGGGTTCACATACAGTTCCACGATTTCGTGGGCATACGATTTGCCGCCTTTACGCTTCTTCGGATAGGCAACCACCGGACACTCCCGGATCATTCGATATGCCTTCACCGTAATCAGTTCCGGATCTCCCGGCCCGACACCCACGCCATACAGCGTACCTACTGCTGCTGCCGTACTCATGTTGTTTTCCCCCTTATCCTGTCCTTGAAAAATCATTCTTCCGCTCCAGCTTCCGCTTCCTCTGCTGCTGTATGCTGGCCTGTGATCACGTAAATCGGATTCAATCCGTCAAAACGGGTCATGTTCAGAATCGGCTTGCTGCGTGCCGTCTGAAGCAGCGTTACCGATGCGTCCATGCCTGCTTCGCGCATCGCCTTCATGCTGTCATGCAGCGTCTCGATCGTCGCTGCATTCACGACGATGCGTCCCTCCGGGCGCAGCCGGGACGCGCACAGGGCGATCAGCTGGGCAAGCTCGCCGCCGCTGCCGCCGATGAACACCGCATCGGGATTCGGCAGTTCGTCCAGCCCTGCTGGTGCTTTGGCATGAAGGATGGTGAAGTCCGTCCGGAATTTGATCCGGTTGGCCTCGATGTTCACGAGGTCACCTTCATTCTTCTCGATGGCGAAAACCTGGCCTCGCGGCGCAAGCCGCGTGCACTCGACCGCCACCGAGCCTGAACCTGCGCCGATATCCCACACGATGCTGTCCTCGCCAAGTCGCAGCTCCGATAGGCTGAAGGCGCGAACCTCGCGCTTGGTAATCAGGCCCTTCTCCGGTTTGCGCTGATGGAATTCCTCATCCGCAAACCCAAACCCTTTGCGCGGCGCAGGCGCATCCTTGCGGCGCAGCAAAATGACGACGTTCAGCGGGCTGCATTCGGCTGCTGCCAATTCGTCCAGGGTGTAATGGCGGGCACGCTCGTCTGGCCCGCCGAGGTTCTCGGCAACGTAGGCATCATACTCGGTCATGCCGAACTGCTGCAGATAAGCCCCAACCGCAGCAGGGCTGTTATGCTCGTCCGTGAGCAGCGCAATTTTGGCTTGCCCATCAATGCGCTGTGCGAGGCCCTTGAGCGGACGTCCGTGCACGCTTTCGAGCACGGCGTCGTGCCAGCTTTCGCCAAGCTTGGCGAATGCCAGCTGCAGCGAACTGAGATTAGGTCGGATCTCCAGTTGATCCGGGCCCAGCTTACGCGCCAGATACCCGGCAATGCCGTAGAACAGCGGGTCTCCTGAGGCAAGCACAACGATGTTGTGCGTGTCCTGCAGCGCTTTTATTTTCACAACCAAATCGCTTAATCCACTCTTAATCGTGAGTTTCTCCCCTGCAAATGCAGGGAAATACTGCAGCTGACGTTCGCCGCCTACGAGTACATCCGCTTCCTGAATCAGATTCAGATGATCTGCCGTTAACCCTGCCGCGCCTTCTTCACCTACGCCGATAATACGGATTCTACGATTCTTTGCTCCAGTTGCTGTCGTCCAGTTCACTGATTTCCGCCCTCCCCAGTTCCATTCCTTTCATCGTTACCAATACCACTTCGACCGTTACGCCGCCTCCCGCATGCTCCAGACAGTGCCTACAGGCATATGTACATAGCTTCTCAAAATAGGGTAAATACCCCGCCTCGGTCATCATATCGGCCACTTGAGTCGCCGTGTTGGCTTCCTCGATCGCTTGCGCCAGTTCGTCTCCGGCCCCGGTCTCGCGGGCCACGGACGCAAGAAATCCAAAATCCACCGGCGCACTCTTGGAGTGCACCATCATGACCCCTTGGGCCACTTTGGCAAATTTGCCCGGCATCCCGACCAGGCTGATGCGTTTCATGCCCAGTCGTTTACCGTGTTTGATGGCGAAGCCGACAAAGTCACCCATTTGAATAAAGGCTTCCTCGGGCAGTTCGGGCATCATTTTCATCGCATATTTCTCACTGCTGCCGCCTGTCGTCAGTACAATGTGATCACAGCCGGATGCCTGCGCAACCGAAATGGCCTGTACCACACTCGCTTTGTACGCAGAAGTGGAGAACGGAACGACCACGCCCCGTGTGCCCAAAATGGAGATGCCGCCCAGAATGCCAAGACGCGAATTCAGCGTCTTCTTGGCGATCTCTTCGCCGTCCGGCACGCTTATGACGACCCTTACACCCCTGGCTGTTCCATGTTCGGCAAGTACCTGGGTGACAGCCTCGGTAATCATACGGCGCGGAACGGGATTAATTGCCGCTTCACCCACAGGCACAGGCAAGCCGGGTTTGGTGACACGGCCTACCCCGATCCCGCCATCCAGTTCCACGCCAGGCTCGTCTCGCCAGGAGACGTGTGCAATAATTTTCGCCAGATGCGTGGCATCCGGATCATCCCCGGCATCCTTGATGGTGGCACAGGTGGCCGTTCCATCCGACATCAGTTCCTGCTCGATCAGCTCGAACGAGTGGTCAAAGCCTGCCGGCAATGAAACCACAGCCTGTGCAGGAGGGACCTCAGTTAACAGGAGCTGCGCGGCCCCCTTGGCAACGGCCGTGGCACAGGCTCCCGTGGTGAAGCCGGAACGCATCGGTTTATCCGGATCGGGTGTTTCCCCGCTTTTCATGCGTTTCTTTTCCATGGCTTTGAACCTCCCGTCCTTTCTTATCACATTAAATGGTAGGTGACACTTGGATCACTGTGTGTGCGAAGACTACGGGGTGGCCTTTACGGGTACGGATCGTTCTTCCGATCGCTGTTGTCTCCATACTTTCTTAATTATTTTTTTCATAGGAAAAAGTATGGAGACAAAGGCGAACACTTCGCTTCTACAGAGTCGATTCCGTCCCCTTCGCTACTCCTGCGTCCTCGTATACCTCGCAAAGTTCTTACTGCAACCTCATATGCTAAGCCATGCCATGAGGTTTTTCTGGAGTAACTGGCCATTTAATGCCACTAGAAGTTGGCATTGGATGGCAGTTACCAAGTTTATGGTTCATGCCTTCACACTTTTTTGAAATTGAGCGATGCTTAAGGCATGAATCTACCAGATGCACTTTGTATCATGCATGCTCTAACATTCGCTCCGTTTCAGTTGATCATGGCTACACTTTAACGAACTCAGGAATCGCTATTCGAGCCGATTTCTACATACTGATAATCTAACGAATCGTAGCGATGTTATTTCAACTTTAAGCCGATGTTCCCAGCGTTTTTGGCGCCTTTGAGCAGAATAGCTTCACTCAGGTTCGTTAGCGCTGCCCATGTATTCTTTGCTCGGTACGCTCAGTTTAGGCTGAAACAGCGACTAAACCTTCACTGCCATCAGGGAAATGGCGTTCAGGGCAGCTACTACGATCGTGCTGCCGCCTTTGCGGCCGATGTTCGTGATAAATGGGATGTCCAGCTTGCGCAGCTCGTCCTTGGATTCGGCCGCGGACACGAATCCAACAGGCATACCAATGATCAAGCCCGGTTTGGCTTCGCCTTCTTTGACCAAACGGATCAGCTCCAGCAACGCTGTCGGTGCGTTACCGATGGCGTAGATTCCTCCCTCGTACATTTTGGTCGCTTTGCGAGTTGAGATGATGGCTCTTGTTGTATTCAACCGCTTCGCTTCCTCCATCACATCCGGGTCGGAAATATGGACGTGCACATCTCCGCCGAACCCGCGAATGCGATCCTTGCTTACACCCGCCTGGATCATCTGTACGTCAGCAATGACGGATTGGCCTGCACGAAGGGCTGCAATGCCTGCCTGTATGGCATCCGGATGGAATACCATGCTGCGGCCAAGTTCGAAGTCAGCTGAGGCATGAATTACACGCTGTACAACGGGATATTGTTCCTCCGTGAATGGGTGCTCACCCAGCTCCTCGGTAATCATCTCGAAGCTTTTCCCCTCAATCTCCTGAGGCTGTACAGTTAAAGGTTTAAATTCCGTTTTGAAATCCATATGCACTCACTCCTTCGATAGTAATATGATTCAAAATGGGTCTATCCCAATTTGATCTATTCGGGTGTTCTACTGCATCAATACGCGCTTTAACTCGGAGAGTACGCCTTCAAATTCATCAAACACCGTTCCGAATTCGGCCTCTGGGCGAGAAATCAATACAACCTGAATGCCCAGCTCCAGAGCCGATTGGATTTTCTCATCTACAGCCCCGGTCTTGCCGCTTTCCTTGGTCACCATAACGGTAGTGGCATAATGCTTGTACAAGGCTTCGTTCATTTCACGGGAGAAGGGTCCCTGCATGGCAATAATATTGCGCTGTTCAACACCCAGTTCACCGCACTTCTCCATATTGTCGAGACGCGGAAGCATACGGGCAACGAGACGAATGTCGGGATCACCGAGCAGGTGCTTGGTGAAAATCTGCAGCGTTTTGCTTCCTGTGGTTAACATAACCGAACCTTTGAGCTCTTTCGCCTTAAGGGCTGCTTCATCATAGGAAGACACGACATGAAGCAGCGGATGGTCATCGTATGCAAGTCCCGTCCGCTCGTAACGGATATAAGGAATTCCTGCCTGTTTGGCTGCTTCCATGGCATTGGCATGGGCCTCCTCTGCAAAGGGATGGCTTGCATCCACGATGGCACGGCTTCCTTTTTCACGGACAAGCTGGACCATTGCCTCTATCGTCAGCCTGCCTGTTCGAACCGGCAGCCCGGCTTCGGACAGACTCTGCGCAGCATTCTCGGTTACAACCGATGTGAGTACTTCCATCTCCTGCTGCTGAATCTGCACAGCCAATTCTCGCGCATCACTTGTACCGCATAACATCAGGATCATGGACGGTTCACCTGATCCGACGCAGCTGCGACCTGAGCATGCCCAGCATCTGCTGGCGAGATATTCTCCTCGGCTTCGTCCTGTCCAACTTGATTATGCAAAGCATCTTCATGTTCATGATGCGAATGGTGCAGTTCACCGTCGTGATCATGATGGAAATCCAGTGATGCTTCTCGGCTGCTCTCGGCATGGTCGTGAGCATGGTGCTCCTCATCGTGGTGATGGTGGTGGTCATGGCTATGATCATGTGCGTGATGATCGTGGCTGTGTCCATGGTCGTGGTCATGATGGTGATGATCGTGACTGTGATCATGGTCGTGGTCATGATGATCATGCCCGTGATCGTGATCATGGTGATGGTGGTGATATTTGGCAGCTTCCAGTCTGAATTGGCAGTTGTCACAGTTGGCCGCGACCCGTCCATTCAACCCTTCGTTCGCGCGTTCCAGTACCAGTTCCACCAATTTCGGATGGAATCCGAAATATCCACCAATCTCTACCTGAATGTCCGGATTTGCCGCAGCAAACTCTGCTGTCATCTCATCAATGCGTTTAATCAGTACACCTGTGAACAGGAAATAAGGCATAATGATAATTTTCTTCGCTCCGAGCAGGAGACAACGCTGCAATCCATCCGGGAATGAGGGCTGCGTCACGCCAATAAAGCTGCTTTCGGCCCATTTATACGGCAGTTTCTCCCATAGCATCCGGGTCATTTTGAAAAAGTCACTGTTGGCATCCGGGTCACTGCTTCCCCGTCCAAGGACAAGTACGGCTGTCTCTTCATCCGTGACAGCAGCAGGCTGAGCCGCCACTGCTGCGCCGCCTTGAGTTGCGGCCACAAGGACAGGCCGAGCCTCCTGCAGACGGGTCTGCATAATTTGAACGACTTTCTCATGTACGCCAATCGGACGTCCATACACAAATTCCACTTGCGGATAACGGATTTTGGCCCGGTCGATTGCATTCGGAATATCAATTTTGGCGTGCCCTGCAGCAAACAGAATGATTGGCACCAATACGATGCGCGTTGCCCCTTGATTCACACAAGCCGTAACCCCTTCGGCAATGCTCGGTCTTGTTAATTCCAAAAAGCAGGTCTCTACCACGGTATTCTCCGGCGCTTTCTCCGCTACCGCACGTGCAAACTCCATTAACTCCCGATTCCCCTCAGGATCACGGCTGCCGTGTCCCACCAGCAAAATGGCATTCATCTCTGGCTTCTTCCTCCCTCGCCTGATCCATAGATCAGGCATCTCAATTTTATGCTGCGCTTTACTCGGTAAACGAGCCTTTCACGGAGGGTAACCTGTTACCCAATCATTTCGATCTATATAAAAGTGCAAAGAACTGTTGCAGTTGTAAGTAAAAATGTTGGATAGAAGAATCGATTTTATCGGACGATACCAAAACTGGCACGATCCCTAGTCGCCGCATACCGGATTTACTTCCACGGTGACAGGCGCATCTACGTGACGGAAGCCCTGGATTACTCCGACGCGTTTGAAAAATTTGTGGAATCGCTCATTCGGGTGTCCCTTTTCCTTGTACTCCGCTACGATCCGCTCCACCATCCCGCCAATCTGATCACCTGGAATCCCCTCGGCTACTGGCTGGGCAGGGTGAGCGTTTCGTCCGAACTTCTTGCCGCCAAGGAACAGGTCGTATCCGCCTTTGCGGTAGACAATTCCGATGTCCTCCAATACAGCACCATAACATGCCATGCCGCAGCCATTCAGAGCCACGCTGGTCTCTTTCGGCGCACTAAGTCCGCCTATAACAGCCTGCAGATGATTGGCCATCGGAACAGCATCATCCTTCTCCATGTCGCAGAAGTCACAGGCCTTCACCTTGATGACGTCACCGATCGGCACCACGATGAAATTCGCTGCACGCAGTTCTTCTACCAGCTGAGCCGGTTCAAAGGTCGGTACCCGCAAAATAATCTGATGCTCCGGCGTGTATTCCAGCTCGCCTTCTTCACTCGCGCATTGCGCCAGAAGCGCCATCTGGGCTGCAGTAAACTTCTTGTTGCCGACGCCAGGCGACACGCCAATCTCGAACAGCGGCGCCTTGCGTCCCGGCTCAGGTGCGGTCCGCACAGCAGCATCGGCTGCAGCCTGCGGCGTCCCGGCTGGCACGCCTGGCACCGCCGCATCCAGCCAGCGACTGGCCGCTTCGCCGGCGAGTTTGCCGCCTGCCGCAAGCCGCGTCAGCGCCTCGGCAGCCAGCTCGGCCGCACCAGTACCCGGCTGTGCCTCGGCTGTACGCGCCGCGGTATTCACCGCCGCAGGGCGCTCAGCGGAAAGCACTGCGGTGCTACCGCCACCTGCCGGGCTTCCCGATGGCTGAGCAGCAGGCATACCAGCGCCGTGCTGCCCTTGCGGCCCCGTGCCCGCGCTGGTGCTCGCGCCGCGCAGGGCTGGCTCCGCAGCTGGCTGCGCGGTCTGCGCGTCGCGGACCGTGTCTGCTGCATCGGCTGAAGCGGCAGAACGGGCCTCCATGGCGCCGAGCGACCAAGGCTCGGCCTCCGTGCGAAGCCGCTCATGCGGTCTGAGCGACTGTTCCGCGGTATTCAGCGTGTATTTCCGCTGATATCCGCGCGGTGTGACCATGAGTCCTTCATACATCATGGTCGAGGAGTTACCTATGATGACGGTCGTCAGCATGCCGATATCATGATTCAACATATCTTCCAGCGTGGTCATCACGACATCCTGACGTTCACGATAGGCACTTTTTACAAGTCCCACCGGCGTCTGGGGACTGCGATATCGCAGCAGCATCTCCTGAGTCTCCACGATCTGCCGCGTCCGGCGTCCACTACGAGGGTTGTACAGAGCAATGACAAAATCAGCCGCTGCTGCTGCTTCCACTCGGCGAATGATTGTCTCCCAAGGCGTAAGGTGGTCACTCAGACTGATCGTACATGCATCATGCATCACAGGCGCACCCAGCAAGGAAGCGCAGGATTGAATGGCAGATACACCCGGAATAACCTCTACGCCGACGCCGCTTTCCGGCTTCCAGCCCTGCTCCATCAGTACCTCATACACCAGTCCTGCCATGCCGTATACACCTGCATCTCCACTGGAGATTACCGCAACAATTTTGCCCATCTCCGCCTGTCTGACCGCTTCCTGTGCCCGGCTTACTTCCTCGGTCATGCCTGTCCGCACAATCTCCTGTCCGTCCAGGAGTGGACGAATCAGGTCAACGTAGGTGTTATAACCAATAATGACCTCGCTCTCCCGAAGTGCCTCCAATGCCCGTGTGGTGATATGCTCCATGGCTCCCGGGCCAAAGCCGATAATCAGCAGCTTTCCTTGACTCTGCATTGCTTCTCCTCCTCCATCTCCCTGCTCACCCTTAGCACGTCAGTAACATCTATATCACGCTTCTACAGCTATGGTTTGTGGTTGATCGTTTGATCATTGGCGCCACGCCGTTCGACCTTCTTATCCCTTGTAATCTAAAACAGTGAAGAAGGACGGCTTGACCGACCTTCTTCTTCGCGGCATGTTCGATCCATTCCGATTCCAGATTGATTCCCTGAAAATAAACAAAAAAATCCCATCCTTATAACGGATGGGATACGTATGTACGTACACTCAAGAAGACAGTCCACGGCCCTATAGTGGATAGACCTGTGGCTGCATGGCCGCAAAGGGCCTGCCAGGCGAACCGATGGTTCGCCCGTTTCCTGATTCTTCGTACACCACTCCTTTCCGCGAAGGGTTCGGTGACACATGCAAGGTAGGTCTCCTGGCTCTGGATCATCAGCTTCCTTTTCTGTCTTCCCCGGATGGTCGAGTGACATGGATGAAAAGGGCTTCCCCATTACAGTGGCGGGACCGCTCGGGACTTGCACCCGATTCCCTGTTACCTCTTGCTCACGCAAGAGCACCTTGCTTGTTTTCATGAATGATATTGGTTTCATCATAACACCGCTCAGGAAAAAAAGTCCATGCTTATGATGCTTGTCCAATATTCTATTTTCAGACAAAACAAAAAAATTCTGATCCAGAACGGATCAGAACTTGAATGACGATATTCATATGCGAAACTCTCATAACGACTTACCGGATACTTTATAAGGCATATGTCCAGATCTGCGTGTCAGGATTTATTGGCATGTGCTGCAGCAATATATCGTCCCAGTTCAACGATGAGCGCTCCCATCTTTTCTTCCTCCGGAACAACCCGTGCTTCAATACCTTCTTCAAGCATGGCGTTCGCAGTCACCTTGCCTACAGATGCAGGAATTACAGCTTCCCGGAAAGCCTGCTGCATCTGTTCCAGCTTGCCTTGGGAAGCTGCATATGCTGACAAAAACCGTACTTGGGGGCCGCTGGTGAATGCTACAGCGTCGACCTCATGCTGCACGATTTCATTCAAAAGCAATTCGAGTTCGGCCTCTTCTGGCGGCACATGACGATAAGGCAAAACCTGTCTTACCTGTGCACCCTGTTCCTCCAGCCAGTTGACCAGCTTCGGTGCAGTCTCCCCGTGAAGCTGGAGCATGACTTTTTTGCCTGCCAGATCATGTGGGGCGAACTCCCGGATCAGCCCATCCGTACTGCCATCATCATCCCGGACCAGCGGTGCGAGCTTGCGCTTACGAAGTGCATTCACCGTTTTGTATCCTCTTGCCGCAATCGAGGCTTCCGACAGGACATCCAGCAGTTGACCGGCAATGTCCATATCCTCTGCCATTTCAAATATGGCATCGAGCCCCATCCCTGTAGTTAACACCGCCCAGTCGGGTGGATCAGAGATTAAAGAGACAAGACCATCGCGTATGCTCCGATCATCCAGGAATACCGTTCCCTGTGCTGGCCGCACGAGTGGAATACCACCCATTTTCTCAACCAACAAGGCCATTTCCTTGGATTTACGTGGTCCTGTCAGCGCTACACGTACACCTGCCAAATATTGAGCCATTCATGTTTCCCCCCAGTTCGTTCGTCCGAACGTCATTCGTTTGACTACAGTATACAGGGTAGTCTCATGGAGGGAAACCTCGTTTCACGTCATTTGGCCTGTTCTTCTATAACGATTTTTTATGATTGGCATTAGGAAGGCTGAAGCTCGCCCCCCTGCATGTCATCATGTCCTGTCTCGTCTTCCTGATCCGAACCGTGTCTTTTTTCCCCCTGTTCATCCTGTTTTTTGCTTGTATCGCGATGCTTCTCTCCTTCGCGTGAGGAGTCCCTTTCCTTTTTACGTGGCCGAAGAAACACGAAAAGAATGATGGGAAAGAGCACTTCGAATAGAATGGCAATCCATGTCCACTCCCGCGTGAAGCGGAACAGCTGAATTGCATTCTTAAAAAACCAAAATGCACATACGAATCCAACAAGCGCAACTGGACCGGTCATGAGCTTCCCGGATACTTTGGGAATCATTCGCTTCAGTCCCCAGCATATAAAATACAGGTCAAATGCAATTTTTGTAATCATGGTAGGCAGGGTGGCCGCAGCCAGTGCCAGGTCGAACCGGTCCAGAAAGTCACTTACTTGCAGTTGTCTGGCAAGTTCATACGAAGGATATACCAGCCTTGATGCGATCGGCACACCAATGGAGGTAATGGTCTCGATCATAATCAGCATCATCAGCAAGGCAGCAATCGTTATTCCCCAAGTCACGGATTTGAACCGAAAGTCGCTTCCCTTGATGACAAAAGGCAATGCAACCATCTCACCAAAGAAAGAGAAGATATACCAGCTTCCTTTGCCGACACCTGCTGCATCAACATCAAAGTACGGCATCAGATTTTCCAGGTTCACTTGCTGAATCAACATGAACGGGACGACAACCGAGTTTAACAAGAACAGGGTGATGTAAAGCTCTGACATCCCGATTAAAGAACCCAGCCCTCCCCTTACGATAAACACAGCCATGACCAAGAGAGACAACACAACGATGGATATGGGCGTCGTCTCGAGCAAAGTAATACTTACGTAGTCACCGATCAGCCGGATGTCACGGGCAAACACAATAAGAAAAAACAAGATGTACATTAAGCCCGTCACCCGTCCCAAAAAGGGAAATCTTTCGACCAAAGACTCGAACAAGTCCTGATCGGGGAACCTCCCCTGGACACGATTTAACATCCACATGGATGCAAGCATGACCAGAAACACAGGGATATAGGATAGATAGGCATGCTGTTCGGCATAGAAAATGGCCTGAGCATGAGGTTGAATCAACGTACCCGTTATACTCAGCAGCAAGACCAGCAGCGTAAGCTGCCGGTTAGTCACCCTCTGATTCATCAAATACCTCCTTTCTATCTGCTCATCCGAATCGGAAGATATGTCGATACATCTATGGGAGGGGCAAGTACCGTTGAATCCAATGGGTCAGCCAAACCGTGATAAAGAAGGTTTTGTTCAGATGGGTAACATATAACCAAATCCCGATGCTGCATGCAATCACCCCATAGGATAACCAACGGTTAATCGCTGCTGCCTGCCTCAAGTGCTTCAAGTCCATGATGACGACAGCGATGACCATGGCCAGATACGTAAACAACAATGGCTTAATCATGGACGATCTCCTCCTCGGTCAATCCAATCGGTTTATTGGTGATGCCTACATTCTCAATGATGATATGAGGCTCTACCACGACCTCCATGTTCGGATAGATATCATACCAACGGTCCTTGATTTTATCCCATTCTTTCGGCATTTGCTGATGTATGGAACGGCCCAACCCCAGAATATCGGCATTATACTTTCGCTGGAGCAGCCTTACGCCTTCCTCAATATCATCTTTAACTTTTTTGTGGATCGCTTCGTTCAGACTCACAATTTCCCGTTCACGCAGGTCGCCATAATCCGATTCGTTATCTACCAAGATCCCCTTGGCGTACAATTGAATGGTCACGCTTACTTTGTCATCGCGGATATGCGGTTGAAACGACGAATTGTTTTCGTTGAGCTTGATGAACAGGCTCCCTTCGCCCTTCGGAGCCTTGAGCAGCACTTCCGGGGTATTTGCTTCACCCATAGCCAAAATAAGTGCATCCGCGGGTGCCTTTTCAATCATGCCTACAAGCTTGTCTTTTTTGAAAATGGCCAATCCATCCAACTTGATGTTGGTTTTGACATCCTTCCAATCCTTCGGAACGTTTTCCGTAATGGAAGCGATCGGGAGAAAAGGATCTATCCCATCCGAAAGGATGGAATCGATAAAGAGTTTAAGCGAGCGCGGATTACGCATGTTCAGGAAACACAATTCCCTTACCATTTCCGAGGGGAATTTTTCAATCGGTGCGTCCGCGTCGAGAACCTTAAACGCTTCACCCTTGGTGACTACAGGCATCGCAGACAGACGATTCAGTGGGTATCTGGTTAACAAGTCCAGCATGGGGGCAACCCCTTCCCTCGCCAAATCCTCTCCGATCAGCAGCGTACGCCGATGTGCATAATAAAGCCGCCGGGACAGAGCTTTTTGCCCTTCAAGCGAGGTACCGCGAAAGGTTTTGGCTGTCGTGGACAGCATGAACCAGGATTTATCCCCGCTTGTGCCTCCTCCGCCTCCTTCACTTCCAGCGGCACCAGACTGACCAGGCAGAGCAATTTGCAGACTTGTTCTGTAATCCTGCTTCTCCTTGTCGATGGCAATGCCAATTACAAATGCAATATCATTAATTTCTTCACGATCCCAACAGCCAGACAACAAAAGGGTACACAGGAACAGCAGCACTATTGTGCGATACTTATGCATGAAATGCATGAGCTTACCACCCCTCTTCGGCTTCTGGCGAACCGTTGATTTTGGCATTCATACGCTTCTGATCCCGATGCACTGTGGAAGGACGACGGATCATTTTCCACCATGGTGCACGAATCACAATATCCTTGGTATCTGTCTTGTTGTATGGACTCAGCCCCGACAGATACGGCACACCAAAGGAAGTCATCTGCGTCAGATGGACCGAGATCAGTACCAGTCCGATTACAATGCCGTACAATCCGAGCGCGCCGGCGAGAAGCATGATCGGAAACCGCAGCAAACGAACCGTAATGGCAAAGTTAAAGCGCGGGATGGTAAATGACGCAATACCCGTCATCGATACGATAATAACCATCGGCGCAGATACAATTCCGGCCTGAACCGCTGCTTGTCCGATCACGAGCGCCCCGAGAATACTAACGGCCTGGCCCACCGTTTTTGGCAACCTAACCCCGGCTTCACGCAAGGCCTCAAATGACAATTCCATAATAAGAGCTTCCACCACCGCCGGAAACGGGATGGCCTCCCTTGCCCCGGCGATACTCAGAATCAGCGTGGTTGGCAGCATGTCCTGATGGAAAGTTGTAATAGCGATATACAGTGCTGGCAGAAACAGTGCGATAGCTACAAACAGAAACCGGATCCAGCGCACCAGATTGCTGATAAAGAACCGTTCATAATAATCCTCACTGGCCTGCAGCATCTGCCACATGGTAACCGGACCAATTAGGGCAAACGGGCTGCCATCCACAAGAATGGCAAAGCGGCCTTCCAGCAGATTACCAACCGTCGTATCCGGACGTTCCGTATAATGCATCTGGGGGAACGGGGAATACGGATGATCTTCAATTAATTCCTCGATATATCCCGTTTCGAGAACACCATCGATTTTGATCTTGTTCAGGCGGTTTTTGACATCCTTGATCAACTTGGGATCCGCAATATCATCCAAATACGTCAGCACGACATTGGTTTTGGTCTCTGTTCCGATGGTCATGCTCAACATTTTGAGCGAAGAGGTTTTTAACTTAAAACGAATCAGTGCCGTGTTTACACGCAATGTCTCCGTAAACCCTTCACGGGGACCTCGGATAACGGATTCCGTTTGCGGCTCCTCTACTCCCCGGCGGACACCGCCTTTGACATTAAAGAGCCAGGCATCCCGGCTTCCATTAATCAGCAGCAGTGCCGAGGATTCCAGTACACCATCTGCCGCTGCAGCCCAGGAGTCAACCTTTTTCACTTGAGTAAGCGCAATTCGGGTATCATCAATCGGGACATCAGGTTCATCAGTACGCTGCTCGATCAGCCCTCGAATCAGTGGACGCAGCATATGGTCCTGAATATCCGCCGAATTCACAATCCCTTCGATATATACGAGAAGTCCTTGAACTTCAGGTGAAATCATGACATTGCGGAAAACCACATCCGAACTATCCGAGAAGATGTCCTCAAGCGCAAGCATATGGCTCTCATGTGTCAGTCCGATCGGTTGCTTTAGAATGGGCGGAGACGGCAGCCCCAAGGGTACATGTTTTTTTTCGGTTGAGTTTGGGGTAGCTTCTTTTCCAGTTTTCCTGTCGGCCATGTCCGTCCCTCCGCTCTTTTTTATACAAGGTAGCTTGTGCCAGATGTTCGGGAATTATGTGGACGATTTACAAAAATCCATGCAGCTTTCCGGCTTCAGGTAAACAAAAAAAGATCCCTGCGTTCGCAGAGATCTTTCTTTCCCCATTCCAATATGTTGCGGTTCTTACTTCCGTTATTTGACGCTTGCATCCACTTCCTTGATCATTTCCTGGATGGATTCCAGACCGCCACCAGACAAGTACCAGTAGTTCGGGTCAAGGTAAACAATATGTCCTTCTTTGTAAGCCGTCGTATTTTTGACCAGATCATTCTCGATGACCTGCTTGGCCGGTGCAGCTTCCCCACTGCCTGCAACCACCGCACTGCGGTCTACCACAAACAGGTAATCCGGGTTCGTCTCCATCACATATTCAAAAGAAACACTTTGTCCGTGAGTGGACACTTCAATATTGGCATCTGCTGGTGTAAAACCAAATACATCATGAATCACACCGAAACGCGAACCTGCACCGTATGCACTCAGTTTGCCTTCATTGGTCAGTACGACCAGTGCATTTTTGCCTGCAGCCGTTACCTTGTCTTTCAATGCTTGGGCAGAGGCCTCGATGGAAGTCAATGCTTGCTCCGCTTCGGCTTCCTTGCCGAAAATCTCACCAAGTGTCTTCACGTTTTCCGTCAGGGAATTCATGTAATCTTCGGTGTCTACCGCCATATAAATGGTAGGTGCAATCTTGCTCAATTCTTCATATGAATCCGACAGACGTCCCGAGATGATAATCAGGTCAGGACTCATGGCATTTACTTTTTCAAAATCAGCTTCTTTCAAACCACCGACGTTGGTATACTTGGCGTCTTTATACTTTTCCAGATATGGAGGAACGCCTTCTTGAGGAACACCGGCGACTTCTACGCCCAACTGATCCAGGGTATCCAGCACACCATAGTCGAATACAACCACGTTTTGCGGATTCTTCTTCACTGTTGTCTCGCCTAGTTTATGTTTAATGACGATTTCCTCACTGGACTGTTCTGCCCCAGCATTGGCCTCTGTACCTGTTCCTGTGCTTGCCCCCGTATTCTCCGCTGTTCTATTTCCCCCGCATGCTGCCAGCACCACAGACAATACTACGAGCAACGTAAACAACCAACCCTTTTTCATAAATAGACACCTCTCACTCTCTATATTGGTTTTAACTTTCTAATTGGAAAACGCTCTTCTTGGATTAATGCAATATGGCTACTTACGCAAAGTACACACAGATCTTACGCCCATCGATCCACTGCACCGGAATATGCATGTCATATACCTGCTGCAATACTTCCGTATCGATGATGTCCTCCGTCTTACCTTCCTGCACGACTCTGCCTTCCTTGAGGGCGACAATATAATCGGAGTAACACGAAGCAAAATTGATGTCATGAATAACAATAACAATCGTTTTGCCGAGCTCGTCTACCATCTTGCGCAGCACTTTCATAATCTGCACGGAATGTTTCATGTCCAGATTGTTCAGCGGTTCATCCAGCAGAATATATTCGGTGTTCTGCGCAATAACCATGGCGATATACGCCCGCTGCCGCTGTCCACCACTGAGCTCATCCAAATACCTTTTACGGTACGGACCAAGCTCCATGTAATCGATGGCTTCTTGAATCCACTGGCGGTCTTCCGGTGTAAGCCGTCCTTGTGAATAAGGAAACCGCCCGAATGCCACCAGATCCTCCACCGTTAACCTGATGTTGATATGGTTGGATTGTTTGAGCACGGAAATCTTTTTGGACAACTCCTTGCTCTTCCAGCCTTCAATTTCCTTCCCTTCGATCAGGACCTGGCCCGTGTCTTTGCCGATGAGCCTGGTGATCATGGATAACAGCGTACTTTTGCCTGCACCATTGGGTCCGATAAAGGAAGTGATTTTTCCTTTGGCAATATTGAGTGATACGTCATCCACTACCCGGACGCCGCCGTATTGTTTTGAGACATTTCTGACTTCTACCACGACTTACTCTCCTTTAGCAGCAAATAGATGAAATACACACCGCCTATAAAGTTGATAATGACACTTACGGTTGTGGAGAAGGTGAATACCCGTTCCACGATCAGCTGTCCACCCACCAAGGCAACGACTGCTATGATGACGGAGCCCCAGATCAGTACGGTATGCCGGTGTGTCCGGAATACCTGATGGGCCAGATTCACGACCAACAATCCTAAGAACATGATCGGACCTATAAGTGCAGTGGAGATGGACACCAGCACCATGACAACGAGCAGCAGCCGTTTGACGATATAGTGGTAATTCACACCCAGGTTCACTGCATGATCCTTCCCAAGCGCCAGAACATCGAGATACTTGGTGAATTTCCGTGCATACAGCAGGATCAGGAGGATGGAAGCCATCGAAATGATTAATAGATCGGTATTTACATTGTTGAAACTGGCAAACATTTTGCCTTGTAGGATGAGGAATTCATTGGGATCAATCAGGACCTCCATGAAGGAGGACAGGCTCTGAAAGAGCGTTCCCAGAATCAGACCCACCAGCAGCAGCAGATAGATATTGCGCCCTCGTTCCCGCCGGAACATGAATTGATGCAGCAGCAGCGCAAAGAGGGTCATCAGCAGGACAGACACTGCAAAGTTAAGATTTTTATTCACAAAGCTGATGTGACTGCTGCCAAACACAAACACTGCAAACGTCTGAAACAACATATACAGGGAGTCGAGTCCCATAATGCCGGGTGTAAGGATACGATTGTTGGTTATCGTTTGGAAAATGGCGGTTGAGTATGCGATACATGCTCCGGTAAGCACGATAGCCAGAATCTTTTTCCCCCGGCGCGGCAGGATATAATCCCAATTGCCCCCGGACTGAATGACCAGAAACACACCAATCAGAATGAGCGCTGCTGCGATCAAGATGCCAAACTTTAGAGTATTCGCTGAATATTTCATTCTCATGATCCATATGCCTTTCTTCGAAGCAGTAAATACAGAAACAGCACACTGCCTACGACTCCCACTGTCAAACTGATGGACAGCTGATACGGATAAATAATCAATTGACCCAGAATGTCACAGACCAGAACGAATATCGCCCCCAGCACTGCCGTATGAGGCAGCGTGTCACGCAAGTTATCGCCCTTATACAGCGTAACAATATTGGGCACGACCAGACCCAGAAAAGGAATGGTTCCTACGGTGATAATAACGACGGCGGAAACCATGGCTACCAATATCAATCCGAGGTTAACCACTCTTCGGTACGCCAGGCCCAGGTTGGTCGCAAAGTCTTCTCCCATCCCGGCCAGCGTGAAGCGGTTGGCGAAGAGATAGACGATGATCAGCAGCGGAATACTGATATAGATCAATTCGTATCGGCCCTTCATGATTGTGGAGAAGTCACCCTGCAGCCAGGAGGAAATGTTCTGGATCAGATCGTTTTTGTAGGCAAAAAAGGTCGTCACCGAACTAACGATGTTCCCGAACATCAAGCCCAGAAGGGCGATGTATATCGTATCCTTGAATTTGACCTTTTCGAGGATTCGCATAAAGATCAGCGTACCTGCCAGAGCAAAGGCGAAGGCAACCAGCATTTTTTGCAGAGAGGACGCACCGGGGAACCACATCAAGGTCACAAGAATGCCAAGTCTTGCTGAATCCATGGTGCCTGCCGTTGTAGGCGAAACAAACCGGTTGCGTGTCAGTTGCTGCATGATCAGACCAATAACGCTCATACTGATACCAGCAACAAGAATGCTGATCAGACGGGGAAAACGGCTAACTTGCAATACCTGCAGCTGCACTGGGGTCAAGTGGAATATATCCAAGGGCGAAATGTCCGAATTGCCGATAAATATGTATACGATAGACAGAACAGCCAGTGCGATTAACATATAACCTAACTTCATCTCTCTACTAAACCCCTCACCGATAGCCTTAAGACAACGTAATTGTTCTATTTTTCAGCATATGATATTGATATTCATTATCAATTGATATGAATTATATCTATATTAATTTCCAGATGTCAACCTCGTTTGACTTCGCAATTTTTGGGATTTCGTAAAACAACCTGAAAGACATCACATAAAATATGAAATAGATAAAAAGAAATAGGCCTTCCGGTATGGAAGACCCATGTTATCTCGCCGAAATCATCTTCAGGGCTTACGCACTGGCATTACGGCCAACCCTTCCTTGTCTGGCTATAAACTGATCCACCGCCAAGAAACGGCTGCCTGTGAACAGCAAGGTCAGGGAACCTGCCAGCATCAGGTAATCAAACTCAGTACCGCTAATAAATGGCTGACCTACTTTGGCCGTAAACAGAACCCCTGCCATCAAGACAATAAACAAAGCAGCAAACACACGTGTTCCCAGCCCCAGAATCATTGCTGCCCCACCAGCCAGCTCAATAATGGCTACCACCGATGCAAGGAAGCCGGGAATACCCATACTTTCAAAGAATCCTACCGCACCACTGATTCCACCTTCAAACTTGCTCCACCCATGCAATACAAAGATGAGACCGATCATGATTCTTAAGAAGAACAAACCAATCTCTACACTCCTACTATTCATGTTCATCTTCCTCCTTGGTATATAAGTGTGTCGTATCCTAATTATCCGATCGACCAAACAAACAAAACAGACATCAACAGAAACACGGTCGCAGACATTAATATCGCGAACCACGGTAGAGCCAGCTCAACATCTTGTTCCGGATCGAGCAGACGGGAGATGCGCACATTAACCGACGTATCGGCAAACGAGGATTGTACAGCCATTTCCCGTACCCGCCACGGCTCAGGACAAGCACGGATCAGTTTGAGCAAAGCACTGCCAATTCCTGCTGCATTTCCCGTACGCTCAATGGCTTCATTATCGGCCAAAATTTCTCTGACAATATGGTATTGCTTCGAAGTATGCTTCAAGACGGGAATATACGGCATCATCATGGCAAACACCGACAGCAGCGTTGTCTTAAGCGGATCACGGTGCCACAGATGATGGACTTCATGATAGACAACGGCTGTTTCCTCTTCAGTGTCAAGCATGTCCAGCAATCCCGTCGAGAGCACAATATAAGGTCTCCATAAACCAATCGTAAAAGCAATCGGTGACCGCTTGTCCACGACGATGAATCCCGGTTGTTTGAGATGATGATACTTGACCTCAAGGGCTTTCGACATTGCTTGGTCTTCGATCGCATGGAGCTTGCGTACGGCTGCCCGCGTCTTCATCATTCGATGCATGAACAGCCAGCCTGTTCCTCCAAACGTCAGGACGACGAGAAACATCAAAAAGTGGCCTACCGATAACCAACCCAACCGACTCATCCAATGATTGCACAGCCAGAGCAGATTAAAGGGAATATCCCAGCCAAACAGTTTGTACATGGCGTACATGAACATCTGAATGAACACAAGTAACGGAATGCCAAACCCGACAGTAAACAACAGCTTCGAGCGGGCCTTCCACATATCAGTCGCTATCCTTTTTCCATTGTTTGATCTTCTGCTCCAGACGTTCGATCAACCCCGCATCGGCTTCATCCAGCGCATCCAGCATGTGGCTCACTGCCAGTGCACCGAACTCGTCTACCAGTTCATGCGACAGTTCCTTTGATTGGTCGTTCATAAACTCCTCCTTGCTCTGTACCGGGTGATACAGGGACGTCCGGCCCTTCTGTGTCTTGCGAAGCAGCCCCTTATCCACGAGCCGATTCATGACCGTCATGACGGTATTAAAATTAACATCTCTATCTTGTTCTAGTGCTGTTTGCACCTCACGGATGCTGCTGCCTGGACGCGCCCATAAGATATCCATAATCTTCGCTTCCAGCGGGCCAAAAAAACGATTCAGCCCACGCTCACCCACTTTAAAATTGTGTATTTTCATGTTCAGACACCCCTCACACTACCCATTGTAGTGCCAACAAACAAGAAGTCAACCTCTATGTCAGGTATTTATTGTAAATGATTTGTAAATTTGTTTTCCATTTCAGAAATCATTAGGAGATAATATGAAGCCAGTTCGGCTGCAAAGAAAGCAAAAAGGCTGGAAAGTCTGCATTTCCCGCAGTCTGTCCAGCCTCAGCATTACCATTTTATATCCTAACACCATATAAAAATATATTAATAATGGGCTCTTATTTTTGGTCAGCCGATGGCATATATGCCGAGATATCTACACCAAGTCCACGAGCAAGACGTCCACCAAACTGTCCGTCAGCCTGGAAGAAGTGACATAGCGCACGCATCTGCGTCTGTGCCGGAACACCCTTCAGGTCATTAATCAGATTATCAAGCAGATTCTTCTGTTCTTCTGCCGTAAAGGAACGGAACAATTCCCCTGCCTGTGTGTAATCATCGGTTTTCTCGATTTTCTCCCGTGTAACGTGGCCATGCAGCGGCATCTGACTGTCCCGGTATGCCGGATCTTCCTGTGGACTGCTGGAAGAACTGTTCGGCTCATAGTTCACTGGGGACGGATCCTGATTCACATTCATAAGCCCATCGCGCTGATGGTTGCGAACCGGTGCATACGGGCAGTTCACCGGAATCTGCAGATAGTTTGGTCCAAGCCGGTGACGCTGGGTATCCGGGTAGGAGAACAGACGTCCTTGCAGCAGTTTATCCTCAGACGGCTCAATCCCAGGCACCAATGCACTTGGCGAAAAAGCGGCCTGTTCTACTTCGGCAAAGAAGTTTTGCGGATTGCGATTCAGGGTCATGGTTCCTACCGTTTGAAACGGAATGATATCTTCCGGCCAGGTTTTGGTCGGATCGAGCGGGTCAAATGAGAAATCATCCATCTGCTCCGGCTTCAGGAGCTGTACCTGCAGCTTCCACTGCGGATATTGGCCATTTTTGATATGGTCATACAGATCCCGGGTAGCGTGGTTGAAGTCCTGCCCTTGCACTTCAGACGCTTCCTGACGAGAGAACCCGCGCACTCCTTGTGCAGACTCCCACTTATACTTCACATAATGGATCTCGCCTTGAGCATTAATCCATTTGAACGCGTGCACGCCGAATCCATCCATCTCCCGGTAATTCGCAGGTGTACCCAGATCGGAGAACAACCAGGTCATCATATGTGTGGACTCAGGTGAGAGGGTCATGAAATCCCAGTACCGCGCAGGATCTTGAATATTCGTATCTGGCGCAGGCTTCAGGGAATGCACCATATCCGGGAATTTCATCGCATCACGGATGAAAAATACAGGCAAATGGTTGCCCACAATATCATAGTTGCCTTCCCGTGTGTATAGTTTGACTGCAAACCCGCGTGGATCACGCGCAGTCTCTGGCGAACCCGTTCCATGAATAACCGTGGAGAACCGGACAAGTACAGGCGTTTCCGTTCCCGGATCCTGCAGGAAATCCGCTTTGGTGAACTCCTTCATGCTGTTCTCTAGGGTGAATACTCCATGTGCACCAGCACCTCTGGCATGCACTACCCGTTCTGGAATACGTTCACGGTCAAAATGGGCAATCTTCTCGATCAGATGATAATCTTCAAGTAGAGTAGGCCCTCTTCTGCCTGCTGTGCGGGAATTTTGGTTGTCACCTACAGGCGCCCCCTGATTGGTTGTCATACGTTCTGTCATTTCTGCATCCTCCTCATGATGGCCTCATGCGTGCCTGCTGTATTATTTAAATCATATTCGTCATTACTTTAAATATACATTTAGACTTGATCTAACTGTTAAATTGATTCTAACATGTCCAATAGAGAGTCTGCATGAGCTTCGCATGAGGTTATCATGAGCATCCTGACCGTTTCATGAATGAAGGATGAATATATGCTTATGGCATAAAAGGCTGGAAATAAAAAAAAGCGGACTAATCCGCCAGGCGGTAGCCCACTCCTCTTACGGTAACAATATATTGCGGGGAAGCCGCGTTATCCCCAAGCTTTTTACGCAAGCTTTTGATATGAACATCAACTACATTGCTTCCACCTGTAAAATCGGTCTCCCAAATATCGCTGAGCATCTCCTCACGGGAAATGACAGCTCCTTTGGCATCAATCAGCTTCAGCAGCAAATCGTATTCGGTCTTCGTCAGATGAATCCGGTCGTTATCCCGCTGAACACTCATACGCTCACGGTCCAGCCATAAGTCTTTGAAACTGATCCGTTGCCCTTCCTCGGGCAAGAAGCCGCGCTTGGGCGTAACCGGACTATTGCCAATCATGCGCTGCACCCGGTAGAGTGCTTCCTGTGGACGTGCCGGCCACACCAGCAGTTCTTCCTGAAGCATGGGTCCGCTCGCGCTGCCTATCATATTCTCGCCCACCAGATATAGGCATGGTGCCATATGCTCTGCCTCCCGGTTCAGACGGCTGCTAATGCCAGCGAACGCGTCAATCGTTCCAGCCACAGACAGATCATAGATCAACAGATCAAATACCAGTCGTTCATGAAGATCCGGTTCCCAGCGATGAAACACCAATACATCGAAGCAGCTGTCCGTCAACGCTTTGACCAGTTCATGAACCTGGCCTGGCATCGGACTAATCAGAATGACGCGCCGCGTAACAGGACAAGCTTCCACGAAGGGAGCCGGATCAGCAAGAGCTGGCTTGACCCGCAGCGGCAAACGGCGATCAGACATCCTGATTTTTACTTGATCCGTTTGTTTTTGCATTCCCCGCAGACACCTCCAAAGACCACATGAGCATGATCAATTGCATATCCGGTTTCCTCGGCCACCTGCTGCATCCACTCCGAAGGGACCTCTGTCATAACCTCATCCACTTTGCCACAGACTTCACACATAATATGCTGGTGGTCATCCATGCGGGCGTCGTACCGGCTGGCGGTCTCACCTAGCTTAAGCTCCCGGATCAATTCCTTATCGGTTAAATAACGCAGCGAATTATATACGGTGCCATAGGCCAGATTATAGCCTTGTTCAACCAGACGGTTCATTACATCAGCGGCAGTCGGATGGTCTTCCGAGTGACGAACAACATCATACACGGCTTGTCTTTGTATCGTCAGATTTAGAGTTCTCACGGCAATTCTCCTTATTAATCCATTCAAAAATATATACAATGACACAGCAATCCATCGATCGCTATGATACCCAGAAACGTTGAAACAAATTTTGATTTAGATTAAGTATAAATCTTAATGTATAATGAAGTCAATACGAGTTCAATAACATATAACTTATATTAATAATAAACCATTTCCAGCAATTCACTTACACCTTTGCTATAATATGGTTCGCTACTGTACTCTTTTTCAGATAAAATATAGTAATGTGCGTTTAAGGGGGGCTGTCCATTGTTAAGCACGTTCTTTATTAATATCTGTGTCATGATCACATTCATGTACATATCCGGAATTATTGCCAAATACTATAATATCCGTGTCCCGTTTCCCTCACTGCGTGTGCAGATGATCGGCGGTCTCCTGTTTGGTATCTATGGCACTGTGCTGATGAACTACTCCTTCCCTCTAAATGAAAACACCATTGTGGATCTGCGCCATCTTGCGATTGTTACAGCCGCAGTGTATTTAGGAGGACTAGCATCGGTCATTTCTGGACTGGTCATCTCCATCCTGCGCATTGTCATGTTTGGTCTGTCGTCCGCAGCGATTGATGCTGTTTTCGTCATGACTCTCATCGGTCTGTCCGGTGTATATTTTGCATACGCTTCCTGGTCGAGGTTAACCAAAATCATAACGATGAACCTGCTTGGCATAACCCTGATCTTTGTGATTCTGGTGTTGAATACCAGCAGTATGAATTCATTGATGAAAATATATCCGTTACAAATGACGATTTCTTTTGTCGGTGGGATCTTTATTTATTTTATCGCAGAATTTATAAACAAATCGAATGAGATGTTATTTCTGCTGGAACGCAGAGCATCCACAGACCATCTCACCAATCTCAGCAATCGTCGTCAATTTGAGAAATCACTGGAACTGCAGCTGGAGCGTGCCCGGGAAAATAAACAAAAGCTCTCCCTGCTCGTCATTGATATCGACCGTTTCAAAAAGGTAAACGATACATATGGCCACAGCGCTGGAGACGCTGTTCTGAAGCAGCTTGGGCAATTGCTAATTGAACATTCGCGATCCGCTGACATTGTCTCACGTAACGGAGGCGAGGAATTTGCCATTTTGCTTCTGGATTGCGGCAATCATCAAGCCCTCGCAATCGCAGAATCCATCCGGCTGTCTGTCGAAAAGTATCTCTTTGCCCTACCGGACGGAACAACGATTCGTCTGACCATTTCCGTCGGGGTAGCCGTCTATCCGGATCATTGCGATGAGCGGGATGACGCTGACTTCTTCGAGCAGGCAGACCGTGCTCTATATGAAGCCAAAAATACAGGACGGAACCGGGTCTGTGCCATTCCGAAGCGGTCCAAGGTGCTTATCGGCAATCGTTTGCTCTGACATTAACCCCAAAAAGGGATACCCCGCGATGCCATCCTTTGGCTTTGCAGGGTATCCCTCTTATATTCCATTTAGTAAGTATGCCAGATTAACCTATGATTGCTCGGCATTAAGACAGGATCTGCTCGATTTCCTCGATGATCGCAGTATCCAGTTTTACCCCTGAAGCAGCAGCATTCTCCTTCACCTGCTCCGGACGGCTTGCACCTACAAGTGCACTGGACACATTGTTCTGACGCAAAATCCATGCAAGTGCCAGCTGGCCTACCTTCAGATCCAGCTTGTCTGCTATTTCAATCAGTTGACGCACTTTTCCGATTTTGTCGGCATTGATCTTTCCTTCATCCCAGCCCAGCTTCGCCGCACGGGAGTTCTCCGGAATATCTGAAACGGATGTGTACTTGCCGGTTAACAGACCTTGTGCAAGAGGAGAATAGACCACTTGTCCAATTCCCTTGCGCTCACCGAGTGGAATAATCTCATTCTCAATATAGCGGTCGAACATGTTATAGACCGGCTGATTGACCACGATATGATCGAGCAGAAGACGATCAGCGGTACCCAAAGCAGCCTCCATCTGAGCGGCCGTCCATTGGCTTACGCCTACGTACAGCACTTTGCCCTGACGAACCAGGTCATCCAGTGCCCGCAGCGTTTCTTCGATCGGTGTTTCCGTATGATAACGATGGCAATAGTAGATGTCCACATATTCCACGCCTAAGCGCTTCAGACTGGCATCACATTGTTCCTTGATATGTTTGCGGGATAAGCCCTGGTCATTCGGACCGTCGCCCATTTTGCCGAACACTTTGGTAGCAAGAACATAGGAATCACGGGAATATGCTTTCAAAGTCTGCCCAAGCAGCTCTTCTGCCGCGCCGCGTTCGTATACGTTCGCTGTATCAAAAAAGTTGATACCTTCATCGAATGCGGTTTCAATCGACTTCACCGCATTTTCACGCTCCACATATCCTCCGTATGTCAGCCAGCTGCCCAAGCTGATCTCGCTTACTTTCAGTCCGCTTCCACCCAATCTGCGGTATTCCATTGAATGCACATCCTCCTCTAGATTCATTAGTATGATTCTTACTTTTCTATTGTAACGTAACCAACGTGGATGAAAAGCACTTTAACAAAAGAAAATAGGAAAAATGTACAGCCCGGATCTGAGGGGCCAGCTCTCTTTCCGTATGCAATAAAAGCGGCGTACCTCATCAGGTACGCCGCTTTTATTGGGTATGCTCAGTGCACTGTCGCACTCAGTGCATTCAGCAGGTCCAACTGTCTAACCGGCTTGGTCAAGACAGCATTAACAGTCCTTGCCTCCTGAGGATCGATATGCATTCCGTATGGGACCAATATGATGATGGGCAGCTGTTTCGCCATTCCCTTTAATTCTTGAATAAACTTCATAGCTGTGCCTGACTCTAATCCCATATCAATGACCGCAATCTCAGGCTCAAGTCCCTCCTCCATCCATTCATGTGCTTGGTTCGGGTTCGATGTCATATGCACATCCATCTGCCACCTGCGCATGAGGGAAGATACCCCCTGGAGAATATCGGGAGCTTTGACCAGCAGCACCGTCGTACCTTTCAATCGTTCTTGAATGCCTGTAAGCTGCGGAAGTTCCCAGTGCCTCATTAGGGGCAGCCTGATCTGAAATTCTGTCTCCTCTTCCCCCAAGCTGCTCACCTCAATGCGGCCATGCATGAGAATGGCGAGATTTTGGCTGACAGCCAAACCGAGGTTGGTACCCACAAGCTTTTGAATGCTGACATTTCCGTCCAGTGTATTAAATGCCTGTAGTTTTTTATCCGATGTCAGCATCCGCCCCGTATATTTGATATGAAGCCGCAACGTACCCGCCCCATCCACATTCTGGTCATCCACGTTTGCCGTAACAAGCACGGAACCTGCACGTGTTGAATCAATGGCATATTTCAGCACATTTGCGAGCAGTTGGCCGATCTTGACCTCGTCCCCCACGAACACCTGAGATACATTCATTTCAAGGTTCAAGCCTAGCTCGATCCCTTTCTCCATGGCCTGCCCTGCATGCAGGTAAACGGTACTCTCAATGGTAGAAACCAGATCAAAGGGATCATCATGAACCACTGTTTCACCTGTTTCATTAATGTTGAAATTCATTATATTGTTTAGCAGAGACAACAGGATGTTGCCGCTCGTCTCAATCATGTCCACATATTCCACATGCTCTTCAGGCATATTCGGTGTGCGCATCAGATCGGTTAAACCCAGAATTCCGTTAAGCGGGTTCCGAATCTCATGACTCATCAACGCGATCATCTGCGCCTTCGTCATCGCTTCCGATTCTGCGCGTTCCTTCTCCAGCTGCAGCTGCTGCTTCAGCTGCTCCGTATCGTTCAGCTTCTGTTCCTGTACCAGCAAATTGCTCTCCAAATCAACGACATATCCGAGAAATACAGCCATGGCATTCAACGTTTTCATATCCGTCTCACTGATTACATAGTCCGGGTTGTCCATTAGACAAATCGTCCCAAAGGTTTCACCCGATCGCCGCATAATGGGTATGCCCACAAAAAAACGGTTACCGAGCGCCTTGGTTACATCCATTGAGCAAGTCAGCGGATGTGCTGCAGTATCCGTTATGGTCAGGTTGTCTATCTTATTCCGGAGTACCAAACTGCAGTAGGAAGAATCAAATGAAAGTTCACGGCCACTGATGACCAGTTCTTCGTCTCGATTAAAAGCTTCCAAAATCGTATTGGTAATCCCATCATTGGTGGCAACGAAGATCGTATTGACCTTCAATATGTCACTTAACACGTCCACGATGTGGGACGCCGCTTCCTGTACATTTTCATAGAAGCCTCTCTTAATCCCTACCGTTCCCATGATTTACCCCTCAGTTCTTAGCTGTATTTCTACATCTCTATCTCAAAATGAATCTGTCCTGTATATGAGGGTCAAATTTCATAAGTTAATTGTCACAGCATGTACATATATGTTTACCACCGCAGAAGCCCAAGAGAATCACAGTGGTTGAAAACCACACTCATCCTTATTCCAGCGTAAATAGGAATTATACGCTTCCCTATTCACTTTGAAAACCTTTATCCATTCCCCCGCTGCAACTCCAGTCTGGAGACGGTTGCCGTGTGAGAATGATCACACCCAAAAAACCACATATAGTTTATAAATGGATAATGCGAATCTACATATAGTATTTATTTGATTTAACCGATAACAAAATCAATATTTGGGAGGAATCTCACGTGAACCTGCTTGAGCATGCCGCTCCACCGGCATCCGATCTATTAACCGACCTGGGAAGACGAATCATTGGCGCAGAAGACGCAGATACACTGAGGGAAAACGCCAACCTCAATGGTGATTCGTTCAGCGGCAAAATGAGCAGGCTCGGCTCGGAGACGGCCAAGTGGCATGCTCTTCGTCATGTGCTGCCGGAAGAGCTTGCTGCGTCTGTGGAGAATGGAGATCTCTATGTGCATGATCTGGATCAGTATGCGCTTGGAACAACCAACTGTATCTTTATTCCGTTTGATCGACTGCTGGCTACCGGCTTCAATACGGGTAACGGCTCCGTGCGTACGCCACAGACCATCATGTCTGCAATGGCGCTGGTCGCCATTATCTTTCAATCACAGCAAAACAGTCAGTACGGCGGGGTTTCCGCCAATAAAATGGACTGGGATCTGGCACCTTATGTACAGCGATCCTTCCGCAAACATTATCGTAAGGGACAGCGTCTGCTCGGGGAGCACACACGGATTGACGACGAGTATCTGCACCTGGATAGCCCAGAGGCACGGGAAGCATGCCCACGTGCTTACGCTTTTGCCTGTGAAGAAACAGAACTGGAGACTGGACAGGCCGCCGAATCCCTGATTCACAATCTGAATACCATGAGCAGCCGGGCAGGTGGGCAGATTCCTTTTACTTCGCTAAACTACGGACTATGCACCTCTGCCGAGGGAAGGCTTGTATCACGCTCCCTGTTGGAAGCAACCATACGTGGTCTGGGCAGCGGAGAAACCCCTGTGTTTCCACAGCATATCTTCCAGTGCAAGCAGGGAATCAACCAGGCTCAAGGGGAACCCAACTACGACTTGTTCCGTCTAGCCGTGACCTGCTCTTCCCGGCGCATGTACCCCAACTTTGTCAATGTGGATGCATCATTCAACCTGCCTTATTATCGTCCTGAAGATCCGGATACCATCATCGCCACCATGGGCTGTCGTACACGGACGCTGGCAGATCGTTTCGGGCGCAATCGGCAGAGCGGGAAAGGCAACCTGTCGTTCAACACCGTCAATCTGGTCAAACTCGGCATTCGCTATGGCATCTGTCAGGGTGCACGGGCCGTCGCCGACCGTACGGGATTCTATGAAGCACTCGAAATGGTTATGGACCGTGCCGCTTCCGGACTGCTGCACCGCTATCGTATTCAAACGGCACAGCCGGCCAAGGCATCTGATTTCATGATGCGGGAAGGTGTGTGGGAAGGCGGTGAGCAGCTCTCACCTGATGAACCGGTGGCAGAACTGTTGAAGCATGGCACACTGTCCATTGGTTTCATTGGGCTTGCCGAATGCATGACCGCCATGTATGGCCGGCACCATGGACAGGATCCCCATATTCACCGTGAAGCGTTGAACGTGATTCGCACCATGCGTGAATTCTGTGACCGAATGAGTGAACAGCATAACCTGAATGTTACGCTATTTGCCACGCCTGCCGAAGGGTTATCCGGCAAATTCACCAAGATTGACCGCGAACGGTACGGCCTCATTGCAGGGATCAATGACCGGGAATACTATACAAATTCATTTCACATTCCAGTCTATTACACACTCCCAGCCTATCGTAAAATTGAGCTGGAAGCCCCCTTTCATACGTTATGTAATGCCGGAGCCATTTCGTATGTTGAACTGGATGGGAACGTACGGGCCAATACCAGTGCCTTCCAGCGTATTGTTCAATATGCACTCGCACAGGATATCGGATATTTCTCCATTAATCACCCTATTGACCGCTGTCCGGCATGCGGGTATGAAGGCGTCATCGGTGATGTGTGTCCTGAGTGTGAAGCACACGAGGACCATGTGCACTTTCAGCGATTGCGCCGGGTTACCGGTTATCTTACCGGGGACTACAAAGTGCGCTTCAATTCCGCCAAGCAAGCAGAAGTACGAGACCGGGTGAAACACAAGTGAATCTGTACGGTTATATTCCCGAATCCGTGAACGAGGGACCTGGTCTGCGCGCCGTTATCTTTCTCAGCGGGTGCCGCCATGCCTGCCCAGGATGCTTCAGTCCGGATTCGTGGAGCTTCCGGGCAGGAGAACAGTTCACCGAGGAGCGGCAGCAGCAGATTCTGCATGATGTAGCTACCCATCCCCTGCTGGATGGGGTTACCTTATGCGGAGGCGATCCCTTTTTCTCAGCAGAGGAATGCATTCCTTGGGTTCGCCGTTTCCGCGAAGCATGCCCTGACCGAACGGTGTGGGCCTATACGGGATTTGTCTATGAAGAACTTGTTGCTGATCCGATACGGGCAGAACTGGTCCTGCTGTGTGATGTCATTGTAGATGGCCCCTACGTGGCTGCTGAACGAGATGTGTCTTTACCTTTTCGGGGCAGCCGCAATCAGCGCTTGGTGGATGTGCAGGCAACGTTAAGAGGAGACAAAATCATTACCATGGAGCATAATCCGTTATAGTGTCGTGCACACTTCCATCTTGTTATTGTTCACCTCATCTGCATTGTCCTAGCATGAATAAAATTAAATTCCCATCCAAATTCACGGAATCAGAGAATCGTGATTTTAGATGGGAATTTTTTCTTTTTTACTGCTCGTTTCTGCATGATATGTCGATATAATATAGGTGGTTACTAAAGTAAACCCTTGCACTTTTCTATATTCAGCATCTTACATCATTTGATTGAAATCACTCCCAGGTACAATCGATAAACGAATAGCACCATTTCGATCTATCGATTGGAGAATGGAAGTCGCTTATTGGATTGATGCAACATGCTCATATTAAACAATTCAGGAGGTATTCACTCAGTTATGGATATTATTCAAGCACTCATCACCTGTATGTCGTTTTTCCGTGATACTATACGTCAGGATGTAACCCTTTCCATTATAGATCGGGAGAAGTTTCTTTACTTTTCTGCAGGGGAGTCCTTAAAACAATTGGAATTCAAAGCGGGAGACCCTTTGCTTGAACCCAATCGCAATTTTGCCGACCTGAAAGGCGGTACGGAGAAGCAATTTGATCATTACCCCAAGGAATTATTCGGTGTTCCATTTGATGTATCGTACTTGCCGATCAAAAACGAACAGGGTGAGGTCATTGCCATATTCAATCTGCTCTACAGCATGGATGATCAGGCTCAGTTGCAACAACTCATGGAGGCGACGGAGCATCTGACCAACCAGCTTATCGATAGCGTCCAGCATGTGGCTGCACACTCCGAGGAACTAAGCGCCACTACAGAAGAAATTCGAAATAACTCCAAACAGGCTGTTCAGAAATCAGGAAACGTGACTCAGGTTGCGAGCTTCATTCGAGAGATTTCCGAACAAACCAATCTGCTCGGGTTGAACGCAGCCATTGAGGCTGCCCGTGTAGGTGAAGCTGGTGCAGGCTTCGGCGTTGTTGCCAAAGAAATCCGCAAACTGTCGGTAGACACCAAGCAAGCTACTACCCAGATTGAGGAATCCCTCCTCGCTGTCCGGCAGTCGATTCATATGATGGAAAATGAGCTTGGAGAGATTACCGCCAGCTCGCAGGAACAGGCGGAACTGGTCAACAATTTCATGAGTACCATTGAACAGCTGAATGAAACCAGCCAGCAGCTCAAACAATTCGTGAACAAACTCATTACGTTTGACGGCAGATAATTTACATATAAGTGATCAAGTCAAAAAGCCCCCGAATCTATTCGGAGGCTTTCTTCTATTTAATATATTTTAAGCTTATTCTATCCGTTCGTTTAGCGAATTTCAAAATGGCTTACACGGACACCCGCAGACAATAAAATATAGATGTCTCGTTGGCCTGCTGCGCCTTGAAGGTCAGCTTTCACCGTAGACCATTGCTGTGCTCCACTTTGTGCAATATCGACACGTCCTGCCAGCGTACCATCCGCTGCGTCCAGACGAACTTCCAGCACCGCACCTGGCTGTTCTGATGATACACGCGCTTCAATGGCTGCTGCATGATCGCCCAAATCGGCGTCTTTGAAGGCAATCCATCCTTGTTCACCTGTCACACGGACAGAAGTTCCACCTTCCTTGCTCTCATCCAGATCCACACCAAAGTAGGCATCATAATTCTCAGCACGTGTCGCCACGCTCAGATTACGGGCAGGGATGGTTTCCCCATCAACCGTCAGATCGGCAACAAGCTGAATATCGGATGACGATTTGCCGACCATGATGGAATACGTTCCTGCTTCAACCACATAACGATCCCGGGTTACATCCCAGATAGCCAGTTCCTGTACGGGTAAGTTGAAGCTCACTTTCACTGTTGCTCCAGCTTCCACATGGAGACGACGGAATCCTTTTAACGTTTTAAGTGGACGTTTCACCCGGGATTTGCCGGCACGTACATATAGCTGTACCACTTCATCACTGGGAATGGTTCCGGTGTTCGTTACGTCGACGGTTACTTTAACCGTTCCTTCTGTTCCCGCTTGGTCAGGATTCAGCTCCAGGTTGCTGTACTTGAACGCAGCATAGGTTAATCCATGTCCGAATGGATACAATACATTGCCTTCAAAATACTGATACGTACGTCCCGATTGAATGATGTCGTAGTCCTTGATATCCGTTAACTGATCTGCGGATTGCACCCACGTCATGTTCAGACGGCCTGCTGGCGCGTAATCTCCGTAGAGCACATCAGCCACAGCCGTACCCAATTCCTGTCCCGCATGGGAAGTGTACAATACAGCCGGGATGTTCTCTTGAACCCAATTGGATGTGAACGGATAACTGCCCACAATAACCACAATGGTGTTCGGATTTGCCGCATATACGGCTTCAACCAGACGCTGCTGGGATTCAGCCAGATCCAGACTTGGACGGTCGATCTCTTCCTTCCCGTTCACAAGCGGATTATTACCGACAAATACAATGGCCGTTTCAGCTTCCTTGGCTGCTGCTACGGCTTCATCCAGCCCGTTCACAACGATGTCCTTCTTAAATGTCTCGGTGGCACCAAAAGACTTCAGCTCTTCCGAAACGGCAAATGCGTCATTTCCGCCATTTGGCGCGGTAACCGTTTTGCCATTCCATGTCGTCAGGCCAACACTGCCATCTTCCTGCGGAAGCAAGTGGAATACTTCTTTCACGAACCAGCCGTACACTTCATCTGCTGAAGCTGTCACTGTTTCTTCGTCCGTGGTCAGATATTTTCCGTTGCTTTCCGCCTGCAGGGTGAGGCTTCCGAATCCCCAATCCGTGAGCGTAAACGTCTCAGCTTCTCCCGATGCAATGACAGGTGATTTCTCGCCTTCAGCTAGCCCGATTGCTTTTCCATTCGCTACCGAAGTCAATGTAATCCGGTCATTTCCATCCTTGAACGTAACCTTGTCGCTGCCTACCTTGCCGCTGATCGCCTCAAGCGGAGATACGCTGTAAGGCATGGTGCCAGCATACCAGTCACGGTAAACGGTGCCGCCCAGCTGACCAATGACAGCTACTTTGCCTGATTTCGTTTTATTTAGCGGAAGGGTGGCTTTATCGTTTTTGAGCAATACCACCTGTTCTCTTGCCGCTCTTAGCGACAGGGCCTTCGCCTTCTCTGTCATCATCGCTTCTTCGCCAATGGATGCATACGGGTTGCCTTCAGCCGGATCGAACTCACCCAGGCGGAAACGCACACGGAATGTATTAAACAATGCCAGATCAATATCTTCCATCGTCAGCGTTCCTTGTTCCAGCCCTTCGCGCAGCGCTTGCTTGGACAGATCCGCATCATCCGTAATGCTGTCAATTCCAGCTTTTACGGATTCCACGGTGCCCGGTGTATGGGAGTCATAGTACTTATGATCGTTCTTGATTCCCATCACATCACCTGCATCGCTGACGATGAAACCATCCATTCCCCACTCGCCTTTGACAATTTCGTTCACAAAAGGATGAAGCAGCGCCGGCGTACCGTTAATAGAGTTATACGCGGTCATCATCGACTGCGCGCCGCCTTCCTTGAACGGCTTCTCGAATGCCTTCAGATAATATTCACGCATATTGCGCGGATCAATGCTGGATGAGCCGCTTCCGCGATCCACTTCATTATTGTTGGCAAGGAAGTGCTTGAGCGTTGCAACAGCCTTGTAATACTTTGGATGATCTCCCTGAATTCCCTTAACCAGTGCTGTGGTAAGCTCAGCAGTGAGTTCCGGATCCTCGCCATAGGCCTCTTCATTACGGCCCCAACGCGGGTCTCGTTCCATATCTACTGTAGGTGCCCACAGGGTGAGACCGTTCACAGCCGGATTGCGTTTGTAGAACACGCGAGCCTCGTCACCAATGACGGAACCGATTTCCTTCATAAGTTCGGCATCCCATGTGCAGGCCAGTCCTACAGGCTGCGGGAAGGATGTAGCTTCTCCAAGCCACGCCAGTCCGTGAGCGGCTTCTGTTCCGTGTTTATAAGCAGCAATACCCAGGCGTTCTACCGCTGGCTGATATTGCAGCATGGATTCGATTTTTTCATCTTCCGTCAGACGGGATACCAGGTCTTTAACCCTTGCGTCCAGTTCGAGCGTTGTATCCTGAAATGGATATTTGGTTTGATTAGTCATGGGTTGAAATCTCCTTTGCACTTCAGATCGTTTATTTAATAATGATAGCGAATACATCTAATGTAATGAACACGGTGTACTTCGATGAATCCTCGACTCGCTTTATATAGGTAAAAACATTGTTAAATCAGCATTTACCGAATTGTATCCTTCGTTAGTTTTCATTTACTAAAACGGTTTCGGTAACCCTATCATAATGCATGTTTGGCAAAAATAACAGGGGTCCTCTCCAGGAAAATGTGAACAATGATTTGTAAAGTCTCTGCTGCATCGTTTTATTCAGTCAGAGTGTGGCAATCATGAATAGGAGTACATCCCATTCGCGCTTGCCTGGGATACGAATCATGGATTCAACCTGAAGAAAGATCAAGGAGGACAATCGAATGAGCAACAATCAACAGCCCCCGACGGGCCTACCCCCTGTTCCGGAATCGATCTGGAGGGCTACTCATGAATTTAACGCCTATCCGAAGCTAACGGAAGACATTACTGCAGATGTAGCCATTATTGGTGCAGGAATTGCAGGAATCACGACAGCCTACTTGCTTGCCCAATCAGGTATGCGTGTCGTGGTGCTGGAAGCCGGGAAAGTTCTGGATGGTACAACCGGACATACGACAGCTAAGGTTTCTGCCCAGCATGGGGTGATTTTCGATGAACTGCTCCACCACTTCGGAGAAGAACAGGCACGAATGTATTATGAAGGCAATGCCGGTGCTGCCAACTGGATGCGCAATCTGGTGAAGGAAAAACAGATCGATTGCCAGTGGGCAGAGGAAGATGCCTATGTGTATATACAATCTGAAGATAACCTGAAAAAGCTGGAGATCGAGCTCACCGCTTACGGCAAGCTGAATATTCCAGGTCAGTGGGTCGATCCACTACCGATACCAGTTCCGTCCAGGGCAGGCATCAAAATGCCCGGTCAAGCTCGCTTTGATCCGCTGGCCTATTTGCATCATTTGCTCGATTCAGCCGTTAAGCAGGGGGTCCAGATTTACGAACACACAACGGTAACCGACGTGGAAGAAGAGGCTTCACTTCGTGTACGAACCTATGGAGAGGGTCCATCCGTGACAGCAGAACATGTGGTTGTGGCTTCTCACTTCCCCGTGTATGATCCGGGTTTTTATTTCACTAGATTGCACGCCGAGCGGTCTTATGCCGTTGCAGTAGAACCTCAGAAGCCATACACCGGCGGCATGTATATCTCTGATGATGAACCGTCCCGATCCCTGCGTAAGGTCCTTCATGACGGAAAGGAACTGATTCTTTTCGGCGGAGAAAACCATAAAACCGGACAAGGAATCTGCACCTATGGTCATTATGAACGCCTCGAGCGCTTCGCAGAGGAAACATACGGCATTCGCAGCATTCCGTTCCGCTGGTCTGCCCAGGATCTGATATCCATTGATAAGGTGCCTTATATTGGACCGATTACCGGAAGGCATGAGCGAGTCTATGTCGCTACCGGATTTGCCAAGTGGGGCATGACCACTGGAACGATGGCCGGACATATCCTGGCAGATCGGATTACCGGTCGTGAGAATCCACATGCTGCTGTCTTCGACCCGGCCCGATTCAAGACAGATCCCGGTGTGAAAAACTTCATTATAGAAAACGCGAATGTAGCAAAAGAGCTGATCTCCGGAAAAGTGGGCATTGTCCATAAGGACGTCAGGGAGATTGGCAATGACGAAGGTGCCGTTGTTCGTCATAACGGCAAACGGGCCGGTGCCTACAAGGACACCAGCGGCAAACTGTTTTTGGTCGATACAACCTGCACCCATCTGGGGTGCGAAGTGGAATGGAATGAAGGAGAACGCTCATGGGATTGCCCTTGCCACGGTTCCCGCTTCAACTTTGCCGGCAAAGTGATTGAAGGACCTGCTGTCAAAGATCTCAAACTGCTAGAAGCTACGGAATAAACAGAACAGATTCAGTTTACAGACCCGGGTAGGATTCCGTCTTCGGACGGAGGTATCTTATCCGGGTTTTGCGTATGCTGTTCTTATGTGAAGTCAGTCGTGGTGTACAGGAGCACAATCATGACAAGGAACTATTTTAAAATCACTACCTTGCAATATACAGTACCGGATGCTATTATGATTTTATAACTACTGATCAATACACACTAGTGATCGAAGAAGGATTAAGGAGGAACCTGTGTGAACGTGAATATCCAGTTCAAAAAGGGAGTGCTGGAGCTATGTGTCCTGGTGCTGATTAACCGCCAGGATCGGTATGGCTACGAACTGGCTCAGGCGGTTTCCAAACATATTGAAGTTGCCGAAGGCGCATTGTACCCATTGCTGCGCAGACTTGTTCAAGACGGGTACTGCACCACCTATTTACAGGAATCAAGCGAGGGTCCGCCCCGTAAATATTATAAGCTGTCCGATACAGGTCGTGACTACATGCAGGCACTGACTACGGAATGGAATGAATTTGTGCGCAATGTCGCAAATCTTATTGAGGAAGGAACCCATAATGAATAGACAACAATTTATGCAGGCCATGGAAATACATCTGCGGCCGATGGAACCTCAGGAACGGGCAGAGTTGCTCGCAGACTATGATCAGCACTTCGAGCTCGGACTGCAGGAAGGCAGACCTGAAGAGGAGATTGCCCGCGAGTTGGGCCGTCCGGAAGAGATTGCACGGGAAGCACTCGGTGATCGCTACGACGTGAACATGCCGGGTTCCGATCCCTTCTACGCCCCCACTTATGGTGAAATGCGGCCGCCGAAGAACAGCAACCGGGCAGCTCGCAACTTTTTTACGGCTACTGGCCTGATCTTTCTGAACTTGATTCTTGGGATTCCTCTTGGGCTGACACTCTGGTCGGTATGGCTAGTCATTGCCAGTCTGTCCTTGCTGGTAGTGGCCCCAGTCGCAGCTGCGGTGGACTTCCTGTTTCTCAATCATTTTGATAAGGCAGAGCTGTTCGTGGCTATCGGGGCATTTGGTGTGGGGATTCTGTTCTTCATCGCGGCGAAGCGGGTATTCAAGGCCTTTAAGTCAGTCACGCTAAAATATCTTAATTGGAATAAGAGGACGATGAGAGGAGACGTTTCCGCATGAGTACAAAAAAATGGTTAGCTTTAGCGGTCATATGTATCGGCATAGGCTTGCTTGGAACATCCATCTATGGAGTTCAGTTCGGAGACAAGCGAGAAGCCTATTCCAAGCGATGGGATTTCAAAAGTGATGAGTTGCAAGATGTTATCATGAAAGCTAACTTTAGCGCAGATATTGAATTTATAGCCAGCCCGAGTTCGGATGGTTATATCGAGGTAGACGGGAAATGGGACCCAGCCGTAATCAAAAGCTTTGAACAGGCCTCTTTGAAGGATGGAACATTCAAACTATCGCAAACCGAACGGGAGCAATTGCAGTTTTTCACCCTGTATTGGAATGATCGGGATTCCAAAATCACCATTGCCCTGCCCGAAGGGCACCAACTCAACGAGGTTAAGCTCGATTCATCATCTAGTGACTGGTCTTTGACTGGTTTGAACGCGAATCTGCTTGAACTGAACAATACCTCAGGATCCGTTCGTTTGGAAGATATCTCAGCTCCGCATGTTGAACTGGATCTAACTTCAGGAGACATTCAGGCTTCATCCATTCATGGTGACATGACAGTAAATCAATCCTCTGGAAGCTTCACTGCAGATCAGGTAGCCGGCAATGTGAACAGCGAAATAACATCAGGAGATGTTAAAATCACACAGCTAGACGGAGCTGCCACTATCCGTTTCACTTCTGGCAGTATTCGTATTGAACAGTCGCATTCCGCCCCAGTGGATGTATCGGGACAATCGGGAGATATCTTCATTCAAGCCGCACCAGACTTTGAGGGAGTTTATGACGCTCGTGCCACTTCCGGAGATGTAAATGTACCGGAATCTCCGATGATCAGCAAGGAAGTTATCAAGGCCCGTACCACCTCAGGCAGCATCCGAATCACCAAGTAGTGATGAAGCAAATATTCGAACTGTGGGTAATATAGTATAATCAACTGCCAGTCCAACTTATAAGGAGGAATTACCCACATGGAACTTAAAAATAAAACGGCTGTCATTACAGGCGCCGGTAAAGGTATTGGCCGCGCCATTGCAGGAGCACTTGCCAAGGAAGGTGTACATCTCGGCTTGATCGCACGTACCGCCTCCGACCTGGAGGCCCTTCAGCAATCGTTGAGCCAGGAATATGGCATTAAAGTCACAAGTGCTGTGGCTGACATCTCTGATCGTACACAGGCTGAAGCAGCGGTTGCTGCCATTGAGATGGAACTTGGTGCGGTCGACATCCTCATCAATAATGCAGGTATTGCCAGCTTCGGCACCTTAATCGACATGGAGCCGGAAGAGTGGGAGCGCATCCTGCACGTTAACGTTATGGGTACATACTATGTAACACGTGCCGTGCTGCCAAGTATGATTAAGGAAAGCAGCGGCAGTATCATCAACATCGCGTCTACAGCAGGCGAGCGTGGATTCGCCACAGGTTCGGCATACTGCGCATCCAAATTCGCCCTGCTTGGGATGACCGAGTCCCTGATGCAGGAAGTACGCAAATCCAACATTCGTGTAACGGCATTAACCCCAAGTACGGTCAATACAGAGCTCGCTACCAATGCTGGATTGAAAATCGGAGACGAAGATCGCATGATGCAAGCGGAGGATGTAGCCGAGCTTGCTCTGGCAACGCTCAAGCTCTCCGATCGTGTGTTTGTCAAGGCTGCTGGAATCTGGACAACCAATCCGCAGTAAACCATGAACTAGGATTCATTAGACCGCTCGAGAAACTCTCGGCGGTCTTTTTGCATACTTACCAGCACCAACCTGCCATCTGCTTAATTGTTCCACAAGCGGTCCAGATCCAGCTCTTTGGACACCGCAATTAACACAACCGCTGTCTCATCTCCTATATTCGTTACCTTATGGGGAACAATGGCATTCCAGCTAAACGAATCTCCAACCTCCAGCACCTCTACATCCTCGGACTGCTCTGCGCGAATCCTACCCTGGAGGACAAGGTGACTCTCTTCACCTGCATGCTTGCTGACTCCTGTGGAGACACCCGGCGGCAGCTCTACAATGGACATGCGCATTGCCCCTTTTGCCGTCAGATGCTGTACCTTGATCGACCCGCCCCCCGCAGTCGTTTCCTCACGCTCATCCTTGCGTACCACATTCATACGCTGCTCTGGTGTAAGCAGCAGGTAAGGCAGGGGAACCTCCAGATAATCCGCTATACTTTCAAGTGTAGCGATGGAAGGGGATGTTTTATTATTTTCCACATTGCTTATAAAGCCTTTCGATAATCCCGTTCCCTCGCACATTTGCATGATCGTAATCTGTTTCTGCTTCCGGATCGTACGAATAGCCAAACCGATATCCATCTCTTTCCCTACCCTTCTCCAGCTAAATCCTCAGTCTGTCTCTTGTTGAGAGACTCATAATAAATAATCCGGTTGCCAAACGGATCCGTCACGGTCATCTCCCTTAATCCCCAAGGCGTATCCTCAATACCCGGCCTGGAATGTTTATATTCTTTCTGATTAAGTCTGACGCGCAGTACACTCAGATCATCTGTCTCTATTCGCAGCGCAGCTCCCGGAGTACAATCGCCGTGATGCTCAGACAGGTGAAGAACAATGGAATCAAGCGATATCTGTATATATAAGGGCATCCCCTCTTCAAATCGATGTTCCCAATCCACGACAAACCCCAGATAGTCGACATAAAACTCCTTGGCCTTGCCCTCATCAAATATTCTCAAAATAGGCACGATCCCTTGCAACATCCTGATCACATCCTCGGGAATAATAGGTTCATTTCCATCAGCAAGCTATCTTACATTTCGAGACTGCTTATACGCAACATATTTTCATAATACAAAAAAAATATTGACCCTACAATGGATCCATGATAAATTTTGTTCATAAATAGGAATATTTATTTCATATAAGTGAACTAACATCATATAAACTTATTTCAGGCGGTGATTTCAATGAATAAATCATTTACTTATGAAGTTCGAGTGCCTTCGGATTACAATACGGATCAGCAATATCCCGTTATCTTCGCCCTCCATGGCATGGGTTCGGATGAACAGGACATGCTTCGTTTAATGGAGCCCCTGCAATCCGATTTTATTATCGTGGCTGTTCGTGGACCTATTGTTCAGGGTAACGGTTATGCCTATTTTCAAATTAAAAGCATTGGCAACCCTGTTCGTGAGCTGTTTGACAACTCCGTACAGGGTTTGCAGCAGCTGATTAAGGACCTGTCCGCTGAATATGCCATTGACCCGGCTCGACGTTACATCATCGGTTTCAGCCAAGGTGCCATTATGGCAATGACGCTCTCCCTGGTCATGGGCGATTCCATCAAAGGAATCGTAGCCATGAGCGGATATATTCCGCAATTTGTAAAAGACGAATATCCAATAGAGCCCGGAACAGCGTTATCCGTATTCATCTCCCATGGAGACCAGGATCACATTTTCCCGCTGCAACTGGGTGAAGGCAATGCCGATTATTTCCGTGAACACATTAGCAATGTAACTTACGTTCCTTATCCTGGCGGACATCACGTCACAGCCCAGCTCTACGATCAATTCCAATTCTGGCTTCGCAGCGATGCTGAACTCGCTGCCGGCCATTTGAAAGGACTGAATGCATAATGATGCCATCGCTTTTTATCGCACATGGTGCGCCTTCACTTGCACTGGAAGAGAATGTTTATACCGAATTCCTGCAAAAACTCGGACAGGAGCTGCCCAAACCGCGGGCCATCGTCTTATTCTCTGCACATTGGGAGTCCACGACTCAACTCGTATCTTCCACAGCCCAATATGAGACAATCTATGATTTTGGCGGCTTCCAGCCAGAACTGTATCAGATCAAATATCCGGCTCAAGGGCATGCTGAAACCACCGCAGATGTTCTTCGTCTGTTTAAGGAAGCGGGTATTCCCGCTGAGGCAGATTCTGTTCGCGGGCTGGATCACGGTGCCTGGGTTGTTCTTCGCCTGCTCTACCCGGATGCGCATATTCCGGTCATTGCACTGTCCGTTAATCGGTATCTGACGAATGAACAGCAGTACCAAGTCGGTCAAGCACTTGCTGCACTTCGCGAACAGGATATCCTTGTGATTGGCAGCGGCGGTACAGTACACAATTTGCGTCAGTTGAACTGGGAAAGTAACGGCGTGGATCCCTGGGCCTTGGAGTTCGACCAATGGCTGGAGGACAAGCTTGTCCAATGGGATACGGAAGCCCTCTTCGCTTATGACAAGATGGCACCATCCGCTCGTGCCGCAGTACCCACACCAGAACATTTTGTCCCCCTGCTGCTGGCCATGGGAGCTGGTGATCGGACCAAGAAGGCATCCCTGCTGTTCAAAGCCTATCAATACGGCAATCTAAGCTTGTCCTGCTGGAAGTTTGATTAAGTTTAAGCAGCAATATTCATCACTGAACGCACTGAACACATCCATTGGCACTCTCTAAGAGTGCCTTTTTGCTTGCCTTTTGTGTTTTAATCCATTATCTATGAGCCACCCCTATTCAATATCATGAATTTTGTCCATATTATAATATGGCCTTTTTTGCATAATGCTGGGATATGTAAAGCGGGTTATAATAACATTTAGTGGTAATGCACAAGATGTAACTAAGAATCTTGAATTTTACACCTATCAAATCTTCTGGGAGGAACAATCAACGTGGCTGATCAAGCAAAGTCTGAGAGCTTTATGTCTCTAGTCAAAAAGGGAAACACATCCTCGGCCGTAGCTATGGCGGGTAATGCCGTACTTGCATTGTGCAAAGGAGGAGCCTTTCTATTCAGTGGCAGTGGGGCCATGTTTGCCTCAGCCATGCACTCGCTCGCCGATGCCATCAATCAGGGATTCGTCTTTGTCGGAAGTGTGTTATCCGAGAAAAAACCGACACGCCGCTTCCCGACCGGATTTGGACGGGTCATCAACATCTTCTGTATGATTGCCGTCATCGTGGTTACGATTATGGCCTACGAAACCATCCATGAAGGAATTCACCTGCTGCAGCATCCTGTCGGTCATTCAGGCGGCCTCTGGATCAACATTGGCGTGCTCATCTTGAATATTGTGATTGATGGCGCCATTCTGATCAAAGCGATGAAGGAGATCCTGGTGGAAGCGCGTGCGCCCAAGGCATCTGGTTTCTCCCTTGTTCCTGCAGCAATCAAAAACGTGGGTCGTGCTGCACCGCCGACTCGTCTGGTGTTCTACGAAGATGTGGTAGCTGTACTCGGGGCAACGCTCGCCTTGATCTCTGTCGTTGTCATTGCGTTGACCAACTTCGCATTACTGGATGGCATTGTGACCACTGTGATCGGCTGTCTGATGATAGCCGTAGCCTTCCGGGTCGGATATGACAATATGATTGGACTCATCGGTGTTGCTGCACCACAGGATATCGAGGACAAAGTGTCCCAGACCATCCTGGCTGACTCCCATGTGGCCGATATCCAGATGATGCGCATTATCCAGGAAGGTCGTTATTACCATGTTGAAGGACTGATTGAATTGACCAAAGGCCTGTCTCTGGCCGATGCCGACGATATCAAGTTCCGTATTCAGGAGAAATTGATGACCAATCCGGACATCGCCGATGCAGCTATTTCCATTATCGAAGATGATGGTGTAAAAAGCTGGGGCAAGAAACATTCGGATGTCGTAAAATAACGTACTTTCACATATCAACACCAACCAAGCCCACTCCGGGAGGAGTGGGCTTGGTGCATGTTTAACACTATCTTCAAGCATTAACTTTGGATTCAGAACTTTAATTTAGAGTTAGTGCCTATCGCTGGGATGGGTACACCATCATCTCTTTCCCTGTTTGCTCCCCATTTCCTCGATTTTCCCCAGCCATTTCAGCCGGAATGCTTCGGTAGATCCCTTGATGGGACTGATCTCCGTAACGCGGACCGGAGATACACCGGAAAATTTCAAAATATTTGAACTCATGACTCGGTGCCCGGCTTGCCTGTACATCAAACGATAATACCAGCGGGGTGTATCCATCGTTACGATGAGCTGTGCGGACTTCCCTTTTAATAATTTGTCCCACAGGGGCGAGCCTTTCCGGTATCTCATGGCAAACCCCGGCAGGAATACACGGTCGAAAAACCCTTTCAGAACAGCTGGCATCGTCCCCCACCACAAAGGATAAACAAACACCAAATGATCGGCTTGACGGATCAATTCCTGGGCTTTTACCAGATCCTCCTCAAGTTCCGTCCGCTTACGATAACCGTATTTAAGGTTCGGATTAAACTCCATTTGGCTCAAATCAAGCAAATTCACGTCACTTCCGGATTTCCGTGCGCCTTGGATATAAGCATCGGATAATGCTCTACAATAACTCTCGGGATCAGGATGGCCGTTAATCACCAAAATATTGGATTTCATACTTCAGTTCCTCCTGTATAATAAATGAAAGCCGAAGAAGCAGGCGTATCCCTATCATAAGGTGACTTTACATCTAAACAAATGATCGAGGGCGCCGAAAATGTTGCTAATTCGCGCAAATGGAGGTACATGAACAACCACAAAATCGGAGTATCTATTTCCTTGCTGTATCCCATCATGAAAACTCTTGTTCACAAAGGGTTTGATGCTGAAGAATTTTTCAAATATGCCGATTTCGATTCGGCCATCCTGCAGCATGCCGAGGCTCGAATTCCGGTCGAAGAACTGGAACGAATACTGCAGCAAGCTTCTGCATATTCAAATGATTTGTATTTTGGCCTTAATCAGGGTCTGCTGCTCGACTTCGCGGATCTGGGCCTTCCCGGTTACGTGATGATGCATTCCCAAACGATTGGTGATGCCCTCGCCGCATATCAGCGGTATAACATCATTCTGTACAGTGGATTCAATCTGGATTGGGAGATCCAGGGGCAGGATGTGGTCCTCCGCCTGTTTTTGCAGTCGCCGCAGCAGATGTCCCGTCATTGTGTCGAAGACATGACCGTATCCGTCCTGTATCTGATCCGCAAACTGGCGAATCGTCCGTTGCAGTTAAAAGAGGTTCGTTTTAGCCATGAAGCTCCGGATAATACAGGAAACCTCAAGCCATACGTTGACATGTTCGGAGTAGCTCCCCAATTCGGGGATAACCAAAATCTGCTGCGTCTGCACAAAGACATTCTCAGTCAGCCCGTTCTCTATTCGGATGCCAAGATGCTGCAGGTGTTTGAAGCGATGGCCGAGAAAAGCAAGGATCTGCTGCAACCTTCTCATACGTTCTCTGGCAAAGTCAGCCGCTGGCTGGTCGATAGCCTTCCTGCCTCCTTTCCCACATTACAACACACCGCAGAGCATCTGGGCGTGAGCATTCGCACACTTCAAAGCCGGTTGCGTGAAGAAGGTACGACGTACCATGAAATCTCCGTTCAGGTACGCAAGGAGCTTGCGTTGAATTATTTGCGGGAAGGACAGTATTCTGTCGGTGAAATTGCCTATGCCCTTCATTTTTCCGAGCAAAGTGCATTTCAGAATGCTTTCAAAAAGTGGACCGGACAGACGCCAGGGCAATACCGGGCGGGGCTGGCCTGACTCTCCAATAGGCCGTCTGCTCAGGAAAAATTAGCGGCTTACAGCCTGCTGACGAGAGGATTATGGGGTACCTACCTAGACTTAAGTCTAGGTTCGTTTTAACGCCAAAGACCGAGGATGAATAATTCCAGTTCATGGTATGCTGTGTGTAACGAGAAAAAGACTTCATGTCTGTTCGGAACGATGCTAATGAAACGATGAAAAGGAGAGATATCATGGCTAAACGTACGATCCTGGCGCCTGTGCTCATTTTGCTGGGCGTGTACCTGATTCTGAACCAGGGAGGTTCACTCGGTCCGGGTACGATCTTTGCCAACTTCTGGCCCACACTATTCGTGATCCCACTCGGCCTGTTCTTCCACTGGCTGTACTTCTCCATGATTGGCAGAGGGGTTGGCTTGCTTGTACCGGGTGGTATTTTGCTGACTGCGGGCGTGATTAGCCAGATCGCCATGCTCTTTGGTAACTGGAGCACCATGTGGCCTGGCTTTATTCTCGCGGTCGCTGTAGGTTTATTTGAATTGTACTGGTTCGGTGGACGAAACAAGTGGCTGCTCATCCCCATTAACATCCTGACAGTGATCTCGCTGCTGTTCTTCACGGTTATGTCCATCGGTTCGATGCTGAACAGCATGTCCTTCATTCAGCCGTTTGTGGCAATTGTGCTGATTATGGGCGGGGCATGGTTAATTGTGGGTCGCAAAAGAAACATGTAGGCCAAATATCGTTTACACTAAACCACTCCGAGGACAGACAACTTCCGATCGCTGTTATTCCCGGATTTCCTTGATTCCCCCCTTGACAGGGAGAAATCCGGGAATAGCTTATGCTTCCGAAGTAGCTTTCTTTCAGAAAGCTTTTAGGCGCACGCTTCGCTTCTACAGTTTGTCTGTCCTCTCCGTTCCGTGTGATCCTAAAGTTCATCTTATATACCAATGCAAGTACATTTTGCTCTAAAGGTAAGGATAAGAGAAAACCCCGATAATCCTGAAATGGATCATCGGGGTTTTGAATTTATACACATATTCAAGTATGCAGCTCCTGCTGCATCTGTTATGCCCATCAGTGTTATTTGCTGTGCATTTTAAACTCAAGGAACAAGTCATTATAATGCGAAAGCATTTTTTTACCCAGATTATCGTACACTTCCAGCTTACTTGTCAGTGAATCATCCGGATAGAAACGCTCATCACTGGAAATATCCTCTGGCAGCAGTTTAAGCGCCTCGGCGTTCGGTGTGGAGTATCCGACATATTCGGCATTACGTGCGGCATGATCAGGGTCCAGCATAAAGTTGATAAACTGATGCGCTCCTTCAATGTTGCTTGCCGTCTTCGGAATGACCATGTTATCGAACCAGAGGTTCGATCCTTCCTCAGGCACCACGTAATCCAGTTTATCGTTCTCATCCATAATCTCCGAAGCATCTCCGGACCATACGAGTCCAACTGCCGCTTCCTCGTTGGCCAGCAGCATTTTGATCTCATCACCGACGATGGCTCTGACGTTCGGCGTCAGGGTAGACAGTTTCGCCAGCGCCTCCTGCAGATGGTCTTCATTGGTGTCATTCAGGGAATAATGCAGACTGTTCAGTCCCATCCCAATGACTTCACGGGCACCATCCAGCAGCAGGATCTGATTTTTCAGACGCGGGTCCCATAGGTCATTCCAGCTCTCAAACGTCAATCCGTCAACCAGCTCAGGATTGTAGACAATCCCCACCGTTCCCCAGAAGTACGGAATGGAGTACTGATTGCCTTCGTCAAAGGACAAGTTCAGAAAATCAGGATCAATATTGTGCAAATTGGTTAATTTGCTGTGATCGAGTGGAACGAGCAGGTTCTCTTCTTTCATTTTGCTAATCGCATATTCGGAAGGAATCGCTACGTCAAAGGTTGTTCCTCCCTGCTCAATCTTGGTGAGCATCGCTTCATTGGAGTCAAACGTCTGGTAGATGACCTTAATGCCAGTCTCCTCCTCAAACTCCGTCAGCAGATCCGGGTCGATGTAATCGCCCCAGTTGTAGATGGTCAGCGTGTTTCCGCCCGAGTATCCCTGACTCTTGTTGAGATAGGAAGCCAGAATCATCAGGGCAAAGGCTGCCACAAATACAATTGCAAACGTCCGTACCAGTTGCTTCATGGACGCAGCCCCCTTCCGGCAGGTGTCCGCGAGGCGCGGCGGTTAATGAAGTAATATCCAATAACCAGCAGCACCGTCAGCAGGAAGAGCAGCGTTGACAGTGCATTAATGGACAACGACACACCCTGTCTCGCCCGGGAATAGATCTCTACCGAGAGCGTGGAGTACCCATTCCCCGTAACAAAGAAGGTAACCGCGAAATCATCCAGGGAGTACGTCAGTGCCATGAAGAAGCCGGCAAAAATACCCGGTTTGACGTATGGCAGCACCACACGTGTCAGGATCTGCCATGAGCCTGCTCCCAGATCCCGTGCCGCATCCATCAATGTTGGGCTCATTTCCTGCAATTTCGGCAGTACCATGATAACGACAATCGGCACGCTGAACGCGATATGGGACAGCAGAACCGAAGTGAAGCCCAGTTTGATCCCAATCATGGTGAACAAAATCAGGAAGGATGCACCAATGATGACATCCGGGCTTACGATCAGGACGTTATTGAGAGATAACAACGTATTCTTGGTCCGTTTACGCCGCACATGATAGATCGCGAGCGCTCCTGCCACGCCAAGGATCGTCGAAATGGCCGAAGACAGCAGCGCGATAATAAATGTATTAAGTACAATGATCAGCAGCCGGGTGTCGGCAAATACTTCCCTGTACCATTCCAGTGTGAATCCTTCGAAATTACGCATGTGACCGCCGCTGTTGAAGGAATAGAAAATCAGGTACGCAATGGGTGCGTACAGGATCGCAAAGACGACAGCCAGATAGATGTTAGACAGCTTTCCGTTTCTTCCCATTACGCACCTCCTTCTTCCCTGATCCGGTCAGAAACATAATGATCGCCATCGCAATAATCAAAAAGACGGCAATCGTCGACCCCATCCCCCAGTCCTGGGTGACGAGGAAATGCTGTTCAATGGCTGTACCCAGCGTAATAACCCGGTTTCCCGCAATAAGGCGGGTAATCATGAACAGGGACAACGCGGGGATAAATACAGCCTGACATCCCGATTTAACCCCAGTGAGCGTCAGCGGAAAAATGACCCGGCGAAACGTCAGCCAGGGCGAAGCCCCGAGATCCCGAGCCGCATAGATCAACGAAGGATTCATCTCTTCCAGCGCGTTGAAGATCGGCAAAATCATGAACGGGATGAAGATATACACGGATACGAAGATAAAGCTGAAATCGGTGAACAAGATCTGCTGTGATCCAATGCCAATCACTTCAAGCAAGGAATTGGTCAGGCCGTATGTTCCGAACAGGCCGATGAAGGCATACGCTTTTAACAACAGATTGATCCAGCTTGGCAAAATGATAAGCAGCAGCCACAGCTGCTTGTGCTTCGTCCGGGTCAGCAAATATGCTGTCGGATACGAAACTAACAGGGCAAACACCGTAATCAACAGCGCATACCAGAATGAACTCAGTGTCATCTGCATATATACGGGCGTGAAAAACCGGGCATAGTTGCTAAACGTGAAGTTGCCCTCCACATCAAAGAACGAATAATAGACAACCAGCAGTACCGGAGCGACAACGAACAGCACCATCCATAATACATATGGAATCAGATACGCATTGCGTGTACTCGCCTTACTCTGCATGGACGGCCTCTTGATAGGCTTCAAGTCGTTTGTCGAATTCTTCCTCGGTCTCATTGAAGCGCATGACGTGAATGGCTTCCGGATCAAAATACAGCCCAATACGTTCGCCCACAACTGCTTTCTTCGTGGAATGTACCAGCCATTCGTTGCCTGCATCGTCATAACTGGAAATCTCGTAATGCACCCCACGGAACAGCTGGGAGTCGACATTGACCTTCAGCTTGCCTTGATCCACGGTCGTAATCTCTAGATCCTCCGGCCGAATTACAATCTCCACCGGCTCGTTCGGCTGCAATCCCTGGTCGACACATTCATATTGTGCGCCAGCGAATTCCACCACGAAATCCTGTTTCATCTTGCCCGATACGATGTTTGATTCCCCAATAAAGTCCGCCACAAACCGGTTAATCGGTTCATCATAGATGTCATTCGGCGTACCGCTCTGCTGAATCACACCACCGTTCAGGACGAAAATTTCATCCGACATCGCCAGCGCTTCCTCCTGATCGTGCGTGACGAAAATAAACGTAATGCCCAGACGCTGCTGCAGCTCACGCAGCTCATACTGCATTTCGGTTCGGAGCTTCAGATCGAGTGCAGACAATGGCTCGTCCAGCAGCAGGATCTCAGGTTCATTGACAATCGCACGTGCGATGGCGACCCGCTGGCGCTGTCCACCGGACATTTCGCCAATCTCGCGGTTTTCATACCCGGACAGGTTGACGAATTTGAGGGCTTCCAATACTTTGCTGCGTATTTCAGCCGTTTTCATCTTTTTGATCCGCAAGCCGAAAGCCACGTTCTCGAATACATTCAAATGCGGAAATAACGCGTAATCCTGAAATACGGTATTGACCTGGCGCTGGTGGGCAGGAACACGGTTGATCAGTGCTCCGTTAAAATAAATACTGCCCTGTGTCGGCTCCGCAAAGCCGGCGATCAGCCGCAATATCGTCGTTTTGCCGCAGCCCGAAGGGCCAAGCAGCGTATAAAATTTACCCCGCTCAATCTCGAAGCTGACTTCCTTCAATACGGCTTCATCCTGATCGTATTGCTGGGTCACCCGGTCGAACCGGATAATTGGTTGTTGATCTGACATGTTTCATCTCGCCCCCTTAAACTTGAGGTACAACTTACCCTGTACACTGTCAATAAATACATCGTTAATACAAATCCCATCTATTATATATGATTCAGCTATATCCGCAATGGTTTTGATGTAAACGCAGTGTGTCTTTTCTTCTTATTTTCACAAATCCTGCATACATTACGTTTATATGTCGATATCTACGCATACCTATAGGCGATTGGAAGGATTCTTATGCTCACCTGAGTCCGTAGGAAAGGAGTCTTCGAACGTGGACATTCGCCGTAACCTGCCTTTGTTGATGATCATTTGTTTTCTTAGTCAGATGGGCGGCTTCATGATCCTTCCTCTGTTTCCTTTGTTTATTGAGGAATTTGGCCTGTCCGGCTGGATGATGGGTGTTATTTTTGCACTCTTTTATGTTGGAAAAGTCATTGGAGGGGTTCCGGCTGCGGCACTCTACCGCAAACTCGGAGGTCAACGGGCGCTGATCGTCATGCTGCTCATTCTCGCGGTCTGTATGGGTGGCTTCGCAGTCTCTTCTGCTGCCCTTCTGTTCGGTTTGCTGCGGCTGCTGCAGGGACTCGCTTCTACCGGACTTACGGTCATTGTGCGCTCCATCATCGGGGATGGGGGCAATATTGACAACCGTGGTCTGTACAATGGATATATCAGCAGCAGTGAAGGTGGAGGTATGGTTCTTGGTCCGGTGATTAGCGGCTGGCTTGCGCTGCACTGGCCGCTGTCGGTTCCTTTTTTGCTCGTTACACTATGCTGCCTGATAGCCATGGGAACTGCTATGGGAATGAAGACTAGGCCTGAATCTGAACAGATGTTTAAAAGCGACGAGCGAGAGCAGATGCCAGATCTGGACTCCGGGGCAGAATCAGACATTCCGATTAATCATGCCCATGAGAATAAACGGCTCCCTTCGGCATCTAACGATACCGCCATTAACGATATTACTGTGGACGATATCGCTGCTGCTTCTCCAACATCCGCTGCTCCAAAATCCAGTGCTCCCGCTCACATCATTGCAGGCACTTCGGCAGGTCTAACCCCGCGACACCAGTTAATCGGTTACGGTACGGTACATTTTCTCGAGATGAGCGCCTATGCGGTATTTCTGACATACTTCGCCCTCTATGCTGCCCATATAATGCACTGGGACCCGTTTGCAACCAGCCTGGCTTTTACCGTGGCTGGAATCTCCACACTGGCTGCCGCACCAGTAGCCGGTTATCTATCCGACCGCATGGGTGATCGACTGCTGCTCTGCATGCTCGGCATGTTGATGATCGGCATTGAAGTGGTTGTTTTTCTGAGTACCGCTTCTTATGCATGGGTTTACGTTGGCATGCTGATTGGCGGGGTGGGCGGTGCCTGTTACATGGATTCATTCTTTGCGCATATCGGGGACCACATCCCTGATGCAGGTCGAAGCGAGGTCATTGGCAAAATCGTCTCTGCGGCTGAGATTGGTTCCATCGTTTCTCCTCTGATTGCTGCGCTGCTTGTAGAGTACGTTTCGCTTTACGCCGTATTTGTGTTCAATCTGGTCCTGATCGCTGCTGCTATCGCTGTTCAAGCCGTAATGCGAAGCAGGTACAGATCGAAACAGGGGTAACGTACAAGACCGCTCACACAAGTGGGCGGTCTAGCCTTTTAATTTCTTCCTATTAAAGAGATGACATGTTGTGCAAATAGGCAAAAAACAACCCGCTCGCACATCTAATGTGCAAACGGGCATCTCAAGGATGAATCTCCGGCCTCTGGCTGATGATGATTTACATCCGTATTCTGTTTTTCAACATTATATTGTTCAGCTCCAGATGACTCTCCATCCAGTCTATACGCTGGATCCTGACGGAAAAAGTTCGGTCTCACGATTTCATTGCGATAGGAGCTGTGGAAAATATGGGTCGTTGCCGGAGAAACGGGTGGAATCAGCCAGACCCAATCCCCAGTTAGCTCGCGTCCCGCCACTTCCTCCCTCTGCTCAAACAAAGCAAATTGCGCTGCCGCTGTATGGTGATCCACAATGCTGACGCCTGCTTTCTTGAAGGAATGCAGTACAGCTACATTCAATTCAACGAGTGCGCGGTCCTTCCATAGCGTCGTTTCGCTTGATGTATTCAGTCCAAGTGCTGCTGCCACTGCAGGTAGTTTATTGTACCGGAATGTGTCCGCCAGATTACGTGCACCAATTTCGGTCTCCATATACCAGCCGTTAAACGGCGCAGCCGGATAAGAGATGCCACCGATCTCAAGCCGCATGTCCGCAATCATCGGTACACCGTACCAACGCATGCCGAGTTCGGCAATTTCAGATCGTTCGGGGTGTTCAATTTCCACTTCCACAATGTCCTCATGAGGTACAGCATACCATTCGGGAGCTTGACCTTGTGCCTGAATCATGAGCGGCAATACATCGTGATCTCCCCCTGCCCCTTGCCAGCCAAGTGACATAGCCGCCTTCGTCAATTCCACGGATGCAGGATCTCCAATGATACCTTGATCCGTCTCATATCCGGCATAACGGATGAGCTGGTGATTCCAGATCCGTACAGGAGCTCCGCTTGGCCCACTCGGCGGAAGAATTGTAATCATGGGGATAATCTTGCCGCCATTGGACGCCACGCGGATGTGATTCAACACGGCTTCTGCAGCCGTTCCGGCTGTGTCTGCATGACGCGCATCCACAATCCGCAGCTTGTCCCAGAACAATCGTCCGATACAGCGGTTGCTGTTCCGCCATGCCATTTTGCAGCCCTGCTCCAATTCTTCGGTGGTATGCACATAAGTGCCCGTATCATCAATCTCCTGATGAACAGCAATAAGCCGGGCCTCCGCGTCTTCTCGCGAATGGCCCAGCTCTTCATAACATGTATATATAAACCGTTCAGCTTCTCCCTGCAGTTGATCCAGGTCTGTCCGCATCGTTCATTCCACCAATCTGTACATCTTGAATGCCATTATTATACGGCAAGCACACCGGATTTGTAAGCGAACGGGGACTTTGTTCACGGACTCTACATATCGTTGTCAGGATGCGGGTTATCTTAGCTTATTTGCCCAGAAATGCGTTTAACATCCAGATTTCTTTATCCAATGCCGCTGTGAATCCAATCAGCATATCCTCAGTAGCGTTATCCTCTGCTTCTCCTGCTGCATGGATGCCTTGCTCAATCACTTCCACCATGGTGCGCAGATCGGCAACCACCGACTCTACCATACGTTCAGCAGACAGCTGTCCCTGTGCCTCATCAATTGGAGATAAACGAAGCTGTTCGGACATCGTAGCTACCGGACGTCCACCAATAGCAAGCAAGCGTTCTGCGACTTCATCCATGTTCGCAGTAGCCAGGTTATACAGTTCTTCGAATTTGGCGTGCAGTGTAAAGAAATGTGGTCCTTGAACATACCAGTGGAAATGATGCAGCTTCGTATACAATACGGACCAGCCTGCAATCTGGCGGTTCAGGACGTCTTGCAATGCTGCGGCGTGGTTTGCAAAAGTGTTCGTTGTGGTTTGAATTGTGCTCATGGATATATTCCCCTCTCGTATACCAATATTATTTGATTTAAGGTCATGTAATTCTGATTCAATTTCTTTTCCTTTAATTTAGACTTAATCTAAATCTTGTTTTAATTATAACACCACCCTTCTACTTTGTGAAGGCTTTAGCCTACTCTTCCAGATGAAGATTCCATGAAGCTCCACTTCATCTTCCGATAGAAGTGAGATCTTGCCTCTTACCAGAATACACACAGCATTTATACCTCGAATTCACTCGATGTGCAGCGATCATCCTCACATTTTTCACAACCCAAAGATCCCTGTTACAAGGTAACAGGGCTGCATCAACACACATATCACTCTTTATTGTAGAACAAGCTCGGATGTAAGAATGCGAGTTATTTCATTATAATCTCGCGCCACATGATGGGGCTGATGGTTCGATTCCGGCAGAGCATCCCGATGGTTGAACCAGATGACATTCCATCCGGCATTTACCGCACCTACCACATCATTACGCCATGAGTCCCCGATATAGTAACTGGAGCGAGCATCCGTGCCTGTCTGTCTACTCACATGTTCGAACAATTGCCGGTCGGGCTTGGCATACCCGATGGTACCTGAGATGAAGATTCTCTCCTCGGGAACGAGGTCAAACACATTCAGTGCTTCGAGCTTGCGTCTCTGATGTCTTCCCTCCCCATTCGTGATGAGTCCTACAACGTGTCCGTCTGCCATAAGACTCCTTATCAGATCATAAGCACCTACAAATGGCTGAATCTGAAACTGTCTGCTCAGATACTGCGCTTGCAGTGCTTCAGCCTGCCCCTCTATTAAAGGTACGCCGAACTCCTTCATCGTCAGTTCAAATCTGCGTCTGCGCATCCGTTCCACGGCTTCTGCCTCCGGAACGGCAGAGAGCCCCTCCTGATCGGACAACCAGTCGCTGTAGTAGCGGAACCGGTGATAAACCTCGGCATAAGGAACATCATTGGCTAGACCAAGAACCTCCTGCAATGCTCCTCTAAGGGGCTGCAAGTGGTCATACAATGTATCATCCACATCAAAAAATATGGCTTGATGAGTTTGGTCTTTGGATAACATATTGGACCTCCTTCTCTATCTTCAATGAAGTGAGTTATATTTCACTTATAAAATTAATAAGCGATTTGAATATTATGGGAATAAACTTTAATAAATGATACAATAACTTTTTAACGAATTTGCAAGGAGGCAGCCAAACTGCATGACATTCTCCACATACCCGAAAGAAAAGAAACAACAAAATATCTATAGCTTAGTCCTAAATCTCATTCTTTTCGTGGTTGCTGCATTTGTACTAGTTTACGCCTATTATACTTACGATGCCAAACCCTCTTCCAGCTATCTGTTAATCGTAATCCCGATGACGGGGTGTGCAATAAGGTCAGTGTACCACGCAGTAATGCTCATAAAAATGAAGAAGCAGTAAAAATGAACATTGAACGTGGAAAAGAAAGATCTATGTTTATCTCGCCTTAAACCAACTGCAAAAAAGGTAGATATACTGCACTCTTTCTACAGTATACCTACCTATTCATGTTCTTCAATTGAATGAACTATCCTTTCATTCTGCAACCAACAGTACAACCTTGCCTGCATTGACATCAATCAAACCGTGATCCGTAATTTTCAGCGCAGGGCTCACTGCAAGGGAGTGGGTGCTGATCGACATGATCGGATTGTAGTGCACATAGCCAAGAGACAGCATGGCTGCACGCAACTCCTTCACTTGATGAGACACAACCGCGAGCGGTTCTTCTGTCAGAATGCCTCCTACAGGGAGTTCCAGGTGAGACAGCACTTTGCCATCCTCTACCACACAGAATCCGCCCTGGCTCGAAATAACCGTGTTAGCCGCCAGAATCATATCTTCACGGTTGCGGCCAACGACCAGAAGATTGTGGTTATCATGGGAATATGTCGTGGCGATGGCTCCCCGTTTAATCGTATCTCCACCGATCAAACCATGTGCCCGATTGCCGTTCACACCATACCGTTCAAAGGTAGCAATCTGTCCATATCCACTATCTTCCCACTGAAGTTCGCCACTCGCTGCCTGAACCTCTGCGATATGCTCTTCCACAAAGGTCGAGCCGTCCTTCACCATCATCACGCGGCAGTTGAATGAACCTTTATCCGCATGAGCAGCGGTACCCATAACTTTGGGATCGCTCAAGGAAATCGTGAAGTCCTCGGCTGTCAGCTTATCCAATTGTACACTTTTATAAAAATGGGACGGAAACTGCCCCGTCATCCGTTCCTGCTTATACGGTTCGTAGTCGTCATAAGCTTTTCGGCCATTTTTGTACACTTGATCAATCGCCAATGTCTCCAGATTGGATACCAGAACATAATCGGCCACTTTACCTGGGGCGATGCTGCCCCGATCTGTCATTTTCATTCGCGATGCAGGCGTAGACGTTGCTGCGTAAATGGCATCTTCCGGGCGCATGCCCATGCGAATGGCCTTACGCACAATATGATCCAGATGACCTCGTTCCACGAGAGAGTCCGGCATAACGTCATCCGTCACGAAGCAGAAATGCTGAGCCACATCATGCCGAATCAGGTAATCCATAACCTCAGGGGTCATTGATTTCTCCTGGATCTCAATGAACATGCCTGCTGCAATCCGCGCCTGAAGTCCTTCAATGCTCTGATGGGTATGATCCGAGTCCACACCCGCATAGATCAGTCGGTGCAGATCCAGCCCTAGCAACTTCGGTGTATGACCTTCGATCACGAGATCCGGATAATTTTCGCGAATATGCTGGAGAATCTGGTTGGTCTTGCATTCCGGGTCGCGGATGACATCTACGTAGTTCATGATTTCACCCAGACAGATGATCTCTCCGGTTGCCAGAAGCACATCCATATCTTCGATCTCAATGGACCCGCCCGTTGTTTCCATCGGCGTTGCCGGAACGGAGCTCGGGATGGCATAGAACATGTTGACCGTAGTCTCACGACTCGCAGCCATCATCTCCTGCACACCTTCCAGCCCAAACACATTCGCCATCTCATGCGGTTCCGCTACAATGGACGTTACTCCACAGCGGATCAGGCCATGGGAAAAAGTCGCCGGTGTTACCATTGTACTCTCAATGTGCAGGTGAATATCGATCAGGCCAGGAATCATGTATCTTCCCCGGGCATCGATCACTTCGTCTGCCTGGATCAGCTCAGGTCCGCCTGGTCCGACATACATGAATCTGCCATCAAGTACAGCGACGTTGTTCAATTCAAACCGTTTATAATAACTGTTATACACATTTACATTCACAATCAGTTGATCTGCGCGCATGAGCATAATCTCCTTCTCCATGAGCATTTTGCATCAAATAAACGATGCAAAATGCCTCTGTTGCTGCTTCCTGCTGCTATTCACTACATTACTGCTATTCAACGAGGACAAGCTTGTCCTGCGGGAAAATCAGGCTGACACGCTGCCCGCTGAGGTACGGTGTCTCCATCTCCTGGTTTGCCGTAAAATCACCCAGCTCTGTCTCGATGACATACTGATAGCTGCGTCCCAAATACGTGCTTACCTTCACGATGCCTGGCAACGCATTGGCCAGATCAGCTGACGTATCCCCGCTAACGATCAGATCATCCGGGCGGATCGCACCTTTGCGAGCCCCGGGACGTGCCGTTCCGGGATGAGCTGTCGCCGTAAACAAACGGCCTCCCGCTTTCAGCGAGATCCGGTCTCCTGCATCGCTCCGTTCAGCAAACTCAATAAAGTTATGGAATCCAATAAATTGGGCTACAAATTCCGTTGCCGGATATTTGAAAATGGTCTCCGGGCGGTCGAGCTGCTCGACCACGCCTTTGTTCATGATGGCCACCTGATCCGAGATGGAGAAGCACTCTTCCTGGTCATGGGAGACATACAGCGTCGTAATACCAAGCTCCTGTTGAATCCGGCGAATCTCCACCCGCATGTTAAGTCGCAGGTTGGCATCCAGGTTACTGAGCGGTTCGTCAAACAGCAGCAGATCCGGTTCAATTACGAGTGCGCGGGCTATCGCCACACGCTGACGCTGTCCACCGGACAGCTCCTGCGGGAAACGTTTCTCAAAACCGTTCAGGTTTACCACTTCCAGAATACGCATAACGCGTGCAGAGATATCCTTGTCTTTTACCTTGCGCATCCGCAGGCCGAAGGCCACGTTGTCATAGACAGACAGATGCGGGAAAAGCGCGTAACTCTGAAATACAAATCCGAAATTCCGCTTGTTTACCGGAACCTTCGTATAGTCCTTGCCGCCGAACATAAACTTGCCCTGTGTTGCTTCCAGGAATCCGGCGATGAGGCGCAGCGTAGTTGTTTTGCCGCAACCGCTCGGCCCGAGCAGGGAGAGCAGCTTACCTTTTTCCAGCTCCAATTGAAAATCCTTCAGGATCGTCTGGTTATCGTAAGCCACCGATACGCGATCCAATGTCAGCAATGCCATAGCGTTCTGCGCCTCCAATTAACGTTTAGTAAAGTATGAAAATCCGCCCATGATCCGTTCGATCACGAACATTAAAAGTCCGGTCAGTACCATCAGCAGCACGGAAATGGCTGCAATTGTCGGGTCAAAATAGTTCTCAACGTACGTCAGCATCTGAATCGGCAGTGTACTTACCCCTGGTCCGGTCATAAACACGGAGATATCCACGTTGTTGAACGACTCCAAAAAGGCAATCAGCACGGCCGCAAGAATCCCCGATCGAATGTTGGGCAGCACGATCTGGAAGAACGTTCTTACCCGTCCTGCGCCGAGACTCAGTGCAGCTTCTTCCACCGCAAAGTCAAAGCTCGACAGACTGGATGCAATGACGCGAATGATAAATGGAAGCATGATAATCGTATGACCGATCAACAGACCCAGATACATCGGCAGGTGGTAGATGACGATCAGGTATTTCATCAATGTAAAGCCAAGCACGATTCCCGGAATGAGCACCGGAGACAGGAACAGTGCATTCAGCACGGATTTGCCTTTGAAATCGTAACGACTAAGTGCATACGCAGCCGGAACTCCGAGAAGCAGCGCCAGCAAGTTCCCCAGCAGGGAAATGATGATGGACGTCTGGAACGTGCGGAGGAAACCGCCTGTGTTAAAAATATTTTCGTACCAGCGGAAGGAGAAGCCCTCCGGTGGAAATTTGAGTACCGTTCCCGGTTCAAACGAAGTGACCGAAATGATCAGAAGCGGGCCCAGCAGAAAGATAAAGACCAGCAGACTGAACAGGCCCAGCCCGATATGTTTCTCCCGCATATGTGTCTACCCCTTCGGATTTAAAGTTTTGGCCATTTTGTTCATGACACCGACCACGACAAACGTAATGACAATCATAATCGCGGCAACGACCGAGGCCAGATACCAGTCGTTGAGGGTCATGGCGTTTTGATACAGGAACGTGGCGATAACGCGCTGCTTGCCTCCAAGAAGCGCAGGTGTCGTATACGCCGTAAGGCTTCCGACAAAAACAAGCACGGCTCCGATGACAAGCCCTGGCACAGCCAGTGGGAATACGACCCGGCGGAATGCCGTAATACGGGAAGCTCCCAGACTTTGTGCCGCTTTGAGCAGATCATTGTCGATGTTCTCAAGCACACCGACCAGAGAAATGATCATGAGTGGCAGGAACAGGTGAGTCAGACCGATCATCATGGCTGCCGGTGTGTACAGGATATCCAGCGGCTTGTCCACGATCCCCAGGCCAACCAGTGCATTATTGATCAGACCTTTGCGTCCAAGAATGATCATCCAGCTAAACGAGCGCACAACCGGGCTTGTCAGCAATGGGAAAATGGCCAGTGCCAGCAGGATTCCTTTGCGGCGCGGCGCTTTCTGCGAAATATAATAAGCTGTCGGGAATCCGAGCACCACACAGACAAGGGTGGTGACCACGCTGACCTGCAGCGTCGTAAGCAATATTTTCAAAAAGTAAGGGTCTCTGAAAAAATGCATGTATCCTTCAAACGTGAAGGAGTTTTCCTGGAAAAACGTTGATCCGATCGTCAGGACAATCGGAATGATCATAAATGCCGCCAAAAACACGAACCCTGGCAGCAATAGCCAGTAGATTACTGATTTCTTCATCGCGGTACTCCTGACTTATAAAGTGGTTGTATTCCTACGTTCCATTTAGTCACATTTCAAAAATATAGTACTCTACGTTAATCGCACCAGCCGTTCCGGTTACGAATCGTTCTTTCGATCGCTGTTATCCTTGGATTTTCTTGATCTCCTTCTTATAGAAGGAAAAATCCAAGGATAAAGGCGAACGCTTCGCTTCTACAGAATCGATTTCGTCCCCTCCACTAGCAGCGAAATACGTAAGGACTGATTTTTAGACTGAACCCAAATTCCGTAAAGATCATAGCTACGCATTTAACGCGCCTATAAAAAGTTCAAGGAACGCTTCCGCGTCCACCGTTTCACAGACAAGCGTGTTGGGCTGCTGGCCCAAACGGTTTTGAAAGTCACATACCATCTGGCCATCGCACAGGCGGCTGGCCGTTTCGACATCCACGTAATACGATTTGCGTCCTACCAGTTCCGGTGCAAGGGCAACGCCTACTGCCAGCGGATCATGCAAAGCGCAAGCCCGGATGCCGTTCATTTCCTCATAACGCTTGATATAAATCTCTGTGCTCTGAGCTACATAAGCACGCAATACGGGATCGGTCAATCGGCTGATCGCTTCTTCATTAAGCAGCGTCTGACGCGTGACATCCAGACCGACCTGCGTAAGCTTCTCAATGCCGGCATGCATTACGATGCGTGCCGCCTCGGGGTCAGCGTACGTATTGTACTCTGCCGTCGGTGTGATATTGCCATGTCCACGTACAACCCCACCCATGAAGATGACTTCCTTCAATAAAGAAGGCAGTTCTGGACACTTCAGCAAAGCAAGTGCCAGATTTGTTAATGGCGCAGTCTTAATCAGCGTAAGTTCACCCGGATACAGCTTGGCTTGCTCCACAATAAAGTCCGGCGCAAAGCCCTCATCCGCTTGCTTGGACACTGCCGGATCAGGCAGCGCACCACCTAATCCATCCTGTCCATGTACCCGATGTTCATAATGTGATTTGCGGGTGAGCGGACCAGCCGCTCCGGCAATCACCGGAATTTCAGACGCATCTGCCAGTTCCAGAATCTTGCATGTATTATCCGTTGCCTGCTGGAGCGATACGTTCCCGCAGACCGTGGTAATGCCGAGAATGTCCAGCTTCTGGCTCTTGACGGCCAGCAAAATGGCCAGCGCATCATCAATACCCGTGTCCACATCCAGGATGATGCGTTGTAACGCCTTAATCATACGTTCTCCACTCCCCTACCATTTATCGTGCTTGCTGCAAATGTTGTTTCCCGATAAGTCGTTTGGGCTGTCGTTCTGATCAAGCTCTATCCCATTATTTCTTATTGTGCAATTTCACGGTTCCAACGATCTGTCCATGCTTTCGCTTGTTGATTCACGAATTCCATATCCAGCTTGTTCAGCTTCTCAACCACGTCAGCACCATACGTTACGCCTTCCGCTTCTTCAGCAGTCAGTTCAACCTTGGTGTTTACCGGGGAATCGACTTTGGCTTTGGCGGATTTCGCTTGTACATCCTGGCTCAGCTGCCAGTTGATGAACTCTTCGGCGAGCTCTTTGTTTTTGCTGTCTTTAACCACGTTGATTGTATTCATGACAGCATATGCGCCTTCGCTAGGTGCAACAAACTTCGCATTTGGCACGGCTGCTTTCAGATCTTTGAAATACATTTCCATGATCGGTCCGCCTGCAATCTCTTCTTGCGAGAACATGTTCACGAATTCGGACGTTTGGCTGTAGAATTTCACGACATTGCCGCTCAATTCTTTCAATTTTGTAAATGCTGCATCTTCGTTAAATGTATCGTTTCCGGCTACGCGGGAAGCTGCATCCACGACCATTGGGCCTGCTGTTGCCGTAATATTCGGGATCGTCAGGTTATTCTCGAATGCCGGGTCCCACAGATCACTCCATGAAGTCACTTCTTTGGAAACGAGGTCCGGATTGTAGGCAATACCGAGCTGTCCAATCGTGTAAGCCGGGCCATAATCTTCGCCAAGCGGTGCTTTGGCAATATCGTAAATATCATTAATATTCGGAATTTTGGAACGGTCAATTTTCTCAAACAGACCTTCATCAATGCCTTGTTGTGCATAGTAGTCGGACAAGTAGATGACATCCACATTCGAAGTACCTTGACGGATTTTGTTCAGACGCTCAGCGTTGTTGCCGACTTCAAGCACGATATCCACATTATGTTCTTTTTCGAATGGACCAAATACTTCTTCATTGAAGAAATCTTCGGAGAAGCCCCAAGTCGAGATCACCAATTTGTTAGCTGCTGTTCCCCCGCTGTCTGATCCGCCAGTCGCATCATCCGTACTGCTGCCGCAACCCGCAAGTAATACCGATGTCATTGCCACTGCTGCCAAACCGCTAATCCACTTTTTCATCATGATCCTGAATTCCTCCTGAAATGTGTGATGTGTACTAAAAAAAAAACAAAAAGAAAAGCATTCTTGTAAGAACAAGAACACTTTTCTTCGTAAACAAAGGAAAGCGACACCCGCTGCCGGTACATCATTGGTTTCTGCTTCAGAATCAATCCGAAGACTAGACGCCATCATATGAAATTGTCAGGGACGATATAAACGAAACGCGAGCATGACCCGAATCGAACCAGTCGATCCACGTTATGCCTGTTCCAGAATGATATTCGTAATGGCCCACTGCGTGGACGCATCGTAATCCCTTAGTACAGCTTCAATTGGCAAACCCATGTGCTGCTCGAGCTTCTCCCGGAATTTCTTCTTATATAAGACAGACATGCGGAAGTCCACTTCCAGCTTTAAGCCGGGGGCCTCCCCTTCCAGGGCGTCAGAGCGTGGCGAACGTCGGTGCTTGGCAAAGAAGGTCACAATATTCTGATCCACGGTCACTCTCAGGAGAGTGGTACCGAAGCCGAATAGTTCCTTCGAAATTTCGTTGTAATACTGGCACATCTTTTTCTTGCTTTCATTACTGTCCAGCAGTTCCATGAATTCACCTTCATAATTTACTACCGTACATTCGACGTGTTAACACGTTTGATTATACATAAATATGAGGTGAGAGGCAACCCAAAAGATATACTTAACATGCAAATAACACATAAAAGCGAACGATGGCCAAAAAAACACTGAAATTCATATGCCAATTCTGCTGTATACGAAAACTCTCTACCTCATGACTTCCTATAATATTGTTGCTTAATAACTCATTTTTGATACACAAGTCACTCCATTTGGGAAATTACGGTTATTAATTTGGCTGTAAACATAGACAAAGTTCGGCACCAGCCGTTAAAATGAGACAAAATGTATGTGTTACTTAATATATGAAATTGGAGGCTCATCCCATGAAATGCCCAGTATGTAATCATGAAAATGGAAGTGCACATTACTGCGAGAGGTGTGGTACAGATCTGACTCAGTCCTCATCTTCCTCGACAGCTCCCCGTGACCACGAATCAGCAGCTGCTGCCGAATCGGAATATACACGTTGGTCCAGTACCCAAGCATCATCTTCTCCATCCGTCTCATCCCATACTCCATCGGCTCCAACACCTACTGAACAGGGATATGACACTTCACGCCCAAATAACCATTCGTCTGCTGGAGACAGTAACACGAACCAGTGGAATAATGTCATGCAAAATGAGAAAGTTCAGCAAGCCAAAGAAGTCAGTAAACAGTACTTATCCTATTTTCTTAGCATCCTAGCCCGTCCTTATCAGGCCATGAAAACCGTTGGCGAACAACATGCGCTGAACGGGTTGATTACGATGGCTCTCATCGCAATCCTGTCCTCTACATACTTTTTGCTTACCTTCAGCCGATTGGATATGGGAGGTTTATTCGTAGCCGGATTCATTCGCCCGCTGCTGTTTACCGTCATAATCCTGATTGTGGCCGTCGTACTGATCTACGCTGTATTGAAAATAGAGAAAGTCACGTTCCGTCCGAAAACGCTTGTGGCGCAGTATGGTACCCTACTCGTTCCGTCCGTTGCAGCCCTCGTACTCGCGAACCTGTTTATCTTTATTTCATATCCAATTGCGATCTTCCTTCTGGTTGTTTCTTATGTCATTGTTTTTGCAGGCTTGAATGCAGTGCTGTTCCAATATCCGCTTAATCGTACCAAGTCAGCCCTCGACAGCATGTATACAGTACTTATTGCCAACGTTGTTTTGCTCTATATTTTGTACCGTTTGCTCGCAGGCTCCATTATTGGAATTCTGGGCATGATGCTTTCGCCTTTTGGTCGTCTGTAAGCAGCACTTTATATTGAATTGACATTTCGGAAAGACTCCTCTGCATCGTTCAGAAGAGTCTTTTTTCGTTTCCCGATCCAGGATTGCACTGGCATCTTCGATACACTATAATGTGTAGTGCAAACCTTATGTTTGTATTTACGTACCGATGCACTTCACTATCTTCCTGATGACGGGTTCTTGGCGCAGCCTAACACTACGTATTGTAGTGAAATTAATGCTATTTCCATTTTAGAAAAGAAAGAAGAGGGTCAACCGATGAATCACGATATGAATCACATGCAAATGAACCACGAGGCAGGAACATCTTATCTGTGGCTCATTGTAGGGGCAGTCCTGCTGCTGCTATCCATCGTAGCTTATATCCTTGCTTCACGTACACAAGGCAAGGTACTAAGTCATATGAAGAAAGAGGAACGAGCCACCATCAAGAAGAAAAGCCGATCCATCCGGCTGGCTGCACACGCATTACTCGGTGTCTCCGTCATAATCCTTATTCTTTTCTTCACACAAGGCGCATTCGACAAATATGACGTGGCTGATCTTAACGCTAACGCCAACATTGAAGTCACGGATGACCCTTACTATGGTGCAGAGCATACGGAAGAGCCTATCGATTACGACATGGCCATTCCTACTTCAGGTCCCCATAATCCACATGATATCAAGTTTGGCTTTTACACCGATTTCCCGGGGTATCCTTATCTTGTTCACAATCTGGAGCATGGCGATATCATCATCTATTATCGTGAGAATGCCAGTGACGAGTTGAAGGAACACCTGAAATATCTGACCAAGTTCCGTGAGGCTGGATCCGGCATTCTTGCTGTACCCAACAAGGATATTCCAGAGGGCAGTGAAGTCGTCGTGACTGCCTGGACAAAAACGATGAAGCTGGACACCTTCGACGATGCCAAAGTCGGTACATTTATTAACCGGTATATTAACCAGGGACCCGAGAAAATCCCTCCTTCCATCCGCCAGGGTGGCGGCACCATGTAATCCTTGATGCTCCATTACCTTGCCAATCCAGTAATCACCGCATTACGCTATGGCATGCAGATACATTTTTTAAGACTGAATATAACAAAAAGCCGCACGGCAGAAACCCGGAGAAATCCCGGGCCATCTGCCTGCGGCTTTTTACGATCCTTTTATATAGAAGACAACGATCTGGTTGTCTGGATTAGTAGCGCTGCGGAGCAGCCTTTTTACCCAGATCGGTCATATACGTGAAGAATGCATCCGGATCCGTATCGTACACCAGTTGTACTGGACGTCCGTCTGCTTGCTCTACCGTACGTCCTTGGCTAGGACCATCCGGAATTACGATGCAATTCACGGTTTTCTTCTTCACGATATCTTCGCGCCCAACGGAAGCCGTTGTCAGCACGTCCCACAGATAATACGTGGAATTCGTTTCGCTATACACCAGTGGCGGGCATCCTGCATAACAGTTTCCGAGGAAATCCACACCTTCGAAGCGGCGCTCTGCTGCCCAGCGATTACGAACAGCAGGTGTAAGAGGTACTTTGTTCGTGCTTTCCAGTGCAACCAGGTCAATCTGGATGCCGCTCTCCCATACGCGATAAGCTGCTTCCGGATCCCAGAAGACGTTCCATTCGGCTGTACCGTCATGCTCAGGCTCTTCCACGTTTCCTTTTTCAAACGTACCGCCCATCCATACCAGCTTGTCGATTTTCTCTTCAATGTCTGGTGCTTCGTCAAGTGCACGTGCGAGGTCTGTAAGTGGGCCGGTAAACAGAAGAAGTGTTTTGCCTTCTGTGTTACGAACCTTCTCAATCAGGTGCTGGTGAGCCGGAACAGCTGACAATGGAGCTTCCATTTTGCCAGATTCGTTCAATATAGGCAGTGCATCTACATAAAAGGAGTGCAATCTCCACGCTGCAGGAAATGGATTCTTGCCTCTGGAATTGGATTTCGATACTTCTACGGAATATGTACCGAAGCGATCAATAATTTTACGGCTGGCATCTGTCGCTGGCTCCAGATATCCGTCTGCCGGAATAACCGATACACCTGTCACTTTTACATTGTCCATCTGCAGAAGCATAAACAGCGATACGAGGTCATCCACGCCGCCGTCATGGTTAAAATACACGTTAAGTTGGTTCGTCATTGCTTACTTTCATCCTTCCCCTGGTTGTCCCATTGATGTTCTTCCCATCCGTCAGCCCTCTGGACCAACGTTCCTTCTATTATGTCCCAAAACCCTGTTATACGTAAACCGTCCCCTCATAGTTGGCATAAAAATGCGGACAGTGCTTGTTGTCGCACTGCCCGCATCTTCCAAGTCCATGCCCTGCTCATCGAGCCTAGCATGAATGAATACATCCTGATTCTCAACTTCAGATTACATGGAGGACGTTTGCTTCTCGCCTGCTTCCTCGGCGACAGGCTTGTATTTGCCAGGCCAAAATGCCCATTTACCCAACAAGGCTGTAATGGCAGGCACCATGAACGGGCGAACAAGGAAAGTATCCAGCAGCACACCCGCTGCCGTAATAATCCCGAACTGCACCAGTACCTGAATAGGCAGTGTTGCCAGTACGGCAAATGTTCCTGCGAGTATCAGTCCGGCCGATGTAATGACCGATCCCGTTTCACCTACACCTTCCTTGATCGCTTGGCGAAGTGGCATCGTTTTGCGTTTCTGCCAGATGCTTGAGATCATGAAGATGTTATAGTCCTCACCCAGTGCGACCAGGAATACGAAGGAATACAGCGGAATCGCACCCTGAATTGCATCTGCACCAAGCCCATAATGGATGATGAGCCATCCAAGTCCAAGTGCCGAGAAGTAGGAGAGCACCACGGTGGCGATCAGATACACCGTAGCGACCACAGAGCGCAAGTATAACAAGAGCAGCAGCGTGATCATCCCAATGACAACCGGAATAATAATGCTTGCATCCCGTTCTCCGGCTACCTCGATGTCATATTGCTCTGCAGTCTGACCATCAATCCAGACATGACTGTCCACGCCCGTGATTCCTGCATCGGTCAATGCCTGCTCAGCTGTTGCCCGCAGGTCCGGAATATGCTGCATGGCCTCCATCGAGTATGGATTCAAGTTAAACTCGACATCATAGGCGGTGATGTTGGCATTATCAGCACCCTGCTGAGCTTCACCCACCTTGCTTACGTAATCCAATGCTTCGAGACGCTGCTTCAGATCGGTTTCCTTGCCCTCTGCATCAATAATGATCTTGGCTGGGGCCAATTCGCCTTCGGAGAACTGTTCCCCAATGACCGTAAACCCTTCACGAGAAGGTACATCTTCCGGGAAGGAAGACAGCAGGTCATACGTGAATTTGATCTGGCTGGAGAAGGCAGCAAGTCCACCGAGCAGTACCAGCGTAATGGCCAGTACAGTCCATGGCTTGGTGATGACGGTGCGGCCAATCCAGCTTTCCTTGATTTTGCGCGGAGCCGGAGCCGGTTTGCCTTTTTTCTTGGCGCGCTCCACTTCCATATCATGCGTACGCGGTACGAACGGGTAGAATGAACCCCGACCGAAGATTGCAAGCAGTGCCGGAACCAGCGTCAGGCTGGCAATAAACATGATGAAGATGGACAAACTGAATGGAACGGCAAAACGATGATATGCACCGTACTCAGCCAGCAGCAGCACCAGCAAGGCTGCAACGACTGTGAATCCACTCATGGCGATCGCACCGGATGATCCGGTAATGGCCTGGAACAATGCTTTCTTTTTATCCGGCTCATGGTACAGAATCTGACGGAATCTGGAGATCATAAACAGGCAGTAGTCCGTTCCTGCTCCGAACAATAATACGGTCATGATGGAGATGGACTGTGCATCAACCGTTATCCAGCCCTGATCCGCCATAAATCCAAGAATTGGACTTGTGACCATGTAGGCGAAGCCAACCGCAATAATGGGGATGATCGCCAGTACCGGGGAACGGTAGATCAGCAGCAGCAGTACCAAAACGAGAACCACTGTTGCAATCAACAGGGATACGTCTGCCGATGAGAAAAGTCCGCTTGCATCAATGGATATACCTACAGGTCCGGTGACCCGTGCGCTTAAGGTGTTGGCATCATCAATGGCTACGTCAAACGGGTTGGAGCCGAAAATGTCCTCCGTTTTCTGTTCAACTGCCTCTATGCCTTCCTGCAGCTGTTCAGAGTCTGCACCTTCATTGAAGAAAAGCGGCATAACCAGCGTACTTCCGTCTTCCGACAACTGGCCTTGAATTGCCTGTGGCGGTAATTGGTACAGCGGCACAACCGCTTGCTGCTGCTCTACCGGATCCTGATCCAACCGCTCGGTCAGCGCCTGAATCTGTTCAATCTGCTGATCCGTCAGCCCGCCGGCTTGATGCCATACAATTAATGCCGGGAGGCCTTCCCCGCCTGGAAATTCCCTCTGGGCAATCGCAGCTGCCTGTACCGATGGTTTGGAATCACTCAGGTCTTGTGCGTTATTTGTCTCGCGCTCGCCTACAGCTGGCCACAACACGCCGAGTACAACCGCAATAATAATCCATACTAACAGTGTAATCCATTTGGTTCGTTTGCCCGCAACCCAGCGGCCGTAGCCCGATCCTTCTTGCATCGTTTCTTCATCTCCTGTTCTGTTTCTATGAAACCGTATTGTATATGAATTGTAGAAATGAACCACGGGTCATAGTATAATCGAGTTAATTATATATACCGTAAGGTTAATATTGCAATACTAATTTTTTGAACACTTTATGCCAAGATAATTTTTATGTAAAGAGGTATGCCCCATGACTAAAAAAACGACGCCTTCCCGGTCACCAGGAAGACCGAAAGCAGGTACCGATCAGACATCGGTCCAGTCCAAAATACTGATGACTGCTTCGCAGTTATTCATGGAATACGGTTATGAACCCGTCTCCCTTCAGCAGATTGCCTCACTATGCCAAGTGACCAAGGCGTCCATCTATTACCACTTTTCCAGCAAACCCGAGCTCTTCACTGTTGCCATAACACGGATGATGGCCATGGGCAGGCAGCAGACGGCTCTACTTTTGGAAGAGCCCGGATCATTGCAGCAGCGGCTGGAGAATGTCGCTGCAGCCAAAATGCAGCAGTCTCATGTGGATACGGAGACAATGATGCGTGAAGCCGAATCCTATCTGAGTGCCGACCAGCTTGCTCAGATCCGTGAAGCCGAGACCCAGATCTTCGATGTTCTCGCTGCACATTTCAAACAGGAGATGGATAACGGTCATTTTCGGACTGCGAACCCTATGCTGCTCGCCCAGGCGTTTACATCCCTGCTCATGCTGGCGAACCGCGAGGATGTGCGCACGATGCATGGAAGCATTGGAGAGCTGGCGCATGAGCTGGTTGCTTTGTTTTTGAATGGGGCCGTTCAGCGAAAGTGAAGTATAATTAACTGAGAGATACTCATGTTCGTATCCATTAATTCGTACAGTCCATTTATAATGGCAGACCCTTTGTCATGCCCGAGGTTATGACTTTTTTAGGAGGTATCACTTATGTCCCAACCTACATCATCCCCGCGTGTTCCCCGTCTGCTGGAGACAGAACGCATCTATCTTCGTCCCTTCGAGACGACGGATGTCGATGACTACTTTCCTGGTCTGTTTGACCCTGAGATGCGTAGACTTACAGGAACACAGAACAGCTTTACCCGCACACAAGTGGAACGCTTTGTTGAGAACGCAGGTCAGGATGATTCGCGACTCATGCTGCTCATTGCCTTACAGGAAAATGACCAGCTCATCGGCGAGGTTGTCCTCATGGACATGCATGCCAAGAACCGCAGCGCACACCTGCGAATAGGAATCGATCGTGCAGAGCACCAAGGCAAGGGCTATGGCAGCGAGGCGCTGCTGTTGATGCTAGATTATGGTTTTGGCATCTGTAATCTGCACCGAATTGAGCTTGAAGTGTACGCCTTCAACGAGCGGGCCATTCAAACCTACGAGAAGCTGGGCTTCCGGCGCGAAGGGACACGAAGAGATGTATTGTATTACAATCATCAATATCACGATGCCATTCTGATGAGCATGCTGGAACATGAATTCCGTGAACGGCATACCACTAGTCAGATGACAAGCCCTACGGAGCAAGGTTGAATGTTCAAGAAAAAAAGAAACCGGAGACGTGCTTAGTACACATCCCCGGTCAAAAAAGTCAGATGACCCGCCAGCACCGACAGCTCGGCGGGTGTCTTCATGTACAATTCGCCATCCGTATCAGCAGGCATAGGAGCATCCGTCTCCAGAAACAGGGTTGATGCCTTGAAGTAACTGATACTTTCATTCTGAGGCTGCCACTCTCCCTCCGGTTTGTGGGACAAAATCTCTCGCAGCAGCGGGATACCCGTCTCATGAATAACGAGGATGTCCAGTTCACCGTCTTGCAGCGCATCTGGGGCAAAGGGCAGTGAATTCGTTCCAAGAAACCGTCCGTTAGCCGCATAGATCATGACGGCTTCGCCTTCCATCGTTTTGCCGTCCGCCTCCATCCGGTAATGAAAAGGCTCCGTATTGTTAATGGTCTGCAGCGTACTGATGAAATAACTCAGCTTGCCCAGCGTACCCTTCAGGTTGGAGTTAATATTCTGCGATGTATCACTGATTAATCCGATGCCAAAAAAGTTCGTGAATACCCGATCATTGGCCCGTCCCATGTCGATTGAAACAGCGTGACCTTCAAGCAGCTGACGTGCCGCAGTCTCCACATCCGGTGACAGTCCGAGTGAACGCGCAAAATCATTACACGTACCACCGGGCAAAATCGCAATCAGCGGCGGGTTCTGCAGACTCGCCAGTCCGTTCACGCATTCATGCACCGTACCGTCTCCACCCAAAATAAAAACGACATCGAACTGCTCCCCGCGTTCTCGGCACAAGGCTTCCCCCTCTCCGGGTTCATCCGTACGTACAACAACAAGCTCACGAACGGCAGGCGCAAGTACCCCGGTTGCAGTACCTACAGCATCCACACGACTCGCTTTTCCGGCATGATTGTGATGAATTAACAACGCTTTGTTAAATGTCATCGCTCTCTTCCTCCATTCTAATGCTTGTTTACCCTTTAGCCGCAAAGGTTGAAGCAGTAACGATACCTTTCGATGAGACGATTACTGAACAACTTGTAATGAACAGCCAACATACACACCATAATAACAGGTGTAAATATAACCGTGCCTGCATCGTAATCCCCTCACATCCGTAATAACTAGAAGACGTTCACGTTCATGGCAAACAGGTAATTCCCTTTTTTTACTAAACGCAAGAAAGAGAGAAAAGGTTACCCCATACGATATATTCCGCTCCACTGGAGAACGAGCCATTCAAAAGGAGCTAAATTGGTTATATCTTTACCATATACGAATGGAGGGATTCCCTATGATTCCGGCAACGTTGGAACAATTGGAGCAAGTCCGCAAGGAATGCCGCACTATGGTGCGCAAGAGAGCAACCGCATCTGCTGGTACTACGCTTGTCCCTTTACCCGGTACAGACGTACTGGCTGATGTGGGGATGCTGATGCAGCTATTGCCTGCCATTAACAATAAATTCGGATTATCGCAAAAACAGCTCGATGGGATGGACCCCGAGACCAAATCCATGATTTACGGATTCGTGGTGTCCATCGGAAGCAAAGTGATCGGACGCATGGTAACGAAGGAACTTGTCGTCCAGGTGCTGAAACGGGTCGGGATCCGCGTAGCCACCAAATCCGTTGCCAAGTTCGTCCCGCTTGCAGGCCAAGGTCTTGCCGCGGCTCTCAGCTTCACGGCCATGCGTTATGTGGGTAACAAACATGTCGATGACTGTTATGAGGTCGTGAAACGCATGATCGAACAGCGGGAGCGGATTCCGGGTGAACCCATTCCTTCTGCTCTTCAAGAAGCGAGCACGGACGCGAAGCTGGAAGTGAAGTCGGATTCCATTGATGCCGCAGATCAAGCAGCTGTGGTGGAATCCAAAGACAAGTAATTCAATTCAACCTTGCGGCAAAAATGATAATCTACAACAAATAAGCCGGGGCTCCCATCAGGGAGTCCCGGCTTAATTTATATTATTTTATGCAATCCTTCTAATCAGATCGCCTGCGGCTGCTGCTCTGCAAACTGGCTGTTGTACAGATCTGCATAAAATCCTTGCTGTGCCATCAATTCCTCATGATTGCCCTGTTCGATCACATTACCGTGATCCATGACGAGGATGAGATCCGCGCCTCGAATCGTGGACAAACGGTGTGCAATAACGAAGCTGGTACGATCCTTCATGAGATCATTCATCGCTTTCTGAATAAATACCTCGGTCCGTGTATCGACGCTGCTCGTTGCTTCATCCAAAATAAGAATGGACGGGTTCGCCAATATGGCTCTGGCAATCGTCAGAAGCTGTTTCTGTCCCTGAGAGATATTCGATGCTTCTTCGTTCAGCACCGTATCATAACCATCAGGCAGCGTACGGATAAAGTGATCGGCATGCGCCGCATCTGCTGCCGTAATCACTTCCGCTTCGGTTGCCCCCTCACGTCCATAAGCGATGTTGTCCCGAATGGTTCCGTTAAACAGCCATGTATCCTGAAGCACCATTCCGAACAGACTGCGCAGCTTGCCGCGTTCCATGTCCCGGATATCGATACCGTCGATCGTAATTTGGCCTTCCTGAATTTCATAGAAACGCATCAACAAGTTAATCAGTGTCGTCTTACCGGCTCCAGTTGGTCCTACAATGGCTACGGTCTGACCCGGTTTTACATCAATATTCATATTTTTGATAAGCAGTTCATCCGTTTTATATCCAAAATTAACGCCTTGGAACGCAACCGCTCCTTTAGGCTGTTTTAATTGTACTGGCTGGTTGGACTCAGGAACCTCTTCCTCTTCATCCAGCAGCTCAAATACCCGTTCCGCCGAAGCGATGGTGGATTGAATGATATTGGAGATGTTCGCAATCTGGTTAATCGGCTGTGTAAATTGACGAGAGTACTGCGTAAACGCCAGAATATCCCCGATCGAGATGGCCCCGCGCGTAACAAAGATCCCGCCGACCACACAGATCAGAACATAACCCAGGTTACCAACAAAGCTCATGAGCGGCATGATGATCCCTGAGATAAATTGGGCCTTCCAGCCGGATTCATACAGCTCTTCATTCACTTTCTCGAATTGCTGCACCGATTGTTCTTCGCGTCCAAATGCTTTTACGACCTTGTGTCCGGTATACATTTCCTCAACATGTCCGTTCAGCTCACCAAGTGATTTCTGCTGACCGGCAAAATGCTTTTGTGAACGGGAAGCTACCAGCATCACAACGATTACACTGAGTGGCAGCGTCAAAATGGTGATCAGCGTCATCCATGGACTAATCGTCAGCATCATGATAATTACCCCGACAATGGTTACGACAGAAGTAATAAACTGTGCCAAACTCTGCTGAAGCGTATTACTGATGTTATCCACATCATTGGTCGCCCGACTGAGCGTCTCCCCATGGGTGCGGGAGTCAAAGTATTTCAGTGGCAGCCGGCCTACTTTGGCGCTGATCTGCTCACGCATGTCATAGACCACCCGCTGGGCAACGCCAGCCATCAAATATTGCTGAATATACATAAATGCTGCACTGAACAGGTACAATCCCAGGAGCAGGTACAACACTTTCATTAATGCCGAAAAATCAATCCCCGCGCCCTGTATGCCCTGCAGAATGGCAATGGCGCCTTGGCTCAAGATATCGGTTCCTTCAGCCATGACCTTCGGACTGATAATGCTGAACACGGTACTGAGAATCGCTGCAACCAGTACACCGAGCAGGCGATAACGGTGCGGCTGGAGATACTGGATCAGCCGCCGCAGTGTACCTTTGAAGTCCTTCGGCTTCTCGCCCGGAGGACGCATGCCCATACCACCACCAGGGTGACCTGGTCCGCCGGAACGTGGTGCTCTGCTTTTATGTTCGGTACGTTCACTCATGCGATCTCCTCCTCTGTCAGCTGGGATGATACAATCTCGCGGTACACTTCATTGTTCGCGAGCAGCTCCTTATGGGTGCCGGAACCGACAATGCGTCCTTCATCCATAACCAGAATCCGATCCGCATCCATAACTGTGCTAACGCGCTGGGCCACAATAAGCACCGCAGCTTCAGTCGTTTCGGATTTCAATGCTGCCCGTAGTTTGGCGTCTGTTTTGAAATCTAGGGCGGAGAAGCTGTCGTCAAAAATATACACTTCCGGACGGCGAACAAGTGCGCGTGCAATGGACAAACGCTGTTTCTGTCCGCCAGACACGTTATTACCACCTTGAGCTATAAGACTGTCATATCCTTCTTTCATCTCGGAAATAAAGTTCTCGGCCTGAGCGGTCCGGGCAGCATGAACGATTTCCTCCATCGTGGCGTCATCCTTACCATGACGGATATTCTCCGCAATCGTCCCCGTAAAGAGAACTGCCTTTTGTGGCACAAAGCCAATTTTTGCCCGTAAATCTTCCTGACTAATTTCACGTACATCCGTACCGTTTACCCGCACGCTGCCTTCCGTTACATCATAGAAACGGGGAATAAGGCTAAGCAGTGTGGACTTACCTGATCCCGTACCGCCAATAATGGCTGTCGTCTCGCCAGGACGGGCCGTAAACGAAATACCCGATAGGGCAGCATTCTCTGCTCCCGGATAACGGAAGGTAACATTGTCGAATTCAATGGTGCCCTGCAGAGATTTCATACTGCGCGGCTGCTCCGGATCACTAAGGTCAGGCTGCATATCCAGCACTTCGTTGATCCGTTCTGCGGATGCAGAAGCTCTTGGAATCATGACAAAAATAATGGAAACCATAATCAGCGAGAACATAATCTGCATCGCGTACTGGATAAACGCAATCAGGGAACCGATATCCATGTTCCCACTGTCTATGCGCTGTCCTCCGAAGTAAAGAATGGCAATCATGGAGAAGTTCATGACAAGCATCATGACAGGCATCAATGTCGCCATCAGAACGTTAACTTTAATAGAAGCATCTCTCAGATCCGTATTCGCGCCGTTAAAACGAACGCGTTCATGTTCTCCGCGGTTGAAAGAACGAACAACACGAATACCTGTCAACTGTTCACGCAGAACCAAATTCAGACGGTCGAGCTTTTTTTGGATTTGTTTAAATAGCGGGAGACCTTTGGCCCCAATCAGAGCAATAGCACCAGCCAGTACAGGCAGCACTACGAGGAAGATAGTGGACAACTTGGCGTCTTGGGATACCGCCATGAAAATACCACCGATACACATCATCGGAGCCATGATCATCATGCGCAGCATCATCGTTAATACGTTCTGAACCTGTGTAATGTCATTCGTCGTACGAGTAATCAGTGATGCGGTACCGAGCTTATCAAACTCCTGCAGCGAGAAATTCTCCACGTGGCGAAAAACCCGGCTTCGCAGCTGTTTGGCGAATCCGCCAGCTGTACGGGAAGACAGGTAACTGGCTATCACGGAGCAAGCCGTTCCTGCGATGGCAATCACCAGCATCCAGCCGCCGATTTGCCAGATGTACGGAACATCGCCTTTGACGATACCATCATTGACGATATCCGCCATCAAGGTTGGCAGGTACAGCTCGGCGAGCGATTGCAGCAATACCAGACCCAAAATGAAGATAATGGGGATTTGATAAGGCTTGAGCATGCGAAACAATTTCATCATGGCGTATCATCTCCTTCTGTCGATTGCTCCTTTTGAAGGGAAGCAAGAGTATCAAAAAAGCTATATACTTTCGTCAGCAGCTCGGCTAACTGGGTACTGTCTTCCTCTCCCAGATGCTCAACCAATCGGTTGAATATCTGCATGCGCTCTTCATGAGCAGCCCGAATAATATCACGGCCTGCTTCCGTAATCGTAATGCGCACGGCACGGCGATCGTCGGGGTCCATTGTTCGTTTGACCAGTCCCTCGTCCTCAAGACCACGAATGACTGGGGTGATTGTCGGAGATTTTACTCGCAGCAATGCACTAATCTCTGATACTTTCAGTCCTGGATGATCTTCATTCAATTCGCTGTTGAAATCGGGGGGATTATCTCTCCAATCCAGACGTTCTCCCGGATGTGAGCCGTGGAGCAAACAGGCCAATACCATAATTTCATTATGGTTGCGACCGTGGGGCTTATGCTGCCTCCATTTGCCTTTATTAAACTGCATAATGGAATACAGCAGCTTCTGGGCCACTGGATCCAGACCTGTCATATAGGGGTCCTCCTTTTTTACATTCTCAATGAATTCTCAATTAACATAGGATCACTATTAAATAGCACATCAATTAATTAGGCTACCTAATTATATTTCCGTCCGTATTGAAAGTCAAACAGGTAAATGACACCACAAAAAACCGTGACAGGTCGCCACGGTTTCGAAAAGTTCTATGTTAATCAGGACTGCGAAGCGGATACGGTTTTAAGGGAAGCCGAGAACGGGAAATATTCCTTGGCATTATTGTAAGCAATGCCTTGGACCATCCGTCCGAGCAATTCCATATCATGCGGTGCCTCCCCTTGTTCCACCCATTCCCCGATCAGATTGCAGACCAGACGGCGGAAATATTCATGCCGTGTATAGGAGAGGAAGCTGCGGGAGTCTGTCAACATCCCCACAAAGCGGCTGAGCAGGCCGACGTTGGCCAGAGCCTTCATCTGAGCGAGCATGCCGTCCTTGGTATCGTTGAACCACCATGCTGCGCCAAGCTGAATTTTGCCCGGAATACCGCCGCCCTGAAAACTGCCGATAATGGCAGCCAGCACTTCATTATCCCGCGGATTCAATGAATAAAGAATGGTTTTTGGCAGCGCCTGCTCCTGCTCCAGTGCATCCAGCAGACCGATCATCGCGGAAGAAAGCGGCGTATCATTCACGGCATCATATCCGGTATCCGGTCCAAGCCGTGCGAACATCCGGCTGTTATTGTTACGGGCCGCATTCATATGGAACTGCATCACCCAACCCCGCTCTGCATAGAGCTTGCCCAGGAAGGTCAGTGTAACGGTCTTGTACTTGTTCTCTTCCTCACGGCTCACTTGATGACCTGCGAGTGCTTTGGCAAAAATGGCTGCCGCTTCTTCCCGCGTTGCCTTGCCATATGGCACGTAATCCAGGGCATGGTCGGATACTCTGCCCCCTACGGAATGGAAGAACTCCACCCGGGATTCCAGCGCTGAGAGGAATGAATCATAATCGGAAATTGCTGTGCCCGAAGCCTGAGATAGCTTGCCCACCCATTCCGTGAAGGTATCCCGGTTCAATTCAAGTCCTTTATCCGGACGGAAAGAAGGCAGTACAGCTGTATCGAAGCCTTCGATCTCCTGAATCTTCAGATGGTATTCCAGGGAATCGCAAGGGTCATCCGTCGTGCACACCACAGTGACGCCCGATTTCGTAATCAGGTCACGTGCGCCAAACCCTTCACTGTTCAGCTTGGCGTTTACCTTGTCCCAGATTCCTGGAGCACTGCTCTCATTCAACACTTCGTATACCCCGAAGTAACGCTGCAGCTCCAGATGAGACCAGGCATATAACGGGTTGCCGATCATCATCGGTACCGTTTTGGCATAAGCCAGGAAGCGATCATAATCGGTCACTCCTTCGCCGCCGGTAATGTATCGTTCTTCAATCCCGTTCGCTCGCATCAAGCGCCATTTGTAGTGATCCCCGTATAACCAGGCTTCCGTAATATTGCCAAACGTCTTGTTCTCGTAGATCTCCTGAGGACTGAGATGGCAGTGATAGTCAATAATCGGCATGTCCTTGGCATAATCCTCATATAACTTGACGGCTGTCTCATTGTGCAGCAAAAATTGTTCATCCAAAAAAGACTTCATTCGCTTCGCACGCTCCCTTTGGGTGAGTTTACGTTCATATGGGTACACTTCCCACCTTTACGCTACACTGTTTCCTCCCAAAGTTCAATAAAAAATGATAGCGTATTCAAAAAAGGTTGCTTTAGGCATATGCCCCCGAACAAGATATACTGGTTTTAATGGTACATATGCTGATCTGAAGATCATACAAGGAGATGAAATCGTTGAAAATTACATTTCTGGGCACAGGAGACATGTTCAGCGTGGAGCAGCATCACAACAGCATGCTCGCCGAATTTGGAGGTACACATCTGGTCATTGATTTTCCGGAATCGAATGCGAAAGCGCTCAAAGAGGTTGGGTTTCCTATGACCGATATCCATAATGTATTTATCACACATTTGCATGAGGACCACATCAACGGCGTACAAATGCTCGGATACTATTCTCAAATTGTGGGTGACCGTAAACCACGCCTGTTTATCCACGAACAGCTGGTCGAGCCGTTATGGAATATTTTATCTCCAGGCATGCGCTACACCACCGATGGCGAGCGTACGATGAACGATTATTATGATATCGTCCCACTGCCGGATGGAGGCACATTTGAGCTGGGCGGCGTGACGTTCGAGACTTTCCGCACCCAGCACGTTCCGGGCATGGTCAGCAATGGTATTCTTGCCAAGCCCTACTTCTACTACAGTGCGGATAGCACGCTGGATCAGGACAGGGTCGAACAAACTGCTGCCGATGTGCAGCTGATATTCCATGAATGCCATATGCATGATCTGGTGATCAAATCACATACCTCACTGAAGGACCTGGAACAACTGCCTGCGGAAGTGAGACAGAAAACGGTCTTGATGCACTATCATGACGAATATGCTGATGCGGACAAACGGAAACAGTTCAACCGCGAGCATGATCTGCAGATGGTCGGCACATTGGAATCGTTTGAGCTGGATGAGAAGTAATGTAAGTATAGGATGCTTCGAGTAGTTTCAGGAGCTGAAGCATCAATTTACTAGAAGATGAGGTGGCCTTCGTTCACGTTCCCATACGGAGCCGAATAGAGCTGCCTTTCTATTTATTCATCCTCTCTCCATGTTCTCAAGTAATCCATCGCCTCGGAAGAGGGTTCGGCTTTCAGATGAAAGTAATCTTCTGTTCGATCCTCATTCGGTCCATAGGAGATTTTAATGTACATGTTCTCGTAGACATGAATGATATTGCTGTCTATCTCCGTTTCTGGCTTCAACGTATATTCCCTGCTCAAGCTTAATCCCAAAGGTTCATTGTCCGGACCGAGGCTCGTTTCGTGTGTATTGTGCACGTTAGAGTTAAGAAGCTCCGAGGCATTGATATTATTTAACATGGATGAATTTAGTGTAAAAGACTGAATTACATTATCCATTGGCACCCGAACCTCGCTTACCAAGATTTCATATGTAATAAAGTCAGCCCCGTTTTCATGACTTACGTTCACACTTGCTGTTAATGTATAGTCATTGGGGGAATTTTCCCTGAAGGAGCCTGGGTTCTTCAAAATGTGTTGATTAAGATCTCGTCGCTCGGAATTAAGCGTGTAGTCGTCTGTTCGTCTGGTTTCACCGTTCGGCCCCTTGTTTGGGAATATGCTGCAGGCCACCAAACACACCATTAAAAGTAAGCATGCCCCCGTATGTATAATTCTCCTCAATCCATCGACCCCCTAGAGTCTACATAAAAAAAATACTTCTAACTAATGATCAACGCACATGTATTTGGTTTATTATTCCATTATAGGATAGCACAATAATAAAAGCTGGACCCAGCAGAAAAACCACCTGCAGGCATTCCGTCGCCATTTCAGGTGGTTTAGTTGTCTTTATTTATATCCCGATCTTACTCAGTCACACTCTCGTCATCAGGCAAAGCCCATACGGACAAACCTCCGCCACACACATGGAAAGTAGCCCATCCATCCTTCTCAATGGTGATGCTATCCTCGCAACTGTGTGTCAGATCCGTCCATACTTCACCGGCGCGATGTTCGCCGACAAACATTCGTTTCTCGCCATCATCCCCATTGGAGACCACCACCGCACAACCGGATCCCTCGATTTCTTCCACGCCGCGGCGTACCCATCCAATTGTATTCGGATGATCGAAGTAATCCTCCTGCTCTCCATAAGCTTTGTTATAACGGGCAGACAGCAGGACATCCAGAATCTCCTTTTTACCCTCCACAGGCTCGGGACCACCAATACCATAATAATCCCCGTAAAAGACGACCGGATACCCATCACGGCGCAGCAGGGTAAGTGCATACGCGCTCGGTTTAAACCAGTCATCAATCCACGATTCCAGCGCTTCATGCGGCTGCGAATCATGATTATCCACAAACGTTACGGCATGTGTTGGATGTGTCTGAACCAACGTGTCATCAAAGATTTTGGACAGGTCGAAGTCCCTGCCTGCCAGTGAAGCTTCGTGCAGCTTGTAGTGAAGAGACACATCGAACAGATCAATCTGATAATCCACCGTATCCAGGAATTCACGGCAGGCATCCAGATTGGAATTCCAGAACTCGCCTACGATGTAAAAGTCCTGCCCCCGCTTGCGAATCATCTCTGCTGCAAACTCCTTGATGAATTCATGGTTGATATGCTTGATCGCATCCAGGCGGAAACCACTGCATTGCAGCGTATCGATCAGCCATTTTCCCCATTGGAGCATCTCCTTGCGGACCTCCGGGTGATTGTAATCGATATTGGCGAACATCAGATAATCATAGTTGCCAAACTCGTCATCGACATTCTGACTCCAATTCTTGTTCTCTCCTGCGATGCGGAATATGCCGTTGCGTTCCTTCCTCGCATCAAAGTCCGTACCGTTAAAGTGCTCGGAGGTCCATTTGAAGGAAGAGTATTGGTCGCCACGACCCGGGAACGTAAATTTGGTCCAGCCTTCGATCTCGAACGGTTTGGATATTTCCTTTGTCCGGTCGTTCGGGTCAACTTCGATGACTTTGAAAACTTCCTTCTCATCGGCACCCGCCTTGTGGTTCATGACCAGGTCAACATAGACGGCTACGCCGTTTTTCTGACACTCGGCAATGGCCTCCACCAATTCCTGTTTGGTGCCATACTTCGTCCGCACACTGCCTTTCTGGTCGAACTCCCCGAGATCGTACAGATCATAGACACCATATCCGGTATCTTCAGGGGTAATGGCTTTGGTGACAGGGGGCACCCATACCGAATCAATGCCTTTGGCTTTCAGCTCCGGAGCCATTTGGGCCAGTCGTTTCCAATGCTTACCGTCTGCAGCCAAATGCCATTCAAAAAACTGCATCATCGTATGATTTCTTTTCATCAAAAACCGACCTCCTTGATTGCTTTCGAAGCGGACGTTGGAACGGATATGTATTCGCCCTTGTTCGTTCGTTTGCTATCCAAGTAATACCCTTTTTGGCCTATGCTTCAATCACCCTCAGATAAGTTTCCGGATGAAGGTGAGATGCGCTTGTAATCCAGCCACTCCTCCGGCAGCAACGAACGATACGGCTCCTGGGTGAAGCGATCATCCACCAGTACGAGTACGCCCGTATCCTCTTCCGTCCGAATCAGCCTGCCGCCTGCCTGCAGCACTTTGTTCATCCCGGGAAATACATAAGCATAGTTGAAACCGTTACGTCCTGAGCGATCAAAATAGTCACGAAGAACGTTGTTCTCCAGTCCAATCTGGGGAAGCCCTGCACCCACCACGACAACCCCATTGAGACGATCTCCCGGCAGATCCACTCCTTCTGAAAATACGCCACCCATCACGGCGAATACGAGCCGCGTTCGTTCCGGATGCGGCTGGAATGCATTCAGGAATGCCTCCCTTTCCAGCTCACTCATGCCCTGTTCCTGCATGACCGTATCGGCCTGGGCAGGAAGCTGCATATAAGTCTCATAGACTTCACGCATATACGGATACGAAGGGAAAAAGACAAGCAGATTGCTGCGCGGCCACTCGGATACGAGCTGGTGCAGCATATTCGCAATCGGCTGCCTTGATTGCTGCCGGTCCTTATAGCGAATGGATAGCGGAAGCAGTCTTACATCCAATTGTTCCCGCTGAAAGGGTGAAGGGATACGCAAAGTGTAATCCTCCTCCTCTGCACCAAGCATGTCCCGGTAATAACGCAGCGGCGACAAGGTTGCCGAGAAATGAATGATGGAGCGGAACCCTTTCGCCGTCTGGCGAAGCAGCACGGATGGATCGAGACAGAACAGCTTCACTCTCACTTCGCTTCGCACACATTCGGCATACGTGACGAATCGTTCATCGTACAGCTTGGCGATACGCAGGAAATTCTGAGCCGTGAAATAGGCATCCAGCAGCAGTTGATCCGTCTCGGCATTTCCCGAACCGCCTTCCACAAGATTTTGCTCTGCAACCATGACAAAGGGCTCCAGCAATTCAATCAGTTCTTCCGGCGCTTCCTGCTGCAGCAGCTTGCCCTCTTCTCCCCCGTTTTTGCGCAGGGTGATCAGATACTTGTCGATGGCTCCCGCATGGTCTGTAATGGCCTTCGCGGCGGCGACACTGCTGCCTAGCGTCTTAAATTCCCTTTTGACATCCAGGAAAACAGCCTTCTCCAGCTCAGCGGAGAACATCATGCGGCCGCGATCGACTAGGTTATGCGCCTCATCGACCAGCAGCACCGTTTTGCGTTTCTGCTCCTCCAGCATGCGCTTGAGGGAAATACGCGGGTCAAAAATGTAGTTATAGTCACAGATGACTGCATCGGCCGCATATGCCGCATCCAATGAAAATTCGAACGGACATACCCGATGCTTGCGCGCGTATTGTTCAATGACCGGGCGTGTCATCAATGTTTCATGTTCCAGCATATCCAGCACTGCCCCATTAATGCGATCATAATACCCTTCACACATGCCGCACTGTCCGGTATCACAGGCTTCTTCTTCCTTGAAGCAGATCTTGTCCTTGGCGGTCAAGCTGATCACATGCATGTTCAGCCCTTCTGCCTGCATTTTGGCAAAAGCTTCTTCTGCCGCAACACGAGTCGTCGTTCTTGCCGTAAGATAGAACAATCGACTGGCTTCACCTTCACCAATGGCCTTGACTGCGGGAAATAATACGGACATCGTCTTCCCAATTCCGGTTGGAGCCTTTGCCATCAGTCCCTTGCCTTCACGAATGGTCTGATATACTGCCCCTGCAAGCTTGCGCTGCCCTTCACGATATTTGCGGAACGGAAACGGCAGTTCTTTTACAGTGATGTCCCGCTTCTCTTCATATGCAGCGATCATCTCGGCATAAGGAGCATATCCAGCAATAACCTCAGCGGCAAATTGCTCAAGCTCCTCACGTTCCAGCATGCGCCGATATCTTCTCTCCTGGTTAGTCACAGTCTGCACATAGGTGAGCTGCACCTGCATTCTTGGCTCATCCTGCCGAACAGCATACATATATGCATACATGATGGCCTGCGCCCAGTGGACCGGAAGTCCGTCGCCCAGTTCATCCAGGTTGCCGGCTGTTGATTTGATCTCATCGACGGTCAGCTGACCCTCCAGACGAATCAGCCCATCACATCGCCCTTCCACCACATAAGTCAAGTCCCCATGCTGGATTTCAGCTTCGAGCACAACTTCTTTCAGATCTTCTTCCGTATAATCCTTCTGCACCCGCTGGTGAATCCGGGTTCCTTCCTGCATGGATGCATTGGAGCGGAAACCGGGACGAATGCTGCCGCTGCGATATACATATTCAACCAAAGGTCTGACCGATATTTGAATGGTCTTTGTCATGCGATCACCCGTTCTGTTTTAGTCTTTCTACTTTATCATGAAAGGAGCTGACCAAACCAGCCATTCTGCAGATTGGACTCGTCCCTCCCCATATGCTATGTTGAGGGGGAACGTACATTTAAGGAGGCAGCTTCCATGTATATTTATTTGGTTCCTTCCCCGATACCGGACGTGCTCGCTGCATATCCGCATCTGACCTTGCGGAGCGAGGAGCAGGTTCGTCTTGCCATTGAAACAAGTGAACGTCTGCTCAATATTGAGCCAAATGACAGCGTAGCCGCATATGAGGCATTTGATGCCGCAGGCTCCTGGACAGGCGGCAGCTTTGCTGTTTTGAATAATATCCCGGTTACGGAAGACGGCCGTGGTGACTTCGAGGAGCGGTTCAAAAATCGTGCGCGCAAAGTGGAGGACGAGCCGGGTTTTGTCGGCATTCGTGTGCTCCGTCCCCTGAAGGATGATACGTATGTTGTACTTACCCTGTGGGAGTCAGAGGATCACTTCAAAAACTGGCAGCAATCTCAGGCATACAATCATGCCCACCGCAATCGCAGTACAAGTGAAGGGCTGACCGCACAGAAACCAGCCATGTTTCCAAGAGCCTCTTATGTCACGACATATACGATAGAATAATTGGCAGTTTAATAGACGCCAGCATCCCACGAGTTTTACGTATGCAGCAGATCACATGGCCTCTCCCTGAATGGGAGGGGCTTTTCTATTTCGGATTTTTGACACAACATACCATGAGGTAGCATAATACTTGTTAAATGAAACTTCGGAAGGGAAGGCGGTTATGTTGTCACGCAGTTCACTCACCCGGTTTCTAAGCGGACCGTTTATATTGTTTACCGTGATCATGATTATCAAAAGCTCCCTGGCCTGGATCGTCATTTTCGATGATATCCCGGTCTGGAAACCATTGCTTACCGAGCTGCCGCTGATTTGGATCTGCTTCTGTCTGATTGAGTGGTTTGCCGCCAAAAGACGGATGTGGGCCTATCTTGCACTGAACCTGGTGCTGTCAGGCATTTTTTTCGCAGCCATTATGTATTACAAGTATTACGGGGTTATCGTCAATTATCATGCACTCGCGCAGGTTAATCAGGTGACGTCGGTGAAGAGCAGCATGTTCTCCCTGCTGGATCCGTATTACCTGTTTATTTTCGCGGATGTTCTGATTATTGGTGGCATATTGATCCGGCGCCGGATTAAGCTTGGCATTACCGAACGTCCGGAAAGGATACCTCTGGATCGCAGAAGCAGACGCAGAGTCGCCTCCGTTATTCTGATAATATCCCTGGTAATTTGCATGCTGAATATCTATCCGAACCGGGCAAGCATGAGCGAAATTACCCAAGCGGAACAAATGGGGATCCTCGGTTACGAGGCTTATACTATTCTGGCAGATCGACCTGACAAGCCCGTTCCACTTGATGAGATTAATCAGAATCGAATCGATCAGGTCAAACAAACGACAGAGATCGATGCCATTGTGGATTCGGGAGCAGCCAAGGGCCGGAATGTGATTGTCCTGCAGCTGGAATCATTTCAGAATTTCCTGATTGGTCTGAAGGTGGATGGCCAGGAAGTCACGCCACATCTCAACCAGCTTGCACAGGAAAGTTTGTATTTTCCGAACTTCTATCAGCAGGTAGGCCAGGGGAATACATCGGATGCCGAGTTTGTTGTAAATACATCATTTTATACGCCGCCAAACGGAGCAGCATCTACGGTGTATGCCGATAAAGCCCTGCCAAGTCTCCCCAAACTGATGTCCGCTGACGGGTATCAGACAGCTACTTTCCATTCCAACGATGTTCGTTTCTGGAATCGCGATCAGCTGTATAAGGCACTTGGTTTTGATCAATATTACGATATCGATTATTTTGGCACCGAGGATTCGATTGCCTTCTCGGCATCGGATGAGGTGCTGTATTCCAAGACCCTCGATAAATTGGAGGAGATGCAGGCAGATGGTTCGCCCTTCTATGCACAGATCATCTCCATGTCCGCGCATCACCCCTACCATTTGCCGGAGAGCAAGGTTAGTCTGACGCTGCCCGAGCGGTACACGGATACACTGCCTGGCGATTATCTCGTATCCCAGCATTATGCCGATCAGGCGGTAGGGCAGTTTATTGAGGGTCTGAAACAACGCGGACTGTGGGAAAATAGCCTGCTGGTGGTATACGGAGACCACCTTGGCCTGCCCATCTACTCGCTGGATCGGGACGACAAAGAGTTAATGAAGGAAATCTACGGCCGGGAGTATACATCCGCGGACATGATTAACATTCCGCTTATCATTACAGCGCCCGGTGTTACACCTGCCGAGCAGCTCCATCAGATCGGCGGACAGGTGGACATTCTGCCAACGATAGCCGGACTCACAGGGGCATCTCTCCAGGATCAACTGCACTTCGGGCAGGATCTGCTGCGGGAGTCGGGCAATCTGCTGCCTGAGCGCTACTATTTGCCCTCCGGCTCCGTGCTGAATGACGCTTCCCTATTCATTCCGGAGACAGGTTATGGTGATGGAACCCATTACTCGCTTGCTGACGCCGGCAGGCAGGATATCAAGCACGTGGAGAACCGTTCGAATCAGAAACCTGAGTCATCGGAAGAGGCCGCTGTTCCGGCAAATGCCACAATAGATGACGGCACATCGCCCTCCTCGGGTTACATTACCAAGGACGAGTACGAGCGTGCTTTGGATCTTATGCATTTGTCCAACAGTTATTTGAACCAGTTGCCTGACCGAAATACAGAAAAGTAGCTAGAAGCAATCATTCAATCTATTAAAAGAGCCCGTGGAACAGGAATGGAATCCTGCTTCATGGGCTCTATGCATTTCCAGCCAATCATGGCCATGTCATGCTGTAAATAATTCGAAAGTTGTACTTACAAAGGCAGCAGAGGCACTGTAGTGCGAGCTTTCAGCTGGTCTATCATGGCAAGCCATTCCTGGGGTTTATTCGGCAGGACGGCATAATAGCGATTCAGGAAATCCGCCACCAGGCTGGCTGGCAGTTCTCCCTGCTCCTCATTGCCCGGCATGAAGCAAAGGTCAAGACCACCTACTGCTTCCCCATCCCCTTGCCAGGAAGGATGAACATATGGGAAATCCAGTCGTTGATATCCGAGATGGGACAGCACTTCGCGCCGCACATACGGATCCATTGGTTTGATGCCGCCAAATGCATGATCCTGGCTAAGATACGGATTATAGATCTCGGCGAACATGCCAAACAGTTCCTTGCCGTTTGCGGCAGCAAGCTGCTGCAGGTCACGCTTCCGATGGTTGGCAAGGAAACTGCCAATGCCCAAACCTTCACGGCCGATGATCGTAAAATCCGTCATGGCCACATTCCAGTCTTCGTAATAGCGGTATTCTGTCGCCCCCACGACGTTTCCTTCATGTACAGCCACAAATACACGAATGCCGGGGTCTTCCAGCGGTTCCTGCCACAGCGGAAAGTCCAGTACTTCCTCAGGTGGGAAAACTTCCTGCATCAGCTTGTGCATTTGGGCAAACAGAGGATCATTAATTGAAGTAATTCGTGTAAATTCCATGGACTCATCTACCTCCAATGATAAATGTGCATTATGACTTGAACGGATTGCGCCATTCCATGAGAGCCGCATAGTTGCAGGACTCCTCATCATCCAGATAATCCGTTGCTACGCCAACTGGCAACCGGCCGCAGCGCAGCAGGAATGAGATCACCGGATCGTGTTTCTCGCCGGATACCACCTGCTCCAGATACGATTCAGCCGTCATTTCATCTGCCACCAGATGGTATCCGGGCATTCTTCCGGCACCGAGCAGCCGGTCAAGTCCCTGTGCAATGACCAGATGGTACATGGCCTGCATCATGAGCTGCGCCAATCCCCATTTGCGGTATTTTGGCCGCACACAGAGATCAACGATGTAGAGCGTGTTGCCATCCGGCTGATGATTGCGGATGTACCCATCATCCGTCACTTCAACCCAAGTGTGTCCTGCCGGATGTGAAGGGTCCCATTGCATGCGCAGCGAGGTCATCGATCCCGCCAGCTCGCCATCCACCTCAATGCAGATGGCCCCCTCCGGGTAGTGGGCTACATGGCTGGCAAGCTGTTCATGGTTCCAGAGCAGCTCTTCCGGATAAGGCGGAGGGAAGCTCTCGGCCTGGATACGAATCAGTTCATCGAAATCAGCCTCCTGATACGTACGAACGACTGTCCTTACGGGCTTACCGTGTCGATCCGGACCGGTAATCAACATCTCTTTTTGATACATGCTGATCATCTCCTCCTTACAACAGCTCCTGCTGTTACTGGTCATTCCTCAATCAAAAGCCTACTCCCAGTCTGTATACAGATCGGTGCGGCGGTCACGCCATGTCGTTACAGATCCGCGCTCACGTACTTCGTAGAGCAAATCCAGATCCAGATCAGCCGTTACGATCATATCATCGTTAATCTCACCTTCAGCCAGAATGCCGCGCGGCGGGAACGGGACATCATTCGGCGTAATAATGGCAGCCTGTCCGTAGTTGGCACGCATGAAGTCGACTGTCGGCAGATTGCCCACCGTTCCGGTCAGTACAACATAAACCTGGTTCTCCACAGCACGGGCATGACTGGTATAGCGCACCCGATAGAATCCGTGACGGTCATCTGTACAGGACGGACAGAAAATAACGTCAGCCCCTTTTGCCTTTGCCATACGCACAATTTCCGGGAACTCAATATCGTAACAGGTTAACATCGCAATTCTGCCTTTATCTGTGTCGAATACTTCAAGGCCATCACCCGGTGCCATGTTCCATTCCTGTACTTCGGTCGGTGTAATATGGATCTTGGCCTGGCGTGCAATACGGCCATCAGGATAGAACATGTGGGCGGTATTATACAATTTCCCTTCACGACGGATGACATGGGTTCCCCCGATCAGATGCATGTTGTACTTTGCAGCCAGTGAAATGAACAGCTGTTCATATTGCTCCGTGAAATCCGGCAAATCCTCAATGGTCAGGGCGTTGCCTTGACCGTCACCAATGGACATGAGCTGCGTTGTAAAAAATTCAGGAAACAGCACAAATTCCGTTCCGAATTCGTCGGCTGTCCGTATGTAATGCTCGGCTTGAGCAGCAAACTGCTCAAAGGAGCTGATGGTTTGCAATTGGTACTGTACAGCGGATACCCGCAATTTCATGTTTCTCCACCTCCATCATTATTCTGCTCTCATTGTAACAACGAAATGAAGTAATTTCTATTTCCGTTCTTCGCTCAACATTGCCTTGGTGAAACCGATCCATTCCCGGGTGGCAAAAGACAGATATCGGTCCTTGCGCCAGATCATGCCGAGCTGCCAAGGGATCACGGGTTCCACAACCGGCATAATGCGTACACGCATATGATCCACTTCACGGCAGATGGTCTCCGGCAGCAACGCCACCCCTAGATTGGCAGCAACCATTGCGCTGAGCAGATCCCACTGGGAGCTCTCATAGACGACCCTGGGCTGAAATCCTACATGCTGACAGGCAGCAATGATGCGATCATGCAGGGCGAAATCCTCCCTGAACAGCACGAATGCATCATGCTCCAGTTCACGCAGAGCAACCGACTCTTTTCCCGCAAGCGGATGTGAAGGATGGACGAGCAGATTCAGCTTTTCCTCCACAAAAACAAAATGATCGATGAGCTCATCCACGGTCGGCAGCACAGCCACACCAATATCCAGTGCACCACTGATGACATCAGCCTCGACCTTCTTGGCTCCATCCTCAAACAGTTGAATGCTCACTTGCGGGTAGGCCTTATGAAATTCACCGATAATCATGGGGAAGAAGCTGGAGCCGACCATGGGCGGCAGTCCGATACGCAGATGTCCCTTCTTCAGGTTCATCAGATCATCGAGTTCGGACGACAAACTGCGAAACGACTTCTCAATTTCAAGTGCCTGCCTGAAAAAGACATGCCCCGCATCGGTCAATTCGACTTTCTTCCCATACCGGTCCAGCAGTGTAACACCGAGCTCATCTTCAAGGCTTTTGACGGTTTTGCTAATCGTCGGTTGGGTGATAAACAGAACCTCAGCCGCCTTGGTAAAGCTCTGCTGCCGGGCAACTTCCAGAAAATATTGCAAATGGCGGATATCCATCGTCTGATCCCAGCCTCCCATAGATAAATGGAATAGAAAACATTCTTAATATGCATTTTACTCATGAAAGAATGCGATGTAAAATTTGTAACAAGAAAGAATGTTTCCATTCATTTTCATAAACAATCAAATCATTCACGTTGATCATATAAGGAGGAATCGAAGTGAAAAAATGGGGACTTGGTATATTGCAGGTTGCTCTCCTCATGGCCTTTTCACTGCTCATGGACCAGTTGGCCCGTGCTCTCCATTTGCCTGTGCCGGGTTCGATACTCGGTATGGTCGTGCTGTTTATTTTGCTTCAGACACGGGTCGTGAAGCTGCGCTGGATTGAAGTCGGAGCTGCCTGGCTGCTTGGAGAACTACTGCTTTTCTTCATTCCTTCAGCCGTTGGCATCATGAACTATATGCCCATGCTTGAGCATGACGGACTGCAGATTCTGTTCATCGTGCTGCTTAGCACATTTCTGGTTATGGCCTGTACCGGCCTGGTTGCCACACGAATCGCCAAACGAAAGGAGCGTCACACCGGATGATTGGATTTCTCTGCCTGTTGCTGACTGTCGGTATTTACTTGATCGCCAAACGCATGTATCGTCAATTGCCCAAGGTTTATCTGTCTCCACTGCTGATCACGCCCCTGCTTGTCGTTGGCGTTCTGCTTGCGACCGGGACGGATTATGCAGATTACAGCAGCGGCGGCAAATGGCTGAGCCTTCTGCTTCAACCCGCTACGGTAGCTTTTGCCGTACCTCTGTATACATTTTTCCACGTACTCAAAAAGCATATATCCGAGATTGTCTTCAGTGTCATGGCCGGATCGGTGGTTGCCGTGCTCTCGTCAGCCCTGCTGGCCAAGTGGCTTCAGCTTGACTCCGGGCTGATTCACAGCCTGATTCCGCGCTCCATTACAACTCCGATTGCCATGAACGTCTCGGCTACCATTGGGGGCATCCCCGCTGTTACAGCGGTTTTTGTCATCATGACCGGTTTGCTTGGGGCGATTATGGGTCCTTCTATCGTAAAAATGCTCCGCATTGATGGAGAAATTGCCCGCGGAACGCTGCTCGGAACGGGTGCCCACGGCACAGGGACCTCCAAAGCTTTTGAGCTCAGTTCCCTGACAGGAACCATCTCCAGTATCTCCATGGTGCTGGCTGCATTGTTCACTTTGGCGGTTGCGCCCATTCTATCTAAACTTATTTTCCCATAATAGATGGAATTGTCCCTTTTATTTGAAATATTATTGTTGTATTAAAGCCCTTTCTTCCTTACAATAAGGACATGTTTTATAAGCGAATATTGCGGGGGAGATGCGATGAAAAGAACCGGAATGAAGAGATCTCTGGACCGCCTTGGACGAATTGTCCTTCCCAAAGAAATGCGGGATACGATGGAAATCCATATCGGCGATCCGCTTGAGTTTTTCATTGAAGGGAAAGAGTTGATTTTGAGAAAGTACAAATCAACGTTGTGTGTGTTTTGCGGTGATATGGATACGGATATGTATTTCAAAGAGCAATTCATCTGCCGGACGTGTGCTGTTCAATTAAAACACCCGGATGACACTCCCGAATGGTTCGTTCCTCAGAACAAACAGGCTCCTGCTGCCGTGGAGCGTCCTCCTTCCGATTCCGCCAAAGTTTCTTCCCCCACATGGGATGAGGGAACGGTAGCTGCCAGCACTGAGTACCCTGACCTGCGGCCCAAGACGGCGCGCATGCTGCAACAGATGAAAGAAATTGTTGAACAGAATCCTGGTTTGGCTCAGCAGCAGATTGCGGAAAAGCTTGGTATTAGCCAAGGACGCGTCTCCCAATTAAAGAAATTGCTATAATACGATTTCATTTTATTATTTATAATCAGGAGATCTTCCTATGAGGAAGTCCTACTGCAAGAGAACCCTTTGTGATGTGTGGGTTCTTCTTTTTTTTATCCATTCATTGATATGGAGGAGAGTATCCTGGATAAAAGATAGGATTAAAAGAAGAGCTACTGTTATTACAGCAGCCCTCCTATGTCTCTATTTTATATGCCCACTTTACTGTTACGCCTGAATGACTTCCAGGACCTCTTCTTCCTCCAGCTTGCGCATACCGATCGCCAGAACAACAATATTGGCAACGAGCAGGATCCCCGGAAGTACAACAGCCCCGTATTGTCCGTAGATCAGATGACTTCCGAGGGCACCAATCAGAATAAATGTCAGCACACCTGCTGCCAACATGCGAGTACGAGGAATCAGTAATCCGACTGCACTAAGCAGCTCCACCGCGCCCAGCAGGTACATCGTCCATTTCGGATACGAGAAGCTTTCAAAGGTCTGCACCATCATCTCCGCACCCATCACTTTGTTCAGCCCCGTCATCACAAATACACCTGCAAGCACAACCAGAAATATATATCCTATAACTCTCATTATGTATGTTCCTCCTGTAACTATTCTAAAGGTTAGATCAAAAGAAAAATTTGAGCATCTTGCCTGCTGCACATTGCAAAATCAATTCCAAATCTGCAAGATGCTATCTATGTAAAAGCCGTCTTACGACAACTCGATTTTACGTCAACATGTGAACCGATAAAGTGGTCCATTTCCACGTGATAGGTATTATTAGATACTGACTTACTTTTATGAAGTGAGTATATAATAATAAGATTATTTATTCAAGTAATTTTTTGATAAATAGTGTATAATACATACAAAAGGGTTGTTGCATGGATTTTTGTTGACCCCTTTATGAATGAATGTTTCCTTTTTTTTCGTCACAGTGGCGGTAAGCCAGACACTTTTTTATATACAACACAGTTAAACCATTCCAACATTGTTACGTGAATCGAGGTGAATACGTTGAAGCTGAGAAAAGCAAAATCACCAAGCCCCTGTTTGATCACACAGGCCATGGACATCATCGGTAAGAAGTGGGTTCTGCTGATCATGTATCAGCTGCTCTCCGGACCCAAGCGCTTCACAGAACTGGAAGCGGAAATGGCCATTAGCGGCCGTCTGTTATCCGAGCGTTTGAAGGAAATGGAGATGGAAGGCATCGTAACCCGTCATATGTATCCTGAAATCCCGCCACGGGTTGAATACGAGCTGACTCCCAAAGGCAAGGCTATTGAGCCGGTCATCAATCAGATTTATGGCTGGTCCTCCGACTGGCTGAAACGATAGCATGGCCGATCGCTTCTAATCTAAGAACACCAAAAGCCTGAATAGGTGCTGATCTTCTTCCGATCAGCTTCCCATTCAGGCTTTTTTCTTGAATTTCCATTGGATTATTTAATGAATTAATGAGAGAGATTCTTGACGGGCTTCAGCTGCACCGCCAGACCGGAATCGGCAGATGCCAGCGCTGCTGTTGTAATCTCCTGTGTACGGCAGGCATCCCCATAATCAGACAGAATCCGCGTACGATCACCCGTACGAAGAGCATGAATGAATGCTTCGTTCTCCCGTTCATACGGGTTATGTCCCGCTGGAATCTCCTGACCTGCCATCGCGTGGGCAGCAGCATTCGGCAGCAGCAGACGTTCCGGTGTCCAATCCCATACTCCCGCTTCGGTGTAGAACTGAAGTCCGGCACCGCCTTCTCCATCCGGCAGCAGGCATGTATTGGCAATGCTCGCGATGGCACCGCTCTCCAGCTTAAGCGTCACATTCGCCACATCTGCTACCGTAACATGGTCGTGTTTTTCATGCATCACACGCTGGGCTGCTACAGCATATACCTCAGTAACTTCTCCTGCACAGTATCGAAGCAGATCTACAATATGTGTGGTCTGTTCAACAAACTGTCCTCCAGATCCATCCTGTCGGCGCCACCAGGCAACTCCTGGCATACCACCCATCCAGCGTCCAAGTGCCATGCCGATCGTCTGATCCTTCATGGCTCCACGCAGCACCTGCGCAGCTTCCTGATAGCGGAAATGATAACCTACGGAAGTAAGCAAACCTGTATCTTTCACCTGATCTAAAATTTTGCGCGGGATATCCATCCCTGTACTCAGTGGTTTCTCCACGAGGAAAGGGATGCCGCGGCGAATCAGTTCCGATTCAATCGAACCATGAGACATCGGCGGAACGCAGATGTATACTGCATCCAGCTTCTCCCCATCCAACATATGTTCAAGCTCGCTGTAGCCAGCTGCATCATACACGGAAGCCATGGCCTCAGCCTTCTCCAAAGTGGTCCCGAGCACACTTGCCACACGGACGCCTTCCATTCGGGCCAAAATGTCTGCATGTACTTTGCTGAACCAGCCTGTTCCGATGATGCCGATCTGTAACGTCATGGATGTAATCCCCTCTCTTTGTTACGCGCTTACATGTTCCATTCGACCCCCGGATACGAAATCCTGCATTATAATTTGCCAGATGCCCCCAATATCAAACGGTCCAGCTCTTGTTCATACCCTGTTCTCTGCTCATCCGTCCAGCATAGCCGGTCATGCATGTACTGAATAACTGCTGACTTATACTGGCGCAACTCATGGATACGGAAAAATAAATCCCCTGTCCGTCGCACCAGGAAGTCTGCCGGGGTTACCGCCATCTCTTCCTCAATCGCATAATTCAGCATGAGCAGCAGTTCCTGTGGCATGCCATGCAGCTCGGCCTTGGCCCGTGGATCAGGCAACCGGTCATAAAGGGCATCCACATTGGAACCATACGTACGAGCCAGCCGCTCTGCGGCAGACCGATCCAGTCCAAGAGCTACCCCATCCTTGATTTTGCGCTCTACATAGACCGAATACCCTGCCGAGCCACCAACGTCCCCCCCGGAAATTGGCATCTTCTTCGTCATGCACGGACCAATGGATTGACCCGTCTCCTGCTGCAGCTGACGTGCAGCCAGATCAACGACCATTTCAGCCATTTTACGATACCCGGTCAGTTTGCCTCCCGCAATCGTGATCAGCCCGGAGGGGGAGACCCATACTTCATCCTTGCGTGATATTTCGGAAGGATTCTTGCCTTCCTCATGGATTAACGGACGTACACCCGCCCATCCCGACTCCACATCTTCGGCACGGATACGGACATCCGGAAACATGCCGTTTACCGCATCAATCACATAATCCCGATCTGATTCAGAGATGAGAGGATGTGCCGGGTCATCTCGGAAGACCGTATCGGTGGTACCCACATATGTTTTGCCATCACGCGGAACCGCGAAGACCATCCGTCCATCAGGGGTATCAAAATATACAGCCTGCCGAAGGGGAAACCTCGATCCGTCGAACACCAGATGAATGCCTTTGGTCATTTGCAGTGTCTTGCCCTGCCGTGAACCGTCTATCTCGCGAAGCTCATCCACCCATGGGCCCGAAGCATTGATAACCTTGTTTGCCCTCAATTGAACAGATTGACCTGTGACCTGGTCTGTGGCCTGGATGCCGATGACCCTGCCGTTTTCCTTCACGAATCCGTCTGCTTTTACATAATTCACAGCTTGAGCCCCGCGCTTAACCGCCTCTTTCATTACTTCAATGGTAAGCCGTGCATCGTCCGTCCGATATTCCACATATAACCCACCCCCCAGCAATCCCTCTCGGCGCAGCAAAGGTTCGCTATCCGAGACAGCTCCGGCGTTCAGCATCGTACGACGTTCGCTGCGCTTCACTCCTGCGAGACGGTCATACACCATCAGGCCAATGGACGTACTGAAGCGCCCAAACGTACCTCCCGTATAGATGGGCAGGAGCATCGGCTCCGGTGTCGTCACATGAGGTCCATTTTCATACACAATGGCCCGTTCGCGCCCTACCTCAGCCACCATTTTCACTTCAAACTGCTTCAGATATCTTAAGCCACCGTGTACCAGTTTGGTCGAACGGCTGGACGTACCCGCTGCAAAATCCTGCATTTCAACCAGCGCGGTCTTCAGTCCGCGGGACGCTGCATCAAGGGCAATGCCTGTCCCTGTAATCCCTCCGCCTAGGACCAATATGTCAAAATGTGCATTCGCCATGGATTGAAGATAATCCCCGCGTAGTGCTGCCGAGAAAGGTGAAGTCATCGGTATGCCTCCCATTCATTGCCTTTATTTTCTCTATACAATTCCTACAAAAAGAACAAAAAAAGACCACGTCATTCGCTGCAGCAATTGCTGAGCGGTACGTGGTCTCTCCCGATCTCCAGACATCATTTTTTAACTTGTGTCTTAATCCTATCACACATTTTGAGCGGCGTGAAGGCCTGAAATGACACATTATTCAAAAAAATTTCAAAAAATTGTTCTGCCCAAGGATGTAATTTCAAACTGATCCACTAACCTTTTTATTTTACTAATAGTGGATATATAGATTTCGTTCCCCAGGAAAATATCCCCTGTAAGTTATGCATCATTTTCCACCAGTAATTATCATCTTTTGAATTTGTTTAATGAAAAAGTACAAATGACCATCTCTTCATATCCCTACTCATTAGAAAGCCATCGCTGCTTTCACTGCTCGCTGCCAGCCTGCGTACAGATCATTTCTAGTATCCTCCGCCATCAGCGGGTTGAACACACGTTCCGTATTCTCATGATCTTTCAGCTCATCGGCACTTTCCCAGTAACCTACGGCAAGACCTGCCAAATAAGCTGCCCCCAGAGCCGTTGTCTCGTTCACCGTAGGGCGCTCTACCGGAACCCCCAGAATGTCGCTCTGGAATTGCATTAGAAAGTCATTGGCTGCCGCGCCGCCATCGACACGCAATGAATGGACAGCAATGCCCGAGTCCGACTCCATAGCCGCCAGCACATCCCTGGTTTGATATGCCAACGCTTCAAGTGTGGCACGGATAAAGTGCTCCTTTGTGGTCCCCCTGGTCAGACCAAATACAGCGCCCTTCACCTCACTATCCCAATACGGACTACCAAGTCCCACGAAGGCTGGCACCATGTACACACCGTCTGTAGAAGGGACCCGTGCAGCATAATCCTCACTATCCTTGGAGGAGCGCAGCATCCTTAATCCGTCACGCAGCCATTGAATGGCGGAGCCTGCCACAAAAATGCTGCCTTCGAGTGCATACTCCACTTTGCCGTTAACACCCCAGGCAATCGTTGTGATGAGTCCATGGTCCGACTTCACTGGATCTTCCCCGGTATTCATGAGCATGAAGCACCCGGTACCATATGTGTTTTTCATACTGCCCTTCTGATAACACCCCTGACCGAACAGGGCTGCTTGCTGATCCCCCGCTGCGCCAGCAATTGGAACCCGGTGGCCGAAGAAATGATAATCCATCGTGTGTGCGTACACCTCTGAGGAACCCCGTACTTCAGGCAGCATCGCTTTTGGGATATCAAGAATACCCAGCAGCTCGTCATCCCATTGCAAATCATAAATGTTGTACATCAACGTACGGGAGGCATTGGATATGTCTGTCACATGTGTACCTCCGCTAAGCTTCCAGATCAGCCAGCTGTCGATCGTGCCGAATAGCAATTCCCCTGTTCCAGCGCGTTCCCGTGCTCCTGGTACATGGTCCAGAATCCACTTCACTTTGGTACCGGAAAAATAGGGATCAATGAGCAGCCCCGTTTTCTCACGAAAAAGGTCAGCCAGCCCCTTCGATTTCAGCTCTTCACAAATATCAGCAGTTTGTCTCGACTGCCAGACTACAGCATTGTAGATGGGGCGGCCCGTTTCTTTGTCCCACACCACCACTGTCTCGCGCTGATTTGTAATCCCGATTCCGGCAATCTGGGAAGGCTTAATTCCACTCTCTGCTAAGCATGAAGCCATAACCGCAAGAATGGAGCTCCAGATTTCATTTGCATTCTGTTCGACCCAGCCCGGCTTAGGGAAATACTGCGGGAACTCCTGCTGCGCAATATGTACAATCTCCCCATGGCGGTTAAACAGAATGGCCCGGGAACTCGTTGTCCCCTGATCCAGAGCCATAATATACTTTTCCATATCGACAACCTCCTAGCATATTGCATCATTCAATTTCACGTGTGCTTGCTTGATTGACGGATGCAATAAATTTATTAAGTTTATGCTACTGTTTCGGTTCTGTAAGCGATTCCCCAAAATGTCGGATCAGGTCAAAATTGGACGTGGTCACTGCTGTTGCCCCAGCCTCCAGCGCCAGCTCAACCTCTTTGGCAGATCGAATCAGTCCTCCGGCAATAATGGGGATTCCTGTCCGTTCCGCCACCTCGGTAATAATATGCGGAATAACGCCAGGAAGCACTTCAATATAATCCGGCTGCGTCTTCGCCAGCAGTTGATAACTTTTCTCCAAGGCATTCGTATCCAGCAGAAACACCCGCTGAATGGCAGTGATCCCCTTTTGTTTTGCCTTTTGAATCACCGTCGCCCGCGTAGAGATCAATCCCGCCGGACGAATATGCTGACACAAATATTCTGCAGCGTACTCATCGTTCTTCAGCCCTTGGACCAGATCGGCATGCAGCAGGATTTTTTTGCTTCGCCGCCGTGCTTCATCCAGCAAACTCTCCAGCTGGGCAATATGAGTATCCAGCATAACCCCATAGGTGTAAGGGCCATCAATAATCGCTTCGAACTGCTTCATGCTCTTGGCAGCGGGTAACATGCTCTGTCCCTCAAATGGCACCATCGTTCCTCCTGCATCATTCAGATTGCCTATATTGTATAATCCGCATGGTAGATCGGCAAGCAGGGCCAATCATGGAAAGGCAATCCCCATAGCGTGTAATGCTCTGTATTTAACACAAAAAGGCCGTTGTCGTGCACCCCCGAAGAAGTGAACAACAACAGCCAGTCTGTCGGTTATAGCAACATGACATTTTCCATCGAAAAATCATGCTGTATTTAACACATACGGACTATACGTTAAGCCTGCGCATGTGGAAGCAGTACATCTGCCCCTGCCCAGCCATCGTTCTCTGCCAAGTGACCCGAACGACTCACTTTGGTCTGCAGGTATTTCTCGTTGAACGCCGAGCGATCGCCCCACAACGGCACACGCCCGCCTACATTCAGTCCCGCTTCCTGCAGTGCAGCCAGCTTACGCGGATTGTTGGTGATCAGAGTAACGGGTGCGGAACGCAGTGCACGCAATACGGCAATCGCATCATCATAGTTACGAGCATCATCCGTAAAGCCAAGCTGAAGGTTGGCATCTACCGTATCCAGACCTTCTTCTTGCAAAATGTAAGCCATCGCTTTGCTGAACAGACCAATACCGCGGCCTTCATGGTTCGCCAGGTAGAACAAGGCACCCGCCCCATGGGCTGCGATCATTTTCATGGATTGCTCCAGCTGGAAGCCACAATCACAGCGTTTGCTGCCAAAAATATCGCCTGTATGGCAGATGCTGTGCATCCGGATCAGCGCTTCCTGCGCTTCGGCAAAATCTCCGTACACGAGTACACTCGATTGCTGACGCTCTGCAAGTTCAGCCGTAGCCAGCGACTCAATTAGCTCGCCGCTGTCCATGACCTTATCCGATTTCAGCCAGCTGTACCACTGGAATGTGCGCGTCTCTCCATCCAGATTGACCGGAAGCTTAATCGGTCCAACCAGGTATATGAATTCTTTTCCACTCGGAAAAGTCTGAATTTTGGGGGCAAGCAGTTGAATAATATGTGAATTGATCATAATGATTCGTTCCTCCTGTTAAGCCATTTTATATGCTGATTGATTCGCATCCAGACCGAAAATAGATCACTGGACGGTTATAGTACGTATCTATATTATTGTCATCATCATTAGTTACTTTATGTAAGCAAGTTTAAAATAAAAATTTTATTGTGTCAAGTAACTTTTGTTTCTAAAGTAACTAATAAAATTAGGATACGAAACCGACACAAATTTGTGTTTCATTTTTGGAATATTGGGTATGAGTTTATAAACTGCTCATAGAATGATGTTGTAGTAGTCCAAAGTACTTCATGCCTCGAACTTAACGATGAGGGGGTTGTGCACATGATCCGCCGGAAAAGAACCTGCTGGACAGCCATCCTGATGGTCTGCGTCCTGCTCATAAGCGGATGCTCCATCTGGCCGGGACAAGACGATTCTGCGAACAACAAAAAGGTGGCGCTTACACTATGGTACTGGAACCGTTCCATTGATGATAAGCTGATTGCCAAGGCCAGGGAACAGTTCCCCAATATTGAACTGACAGCCCAGAAGATCGGCGGTGATTTCAAGGCAAAGCTCAAGACAACGCTGGCAGCCAAATCAGGCGAGCCCGATATTGTCGCACTAAACGACTGGATTATGGAACTTTTCCCCAGCGAGGACCGTTTTTATAATCTGTATGATCTTGGCGCAGGGGACGTCAAAGACCAATACCTGGAGTGGAAATGGAAGCAGGGCGTTACGCCAAGCGGACAGATGATCGGTTTCCCGATGGATACGGGACCGACAGCTCTCTTTTACCGGGCAGACCTCTTCAAGGAGGCCGGACTTCCTTTCGAACCTGAGGATGTGACCCGTCAGCTGAATAGCTGGGAAGCATATGCCGCAGCAGGCGAACAGATCAAGGAAAAACTTGGGGGCAAGGTATTTCTGACCGATAACATTGGAAGCGTTTACAACCAGGTCTTATCTCAAGGAGCTGAGCGCTATTTCCGCCCGGATGGTTCGTTTATCGGCATGGATTCTCCTCTGGTACGAACAAGCTGGGATACGTCCATTGATTTCAAGCAAAAGGGATTGCTGGCGAATGCAGATGGCTGGACTCCAGGCTGGAATGCAGCGATGAACAATGGGGAAATTGCGTCCTTCGTGGGTGCCGTCTGGATGAAACAGGTGCTGCAGGAGGCTGCGCCAGATACATCGGGTAAATGGCGGGTGGCTCGAGCCCCTGGCGGAGACGGTAATAACGGCGGTTCGTTCCTGTCCATTCTGAAGTCCAGCGAGCATCCTCAGGAAGCCTTCGAGCTGGTGCGCTGGCTGCAGAGTCCGGAAAATCAGCTGGAGCAATATCAGACGTTGAACCTCTTCCCTTCCGCACCGGGCGTGTTCAATTCCCCTGCAATGAAAGAAGAGGAGCCCTTCTTCGGCGGACAGGCGACAGGGCCTGTATTTGCCGAATCGGCACAGCATGTTCCGGACGCTTTTTTTGGTGAACGTTATCCATCGGTACACAACATTATTACCCGACGCCTGAATGATGTCGCGAAGCAAAATGCCGATCCCAAGCAGGTCTGGACCGATACCGTACACCGCGTTGAGCGGGAACTCCAGCGTTAACCTGAAGAACGTGTGTGTTCGATATCCGCATAAGGAGGAATTCATATGGCTGTAACCGAACCCCATCTCACTCCCGAACCCGGAGCCGTGCATCCGGACCTGGATCGGAAGAAATCTCTCCTATCTCAAATTTGGGAGCATCGTGCCCTATATGCTGCGATCTCACCGTTTTATATTCTGTTTGCCGTGTTTGGCCTGTTTCCCATCGGATTCTCGTTGTACCTGGCTTTCCACAAATGGGACGGCATTGGCGTAATGACCTACAATGGGCTGAATAATTTTAAATACATGCTGACGGATGCCGAGTTCTGGCAGGCGGTGGGCAATACGTTCATGATCTGGATATACTCCACCATTCCCATGCTGTTCTTCGCCCTTATTGTCGCCTTTTTGCTGCATGCACCGTTCGTGAAGTTCCGTACACTGTTTCGGGTCGGTTACTTCCTGCCGAACGTTACGTCCATCGTAGCCGTGGCGATCATCTTCGGTGCACTGTTTGCCAACAACTATGGCTTTCTCAACTATCTCCTGCAGTCGGTCGGGCTTCCAGTCGTGGAATGGCTTAATGCCCCTTGGGGTATTAAAGTGGCGATCTCCTCCATGGTGGTGTGGCGCTGGACGGGGTACAACGCGGTCATTTACCTGGCTGGACTCCAGAGTATTCCGCAAACCTTGTATGAAGCAGCAAAAATTGACGGCGCATCCGGGATACAGTCCTTCTTCCGGATTACGATTCCGATGCTGCGGCCCGTGATTCTGTTCACGGTGATCACCTCAACGATTGGCGGCATGCAGCTGTTCACCGAACCCCAGATTCTCGTGGGCAACGATGGCGGTGCAGGCGCGGCCGGGATGACCATCGTTCTGTACCTTTACCGTGAATCGTTCATCAACAACTACTTCGGATATGGTGCAGCGGTGGGTTGGGGCATGTTCCTCATTATCGCCCTGTTCTCCATCGTGAACTGGAAGCTTGTTCAAGGCAAGTCATCCTGATGTGACAAGGGGGGAGCGCTCATGACGTCCAAATACCTCAAATCGCTGGTGTTGTATACCGGTCTTATCGGGGGCATGCTCATTTCCATGTTCCCGTTCTATTGGCTAATTGTAATGTCCACCCGGACGACGTCCGACATTTACGCATTTCCGCCCCAGCTCTGGTTCGGGGGAGAACTGTGGAATAATATCAGCCGGGTGCTGCAGCAAATTGACTTCTGGGGTGCATTTGTCAACACATTGTTTGTATCCGGCATGGTGACCGTGCTCGTGCTGTTCTTTGACTCATTGGCGGGTTTTGCGTTTGCGAAGTTTGAATTTCCGGGCAAAAAGTGGCTTTTCGTCCTGCTGCTCGCCACCATGATGGTGCCATCCCAGCTGTCGCTTGTGCCTTCCTTCGTGCTCATGGCCACGTTCGGTTGGGTCGGTTCCTTCAAGGCCCTTATTATCCCGGGCATGGTGAATGCCTTCGGCATTTTCTGGATTCGGCAGTATGCCACAGAGTCCATCCCGAATGACCTGCTCGATGCGGGCCGGATCGACGGCTGTAATTTCTTCCGTCTCTATTGGAATGTGGCGCTGCCCATCCTACGACCTGCGTTTGCGTTTCTCGGTGCATTTACCTTTATCGGGGTGTGGAATGACTACCTGTGGCCGCTCATCGTCCTGACGGATGAACGGAAATACACGCTGCAGATTGCCCTCTCGCAATTAAACGGGCTGTACAATACGGATTACGCGATGGTCATCGCCGGTACACTGCTTGCGGTTATTCCACTTATCATTATGTTCCTGTTCATCAGCCGCCAGTTCATTTCGGACATTGCCGCAGGAGCCGTGAAGGATTAAGCTGTCCGCATTTTGATCCATCCCTCAAGTCTGATATTCTTATCTATAGATTAATACCAGATGCTCCAGAGAAAGAGGGATGACAAAATGGCTTCTTCACCGTATATGATCGGCGTAGATATCGGCACCACATCCACCAAGGCCGTATTGTTTGAACAAAACGGCTCCATCGTGGCTCAGGGTGGTGCTGATTATCCGCTATATACCCCCACCCCTGCGATTGCAGAGCAGGATGCGGACGATATTTTCCAAGCCGTCGTAGAATCCGTTAAACAGGCGACCTCCAAGGCGGGTATCAAACCGGATGAAATTTTGTTTGTATCGTTCAGTTCGGCGATGCACAGCATCCTGCCTGTTGACGAGCACGGCAAACCGCTGATGCGCGCCATGACGTGGGCAGACAATCGCAGCGCGGAATGGACGGAAGCACTCAAAACCGAAATGAACGGTCACGAAATCTATCTGAGAACAGGGACGCCCATTCATCCGATGTCACCACTGACCAAAATCATGTGGCTAACCCGGGAACAGCCGGAACTGTTCAAGCAGACCCATAAATTCATCTCCATGAAAGAATATGTATTCTTCAAGCTGTTCAATGAATACGTGATCGACCACTCCATGGCGTCTGCTACCGGCATGATGAATCTGGAGAAACTGGACTGGGATGAGGGAGCGCTGCATGTGGCGGGAATTACAGTAGACCATCTATCCCGGCTTGTGCCGACCACTTACGTACTCAAGCAGGGGTTGAACCCGGAGTACGCCAAGGAAATGGGTATTGCGGACAAGACGCCATTTGTCATCGGGGCAAGTGACGGCGTGCTCTCCAATCTCGGCGTTAACGCGATTGATCCTGGCGTTGTGGCGGTGACCATCGGCACCAGCGGAGCGATTCGTACGGTCGTGGACAAACCAGTTACCGATCCGAAAGGACGTTTCTTCTGTTACGCGCTCACCGAGGATGCGTGGGTGATTGGCGGGCCCGTGAACAATGGCGGGGTCATTTTCCGCTGGATTCGGGACGAGTTTGCGGCTTCTGAGGTAGAGACAGCGAAGCGACTCGGCATCGATCCTTATGAAGTGCTCACGCGTGTCGCGGAAAATGTACCGCCTGGATCGGAAGGGCTGCTCTTCCATCCGTATATGACAGGTGAGCGGGCTCCGCTCTGGAATCCGAATGCCCGCGGCTCGTTCTTCGGTCTGACACTTCATCATAAGAAGGAGCACATGATCCGAGCCGCCCTGGAAGGTGTATTGTTCAATCTGTATACCGTCATGCTGGCTATTGAGGAGAAGATCGGCCGTCCCACCAAAATTCAGGCCACTGGCGGCTTCGCCCGCTCCGAATTATGGCGGCAGATGATGGCCGATATTTTCGACCAGGATGTGATCATCCCTGAAAGCATTGAGAGCTCCTGCCTTGGTGCAGCCGTATTGGGATTGTACGCGCTTGGCCGCATTGATTCCCTGAGCGCCGTATCCGGCATGATTGGATCCACGCATCGTCATCAGCCTGACCCGGACAGCGTCCGCATCTACCGGGAATTGCTGCCGATCTTCATCCGGATCTCCCGCAAGTTCGAAGAGGAGTATGCGGATATCGCTGCTTTTCAAAATAAAACGATGCCTCAGAAATAAATTGCAAAAAAACAGGTGCCCTTGAAATGAAAGGGCACCTGTTTTTTCACTACTTATAAATGCATTATTGATTATATTTACTGAATGCATCCTTGTCGTCCTGCACATTTTCCAGATACATAATCTGTCCCTCATCATTCAGGCGGGCGGTATCAATCCCTGTTTTTGCATATACCGCCCCATCAGCAGCTTGTCCACATACGGCCCAGTTCGTCTGATAGCTGCCGTCCGGCTGCAGCACCCACCCGTCCCACATATGTTTGACGTCCATGTTGTACTCATAGAATGCTTTCATAAAACCTTCAAATCCTCTTCTGCTGGTGCCGTTTAACACAATCTCAGCATCCGGTGTGAACAGGGACAGTAAATCCTGCATCGCACGCACATCCGTACGAGAAGCGTCAAATAAACGGAAATAATTGTTTAACAATGTAGTCATGGTGAACCTCCTGATGGTTATAAGCCGATACGAATTACAGTTCGAAAAATTTCAAACTATTGAATAGAAATGTATCACACGATCCAGCCTTCTTACAACCCTCAGTTCGAAAAAAATCAAACATTGAAAGAGACGTTTCAATATGCTACCGTCATAGGTATGAAAACACCTACGATACCCATGGCTTCGGAAATGGAGTTTACCACGGTCTGCAATGCACTTGGTGATCCGGTGCGCATGAAGATTGCACACTGCCTGGCCAGCTCCGGCGAGAAAAACTGTTCCGCATTCGAAGTAGACCATATTTCCAAATCAACATTGTCCCATCACATCAAAATTCTTCGTGAAGCAGGCCTGATCCAGCCACGTATTGAAGGCAAACAGCATTTTTACTCTTTGCGAAAGGATGATCTAAGCAGCCGTTTCCCCGGTCTTGTAGAATTAATATTGAATACGACAGGAGGTTAATTGCATTGTTGGATAAAAAAGCGGCCAAAATACTGCTGAACACATTCTGGGGAGGTGGCGGCTGGAAGACAGTTCGTGCACCGTTCTCCGGTGATGATTTTGAATATGCCAAAAGCAAACATGTGATGTTCGATTCGCAGACCATCACCCACGACGAGATTGTTCAGCGTCTGTATGAGATTCATCAGGACATCAACGTGAAGGACAGGGTGGTATCCGCTTTTCTGCATAGCCTGTCCACCAAGAAGGTATATCTGCGCAGTGCGCTCTCAAGCTGGGCACTAACCTCCCGTTTGCCTCTGCATACCTATGCGGAACGGCCTGCGCTGAGCGCCAATACCAGTGCATGCGGGGATTGCAATTACCTGCGGTTACAATCGGACAAGCAGTATGTGAACGTCGATCTGAACGTCATGAATTTTGAGAGGATCAAATGGGGCGGGGTCCGCCATGGCTGGTTGATCTACTGTCTAATGGATCTGGAACTGCTGCTTCTTGATCACGATTCGAATTACGAGGTAACCTCGGAAGACAAGACCATCCTTGAACAGCTTCTTGCAGCCTGCCAGACTGGTGATCCGAAGGATAGTGCCCGCTCGCTTGAAAAGCTATGGAAAGGCCTGCTCCCTTCGAGCAAACAGGAACGGGATGCCTTACTTGAGATCTGGGCTGCCGCTGGCCTGCTTGTTCCTGGGGATACGCCGAGAAAAGGTAAAGGCGGCTCCAGCGATTTTGTCTTTGCAGCGACCTGGCAAGGGAATGACGGCTATGATGCGGAAGCAGCGAACCACTTCTTTGGATCTTATTTGCAATAAACGTTCTGAATTTTGACCTTCTGCCAACATGTGTACGATCATGCTGGTTACAATAATGACATCGACAGATTTCCGCTTTAGCTCGTATAATAGGGGGAAAATGGTAGATGGGAGTGAATCAAGCAATTTTATGGTATACATAATGGCCTTTTTGCTGTCTTTTGTTGTCGTGCTTCTGCTCATTCCTCCGCTTAGCCGACTGGCCCACCGCCTTGATTTTGTGGACAAGCCCCGTGAGGACGTAGAGCGCAAGCTTCACAGGCAGCCCATTCCGCTGACGGCGAGTTACGCGATATTTACCGGATTCTTCCTGACATACATTGCTTTTACGAAGCAGCTTTCCATGGAGACGGTTGCACTGGTTGCAGGCGGCATGCTTCTGTTAACGATCGGCACCATTGACGACTGGTACAAAACAAAAGGCAAAGACTTTCCCGCCCTGCCCAAAATGATCATTCAGATCTCTGCAGCCGTGCTCGTATTTGCTTCCGGCATTGCATTCACCGGGTTTGTTAACCCGCTGACCTCGGAATACATCATGCTTCCGTTCTGGCTGCAGTTCATTCTGACGATCCTGTGGATCTTCGGCGTAACCACCGTCATTAACTTCTCGGACGGCATGGACGGGCTTGCTGGCGGATTATCTGCGATCTCGGCAGTCACGCTGTTTGTCGTGGCCCTGGCCAAAGGCCAAAGCGATTCAGCACTCATGTCCATCGTGCTTGTCGGTGTAACGCTGGGGTATCTGAAATACAATAAACCTCCGGCCAAGGTATTTATGGGTGATGCCGGAGCAACGTTTCTCGGTTTCATTCTGGCTGTCATTGCCCTTGACGGTGCATTCAAGCAAGCGACCATGCTGTCGCTATTCATCCCGATTCTGGCCCTTGGTGTACCGATCTTCGACAATATCTTTGTCGTTATCAAACGTTTCATTCAAGGCAAAGCCATCTATCAGGCTGATGCAAGCCAGGCTCATTATCGCCTCCTGCGTGCAGGACTGAACCACAAGCAGGTGGTTGGCGTATTGTATCTCATCAGTACCTGCCTCTGTCTCTCCTCCATCATCCTAATGTTGGTGGAAATGTAGATACGGGCAACATTGCTCCATACATGGTAAAAAAGACGAGCCCGTGAATGCATGGGCTCGTCTTTTTGCTGATGCGATCCTTCCATCAGCTTTATAACCTAGAGGTAAGTCTTCTCTTTTCTTGCGACCAACATAACATGTTCCAGCCTTCCATCTTCAAGGCCACCACACTTACCTGGAAGCTGCCGGCGGCAAGGGGAACCCTGGCTTCTGCCCGTCTGCCCATCCTGGTCGGTCGAGTTCGACGAGACGACGATAACGCTCTTCCCGAGCCAGCAGCTGTTCGTGAGAACCCTGCATGGCAATCTGTCCATTTTCCATAAAAATGAGCTCATCCATCTGTTCCGCACCAATGAGATGATGGGTAACCCAGATCATTGTTTTGCCTTGCATGCTGTCCAGAATGGTACGCATGAGTGCACGTTCCGTCACAGGGTCAAGTCCAACCGTAGGTTCGTCGAAGATGACGACAGGTGTTTCCTTCAGCAGCACCCTGGCCAGTGCAATCCGCTGCCGTTCCCCGCCCGAAAAACGCATGCCTGTCTCCAGCATCGGGGTATTATACCCCTGCGGCAGAGATTCAATAAGGTCTGACAAACCGACTTGGGCAGCCACGCGTCTGATCTCTTCATCCGTTGCATGTGGACGGCCAATCCGCAGATTGTTCGCTACCGTTGTATCGAAGAGATGCGGATTCTGGTTCAGCACCGCAATGACATCGGGTACATTCTCCCCCAGCGTCTGCACAGGCTGATCATTGATCAGAACTTCCCCGACGGAAGGGAGCAGAGCACCCTGAATCAGTTTGAGAAGGGTGGATTTCCCTCCGCCACTGCGCCCCAGAACCGCTAACCGTTTGCCCTGGGGCAGATGAAGAGATACACCTTGTACAGCATAGGAATCTTCGGTAGCATACCGGTAACTTACACGATCTATCTGAATGTCCGCTCTCAGCTTCGGAGGGATACGCAGACGAATTCGTTGATCCCGTGATCGCTTCGTCCTCTCAGCGGACTCAGAAGAAACATCGGCCGCCTGCTCGGTTTCATCTCTGCCTGATGGGGAACCTTGAGTATGTCCCTTACCCTCCAAATGCTGCAATCGTTCCAGCGATTCGCGGTACTGGGGAACACGCTCCACCGCATCGGACACAGGTAGCAATGCTTCGGTCAGTGGAAACAGCACCAGTACAAACGCCGCGATCATAACGGCAGGCAGCTGTCCTGCCGCAGCCTCGCTTCCTGCCCACCATGTCACAGACACCACCATCAGTCCAATGACACACTGTGCAATCAGATCACGCCAGCGCGTCCATCTTCGCAGGCTGCGCCGAACGGAATCTGCCCGCTCTTCCCCCTCCTCCTGGAGACGAACGAATTCCGCCGCCCGACCACTTGCCATCCAATCCCCAAGGCCAAGTACGCCGTCTGTAAGGCGGGTATACAAGTGGCTGTTCTCCTTTTTTAACCGCACTTTTCGTTTCCAGGTTACCTTTAACGTGATGGCTGGCAGCAATCCAATCAGGAATAACATGTAGAGGCTCATCCATAACGCAAACCCCAGATCCACGGTACCAAAAGAAATAACGGCTGCACCGTACAGGATCAGTGCCGTGATGGCTGGAAAGACTGTGCGCAGATAAATGTCCTGCAGCCGCTCCACATCCTCCGCGAGTGCGCCGAGTACATCACCCGTTTGCATTCGTGAGCGCAGAAACAGGGCTTGCGGCTCCAAAATCCGGTACAGCTTCACCCGTTGAGCTGCAAGCACGCGCAGCACGGCATCATGACCCGCCAGACGCTCTGCATATCGGAACACCGCACGGAAAATCCCGAACGCACGAACGCCCACAATCGGTACATAGACCATCAGTATGTTTTCAGGACGGAGCGCAGACTTGGAGATCAGGAACCCGGAAGTGAAGAGCAGCAGCACTGCACAACATGCAGCGCATGTCCCCAGTGCAATGACTCCGGCAAATCTCCAGCGGTACTGTACCGCGTAGGGAGTAATCCAGCTATTCTTTTCACTCCCGTTCCGGGCCATTTCTGTCTGCTTTATCTCAGCTTCCATCTCATACCGCCTCCATCTGGGCCCGAATCATCTGGTAATATACGCCCTGTCTTGCAAGCAACTCTTCATGTGTTCCCGTCTCGGCAACCGTCCTGCCATCCATCACGATGATGCGATCCATATGCGGCATCCAGTGCAGACGATGCGTAGCCAGAAATACCAGTTTGTCTTCAAAGCAAGGCAGCATTGTTTGTTTCAGCTCATACTCGGTCTCCACATCCAGATGTGCGGTCGGCTCGTCCAATAGCAGAACCGGCCTGGTACTTAATAAGGCCCTGGCCAGGGCCACCCGCTGCTCCTGTCCACCGCTAAGCTGTCTTCCTCCTGCACCAATTGGCTCATGCAGTCCATTCGGCAAGGAAGAGACCAGCCTGTTCAAGCCTGCTGCACCAATCGCGTCAGCAACCTCCGCATCGGATGCTTGCGGCATATAAAAGCGCACGTTATCAGCGAGGCTCCCACTAAATATATACGGATGCTGAGGGATGGCTGCCGTCTGCATTTTCCACGACTCCATCATCTTTGGGGATACAGGCTGACCGTTCACTAACACTTGACCTGAAGTGGGCAGTTGAAAACCGGCCAGTACGTCAATCAACGTTGACTTCCCGGCGCCGCTGGCTCCGATAATACCGACTTTGACCAGACCGGTAATCTGAAAGGTGACATCCTCCAGCGAACAGGGTCCATCCTCTTCATGACGCACTTGAATATCGGTAAGCGCCAGTCGACTGCCCGTGTTCCAGGACAGCTTCGAAGAAGCTGAAGACACGTGTCCGGAAGGGCGACCATCACGCAATACAACTCGTATGGTCGAGGCATGTACAGGATCGGAAGAAGACTGCTGCACAGGTCTTACTCTGTCTGTCCCTGCCTCTGTCTGAAGTACAGTACTCGCATAAGCCTCCAGCTGTCTCTGTTCTGCTTCTTTCCCCCGCTTGATCATCTGCTCAATCGCTTCTCCGGCCTCTTTGCCATCCAATGTGGCATGATAATCTGCACCCACCATACGTACAGGCAGGAAATACTCCGGTGCCAGAATAAGTACCGTCAGTGCCGGTCCGAGCAGCATTTGTCCTTCCGTCAGGCGCAAACCGAGACCTACCGCGACCGAGGCAACCGAGAGCATGGTGAAAAAATCCAGAGCAAAGGAAGACAAAAAGGCCATGCGCAGCGTTGTCATCGTCGCTTTTCGGTAGCGCTGGCTGACGCGGACAATCGTATCCGTATGCTTGCCGCTCTGTCCCAGCGTTTTCAGCGTTTCGAGTCCGCGAAGCGTATCCACAAAATGATTGGCCAGTGCCTTGTATGATTTGAATTGTCCATCGATCTTACGCTGTGCGGCAAGACCAGCCAGAATCATGAACACAATCAATATGGGAAGGGTCACCGTCAAAATAACGCCGGACATGACATCCAGCTTGAATATATACAAGAGAATGACGATTGGGGTAAACCCCATGCCCAGCATGCGGGGAATGAACAGCTCCAGATACGTTTTGTACTGGGCTGTTCCTTCGCGCGCCAACGTGACCAGATGCCCTGTTCCTTCCGTTTTGGCAAAACGCGGGCCAAGCCTAAACCACTGCTCCACCATTTGCCTGCGCAGGTCTGTTCCCGTTTTCTCTGCATATCGTAAGGCCACCAGCTGCAGCCAGAAGGAAATGGCATAGCGGGCAGCAAAAGCAGCCAGAAACAGCAGCAGCACGGGGTACTGCTCAGTTAAGGATGACCCTTCAAACAATGCCGTTATCGCCTCGGCAAGCCACTTGGCCTGCATAATGATCGTCATCGCCTGCAGCAGCACCAGCGCTGAAGCCAGCGCCAGTACAGGCCGGATCCCCGGCAGCTTCAGCAGTCCCCGTCCCATCTTAGTACTCCAGGTGATGCTGCTCGTTCAGACGTTTGCGGAAGATGTAATAACTCCAGATCTGATATCCGAGAACAAAAGGCAGCAGCGTGCAGGCTACAATCGTCATCACTTTCAGCGAATATGCACCAGAGGCCGCATTATAGACCGTCAGATCGAATGCGGAACCGAAGGAACTGACCATAACTCTTGGGAAGAGGCCAATGAATACAGAAGCAAAAGCAATCGCAATAACAGCTCCGGTCATGCCAAATGCCCAGCCCTCACGCTTATGCCGCACGAAGTAAGCGGCGAGGCCCAATGAGGCGGCACCGAGGACCACCATAATCCAGAGCGCCCAGCCGCGAACGGCAAACACATCCGTCATGAAATAGGTCATAACCGCATAGACCGCAAGAATGGCGGCCAGCGGCAGCATTAATTGTTGAGCCGTATTCATCGCCCGTTCCCTGAGATCGCCAACGGTCCGCAAGGAAGCGAACAGCAGCCCATGAACGAGACATAACAAGGTTACACTTAGACCGCCAACAACAGTATACGGGTTGACGATGTCCAGGAATCCCGCACGCATCTGCATCTCCCCATCAATGGGCAGACCCTTCATCAGCGTGGCAAAGACGACTCCGAACAGAAATGGCAGGAGGCTGCTTGAGACCACGATGATGATATCCCAAGTTTTGCGCCAGCGCTGCTGCTTCATCTTGCTCCGGAATTCAAAAGCGACTCCGCGGCCGATCAAAGCGAGTAATACAACCACAAGCGGCAGATAAAAACCACTGAACAAGGTGGCATACCAATGCGGAAAAGCCGCGAACATCGCGCCGCCTGCCGTAATCAGCCACACCTCGTTTCCATCCCAGAACGGTCCTATCGAGTTAATCAGGGTACGACGTTCACGATCCGATTTGGCAATCAGGCCTGTAGACATTCCCACACCAAAATCGAAGCCTTCCAAAAAGAAAAAACCGACAAACAAAACAGCGATCAGCAGAAACCACAGCTCACTTAGTGACAACGGAATACCCCCCATCCATGCCGAACGGATCGGCCGATTCATCATGTTCCTCCGGCTTTTCTACTGCATGAGGACCTGCCTTGATCTCACGAACGAACAGGTAGACCATGACAATGCCCAGCACCGTATAAGCCGCCGTAAACGCAATGGTAGAGAACAGAATCTGGCCTGCGCTCACGTTAGGCGATACACTGGCTTCGGTCGTCATATATCCGAATACCGTCCAAGGCTGCCGACCCACCTCGGTCATAATCCAGCCTGACGTATTGGCAATGAACGGCAGGGAGATGGCCAAAACCATCAGGCGCATAAACCATTTTCCGGCTACCTCCAGCTTCTTGCGAATGGCCAGAAGTGTGCCGTACAGGGCGAGTACAATCATTAAACCACCCGCAGCAATCATGATGCGGAAGCTCCAGAAGGTCGTACGTACTGGCGGAATGTAGTCCCCTGGCCCGTACGTCTGCTGATACTCGGCATTCAGCTCCTTCATGCCTTTGACACTGCCGGAGAATTTGCTGTAGGACAGATAACTGAGCAATCCAGGAATCTTGATCTCACCCGAGTTCTCCTGTTTGTCCGGATCGATCGACGCGACGACCGTCCACGGTGCGGGATCTTCCGTTGTTGTCCATGTTCCTTCGCTGGCTGCCATCTTCATCGGCTGCGTCTCCACCAGATATTGCGACTGGAAGTGCCCGGAGAACGCTACGCCGAATGAGGAAACCAGACCAATGATGATGGCAATGTTGAATGATTTACGGAAAATCTCCACATCCTGCTTTTTCATCAATTTGTACGCACTAATGCCTGTTACTACGAAGGCACCCGTCATTAATGCGCCAAAGATCGTATGCGGAAATTCAACGAGCAGCTGACCATTGGTGAGCAGTGCCAGGAAATCATTCATCTCGGCACGGCCGTTGTTGATCTCGAAACCGACTGGATGCTGCATGAATGAATTGGCTGCCAGAATCCACAGTGCAGACAGGAATGTACCGACAAATACGAGCCAGATACAGGCCAGATGCACTTTTTTGGATAAACGGTCCCACCCGAAAATCCAGAGCCCGATAAATGTAGACTCCATAAAAAACGCTAGCAAGGCTTCTACGGCCAGCGGCGCACCGAACACATCCCCGACGAAGCGGGAATACTCGGACCAATTCATGCCGAACTGAAACTCTTGCAGAATCCCCGTAACGACCCCGACGGCAAAGTTAATCAGGAACAGCTTGCCCCAAAACTTGGCCATCGTTTTGTAGATCTCCTTACCCTTGACTACGTACAACGTCTCCATAATCGCTACCAGCAGTACAAGACCGATGGACAGCGGCACAAAAAAGAAATGGAAGATCGTTGTGAGTGCATATTGGATACGCGATAACATAATCGGATCCATACCGTTACCCCTTCTTTCTATTTACATCGCAGTGATTTGCATTCGGCATGGAAGCTGCACCTTCGCTGTCTGTCCGCCAAATACGTGATGAACGTATTGTGCCAGATTGCCTATTTTTCACATGTGACAATTATCACAATCTACGTCGGAATTGCGAAAAAAAAGTGACGATGGTCACACATTAGATAAAATTCAGTCTAATATGTTGGCTTATCTGCTTCGTCTATTCAGGGAAGTTGCTCATGTTTGGCACATCATGCCCATATGCTAGAGTCAGACATATCATGCGAAGTGCCTTGAGGGCTGTACATATGATGTGGAGAGATGGAACACCTCCGGAAGCGGAGGCGAAATTTTTGAATGCAGTTAAAGTGAGGTGATCACCAATGGATAAGCCCGAATCAATACTGGGGATAGTCGAGGAAACAACCCCGAAGAAGGATAATAGGGAACTTCCTCCCATCCGGTACATTCTTTTTCCCCGCAAAGGGGGTTGGTCTACTTTCCCTTACCCGGGCATTGCCGCCCTGCTCGCGGCAGAGGGAGAGGTCTTTTATGTAAGCAGTCAGGGACGTTCTGACGAGATGCCCCCGGCCATTTCAGTCGTTACCCTGACGGAAGCAGAGGTTCTGCTGCAGCAGAATCACACTGCCGCCGTCATCGCACACCCCTACTGGCTAACGGCCGTTCATTCGCTCCATCCGAAGATCAGCATTGTACTGCTTCCCGACCCGGCAGGCGATGAAGCAGACTCTCCGCTGTGGGAAAGTTGTATATCCAGACTGGTTGGTGCTGCCGATCTGATCGGCACGTCTTCGGAAACGCGTTATATGAAGCTGGCCTTTCAGGGCGTACGCGCGGTCTGGCTAGGCGGTGAAGACAAGGCTCCTGCCGGCTCCATACACAAGAATGATCTCGAGATTCCACTAAGAGATTACGAATTGCTGTTCCTTCACGCCCTTAGACAAACCACTGCAGAGGCACCAGACACCATTACTCCGCTTCAGTGCAGCATGCGTGCAGACTATTACCGCCAGCTCCGTTCCAAAACGGGGCCGCATGAGACCATCTCCTTTTTGCTGGCAGCCTATGAATATTTGCTGGACGACTCCCGTGCGGCAGCATCCCTTAAGGAAGCCTTTACCCATGCGATCATGAACGGACGAAGTGACTGTGTGCACTCCCACTATCGGTTTCTGTCGGCCATACATGCCAAAGCAGGAGAAGTCGAATCTGCGCTGCAAGTCTACGGAATCAGTGCAGGAAACGAACAGGAACGGCATCACTATGAACAGCTATGCCGCTGGCTGGAGGCGGGGGAGATTGAGCTTGTGCAGGCAGAGCTGCTGCGGTTAAACGATGACTACGGAGCCGCACTAGGCATATTAGACGCACTTGGAGGGGAGACTGCCCGGCATTGGAAGTTCCGGATTTATCGGGAGACCGGATGTGTGGAGGATGCTCTGGCTCTGGTCCATGCGGCAGATATTCAGGATCGTTCCAGCCGCAGGGATTATCAGGAGTTATCCGGCACCGCCATGGCCCTACGGGGAGAACGTCACGGGGCAGTGAGACAGTTTCTCGAAGCGGCGATGGAGAATGAGGAAGCCCTTGCCCGGATTGTGGAGATGGAACTGCTCGATCACGCTGTGCAGCAATTGCTTGGGGAGGTGCCGTGATGCTGGACCCGAAGAAGCGTACGCAACATACTCGGGGTCTGGGCATGCAGCCGGAGATTCGGACTGAAGTCCCCCCTGCCTCGACCGAAACATCAGCAGACCATCCGAGGGACTCGAAGGGCAATGAGGTGGAAAGCCAGCGTTCAAGCCCCGCAGCTTCTTCCATCCGCCGGGTTCGCAAAGGTCAGGGAAACAAACTGACCGCCATGCTCCAGGTTCGTAACGAACGTGGACGATACCTCGAAGAGGTGCTCGATGATCTGAGTGAATTTGTGGATGAGATTGTTATCGTTGATGATGCGAGCACCGACGGAACACCAGACATATGCAGATCCTATCCCAAGGTTGTTCGGTTGGAAATCCTGGAGAAACCTTTATTCGCGGAGGAATGGCGGCTCCGCAATGCGCTATGGCAAGCGGCTGTGAGCACTTCACCGGACTGGCTGCTGTCCGTCGATGCGGATGAACTGTACAGCCCGGAGGCCAAGGAAGCTATACGCAATCTGATCAACCAGGAGCATGCGGACTGGATTGCCTTCCGATTCTATGATATGTGGGGTGGCCGGACCCACTACCGGGACGATGAACTTTGGAGTCTGCACAGAAGGCATACCGCATCACTTGTACGCTATATGCCGGATTATCCCTACTTTTACCCGCAGCAGAACCATCATGTCCCCCGTCTCCCCCTGTCCTGTTCGGTATTGCCTGGCATTCGCACGGAATTGAAAGTACAGCATCTTGGATGGGCGGGCAGCCTCGAAGACCGGGTTCGCAAGTATCTGCGTTACAAGCGCATTGATCCAAACGGCGAGTGGGGCAGTCTGGAACATTACGAATCCATCCTGGACCAGGAACCTCGGCTGGTTACCTGGAAGGAGGAGCATTGAGATGGGTGTGGTCAGCATTTTGACACACAGCTTCACGGATGGATACAACCGGGAGTTCGGGCGGGTATTCGGAGGTGGGCTTGAACGCTATATTCTTGATCTGTGCAGCGTAATCCGTGAACTGGGGCATATTCCCGAGGTACATCAGTTGTCTTATTATGAAGCATTTCAGACACGTACGGAGCAGATTGATATATTCGGTTACGCCTATGATATGGATGATGTACCTGAAGCCTTTGCACGGATGGCGGCAGCAGCGCGCGGCCCTGTCATCTATGCAAGCTGCCTCTGGCAGCCCATCAGCTACAAACCCGGCAGTCTGGGCATCTGCCACGGCATTAACTGGGATCGTCCCGGTTTGCCCCTGGAGACCAAGCAGCAGGTAGCTGAACACATTCAATTGGCACTGGATGGACTGGTGCGTATCGTATCGGTGGACTCCCATTTTCAGACCTTTTGCCGGGCGGCATGTACGTTTGATGATCCTCAACAGGTCGTCCTTATTCCCAATGCCGTGGATACCTCCTATTTCACTCCCGCTCCGCCCAGACCGAGGTTCGGACAGGAACAGGAAGCCGAATGGCTGTCTGCATGGAAGGAGGACCTCGCCAGCCAGGAAGAAGAAACCGGGGTCGTCATCTCGGGGTTGAACGCAAAAGAAACGATCCAGCTGGATAACGCTGACCATTCCGATCAGGCAAACGAAAACGCTGATTCTGCTGTAAGCATCCACAATACTGCTCTGCCAGCAAAGATTGCGCGTCCTCTGCGAATCCTGTATCCGCGCCGGATCAGTATGGAACGAGGCATTATACCCATGATGCTTGCGGCAGATCGGCTGCTGGGTGCCCATCCGGATCTGGAGATTGAATTTGCCGGAGAACTGGTCGAAGGCAGTACGGTGGGTAGGGCATTTCGTTATTGGCACCGTACTCATCCACACCAAGATCGCATCTTACAGCGTACGTACGACTTCAGGGATATCCGCGAGGCCTACCATCAGGCCGATATCGCGGTTATTCCCACAGTGTTCTCGGAGGGAACCTCCTATGCCTGCCTGGAAGCCATGAGTTGTGGCATTCCGGTCGTTGCCTCCAACGTTGGCGGTTTAAATGATCTCATACAGGACGGTTTTAACGGCCTGCTTGTGCCCCCAGGCGATGAAGCACTCACCGCTGCTCTGGTACGACTCCTGGAGGACAGGGCGGAACGGGAGCGCCTCGGCATATACGCCAGGGAGACAGCCGTGGCCTACGATCTGTCCGGATGGCGGCGCAAGTGGAGTGCGGTATTGGAGGCGTTCTTGGCAGACGCAGGATTGAGAGAGGGGATTCGGGGATGATGGACACACCTAATCAGCTGGAATCATTGGAATCCAGATACGTTCGGCAAAGCGATCCCAAGACAGATACGCTGGTCTTTCCGCTGCATCCGGCATGGTGGAGCAGACCTTACGAATATGAATGGGCCCGCCAGTTCGCCCAACAGGACGACGTGGTACTGGATGCAGCCTGCGGCATTTCCCATCCGTTCAAGTTTTGGCTGGCCGAACACTGCCGGGAAACTCACGCCTGTGATTGGGATGAACGCATCTTGTCGGAGGAAGCAATCCGGCAGGATATTGCTTCCGACTTCGGCGAAGAGGCTGCGCGTCATTTGCCGGAACACTACTTGACCAGGCTGCATCGCGCTCAGGCGAACCTGGCGCAGCTGCCTTATGCCTCCGGCATGTTTGACCGTATATTCTGCATTTCGGTTCTGGAGCATCTGGATACCGGCACGATGCTGCGTGCCTTTCGCGAATTCGCCCGGGTCATGAAGCCGGATGGACAATTAATTGCAACCTTTGATGTGCCGGAGATGCGGCCCGATTTACTCGAGACCATCATGGCCGTTACCGGTCTCACCATTGATGGAAAGCTTGTGGTGGAAGAGCCCAATGATGCCATCTGGTCTGACATGTATGGAACGCCAATCCGCTGCTTCCGGGCAGTGATTCGGAAAGGATAGTCAATCTTCGTTAGCAAGGATGAAGCTGTCAAACGCCAGCAATGGGGTTGGCTGTTATGTGGGTGAAAGCCCAGTATGTCAAAGATGGACGAATAGCATCTTACAGCGAGATGCAAAGCCTTCCGCTGCTGCTGCGCCGGGAGGCAATACAGGGGGGTATTCCGAAATAAACAGTTCACCGCCAGTCACCTGTTCATCGCCAGATCGTCCTAAGAAACTCATTGCCCCCGGACAATAATTTTGTCTCGCGGCTCTCTGGCGGAATTACGATTGCACTCAATCTCCTGTCTTCCTTCAGTGGCTCCATGATTGTCAGTGCCAATGGAACGCTATCATCACCCAGTACGCTTACAGCAGTGAACAGCAACCTGTCCAGTACCAACACCAGTGTTGCCATCGTTCGATTCTCCATCGCTGCGCCTACCGGAGCAACCACGCTAATGACGATGCCTTTGCAAGCGGGCCCCTTTTCATCCAGCGTTTTTGGCAGTTATGTCGTTCCGCCAGGTCTGGCCATTAATCTGACCGTCAGCGGTTCCCTTTCCGTCGGAGGCTTGCTGGCATCCACAGCCTACTTCGCTTGGTGGGAGGTCTAATCTCCCATCCCTCTATTCCCCAAGTCAAAAAAGCCGCCTCCGGCGAACCGGAAGCGGCTTTTACGTATTTCTTTTCAAGCCAAGAGATCAATGTGACATGTGTTCCTGCCGGACAGTGCCATGTGATGCCCGAACTCCCCACAATATACGCTGGAGTACTATGCCCGCCAGACCAATAACTAGCGTAGCAATGCCGATGAATTGAAAGGTAAGGCTGGGCCCCGTAAGACGAATCAGAGCACCACCTACCAGCGGAGCCACGACAAGCACGACACTGGACATGGAATTTTGAATGCCGAAGACGCGACCTACAAAGGCTGGAGGGGTTTCCTTTTGCAGCAGATAATTCAAAGTCACCATGGAGAGGCCGTTTCCGAGACCAATGCACAGCCCCCAGACGATAATCCAAACATCCGGCGTAAGGGGAGTCACCCAGCCTAGGGCGGCTATCCCTGTCCCAATAAGGAGAAAACCTCCGCCCAGTCCCCAGCCATATCCGATTCGCGGCAGCCGGTTCAGCAGCAGAATCATGATGACAGCACCTGCGCCTGCCGATGAGCCAAGCCACCCGATCAGGGCTTCATTCCCCGGCTTAATGCTCCGAAAGAGTGTCACAAACTGATAATCAATCATCAGAATGGCCATTAAGCCAAAACAGCCGAACAACAGTGTGCTTAAAATGGCCCGACTGTTTCGTATAAAGCGCCATCCTTGGGTCCATTGCTTCAGCATCGATTCAGATTCTCTTTGGGATTGCTGATCTAGCGTCCCATCTCCTACAGAATGTTCTGCCTTCTCATTTAAACGTCGCAATGGCCATAATACCAAACCGGATATCAGACGGGTGCAGGCGTTGATCATAATACAGATTTGAGGCGAAAATACTGCCAGGATGACGGCACCCAGCAGTGGACCAGCCACTTTGGAGCACTGTCCAACAAAGCCGTTCAGTGACGATGCCTGAAACAGATGCTCCTCTGCCACCACTTGACGCGTCAGGGCCTGCTGGGCAGGAATGTGGAATACACCCATCATGGCTCGCAAGGCCAGAAGTGGAAGAAGCCATGCCGCGCTTGGGGCGAACAAAATGGCAATCGTAAGTGCAACGGTGATTACATCACACAGCAGCATGATCTTTACTTTGTGCAAACGATCTGCAAGTGTACCCGCGACCGAAGACAGCAGTATGCCCGGAACAGCCATACAGACGGGAATCAGCGCGATGATCAGCGGATCGGCACCCCACCGATAGGCCACCAACACCTGAATGGCAAGGGCATCGAACCAATCCCCGAAGGTAGCGAGCGCATACGCGATAAACATGCGCATGAAGCGGAAATTGGTCCACAAACTTGTGGATGACACCTTGGACGAAGGTGATGACCGATGAGATTCATTTGAAACGGTATTCATTGTGGATGGTTCCTCCTAGTCCTCTGATTACAGCCTCAAATGCTAGGCTTATATGTTCCTTGGCTGTAATCATACGAGAGTTATATCAGAGGAAGATCAGAGGCTGGAGGAAATGGGGATAAATATGTGCGGACTTCATCCGTAATACGCTGTCCATACATAGGCACACCGTATTCTTTGGCAATTCCAGCATAGACTTGACGATATTTGTGAACCAGACGTCCCTCAATGCGGTGATGTGCCATGAATAACAAGATCTGATTCGCCGAATTGATGTATAGTGGTGCGTTCAGTGTCATTTGGAGAACATCCAGCCCGTCATCCATTCTCGGTTCTGCTTCACGAGCCCTCCCCTGCCTCAGCAGCCACAGCCCCTCCATGACCTGAAACCGTCCGATCTCACGCAAATATGGTGCATCCTTCAAACTTGAACGTAACATGCTCATCTGTTCTTCTACTCTTTCACCACTGCCGCCCCACAACTCTACGTACAACTCCGACAGGGATACGGGAAGCTTGAAGTTGACCAGATGGTCTGTCTCAATGACACGATATGTCTCTACTAACTGTGCTTTGGCCCGCCGATATTGACCAACCTCTGCATAGACCTCGACAATATTCAAGATACGGAGCTCCCGAAGCTGATCCGCAGACAATGCAGGTGAACTCAATGCCTGCTCATACAAACGCAAACTCTCCACTGGTTCGATTAGTGCGTGTACAAAAATCAGCAGCCAGTACAGCCGCTCCTCGAAGGGGACTTCCTCTGTGGTAATTAGCCATTCCAGATCTCCCTGGATAAAATGAATGTACAGTTGATAGAACAAATCAATCTGGATACCCAGAGCGTCCTGCTGATCGAACAAGGTTAGCATCGATTTCCCCTGCCCAAACAAATGATATTTGCGGAACAATCCATGGATCACTTCCCGCATCTCCAGATCATGTGCGGAGGGGTTGGCGGGCAGCGCTGCCATATTGGTTCGAATGGTTAATCTGTAACCGTAGCCCCGCACCGTATCCAGCGAAACTTCTTCCCATTGTTTCAGTTTCTTACGCAGCCGGTACACATGGTCATCCACGGTGCGTTCAACCGGATACTCCAGCGGCCATACGCTGTCCAGCAGCTGGCTGCGAGTAAATGCCTTTTCTTTGTTTTCATATAGAAAGTGAAAAAGCGCGAATTCCTTCGCGAGCAGTTGGATGGAATCCGTGCGCCGGGTTACGGTATATGTACCTTCATCAAATTGCAATGACATGCCTGGTCCCCCTGTATATGCTTGCTTATCCCTTGTTAGGGTTCATACATAATGTGATAAAACTAAAACCTGATATTCGTTCATGTAGAAAACAACATACCACAAAAAACCTTTTGCGGGCACGCAAAAGGTTTCCTGGTTAATACGATCAGTGCATGGCATGGCCTCAGCCAAGTACCACGCGATCGTCTGCCATCTTCTTGCCGCTGATGCGCTCGAATTCGCCCAGCAGCTCGGGTACGGTCAGTGTGCGCTTGCGCTCTTCACTGACATCCAGAATGATTCTGCCTTTATCCATCATGATCAGACGGTTGCCCAGACGAATCGCCTGCTCCATATTGTGAGTTACCATCAAGGTTGTTAACTTCATCTCACGGACCAGCGTTTCGGTCAGCTCGGTAATCAACTCAGCACGTGAAGGGTCAAGTGCCGCCGTATGTTCATCAAGCAGCAGAATCTGCGGCTGGGTAAAGGTTGCCATCAGAAGGCTGAGTGCCTGGCGCTCCCCGCCAGAGAGAAGACCCACTTTGGCATGGGGACGCTTATCAAGTCCAATTCCGAGCTTCTGCAGCTGGGCGTTGAAGATCTCCCGTCTGGCCCGGGTAACCCCGAAGCCAAGGCCACGTCCTTTACCGCGTTTGTACGCCATCGCCATGTTTTCTTCGATGGACATATGCGGAGCCGTTCCTGCCATCGGATCCTGGAACACCCGGCCGATCCAGCTGCTGCGCTTATGCTCAGGCAGGTTTTTGATGGATTGGTCATTGATCAGCACATCGCCCATATCCGGCTTCAACACGCCAGATATGATATTCATCAACGTAGACTTTCCCGCACCATTACTGCCGATGACCGTTACGAAATCGCCCGGGTTCATCGTCAGATTCACGCCAACCAGAGCTGTCTTCTCATCGGTCGTTCCCGGATTGAACAGCTTCGTCACATGTGAAATCTCCAGCATGATCACATACCTCCCTTCGCTTGTTGACCCGTGGATCGCATAAGCTCTTCCGTTCGTTTGCGAGCAAGACTCTTTTGTTTCATTGAGCGCTGCATGGTTGGGAAAACAAGAGCAATAATGACGATTACCGCGGTAATCAGCTTCAGATCAGAAGTATCAAACCATTTGACCTGAAGGGCAAGCGCAACGACAATCCGGTAAATAATCGAACCGACCACAGCTGCGAGTGTTGCCCAGAATACCGTTCTTGCACCCAGTATGGCTTCCCCGATAATAACAGAGGCCAGTCCGATCACGATCATGCCAATCCCCATCGTAATGTCTGCGAAGCCTGATTGCTGTGCAATAAATGCCCCGGACAGTGCAACCAGTCCGTTGGACAGACTGACACCAACAATGGTCGTCACATCGGTATTTGCACCGAAGCTGCGGATCATGCGTTTGTTGTCGCCTGTTGCGCGCAATGCCAGTCCGATATCGGTTTTCATAAACAGGTCCAGCATGATTTTAAACACCAGCACGACAATGATGATCAGTACCATGACATGCTCGCCCGAAAATGGATTATCCATGCCCATAATGGATTTGTTCGGTGCACCCAGGATGCGCATATTAATCGAGTAGAGGGCGATCATCATCAGAATCCCGGACAACAATCCATTAATTTTGCCTTTGGTATGCAGCAGACCGGTACAGGCCCCAGCTACCATTCCTCCAGCCATTGCCGCCAAGCAGGCGAGCCAAGGAGAAAAGTCGTTGGAGATCATAACCGCCGCGATTGCGCCTCCTGTTGTGAAACTTCCATCTACGGTAAGATCGGGAAAATCGAGAATACGGAACGTAATATATACGCCAAGTGCCATCAGGGCATATAACAGACCGAGCTCTATTGCCCCTTCAATTGAATTCCAACTTATACTCACGCTACTTCCTCCCTGTCTATCGAAAAGAATGAGGCGAACCCACTGCACGTCCGCCTCGCATCCGTACTGCCGGGTTATTGTCCGGTCAGATTATTGAATAATGTTGTTGTCCTGGTCCTGCACTTCAGCCTTCATCTCGTCCGTAACCGTGATGCCTTGAGCTTCAGCCGCTTTAAGATTCAGGATCAGATCGAGCTTGTCCGGAACCGTTACTTTCATATCGCCAGGCTTCGTACCATTTTTCAGAATATCCGCAGCCATTTCGCCCACTTGATATCCGTGGTCATAGTATTTGAAACCTACGGTAGCAAAAGCACCTTTTTCTACTGTATCCCGGTCACTGGAGAAGAACGGAATTTTGTTGCTGTTTGCTGTCTGAATGATCGTATCCACCGCGCTGACAACCGAGTTGTCGAGTGTGATGTAGAAGGCATCGACTTTGCCTACCAGAGAGTCCGTTGCCTGTTTAACTTCAGATGTATTCGTAACTGGGGCTTTAACCAGCTTGATACCATGTGTCGCCAGTGCCTTTTCCGCATTGTCTGCCATAACAACGGCATTCGGCTCACCCTCGTTAATGACCAAACCAACGGTTTTGATGTCCGTCATATACTTCGCGATAAAATCAGCCAATTGAACGATCGCCTCCGGATTCGTATCCGATGCACCGGTTACGTTACCGCCTGGCTTGTCCAGGTTACTAACCAATTTTGCACCAAGCGGGTCCGTCACCGCTGCGAAGAGCAATGGCTTTTCTTTGACCTGCTGAGCCAGAGCCAGTGCAGATGGGGTAGCAATCCCGAGCACCAGGTCATTCTTCGAATCACCTGCGATTTTTTGGGCAATGGACAGGTTGTTGGTTGAATCACCTTGTGCATTGTTGTAGTCAATGGTCAGGTTTTTGTTTTCTTCGATTCCCGCTTCCTTCAGTGCCGCAATAAACCCTTCACGTGTGGCATCCAGGGATGGATGTTCCACGATTTGCGAAATGGCAATGCGATAGGATTTCTCTGCAGTACCTTCACTTGCTGTAGTACTGGATCCTTCGGATTCCGTACCCGTATTGCTGTTATTTCCGCAACCTGCTGCTACAATCATTGAGGCAACCATCATCAGTGACATCCAGAATTTCTTTTTCATGTGAGAACCCCTCTCCCTCTTCTAAATGTTGTTGCCCTTCTCCTCATTCAAGTGACACGATAGGGCGGGACAAAGCGAACGCTTCAACGCATTGTTGCTTTTATCGACAAAAGCAGACAAACATAGACGTTCCTCATGCAACTGAAGTCCATGACTCGTATTGGTCATTTTGTGTTTCTCTAATATTAAGGTGCGACTTCTTTCCCGTCAATGGTTGAACCGCTTCCAATTTGGTTTGATTTCTAAGGTGTGATAGAAAACATGACACCCAATAAAAAAAGAGACTGTTTCGAATAATCGAAACAATCTCTAGTCGTACACTAATTCCCCGCGGCTTCGCGAATCTGATATGTGCATTTCTTGCCACCTTCAGCGTAACATTCCGTGCGCTCGACATCCGCCTGCAATAAGGAGCGAAACAGATCCAGTTCACAGCGACAAGCCTGACGGTATACGCTCGCTACCTGTACAATCGGACAGTTCAGCTCTGTCAGCACATAAGAACCGTCTTCTTCTCTCGACGCGTCAGCCATGTAGCCATTAGCATTTTGGATTCGTGCCAATTCCTCCACACGCCCGGCCAGATCCTGGCCCTCCATCTGTGGCAATTTGCTGCGGAGCAGCTTATCCCGCCGGCTCTCGAACAACGTGTCTACAATTCCTTCACCGGCCGACTCCGTCAATTCTTCCAGCAACTCAAGTGTAAGCGATGGGTAGGATTTAGGAAAAAAGCCATCTCCGCGTGCGGTTAAATGGTATACCGAAGATGGGCGTCCAGCTGTGGCTCTGGCTTCCCGGACTTCAATAAGTCCGTCCTGCTCCAGTGCCGTCAGATGACGACGAATCGCCATCCCGGTCAGTCCCAGTTCGGCCGTCATTTCTCTTGCGGTCATCGTGCCCTGCCGCTTCAGCATGAACAAAATCCGTTCACGCGTCGTCATTTCGTCTTCACGCTTCACGTGCAGCACCTGCTCTCCTGCTTAAGCGTGTACCGGTGCTGCCTCCCGGCAGGCATCCGAGCAAAAGCGGTTATGCGTCTCTTCGCAATCCTCACAGCACACATGCTGCAGGTTGCAGGTTGGACAATTAATATATCGGTCATGTGTCGTTCCACAGTGATAACAGCTGGCAATGACGATATCTTCATCTGTCCGGTTAATTGGCACAGAGATGCGTTCGTCAAACACATAGCATTTGCCATCGAACAGACGGCCTTGTACCTCAGGGTCCTTACCGTAGGTCACGATGCCGCCTTCCAGTTGAGCCACGTCCTGGAACCCTTCATTGATCATGAAACCGGTCAGCTTCTCGCAGCGAATGCCGCCAGTACAGTAGGTAATGATCTTTTTGTCCTTCATGTCGCCCAGATTCTCCCGAATCCAATCCGGAAACTCACGGAACGACTCGACATCCGGACGAATGGCTCCGCGGAAATGACCGATTTCGTATTCATAGTCATTGCGGCCATCGATAACGATGACGTCATCACGTTGCAAATGCTCATGGAACTCCTTCGGCGAGAGGCGTTTGCCGCTAGTCACGTTCGGATCCAGATCTTCGTCCACGCGGAAGGTTACCAGCTCCGCTTTGTGACGAACGAATATTTTTTTGAACGCATGCTCTTCCACGTCATCAATCTTGAACACCATATCGCTGAACAGCGGATTGGCATGCATGTCCTTCATGTATTGCTCCGTTTGCTCCGGCGTGCCGGACACGGTGCCGTTAATGCCTTCCGCTGCAATCAGAATGCGGCCTTTTACACCCAGGTCCTTGCAGTATTGCAGATGTTCTTGGGTAAACGTCTCGGGGTCTTCAATCTTCACGAACTTATAATATAAAAGCACGCGGTACGCGCTGTTACACATGTGTATCACCTGTTCCTATTCCATGTTGATATTGGCCGGATCATCCGACAAGCCTACAACGTTGCAACCTTGCTTATTAAAAAAGAAAATAAACAGCCGCCCGAAACATCGTCTCGAACTGCTGCCCAACATACGACTTTTATTCCTGCCCTCTAGTTTATCGGAAGCGGAAGGGCTTAGTCAATATAAATGTATAGAAAGGGATGAAAGTTATGGAACATTTTAACCATAATTGAGTTGTCTCTGGAAGATATCAAAATTTATTTTAAATTTGAATTAAATTCATATTCATTTTTGCCTGCGTATCCAGTACACTATGCTCATCATTATATGGCTTACTATTGTAAATCAGGAAAGTACAGTGGACGGGAATAAGCATAACGTGAACATATTTATGAAGAAAATGGGGATGAAATTGTGAGTTTAACGCTGTTAAAAAAAGTAAGTCTCATGTGGTTGGTATTTCTAATCGGACTCAGTGGTCTTTGGAATAACTTCGGCATGATACAAAAGGTGAACGCCGCAGCGGCGGAGCCCTATCTTGGTGAGATCAGATTATTTCCGTACAATGCAACACCTACAGGATGGATGCCAGCCAAAGGACAGACCATGTCAGTCACTCAAAATTCCGATCTTTTCTCACTGCTTGGACGTAAATTTGGGGGCGATGGAGTAAAAACATTTGCATTACCTAATCTATCCGGTGCTGCACCTGATGGCATGGGCTATTATATAGCCATAACCGGAATTTTCCCTTCCCGTGAAGAGGGCGTGGGAGGTAATGCGAGGTCCGCCCTTGGAGAAGTCCGTCTGTTTCCGTATCAGTTTACCCCCCAGGGATGGTTAGCAGCGAATGGTCAAGAGGTCTCCACATCCACCTACAGTGATTTATATTCGATGATAGGGACGTCCTATGGTGGAAACGGAAGTACAACATTCAAACTACCGAGTTTACCCAAAACAGATGATAATATCATCTATGCAATTTCCACTGATCCAACCAGCCGTGCTGAGAATGGAACAGGTATCGAGTATGTAGGCGAGATTATCCCCATGCTGGTTACTCTCACGACGAATAATTGGGTATTAGCTAATGGCTCGACACTCCCTACCAACAGTAACCAACCTTTATTCAGCCTATTGGGCACCAAGTTTGGTGGTGATGGCCAGGTGAGTTTTAAAGTACCTAATCTCAACAGCAACCAATCCGCTTTGGTTTATTACGTTGCGAACGCAGGAGTATTCCCCACTCTGGACTTCGGACAGCTTCCGGAAGCAATCGATGATACCTATACTACCAATCAAAACTCCGCTTTGGTTGTTCCTGCACCAGGCGTGCTAGCCAATGATAGGGATGCTTCTACTGCTATTTTGAGAAGTGGGCCGATGTACGGAACACTCGTTATGAATGCCGACGGTTCGTTTACTTATACTCCGAGTGCCAATTATGTGGGAACCGACAGTTTCACTTATAGTGCTTACAATGAATGGGGCACCAGTGTTCCAGTGGCAGTTTCCATAACCGTTGAGCAAACTACAGCTCCAATCATTAGCGGTGTAGTCGAGAGCACTGTATACAATCAAGCGGTCACACCTAGCTTTAATAGTGGTACGGCCCTGCTGAATGGCGCTGCATTTACAAGTGGCACTACCGTCACGGCAGATGGTGATTATACCCTGGCCGTTACCAATAGCATTGGTACAACAACGATTCACTTTACGGTAGATACCCATCCCCCTGTTGTCACAGGCGTGACCCAGAACGGCGTCTATAACGTTAGTCCCGTGATCAGCTTTAATGAAGGAACTGCAACCCTCAATGGTTCCCCATTCAATAATGGAGATACAGTCCAAACTGAAGGAGAACATGTACTGATTGTTACTGATCGTGCAGGCAACACGACGACGATTCAATTTAGTTTTTATACGCCACGGACGATCCATTTTGACAGTAATGGCGGTTCAGATGTGCCTGAACAACACGTGAATTACGGTGACCAATCTGCCAAACCTGCCGATCCAACCAAAGCTGGGCACACTTTCGCTGGATGGTTCACCGATTCAGGTTTGAGTCAGGCCTTCGACTTTAACAACACAGCCGTAACTACCGATCTTACCTTGTATGCAAAATGGACGATCAATTCCTACACCGTTAACTTCGATTCTAATGGTGGTACGGCGGTTGATGATCAGTCTGTTCAATACGGAGAGTTAGCGACAGCTCCGGTCGATCCAACCCTAGCTGGACACACCTTCGCTGGATGGTTCACCGATTCAGGTTTGAGTCAGCGTTTCGACTTTGATAATAGAGCCGTAACTGGCGATCTTACCCTGTATGCAAAATGGACGATTAACTCCTACACCGTTAACTTTGACTCTAACGGCGGTACAGCGGTCGATGATCAGTCTGTTCAATACGGGAAGTTAGCGACAGCTCCGGTCGATCCAACCCTAGCTGGACACATCTTCGCTGGATGGTTCACCGATTCACGTTTGAGTCAGGCTTTTGACTTTGACAACACAGTCGTAACAGGTGATATCACCCTGTATGCAAAATGGACAGCCGACAAATACACCATCTCCTTCAATTCGCTTGGAGGATCTACCGTAGCTGATGTAACGGTTGAGCACGGGGATAAGCTTACAGCTCCACCTTCACCAAGCCGTTCAGGCTACACGTTTGTCGGATGGTATGCCGATTCTGAGTTGAAGACGCCGTTCGACTTTGATCAAACGGAGATTCTTTCCGATCTAACCTTATATGCAAAATGGAACGTGATTCCTTCTCCACCATCAGGCGGCAATGGCAATAACAGTGGTGGCTCCGGTAGCCAGAATAGTAACGGATCGAGTGGTAATTCCTCGCCATCTAATACGATAAACTCAACTAATGGTCGTTTAACGCTGGCAGCGGGGCAGGCAGGGCAAGTAAGTTTGGGCGATGGCATCACGTTAACCATTCCTGCCGGGGCGATGAATCAGGAACTGAAGATCACCATTGATCCGGTTAAAGATTCATCTGATCTGCTGACCAACCAGGCCCAACTGCTGAGCCCGGTATATGAACTTCTCAAAAATGTCCCACAGAATTTCGATAAATCCGTAACATTGAAGATGGCCTTCGATGGATCAGGCTTGCGAAGCAATCAGTGGGCTGAACTATTCTATTTTGATGAACAAGATAAAACGTGGCATTCCGCTGGAGAATCCTCTATGGAGGGGAAAAAGATCCAGGTGCACGTAGATCATTTCACCAAATTTGCTGTATTCGCGGTTGATCAGCCCAATGTTCCAGCAGAAGGGGCGTTAAACGATATACAAGGTCACTGGGCAGAAGAGCTCATTCAACAGGCCGTCCGTGAAGGCATCGTGAAGGGATATGCGGATGGATCGTTCAAACCAAACGCATCCGTTACACGTGCCGAATTCACAGTGATGCTGATGAACAAGCTGCAAAACGATTCCACAGAAGCTCCTTTAACTTTTACCGACCGCTCAAGCATAGGTGCCTGGGCACAGACTGCCGTAGCGCGCGCCGTGCAAGCAGGGATCATTCAGGGAGACTCAAGTGGCGCCTTCCATCCAAATGATGCCGTAACCCGTGCGGAGATGGCTGTCATGGTAGCGAATGCACTGCAATTGAAAGCAGAGTCTGGCACCAGCTCAACCTTTGCAGACGACGAACAGATTCCTGTGTGGGCGAGAGCTGCGGTTGCCGGAATGCAAAAGTCCGGGTTGTTGAACGGTAAAGGATTCAACATCTTTGCTCCAAGAGATAACACGACGCGTGCCGAAGCAGTGAAGCTGCTGCTGAGTATGCAAAAATAAGCTCTCCTAAATAAAAGCCTGTGTTCTGGCAGCCTCCTCTCTGAACTGTATAAAACAGTTGGAGAGGAACTGCCCCAGAACACAGGCTCTTTACTTTATTACGAATACGGAATGCGGATACGGTGAAACTGCCCATCAATGCGGAAGACGTTAACAGCACGCACCACTTCTTGACACGAATAGAACCGAGATATAAAATACATAAAAACGAAGGAAAACAAAATATTTTATTTATTTTCCAAACGATCCTATTGATTATAAGGAGGCATGATCATGAGCAAAGAACGCATTCTTGATGCTGCCCGTACTGAAGTAATCCGCGGTGGCTTTCGCTTCAGCATGAATGACTTGTCCAAACAACTTGGTATGAGCACCAAGACGGTATACGAGTTCTTTTCTTCCAAGGAGGACTTGCTCAAGGATTTACTCGATGCCTCACTGGCCGAGATCGTTCAGAAAGAGCAACAGCTTATGAGTAATAGTTCGCTCTCTATTCCATCCAAGTTAAGACAAGCCCTTGTCATGCTGCCTGATGATCTAGGCATGTTTGATCTTCAGCGTTTGTCTGAATTACAGCGTTATTACCCCGCTGTCTGGAGCCAATTAGATCGGTTTATAGCGAGTCATTGGGATGAGATCAGACAATTGATACATACAGGACAAGCATCTGGTGAACTGCGTTCATTTGATACCGACGTTTTTGTACAAGTCTATATTGGCGGCTTATACAGGTTAATGGAACAGCCTGCAAAGGGTTCATGGAATGGTAGCACCTTATCGGCAGCACTGCAGGAGATGGTCGATATGTTGCTGGAAGGCGTTCTTCCAAAGGAGGGACCATAATGGCTTGGTTATGGCTCTCTGTAGCCGTTTTATTTGAAGTGGCCGGGACGATTTCCATGAAAATGTCTGAAGGATTAAGCAAACCTGGACTCGCAGTGCTTATGGGTATTTTTTATCTCATTAGTTTTGGGGTCATGAGTCTCGCGCTCAAAGATATTCCGGTTAGTATCGCCTATGCCATATGGTCCGGAGCTGGGATCACCATTCTGGCTGTGGTTGGGCTATTCTCGTTTCAGGAACCGATGACTTGGCTGAAGGCAGGATCACTGCTGCTTATTATTCTCGGTGTGGCTGGATTACGCATGGGAAGCCCTGAAGCGAAAGTACCCAAGAACGAATCTATCCACCAGGTAGCAGATTATCCATCTTCCGTGTTGGCATGGGATGTCTCCCTACATCGTGGTGCTGAATCAAAACCGACTAAGGAGGAATGACATTGAGTCGTTCGTTAAAAACCTTTTTTCTGCTCACGGATATCGGCTTTCTTCTATATTGGGCGGTGACTTGGGGAGCGTGGATTCCAAAGGAATACTTATATCAGGACTATACCAACCCTCTGCTGGTCGCATGGAACCTGTCGTTTCTGCCGCTTGATCTGCTTATCTCGGCTACAGGATTCTACAGCCTGTTCCTTCTTCACTGTTCGGATCAACGTTGGCGGCTGGTTGCGCTTATCTCCCTCGTGCTGACCTTCTGTTCCGGGCTTCAAGCTATTGCCTTCTGGTCATTCCGTGGAGAGCTCGATTGGGGCTGGTGGGTTCCCAACCTCTACTTGATGATCTATCCGTTATTCTATATACCGATGCTTCTCCGTAAGGAACAGCGTATTTCTACGATTTCAAAAAATGCATAAGAAAAAGCCTGGCTCCTCCTGGAAACAGGCTCATTCTTGTACAGTCACTAGTTACTCCGAGATCGTAATAACGGAGGTGACAAAGTGATACGATTCATTCTGCAGCACCGCTTGGGACAGCAAAATCTTGTTACCTTCCGGGCTCCAGGCGAGTGGATCGGAGATGTCGTCCATATCGGCCGAGATCTGGAATTGTTCCGCAGACTCTGTATTGGATACGAATAATCCTTTCTCGTCATCGTTCTCCGAACTGATCGTATACGCAATCTTGGAATCATCCCCGGACCAACTGGTCCCGAAGATCTGTGTGCCCCTGGCGAGCGTCGCTTTCTCGTTGCCTTCCAGATCTGTAAGCACCAGCGCCCGTTTCGTATCCGCTGTTTTCTTTACAATGGCCAGCCGGGTGCCATCATTGGACGGAATGACCCACTCCACGCTTTTCAGGACCTGCTTCACGTCACCTGTGGTTGTATCATAGACATTCAATTGTCCGTCTTCACCAGTAATATAGTAGATCACACTGCCCGAGACCCTGACGCTGCGTACGTTGAAATTGCCGGTCTCCACCAACACCTTGGTTGTTCCATCAATACTGGCTGAAACGAGGTCTCCCTTCATATTCGGAAAGACGACATGCTGATTATCCAGCCATGCGCCTTCCTGAACGAAACCATCTTCCTCACCCGCATTCACCGACTCCCCGTTGTGCAAATTCAGAAAGAAACCCTTGCCTGTCGATTCCTCCGGCTCCCGGTAGAACAGGTACTGCCCATCCGGTGAGACAATCGGCGAGCTCAGACTAACTTCGCTCTCCTTGAGCGGTGTATCGGTTCCTTTCGCCAGATCGTACATATATAAGTTATGCGGGTATCTCTCCTGGCCTTCAACCGTGACGGGTTTCATCGACGTGTTCTCTTTGTCCGATACGATCCAGTCATCACTTAGCCAGGCCACGCCGCGCATATTGGGCAATTTATCAATTTTCTCGAGTTTGAAGCTCTGGTACACGGATGTATTGGTATTGTCTTTTACCGTGATATCCGTGCCCGTTTTTCCGCTTTGTGTACTGCCTCCCGGCGCCGTAGTCCCCCCGCAAGCTGCTGCCGACAATAGAGCTAACGCACCCAATGTACCCAATGCCGCCTGTTTCCAATTCATCATGGTCCCCCCTGCTTTCTCTGCTATAGACCAAGCATACACATGTCATACTTCCAAAGTTATTCAGACTTGTTTCCAACTTGTAAACTTGAATCGGCGAGTGGGAGAACAAGCTGGAACGTTGTTCCTTCCTCACTCTCATCACCCGGCAGCAGGGTGATCGTCCCGCCCTGTTTCTCTACAAATTGCTTCACGAGTGACAGACCGAGTCCGGTTCCGCCTGTTTTTCTCGCCCGGTCCTTGTTGACGGTATAAAAAGGTTCAAAGATCTTCTCTCTTGCCTCTTCCGGAATCGGCAGACCCGAGTTGAAGATGCGAATCACCGCTTCACGCGTCTGTGGCCGCTGCTCGCTCTGTACCCGAATGACGCCGCCAGGCACGTTATACTTGATCGCATTATCGAGCAGATTGATGAAGATATGCATGAGACTCTCCCGATCACTGCGGATAACGGAAGGCTGAATGTCCAGCTCCATACGAAGCGCAAACTTCTCGGCTTTGCCTCGCATGCGTCCGCAGGCGTCCTCCAGCAGCGCACCCACCTCTACATCCTCCGCCTGGTTCTCAAAATCATATTTCTCCAATGCCGATAAATGCAGCACCTTCTCGACCATCTCATATAACCGTTCCGTTTCCTTGCCAATGTTGCTGGATGCATCCTCCAGCAGCTGAGGGTCATCCCGATACATATCAAGCAGTTCCACATAGGCCATGATCGAGGTTAGCGGTGTTTTGAATTCATGGCTGATGTTGCCGATGTATTGTTTCTGCTGCTGTTCCAGTGCCTGGAGCTTCTCAATGGCCAGCTGCAGCTTCTGCTGTTCTGCATGCATGTCTGTAATATTTTGCTGGATGGACGTGCTCATGTAATAGATGCCTTGTCCCAGCTCGCCCAGTTCATCCTTGCGTTTTACAGGGGATTCCGTAATGTACTCGCCTTTCCGAATGGAATCCGCCGATTTCTTCAGCTTGGTAATCGCGACCGCGAAGCGATTATAGAACAGGTACCCGAGAATAAAGCTTAATGCCACGACGGTAATACCCGCCCATATGAACAACTGTAAAATGCGTGCATAGAATTCATGGTAGCTCTGGACCGGATACTGCATCCATATCGCCCCCATCTGACCATCCGGGCCGTCCAGCGGTGCTGCATAGAGCAGGGTGTCGCCCTGTTCACGGTAGGCAATTTTATTTTGCAGGGCATAGTTCAGCGTCTCCTGGATTTCCAGACTCTCACCCGGTGTAATGGACGAGCCCACCTGTGTCCCATTCATGTCATAGAGAGCGATCGGCAGACCTGTGGAGTTCGCCAGTTCCTGTGCAAGCCTGCGACCATTTTGCTTCAGAAAGGCATCCGTCTCCAGCCGAATGGCTTCGGTGTAATAGGACTGACGCACATTGAGATTGACCAGACGCGTCTGCTGGGACAGAATACCCTCGATCTGTGACTGCTGGTTGCGTTCAATCCCTCGCAGGACGAGGGAACTGAGCACCACAACGGTCAGAATGAGCAATGCCGCCAAGAACACGCTGAATTTCAGCTTGATGCTGACCCTCATGCCGAACCGCCCGGTTCAGGGGCTGGCGCCTTGTAGCCAATGCCGTATACGGTCTGCAGCTTTTGCTGATCCGTATCACCGATTTTTTTGCGCAAACGCTGAATATGAATGTCCACCGTGCGTGTGCCTCCTGCATATTCCATGCCCCACACCCGATCCAACAGATCATCCCGTGTGTACACCCGCTCCGGATTGGACATCAGGATGGTGAGCAGATCAAATTCCTTGGGCGTCAGATCCAGCTTCTCTCCCTTCACCGTCACCGTCCGATGAGCCACATGAATACGCAAGTCACCATTCAAGATAGCCTGGTTCTTCTGCTCGTCTGCCGGCGGGCTACTTTTCTCCACCCGGCGCATGAGCGCCTTCACCCGGGCGAGCAGCTCACGGATTTCAAACGGCTTGGTCATGTAATCATCTGCGCCCATTTCCAGGCCGACAATTTTGTCCACGATGTCATTTTTCACGGTCAGCAGAATAATCCCGATATCCTCCCGGTCCTCCAACCTGCGGCACACACCGTATCCATCGAGCCTCGGCATCATGACGTCCAGTATCATCACCTGCGGATGGAAGGACGCCACCTTGACCAGTGCCTCCTCGCCATCACTTGCAGTCTCCACTTCATATCCTTCGCGCCGGAGCGCATAAGCAATGGCACTGACGATACTTGACTCGTCATCTACCACAAGCACTTTTTTAGTCATCGGATTCATCCTCTTTATTGATGTCATAAGTTCAATATTCCTGGATCTATGTTAACAAGGTCTGACCGGATAATCCATGGAGGACTATACGATTTACGCAGAAAGCCGTATTCTCTAAGCTTGGACTTCGCTACACTTTTTTTATACCCGTACATGACAAAAAGACCTCACCGGAAAATGGGTTGGCCTTTGTCTCTTAGTATTTTAAGCTTCATGCATGACGAATGAACGATCTACTATTCCTCAAACGACAAGTTCATTGGCTCATCCGCTATCTCGTATTCCGTATCCATATGGGTCAAGGGCGTATTCAGGTCCACTTCCTCGAAGCGGAAGCTATCCACCCAGACCTTGCCTTTACCGTTCAGAATGACCCCGAATGAAATGACAGCACTGCCCTCCGGTACATCCAGCACGATGCTGTACTGATTCCATGGCTGTGTGCCGGAGATCGGACGATCGTGCATGTTATCAAACTGAAGCACGTCCTGGGCATGGTTATCCACACGCATCCATAATCCGCAGAACCCATCCACGCGCTCAGTCTTCACGAATCCGGATAACTTCATCCGTTTGCCCACATACTTGTCCGCCTTGAACTGCTGCATCATCGTCGCAAACTCGTTCGGCTCCATTGGTGTAACGGCCTTCAAATACCCCGAGGCCTTCCCTTGATGGACTTCAGCGGGATCAATGCCCATCTCATAATTTTGCGGGTGGCTTCCGGTTAACATCCAGCCTTTGATTGCTGCTGCAGAATTCATCTGTAATTCTCCTCCTCTGGTTTTTCCGGTGAATAGTTTCAGATCGAATAATTTGCGAAAACGACCGGGCGGCATGCCGTATATTTTGCGGAATGCCCGGGTGAATGCTTCCTGACTTTCAAATCCGCAGGCGAGAGAAATATCCAAAATGCCTGCATTCGTGGAGCGCAGTGCGGTAGAAGCCAGACTCATCCGCCGATGACGAATGTAATCAATTACGGTCATGCCCACCTCATCCCGAAATACCCGATGATAATGGTACGGCGATAATAAAGCCTCCGAAGCTACCTCTTCCAACCCTATCTTCTCATGCAGATGGGTCTCAATATAGAACAAGCTGTCCTGAATCATCTCCTGATAACGGCTCAAGTGGAGAGCAGCCCCCTTCCATATCCATACTATACGTGTTCACAAAGCGGCCGTTTTGATCATTTTTGCGGAAAATAAAAAAAGAAGAGCCAGCTTAGGGACAGCAATGTCCTTGACCGACTCTTCTTGGGAGCTGCAATTCAGATAAGTGACCGACGAATCAGACTGCCGGAACCGGCTGTGCAGCAACCTCATCCTCATCATGCTTCACCAATTCATGTTTCTCCCACGCCCGGCTCTTCCAGCGGAAGTACATAATGACCGCACGTGTCCATTCGTCCGCCGCTATGGCAAGCCATACACCCGCCAGTCCCAGATCAAGCTGGAACACCAGCAGATAGCCGAGAGGCAGACTCATGCACACCATGGAGATCAACCCCATATATACCGGGAACTTGGCATCCCCTGCCGCACGCAGGGAACCGATAATGACAATGTTGCAGGTACGTCCGGTTTCGAGCAAAAGACTGAGCAGGAGTACCTGAGCACCCAGCTTGATAATCTCCGGATTTTCCGTAAAAATGCCCATTAATGGCACGCGGAAAATAATAATGATCACGTCAATGATCACGGTCGCCAGCAGGGCCCATTTTACACTGTCGAATACCCGTTTGTATGCCTCATCTTTGCGGCGTGCCCCTACAAGACGACCGACAATGATGGACGTTCCCATGCCAATCGCCATGCTGAACAGATAGATATAGCTGGAGATATTGCCGGCATATTGCTTGGTTGCCATGGCTTCCGCACCCAGATAGGTCACGTACAGCGTAAATATGAGTTGGCAGGAATGATACACCATGGATTCCATCGCAGACGGAATGCCGATTCGCAGAATTTTGCCGATAAAATTTTTGGACAGTTTAATGTAGTAACCGAATTCTACCCGAACCTCACTCACACGGTACAAAAGCCAGAAGAAGATCAGTAGGCAGATGAAACGGCTTCCCACCGTCGAGATCGCTGCCCCTTCCACACCCAGCTTGGGCAGGCCGAAATGTCCAAAGATCAGGGCATAGTTACCAATAACGTGGATGACGTTCATAAACACAGATACGTACATGGTTTCCTTGGTATACCCGTGTGTACGAATGGTTGCAGCCAGCGCATTGATAAGAGCCTGCAGGAAAATCCCGCCCCCAACAATGCTTATATACGAACGGGCGTAATCGTAGATTTCGCCTTGAATATTAAGAAGTGTCAGTAAATGTCCACCAAACACCAGAAAAATAACACTCAGGATCAATCCGACCACAAGATTAAGCGTGATGGCATTACCTGTAACCTGAGCTGCTTCACTCAGTTTTTTGGAACCAATATATTGGGCAACTACAATCGCAGCACCATGTCCGATGACTTCGAGTACAAGAATGGCAATCGAGATAATCTGGTTGGCTGCGCCCACCCCGGAGACGGCATTATCCGATACCGAGCTAAGCATGAGCGTATCTACGCTCCCCATCAACATAAACAAGAAGAGTTCCAGGAAAATTGGCCAGGTCAGCCGAATCAGCTTCAGGTCCTTGGCATCTGAACGGAGGGACTCTTTGGTCGAGGATATTGCTGTCATTTTCTCACCTTTCCAACGTGGGCTTGATTTCATAGGGTATGTTAGCACAGGTGGTTTGAAAATGCAGTAGTTTTACGAAAATAATTGAAAGATTTTTGAAATCCCATAAAAAGGTATTTTCAACTTTTCATCAAATCCATCTTCCGTGCACCGCCGAGAGGTTATGGAAGACAAAACAAAACCAAAAAAACCCTTTCATCACTCGCCCGGAAGGAGAGGTGAAAGGGTCTTCAATCTCAGGGTAGGTGTATGATGCAGTGAAGTACCGGGTCTGTACGAGTTAACCTTTGACGGACCCCGCAGCAATCCCTTCGACAATTCGTTCACTCAGCACCAGAAACGCAATCAAAATCGGCAGAATGCTGATCATCAGCGTAGCCCCAATGGCACCCCAATCGGTGGTGTACTGTCCAATAAAGTTCTGCACCCCAACGGTCAGCGTTTTATATGCATCCGAACTAATGAAGGTGTTCACGAAAATAAATTCGTTCCAGTCATAGATCATGTTAATGATGGCCGTTGTAGCAATTACGGAAGCAGTCATCGGCAGTACAATGCGGAAGAAGATCCGGTTCACAGAGCATCCGTCCATCACCGCCGCCTCCTCCACCTCTCTCGGAAGTGCATAATAGAACCCAAGCAGAATCATAATCGTGATCGGCATATTAAATGCAATGTAAGACAGAATGACCGATAAAGGATGGTCTGTGAGATGCAGTTTCAGGAACAGGCTGAACAGCGGGATCAGCGTGGAGTGCACCGGGATCATCAGTCCCACCATGAACAGCCCCAGCACCAGTGAACGTCCCTTCCAGCGCATCCGTGTGATCGCAAATGTGACGAGACTCGCAAACAGCACCGTGAACACCACAGAAACGACCGTGACCCATACACTGTTGAAAAAATATAAACTGATATTGCCTTCCGTCCATACCTTGACATAGTTCTCCCAACGCGGCGTAGCCGGGAGGGCAAAAGGAGCCATGTCGAATACTTCCTGATTATTTTTGAGCGAGAATAACAGCAGCCAGATCAAGGGTAATATCTGAAGCACAGCCACCAGAGACAAGAGCACATACAGCAGCACATATCCAAGCCTTCTTAACCATTCTGAGCCTTGGCCCGTCTCCGGATGTACTGGCAGCCGAACAGCCGTATCCGTCTTCATCAGGATAGACCCCCTTTCATTTTATGTTCACGTCAGGAATACTGGATCGGTTCTTTGGAAGCCGTCACCTTGCGGAGCAACCATGTGACCACCAGACAGATCAAGAGCAGGAAAAACCCTACAGCACTGCCGTAACCAAAGTCGAAGCTGCGGAAGGCCTGACGGTACATATAGGAGGCCATAACTTCACTGGAGCCATTTGGACCCCCATCGGTCATCACATAGATGAGGTCAAAATACTTGAGCGAGCCCACCACGGCAAGCACTACGGTTACCTTGATGACTTCCGTGATGAGCGGCAGCTTGATACGAAAGGCAATCTGCCACGGATTCGCACCATCAATTCGGGCAGCCTCGACCAGAGATTCCGGGATGTTTTTCAGCGCAGCATAATAGATCAGAATATAGAAGCCCGCATACTGCCACAGGATCGGCACGAACAGTGCATACAGCACCAGCGAGGGCTCCGCCAGCCACGCCGGCGGATTGCTGAAGCCGATGGCTTCCAGGAAGGTGTTCAGCACACCGTTGCTGGGATGATAAATTTTCAGCCATAACTGGGCAATTGCAACGGAAGACAGCAGCATCGGGATCAGATATATTTTTCGAAATACATTCGCGCCCTTGATCTTGCCTGACAGCACGAGTGCAATCATCAGATAACCGATCAGGCTCAGCGCAGAAAACAAGGCGAGCAAAAAGGTATGATTGGCGCTCTGCCAGAACGTGCTGTCCTGAATCAATCTGGCGTAGTTATCCAAACCAATAAACGTCATCGCCCCGATCCCATCCCATTGCATCAAACCGTAATATCCGGTGAGCACAATCGGGATATAGACCAGAACCAGCAGCAGAAGCAGCGCAGGCAGCACATACAGCGCAGCAACCAGACGGTTCGACATGACTTTGTCCAAGACATGATCCTCCCTTCAAACGTTCAAACCTTCAAATGGTGTAGGTGAGGTGTACATCAGTTGCCTTTATCGATCGCAGCCTGATGATTCTTCACAAAGTCCTCCGGGGTGACCGCTTTGCCAAACAGTGCCTGAATCATGTCCAGGTGCGCCTGAGCAGCAGCCGGTTTCATCTGCACATCTGCAAAGAGTGTCAGGCTGCTCGCCTGATTCAACTCGTTCAGCAGATCGATATAGAGCTGTGGCAGCTGTACTGCAGCCGTATCGACTTTGGTCGCTGGAATGACCCCTGCTTCGGTCACGGAGCTTTCGCCCCATTTCTCCACAAAATACTGCACAAACTTCTGTGCTTCTTCCTTCACTTTGGAGTTCTGGGCCACAAAGAGGCCTACGCCCGGTCCGCCTACCCAGCTGTTGATATCCCCTTTGCCGCCGTCAATCGTCGGGAATTTGAAAAATCCAACCTTATCCTTGAATTCCTGCGGAATATCCGGGTTCGTTGTAAAGTTCGGAAGTTCCCACGTTCCCATCAGGTACATGGCAGCCTTCTCATTCATGAATTCGGATTTGCCTTCGTCATTGGATAATCCGTTAAAGCCCTTGTTGAATGCGTTCATATCGACAAGCTTCTGCACTTCTGCCGCGGCCTGTGTCAGAGCAGGATCTTCAAACTTGCCTGATCCACTAATCGCTTTCTCCAGCGCATCCCCACCTAGACGATTCGCCAGATACATATACCAGAGTGAACCGGTCCAGCGGTCTTTATTCCCGAGTGCAATCGGCACTTCGCCGTTCTCGGTCAGCGTCTTCAGCACATTCAGGAATTCATCGTATGTGGCTGGCGGCTGCAAATTATATTTGGCAAAGATCGCTTTGTTGTAATAAATGGGGGATATATTCAGCTCAATCGGGAGCGCATAGGTTTTGCTGTCTACCGCGTAAGCCTCTGTTGTTCCAGCGATGAACTTCTCACCAAGGGATCCATTCAGCAGTTCATCGAGCGGCGCAAACAGATTGCCCTTAACATAAGGCTCCAGGAAGCCTGCGGCCCAGGTTACACCGACATCGGGCAGTTCATTGGATGCGGACAAAATCTTCAGTTTGTTCTTGTATTGTTCATTCTCCAGCACTTCCTGCTTGATCGTCACATTTGGATGATCCGTCTGATACTGCTGGATAATATCATTGACCAGCTTGTTCTGCTGTGCAGAACTGCCGGCCGGCCAGAGATGCATAAATTTCAGCGTGACCTTTCCGTCTGCGGTACCGCCCTCTCCACTGCCATTACTGCCGGATTCGTTGCCTCCACCGGAACCCGCATTGCTGCACCCCGACAAAATGACAGCGAGAACCAGCGTCCAAGAGAGAAGCATTGCCAGCGTTTTTTTGCTCATAATTCCAGCCCCCAATAGTGGTTTTTCGGTTAATGTAACCGCTTTATCGAAATTGTAGCATGGGTATCACCACTCTATAAGGTCAGGACGATTTGGTAAAACTCCACTATTTTAAGGTGAACTTGTTAACTCTTTTCATTTACGGCATGACGGTATTTGCTTGGACTAATCCCCTCCAGGCTCTTGAAGACTTTGATAAAATATTTATCGGTCTGGTAGCCGACTCTCTCGGCTATCTCCGAGATAGGCATCGTTGTCTGCACCAGCAATTCCTTTGCCCGCTGTACCCGTTTACGCATGAGATACTCACTAAAATTCAGCCCGACCTGCTCCTTGAACAGTACGCTGAAATAACTGGAGTTCAGATGCAGTGAATCGGCAAGCTCACGCATGGTCATCGGTTCACCCAGATGTGTCTCAATGTACGCCAAAGCTTCGCCAATCGGGGTATTGCCCTGCTGTTCTCTTCGCTCCCTGACATCGAACAGCTTCGGATCAACCATCTCCTGCATGGTTTGGATGCGCCGCTGCTGTTCGTGGACATGCAGTGCCTTCTGTACCGTCTGGAGCAGCTGCTCTTTATCAATCGGCTTGAGTAAATAATCCACCACACCAAGCTTGATCGCCTGCTGGGCATAATTAAAATCCGCATACCCCGACATAATGAGGACAGCCGGCTTCCCGGGAATCTGCTGAATGGCCTCCACCAGCGACAAGCCCGAGAACTCCGGCATGCGTACATCGGTGATCAGGAGATCTGCAGGCTGGCTGGCGAGCCATTCCCTGGCTTCAACACCGCTCGCGGCAGTCTGAATTCGGTTCCTCCCGGCAGACCATGCCTCAAGGGTTTTGCGTATGCCTTCTCTTGTACGCGGCTCGTCGTCCACAATCAGAATTGTTTTCTCATGAATCATGTGCAGCCTCCGTTCCCCTCGGAATTTCAAAACATATGATGCTCCCTCTCCCTACTTCGCTCTGCACCTCAAGTTTGGCTGCATCGCCCAGTTGGCTGCCATAGTAGACTTTCAGCCGGCGATGCACATTGATCAGCCCCACTCCCGTTCCCTTGCTGGACGCAGCAGGCCCGCCGTCCAAAGCTTGAACAATGGATAACAGACGTTCCTCATCCATGCCCGGGCCATTATCTTGGACCTTGACGCGTACACGGCCTTCTACCGAGGACGGTTCAACACGGATCTCCACCTTTCCCGGTTTTAACGTATTTTCAATCCCGTGCAGTATCGCGTTTTCCACCAATGGCTGGATCAGCAGCTTGGGGATAGGCACGCTGCGCAGTTCCTCGCTCAGCCTGATCTCCCACTGCATTCTCTCGCCCAGCCGCATCTGCATAATGTTTAAATACCGCTCCGCATGCTCCAGTTCGTCCGCAATCGTGACCCATTCATCCTGATGAGTACCGGGGATGATGTAGCGAAATAACCGGGACATGGCAATAACCCTAAGTGCCAGCTCCTCGTCTCCCTTTTCCTCCAAAGACCAATAGAATGCCTCCAGGGTGTTAAACAGAAAATGCGGATTAATCTGCGATTGCAGCGCCTTCAGCTCGGCCCGGGACTGCATGACTTCCTTCTCGTGCACCACACGTGTCAATTCGTTCTGCCTGTAAACCATCTGGTTATACACATCATTCAGCTCATTGATCTCCATGGTGGAGCTAACCATCAGATTCGGTCTCATCGCTCCGGGCTGTGCCCCGCGCATGGCCCGCATCAGCCGAATCAACGGACGTGTGATCATGGTGGACAGAAAAAAGGACATCACAAGAAACAGCCCCACACCAATGATTCCCGAAACGAGCAGCGCTGTTCTCAGGATCGATACCCCTTCGGTTGTTTCTCCTAGCGGTGTCAGCACAGCAAGTGTCCATCCCGTCAGCTCGGACTTATGGCGGACAACGATATAGGATTCCTCTCCGTTCTGAACGACGGATCCACTGTCCAAAATGGCCTTGGGATCAAGGTTAATCTGCAGATTGGAAGTCACCACTTCACCATCGCCGTCCAGCAGCAGGATGGAATCCTGCAAACCCTCAGCCTCATTCGAATCATTCAGTTGAAAAAAACTACGCTGCATCCGCACCACAACATAGCCCCCATGTTCAAAAGAATGATCCAGCAGGTTGATTCGACGAATGGCGAGAAGTACACCCGGGTCTTCAGGGTCAGAGCCTGCCCACACTAATCTGCCTTTGCCTTCATCCGCTTGGGTGATCCAGCTGCGCTCCACTCTGAGATCCAGGGATCGGTCATCCATCGGGAAAATCCGGTTATAACCGGTTGTGTAGATCTCCATACTTTGTGCCCCGTTAATAAAAGATTGATAGCTGCCTGCAATCTGCAACAGTGCTTGGCGTTGATTAAAGGTGGCCGGTTTGCCACGCTTCTCGTCACTAAGCAGACGCTGCACATACGAATCATCCGCGACCTGGGCCGTCAGGGAGTTCACCTGTGCAATGAGGGCGTCCAACCGCCCGCTGGCCTGCACTGCGGTCTGATGGATATGTTTCTCGGCATTGCTCTTCAGCAACGCAGCCACCCGGTCATAGGCCGTTACGCCTGCGAGCAGCAGAACAATGAGCATCACCATGACGAAACCGACGAAGATCTGATTGCGAAGCGAGGTATAGCGCCCTGTTTTCCCCTGCAACTCCGTCCGTTCTCCTTTCTGCATGTAAAAAAACCACCATCCTACTCCCTTGCTCTTGAGACTGAGTACACCGATGCTGGCTTCATTCACGTATTTAATTAAAGCGCTTGCAAAAAGGAAGCGCTCGCTTTCTTTGTTTAATGATTAAACTAACGAATAAAAAATAGCACAGTTTCCTGGGTTAATCAATCCGTTTGAAACGTTCGGAGTGCTTCTTGGAATAAAAAAAGAGGAGGACACTTAGGTCCGCCTCTCTATATTCACAACCCTTTATTTTACAGAGCCTTGGGTTACCCCGTTGATGATCCACTTCTGAGCAAAGAGATAGATGATAATCATCGGCAGCAAGGCCAGCAGATAGGATGCAAACGCCAGGTTGAAGTCGGTATTGAACTGACCCTGGAAGACGTATTGCACCAGTGGCAGCGTGTACTGTGCCGGGTCACTGATAATGATGAGCGGCAGCAGGAAGTCGTTGTAGGTGGACAGACATGTCAGAATACCAACCGTAGCACTGATCGGTGCCATGAGCGGGAAAATGATTTTCCAGAACGTTCCCCAGGTTGTTGCCCCATCCACAAAAGCTGCTTCCTCCAGCGCCACCGGAATGGACCGGATATATCCAACATACACGAATACGTTAAAGGCGAGTCCATACACTGTATGTAATAAGATCAAGCCAAGCAGATTCGTCATGTCCAGCGAAGATGTCAGTTTGACAATCGGCAGCATGATGATCGGAAACGGAATGAACATCGCACTGACGAAGTAATAGTACAGCCCTTTGAAAAACTTGCGTTTCTCCATATTGCGCGCGATCGCATAAGCCACCATGGAATTACTAAGGAGCGTCAGAATGACGGTCGATGCAGTAACGATAGCACTGTTACGGAACGATTGGAAGAAGTTCGTCATGTCGATGGCACTTGCGAAGTTCTCCCAGTGCAATGTGGTCGGGAAGGCAAATACGGACTGAGCCATTTGCTCCGGATTTTTCAAAGCGATCGTAACCGTCATATAGAGTGGAAATAGAATAAACAATGTGCCCAAAATAACGAGCAGCATAACCAGCCAGTTGGTGCGTGTACGACTTCTCATTACAGATCCATCTCCCTTCTTTGCAGGAACCGGATTTGCAGAATTGAGATCACCGCAATAACGATGAAGTAAATAACCGAGTTCGCAGATTGATACGCATATTCTCCACCTTCAAATCCACCGGTATAGATCAGGTGAGAGATGGATTGCGTTGCCCGTCCAGGTCCACCATTCGTCAAGGCAACGATCTGATCGAAGACCATCAGGGAGTTCTTCATGGCCAGCACCATATTGATGGTGAAGAACGGTGCAATGAGCGGGAAGGTAATACTCCAGAATTCACGCCATTTGCCTGCACCGTCGAGGTTGGATGCCTCGTACAGCGTTGTTGGTATCGTTTGCAATCCCGCCAGATACAGGATCGTATTGAGTGCTACCGATTGCCATACAGCCACGATAACGATCCCGATCCATGCCAGGCTCTCGCTACCGAGAATGTTGGTTGATAGGGCATTGATGCCCAGGTTTTGTCCCCAGATCGGGAACACGTTGGAGAACAGGTAATTGAATATGTAACCTACAATAAGCACGCTCAGAATGTTGGGCAGGAAGTAGATGCCGCGGAAAAAGTTGCGGAACTTGATCTTGGCATTCAGCCCGAGTGCGATGAGCAGGCTCAGAATATTGGTCAGAATGGTCACTACGATGGCAAACTTAAATGTGAACCAGTAGGCGTTGCCCACATTGTCATCCTGAAACAGGTTAAAATAATTTTTGAAGCCAACGAAATCATAACTTTTCCCGAAGCCATTGTAGTTCGTAAAGGAATAATAAATCCCCTGGAGAGCCGGCAGCGTCATAAACACGAAGAACAATACCACCGCCGGAACCGTCATCCAGTAATAGGGTGCCATACGTTTGTTCATACTCCATCCTCCTTCGGACTAGGCGTTAACGCCGGTTGGCTACCTTGTCCCATTCTTTGTCGAGTGTATCCAGATAGTTGTCGATGTCTTTGTTCTGCAAAAAGGACTGTACGATGGAATTCAGCTGCACCGCAGCCGGAATGTAGTGATCGGCAAAATCAATCACTTTGCCCTGCTCGATATAAGGGGTCAGCTCCTGCACCGCAGGATCGTCCTGCTCCACACCTTCGACCGCTGCAAATAGCGTTTGCTCTTCAATGTATTTCCCGATATTTTCCGGTTCCAGCAGAAAGGCGATAAACTCCTCAGCCTGCTCCCGGTTTGGCGTATCCGCAGAGATCGTAAACAGGGAGTCAATGCCGTTCACCAGCTTGATCTGGCTTGGATCATTTCCGGTCGGGAACGGGAAGAAGCCGATATCCACATTCGGGTTAGCTTTGCGAATCTCGGAGATCGCCCAGGTTCCCTGGATATACATGAATGCTTCGCCATTGGCAAAAGCCCGGTTACCGTCGGAGTAGGCCTTACCGAAGTTGTCCCCATGACCGTAATTCATTAGTTCAAGCTGCTTTTCTGCTACCTCGCGGTATTTCTCCTTGAACGTCACCTTGTTCTCGCGACGCTCCAGATAGAAATCGATACCAACCAAGTTAGGTCCAAGTGCATTGAACGGCAGATTGGTCTGCCAGTCATCCTTGTATGTAAAGTAAAATGGAATCTTGCCCGCGTCCTTGATCTTTTGGGCAGTAGCAATCAGCTCATCCCATGTCTTGGGAACGTCCAGCCCCATTTCCTTAAACAGCGTTTTGTTGTACATGATGCCGTTTGCATTTGTTGCGTAAGGAATACCCGTCACTTCCTCCATGCCCGTGACATCCTTCAGCATTTGTATGTAATTCGGATCAATGGTCTTGGTCAGTGAGCTGTCCGTCAGATCAGCAAAAATCTCACTTTGGGCCAGAATCGAATAGGTATCGGTTGCACCCATGGCCATAATATCCGGTACGTCATTCTTTACTACACGAGTCTTCAACACGGTCTCCGCATCCGGCGGGTTCACCTGAGTGACCTGTATATCGGAATGCTCCGCATTGAATGTTTTGATCAATTCGTCAAAGGTTGCTTTGGCTTCGGGTTTATTTTGGAAAAATTCGATCTGCACTTTGCCGTTTGCGCTCTCTCCACTTGTACAAGAGGATAGGAGCACAGCCATTATTCCACATAGCAACATTGTCCCGAGTGCCTTGGTAAGCGATGTTCTCATGTTGTACCTCCCTCAGCTTTCATAAAATGAATGAATGTGTGTTGCACCATGCCACTCCGATTGCAGCACCATCTTTCGATCCCTGTTATCCCCAGATTTTTTGGATCCTCTTATACAAGGGGAAAAGCCGGTGATAAACTGGAACGCTACGTTTCTTCGATTGGTCCTGCACTCTCCGTTATGGTGTAAATCACAGCATCACTTTATATACGTTAAGATATACCCATTACATCGGTGGAATAACCATATAGTTAATTCTTCCACCTGCTCTATAACACAGGGTTGGTCATTCAACCCTTTTCTATTTCTAAAACGGTTTCGACAAAAATGAATCATGGGTGTATTTTCCAGTAATTGCTGCTGCATAACAAAAAGAAGGACATTGGCACCTATCCAATGTCCTTCTTCTTTCCACTTTACGTGATTACAAAAACTCCATTTCTATCGCATTATTGACGTTCAATTTTGGGCAAGGCGTTGCGCAATCGCTTGGCCCGGTAACTCTGAAATGCACGGATGAGCATTCCGATCACCAGGAGCACCACACCGATATTAATGGCTACATCAGCCAGGTTAAGAATACCCCGCCCGGACGGAAATACGAGGAAATCCGTCACTTTTGCAAATACAAAACGGTCGATGGCATTGCCCAAAGCTCCACCGACCATGAAGCCTGCCCCTGCCTGCATCCAGAAACCGCGAATCTCACCTTTTCTCCGATAATATAAAATGCCGGCAATGAACAGAATGGCAACAACGCCGAACAGACGCGCATTCCCCTGAAACATGCTTCCCGCCATGCCGCTATTCTCATAGTGCTGCAGCTGCATGCCCGAGTCACCGAGCCTCATCATGTCTCCGACTTCCATATACATCCTTACGGCCATTTTGGTTCCCTGATCCACCAGAGTAACCAGCAATGCTATAAAATAAAACAGCATGTTGTCTCTCCTCCTCCCTATCTCGTTTTGCCCTATCCTATGTAAACCTGTGGGATCTCCAACGTTACGTTTCCTTCACTTTACCACAGCCAAAGTCATGTCTCCAAATGGGGCTGCTACGAAATGCAAGTTAGAGAGCGATTACATAACCAGCCTGTATCCGGAAGGGACCGCCCTATCCTACGTCGAATGTAGATATGAACTTACACATGTAAAGGGGCTGCTTGTAAATTGAATCTAACGATGATAGAGAGACTAAAGGAAATGCAGCAGGAAGAAAAGGATTTGGTATTTCGTACATTCGATTCTGAACTGGCACTAAAGCTTGGAATCCATCTGATTGAGGAGGCGAAACGCCGTTCACAGGCCGTAACCATCGATGTTACCCTCCGTGGCCATCGCCTGTTCCTACATGCGATGGAAGGCACCCATCCGGACAACGAGGATTGGATCCGGCGCAAAAACAACGTGGTAAACCACTTCTCCTCCAGTTCATGGCATACCGCTCTGCGTCTGCGCAGTGAGAATAAAACGCTTGAGCAGGATTTCGGTCTGCCCTCCTCTGACTTTGTACTGGCTGGCGGCGGCTTTCCATTGATTGTGGAGGGTCAGGGACAGATTGGCACAATTACGGTATCGGGTCTGCCCGATGAGGAAGACCACGACCTGGTCACCACCGGAATCCGTACCTTTTTGTCGCAGCAAGGCTAACTGAATATACGAAAATAGCCCACCTGATCCTTACCGAGCAGGTGGGCTTGTCGTGCCAAGATTTCTTGGTTCATTGAATAGCTGATAAGACATCCAACAGCAGGGATTTAAATTTCGGGCGATCGATGCCTTCGCATACGCGTACGTTGGGCTCTTTGCCGAAACGTCCGTTGATATCCACCACGCTGTATCCACGCGTCAGTTCTCCTGCGGCTTCCACATCCACGTAATATTGACCGGACTTCGTCATCAGCGATTCATCTGCTGCTACCGCCATCAGTAGTGTATCCGGGTGTGTGGTTCCATTCAGCTTATGTACTGACTTGTTGAACTGCATAACCACTTTGTTGATCGCTGTGAAGAAATCGGCTCCGGATGTTCCGAGCGCTGCAATTTCTGCATGGTCGTCATCATCCATAACGGAATATTGGGTACACATCTCCCAGCCAACCATCGTTGTTGGAATGCCGGCATGCAGTACAATTTTGGCAGCTTCAGGGTCAACGTAGAAGTTGTACTCCGCCGCTGGCGTAATGTTGCCCAGTGCATTATTCGTACCGCCCATGATATAGAGATGAGCAATCTCTGGAATAATCGTCGGGTCCTTTTGAATCGCCATCGCAATGTTGGTCAGGGGTGCAATCGCAAGAAGAGAGATCTCTCCGGGATTGGCATGCACTTTCTCAATGATAAAATCAACCGCGTGGCCGCTTTCGGGACGCTGATCTGCCTTGGGGAAATGCGCTCCGCCCATGCCATCGTCACCATGCACATCTTCCACCGTGCGGTGCTGAGCCTGCCCGTAGGCCATCAGCGGACGTTCGCACCCTTTGTACACAGGCACCTTGCCGCCATGTCCAGCAACCTGTACGGTGTACAGGGCATTTTCAACCTCTTGGTCAAATTGGACGTTACCGCCCGTAATCGTGATACCTTCCACTTGGAAGTGGTGCAGTGCTGTCAGGATCGCTATCGTATCGTCTCCTGCTGTATCTGTATCAATGATGACTTTTCTCATGATGCCGCGCTCCTTCTTCCGTTTGATATTCATTTAGAACGAACACATAAGAAATACACGCTTGCACTCCAAGCACAGAACAATCTTACGATCGCTGTTATCCTCAGATTTTTTTATACCTTCTGACAAGGTGAAAATCCGATGATAAAGGCGAACGCTTCGCTTCTCCAGATTTTTTCTGTCCTCTTCGTTCATGTGTAATTATTATATTCCCTCTAAATTATCATTTATTGCTAGGGTACATTTTACATCAAAAACGTACCGATGACGATGGAAACGCCGATGATAATGGAACGCAGCAGCTGTGCTACCGCCATATTGCCTCTTTCGATCTCCTCGCATACACGCATTTTGGGAATCAGGAAATCAAATATAATATAGACCAGACACAGAATAATGATTCCCAGCACAGACCACAGCAGCATATCCAGCCATGAATGCGTGGAGAAGGACACCATACCGACAATGATGCACAGTCCCAGCAGCTTACTGCCCATATACATGCCCGCCGCTTCGTTGCCTTTGGCGATTTCCTCACTATCGTTATACCGGGTCAGTTTGCTAAAAGCAAAATACCCACATACCAATACCACCAGCAGAATGCCGACACCCACCGCCACATTCAGCAGGTTCAATCCCAAATTATCCATTCCTACTCCTCCTCATCATCCAATACGTTCATTGACCGCAGCCGCACAATAATAGGCCATATCTCCGGTCACTTTCTCCCCGATTCGGGGCAGTACACCGGCAAAACGTCCACCAATGACAAACACGCCTGTAAGCAGATAGCCGCTATAATCCCCGTCCTCTGTCCGGATGCTTGCCTGTTCCATCGGAACCAGCTGCTGATAGATCTTGGGCTGGTTGTTATAATAGGCGGCAATTTCTTCATCCTCGTCCAGTCCTGCTCCTGACGCATTACTCTCCGTTCCTTCACCCAGCAGCAGCGTACCTCGGCCCTCACGGCCCCAATAGCTTTTCTCCACATAGGGTGTGGACTCCAGTTCAAAGGGTCCTGCTTCGAAATAGGTGGGCAGCAGATACCGCGAAATGGATTCGAGCTCCGCATTGTTGAACAGCCGAAAACCGCAGTACTCCGGCGTCTGTTCATTGCGCTCATAGAGTGACCAGATCGCAGCCATGAAGCCTTTGCTCTGCATCAGGACATGCTGTACGGGGTTCATCAGGCCAAGCCGCCCTTCCTGTACCAGCTCAAGCAGTGCGGCGCCAATGTCCACACCTGTTGTCTCATCCCGGTCATCAACGAGATACTCCAGCGGATACAGACGATACAGCAGCTGAATCTCATGTCCATCATGATATAGTGCATCACCGGGAACAATCTCGAGCTCCTCCAGAGGAGCATAGCGCACCTCATATCCGGCCTCCTGGCAGCGTTTCATCAGATACTCCGTATTGGTCCGATCCTCCACATGCTCACCAAATGAAGTAAATGTCACCGGCCCTCGCAGCCCCTGCTCGGCATAGGACTCGAGCCACCCGCGAAAACAATCCCGGATACAGGTATCCATATCTGCCGATGGCGCCCTGAAGGCCTTATCTTCAGCCATGCCTACCAAAATGCGCTCCAGAACAGCAGCTTCGGGTATGCCGGTAGGCGTGTCGGTATTATTTTCAATACACTTGAATCCGGCCTCACCGATAATCCAGTCCTGACGCGTGATGCCGCCAGTCACCGTCTCCATCCTTGCTGCTGCAATGAGCCCTGGATGAATACCCAGCTGCTGTTCCAGAAAGCTATCCGGCATGTACTGCTGGATAAACCGCATGACTTTGCAGTATATGCCGTCGATTTGTACAACTGCACGCTGCAATTCCTGCATCTCTTCCGGTGTATACAGGGTTAGTGAGGGTATGCAATATTGTTTGCCATACATCCGGTGATACGGGACATGCTGCCCGGCTTCGCCCGCAAACACCTCTTCGTGACGATATGGCAATGAGTGGATGTGCCTCATAATCTTTAGCCTCCCGAACTGCGGAAGAAGCTGCCAAAGCCGCTCGATTTGGACTTCGATTTACTATAGGAGCTGTCCTTACTACTACTGCTGCTGCCACCGTAAGAACCGCCATAATAATAATGCCCACTGCTGGAATCATACTCACAACCGGTGTCATAATCCGGGTCGCACTCGTCGTTGCTGCCGCAGCCCGACAACACCGCAGGTACGGCCAGCATCAGGGAAAAGGCAACCAGCTTCGCCTTTGATCCGGGTTTCGATGAATAGTGCCGCTCTTCTTCTGTCATTTACAGGTCAACCTCCTTCATAAAAAACAACACTTTCCGGCGATCCGCATCCAGCACGGAATACACGAATTCATACGTCATTCCGCTTCGAACCATATAATGGTCCAGCAGCCGTTCGGCGAGTTCCATCGTATACGAGGAGGAGTCTGCCAGTTCCAGCTCCTGAAACGTCTTTCCATTCCACAGCATGTACTCTGCGCTGTACATGGAGGACATTTTACACATGGCCAGTGCAGCGTCCGCAATCGCTGTACCGTAATCTGCTGGCATTTGGCTGTCGTACGCAGTCACATAGATCGCATGATCCCGCAGATCCTCGCACTCATTGGACAGGTGGGCCCAGAGTTTGTTTTTCATTAGGGTTGCATCCACCAGTTTGCGCATAAACAGTTCATCTCGGGTGACGGATACATGCTCCAGCTGCCCGGTCTCAGCCTGACGATCATCCGACCAGCTTCGATAAGTCAAAGCGTAATAGATAACGATAACCTCCCTTTTGTGTAGCTCTATGGTGAGCCGCTTCAAATCATACAAACGTATTTAACGCATGAGAAGGGAAAAAGTTACACTATTCCCTATGACATGTAAAAAAGAACAGATGACCCTGCGCCTTTTGAAACCTGCTGCATTTGTAATTAAGCCTGTATCCATGATCATGATCCAGAAATAAAAGAGGCCGGAGACAATCTCCGACCCCCGTTTATTCTGATTCCCGACTAACCATCACATCTCAGCCCACTGGGCCAGCATCTCGTTGTATTCACCCGACAGCTGCTCGCGCTCGTTCCACAGCTGTTCCAGCTCGGCAGAGCTTGCCTGCAATTCAAGCTGATGGTCAAGCTCCTGAATCTGTGCCTCAAGACGAGCCAGCTTCTGTTCGAGCTGCTCGGACGACTGTCTTTTCCCGGCTCCGCTCTCCCCTTGATGAGAAGCACGCTGATCCTTAGATCCGGCACTTTCGCGAGGCGGTGCTGCAATCGTAACGGCATGCTGACCTGCCGCACCTGCACGAGCTTGCAAATCAAGCTTTTTCTCCCGGTAAGCTTCATAGTCCCCGAGATAAGTGGTCATCTCCCCATTCTCCAGTTCCCAGACACGTGAAGCAATACGGTTCACGAAGTAGCGATCGTGAGAGATGGCTAGCACTGTACCTTCAAAGTCAACCAGCGACTCTTCCAGCGCTTCTCTAGAAGCGATATCCAGGTGGTTGGTTGGCTCATCCAGCAGCAGTACGTTTGGCTTACGATGCACCAGCAGAGATAACCGTAGGCGAGTCCATTCTCCCCCGGATAGCTGCCCTACCGAGCGGAATACGTCTGCCCCGTAGAACAGGTATCTGGCCAGAATGCCACGTGCTTCGCCTTCTTCCACGCCAGCCTCCAGACGGAAGTGTTCAAGTACGCTCAGTTTCGGATTGGAAGGCTCCTCTTGTTGGGCCAGATAGCCAACATCCACGCGTGCTCCCCATTCAAGCTGACCGGCAGACGGCTGCTCCTCTCCAAGCAGCAGCTTGAACAATGTGGTCTTGCCTGAACCGTTTCGGCCAATCAGGGCAATTTTGTCCCCGTATTCAAGCAGCGCTGAAACGCCGCGCAGGATCGGACGTTCTCCATAGGCCTTCTCCACCTGTTCGATCACCGCCACGCGGCGTCCCGTGCGGTCTGTAGGACGTACATCGAAATCAGCATTGCGCCGCTCCAGCACAGGCCGCTTCACCTGCTCCATCCGCTCCAGTGCTTTGCGCATCGAAGCGGCCCGTCGGAAGAACTTCTCATTCCCGCCAATGCGTCCCCATTCCTCCAACTGGCGGATCGTTTCCTTCATTTTCTTCATGACCTTCTGCTGCTCTTTGAACTCCTCAAATTGCTGCAGCAGCCGTTGTTCCTTCACCTTCATAAATTCCGTATAACCACCTGTTGACGTTTGCGCTTCGCCATCCTCCAGCTCCAGTGTCCGTGTCACCACCCGATCCAGAAAATAACGGTCATGGGAGATCAGCACAATCGTACCCGTATATTCCCGAAGAAAGCCTTCCAGCCATTCGACCCGCTCCAGATCAAGGTGGTTGGTCGGCTCATCCAGCAGCAGCAGATCAGGACGGACGATCAGCTGTGAAGCAAGCACGACGCGGGTCTGCTCTCCTCCGGAAAGGGAACCGAACCTCCAGCCGTAGTGTGTTTTGGCAATATCCAGACCGTCCGCCACCTGGTCAATCCGTGCGTCCATCTCATAGCCGCCCTCACGTTCAAACTGTTCCTGCAGGGCAGCATATCGTTTCAACAAACGTTCCAATTGGTCTGGATCAGCTGCATAATTCGGGTCAGACATCTGCTGCTCCATCTCTTTCATACGGCTGCGGCACTCCATCAGATCCTTGAATCCCAGACCGAGCACATCCAGCACCGTATAATCATCCAGTCCTTCGGGAACCTGGGCCACATAACCGATCCGTGTATCTTTCTTAATCATCAATTGCCCCTCGTCCGGCTGATTCAGCCGGGCCATCAAACGCATGAGTGTCGTTTTGCCGCTGCCGTTGCGGCCAATCAGAGCGACTTTGTCACCCTCCATAATTTCAAAGGTAATGCCGTCCAGCACCAGATGTGCTCCGTGGTATTGAGTCAGTTGTTGCGCACTAATGATCATCATAATAAGGTTCCTCCTATGGTATGGAAGATCCTGACCGCAACACAAAAAGAGCCGCAGAGGTTAGCTCCGCGGCCCTTCAGAATTCAAGCTTAATCGCTTATCGTCCGAATGAGGTCAAGGCAGGCATCTTCTCGCAATGGTTAACTTCCGTATATTCAAAATTGGACAGACTTCTCCCGTTGTAGCGAAAAGTGTGAACAATGCCAGCCATAGCAATCGGCAGCTGGCTAATACGGTTGTTAAGCATCTCGTGATTCACCTGTCTTCACCTCCCTTGTCATAATTAATGCCAATATATCACAGACGAATGCATTCCTGCAACCATTCCATCGGCCGAATTCATCCTTTGTACAGTCTACTCGTCCTATCCTAGTTAGTTCCTTCTGCGTCGCCGCATAACCACATCCACAATAATGATCGTAATCAGCGTGAGCAGACCAGAAGTCATGAGAGACACTCCTATTAGGGCATATCCAATCCCGTTCCAGCCGCCAATATCTACACTAATCATGATAATAGTTGCTCCGCCCAACACCGCCACACAAGGCAGAATATATTGGGCCCATGTCATCTGCCGACCTTGCAATCGATAGATGAGCCATCCAAAGAACAGCAATGCGATCCAAATAAGGAGTATCAATATAATAAGACCTTTCACTTATACGCCCCCTTCTCCTCCACACATTTCTCCAAATTAACACTGACGCTATATGTTCTGAATACGTGTAGAGTTTATCACATTATGAAGCCCTCCATTCACGATAAATCGAATTCGTGAATGAGGGCTTCAAGGAGGTTTCAAGATATGAAATTGGCATAGTTCTTATGGTGTCTTGTGCCTGCCAGCAGGCTCAGTAAAGGCTTACACTTTCAGCCTGGCGTTGTTCATAACGCAGTCCCTTGTATAAATCCGCTTTGCCGACCGAATTGAACAGATTCATTTTATAGCGAATGACGCTCTGGGCCTCGGCAATACATTCCGGATAAATGGCATTAGGGTCCCATAATTCCGTTGTGCTTAAAATTTCACGAGCTTTTTTGAAGTATGAATATTTCATATCGCTGGAAATATTGATTTTACAAATGCCCAGCTGAACGGAGTCCGAGACCTCCTGATCGGGGTTTGCGGATCCCCCGTGAAGAACGAGAGGAATGTCTACCAATTGATTGATTTCTCTTAGGATATCCATTTGCAGCTCCGGTTTAATATGTTTGGGATATATGCCATGGGCTGTACCGATGGCCACTGCCAATGTGTCGATACCCGTACGTGCCACAAAATCTTCCGCCTGAGCCGGATCCGTGTAAGTGACCACCGATACGCCGCCTTCGATAGAGTTACCGGTCTGCCCAATCGTTCCCAATTCCCCTTCAACAGATACGCCGACGGCGTGTGCAATCTCCACCGCTTGTTTTGTAATAGCCACATTGTCTTCATAAGGGAGCAGAGAACCATCAATCATGACGGAAGTAAATCCACACTTGATCGCCCGGATGATATCAGCAATGGACCCCCCATGATCGAGATGGATAACCAGTGGAACATGGCTGGCATGTGCACGCTGGCTGGCATATGCGAAAAATTCATCGGTCAAAAATTCAAGTTCCGTAGGATGGATGGCAATTATGGCCGGTGAATTGGAATGTTCCGCCTCCTCAATAACCGCTCTCAAAAATGTACTGTCCGCCACGTTAAATGCTCCTACCGCGAATTTGTGTTCTTTGGCTACCTTAAGCAATTCCTTCATCGTAATCAACATAAGTTCACATCTCCTTTGGATTGTATCAATTTAGTAGTAAGCGCTATCATCTTAGTGGGCCTTACTCAACTTTGAACACAATGTCATCGAAGCTTACGCTTTCATCTTCAGTGTCGTCGAATTCTTCATCCACGGCCGTTACTGGCTTCTTTAACAGAGATAAGGTTATTCCACAAATCCCCGTTCCAATGAGGAGAGCGGTCATAAACAGCCATGGATGCGTGAAGAGAGGTACAACGAATAATCCCCCGTGTGGCACTGGAGCCTCAACGCCCCAGATCATAATCAGTCCACCAGCTACCGCTGAGCCGATGACGCAGGAAGTCACCACCCGGATCAGGTCCCTTGCCGCAATCGGAATTACTCCCTCCGTAACCATACATATTCCCATTGGAAATGCGGCCTTTAACGATTCCTTTTCTGCTGCTGTATATTTGTTTCTCGTCAGGAAATAAGATAGGGTAATCCCCAGTGGTGGAATAATGGACCCCACAAACTTGACAGCCTCAGGCCCATAGATACCTTGGACCAACATTCCATCAGCAAACAGTGACATCGTTTTATTAACAGGTCCTCCGAAGTCAAAGGTAGCCATTAAGCCCAGAATGGCCCCGAGTGCAAATTTGGAACCCCCCTGCATCGATTCAAGCACATGGGTGAGGCTGCCTTGCAGCCAGACAATCGGCTGACCAATAACAAGGAAGATACATAAACCGGAAATCAACGTAGCCAGAAACGGAATAACGAGAACGGGCATTAATCCCTGCATGGACTTAGGCAGCTTCACATATTTTCGGATACCGAGAACGACATAACCCACCAGAAATCCTCCCAACATCCCACCGATGAATCCCGCTTGAATCTGACTGCATATAAAACCAACAATTAATCCTGGAGCAATTCCGGGACGGTCGGAGATCGAATAAGCAATCGCTGCGCAAATTAAAGGTACAACCAGCCCCATTCCCCAACCGCCGATCTGGTTAATCATATACGGAATGGTACCTTCCGCCTTACCCACATCGGCTCCTCCTAAAATTTGACCCAGCGCGATACACAGCCCTGAAGCAACGATCAAAGGAATCATGTAGGAAATTCCTGTTAACAGATGGCCTTTGATTACTGAACCTGCGTGATTGGATTTTGCGCTCATCGTCTCGCCTCCCTTTTTATGAGGATACCCCTAAAGACTGCTCCACCTTTTCAATGAATTTAATCGGGGCTTTAATGACCGTTTCGGTTTTCACTCGGATAACCCGTTTGCCTTTGAACCGTTCTTCTCCACCGATTTTGATATCTGCAGCCACAATGACAATATCAGCAGCTCTGATCTCTTCCCTGGAAAGCTCGTTTTCAGTTCCTATGGTGCCTTGGGTCTCCACTTTTATCTCATGTCCGCGGGCTTTCGCCCCTTTGATCAATTTTTCCTTGGCAATATACGTGTGGGCAATACCAGCAGTGCATGCGGCTACGGCTACAATGTTCATCAGTATCCCTCCAAATGATGTAGGTGTGCTCCCATTTTATTGAAAACCAGAATGGCCTTATTCTACGATACGCTCTCCCTACGGGCAAACAGCTCCATAATCTGGGCCGGATCAGGCTCATGCATCAAACGTTCCAATACCTCTTCATCAGCAAGCATACTGGCAACCTGGACCAACAGCTTCATGTGGGTTGTATTCCGGTCCACAAGCCGTACGGCAAACAAAATAACGACATGGACAGGTTTGCCGTCCAGGGTTTCCCATTCAAGTGGGTGTTCTGTCCGCCCGATGGTGAGCGAGGTTTTGAGGACAGCCGCCGATTTGCCATGAGGAATCGCAACATGATTCTCCAGGCCGGTCTGACCTTCTTCCTCTCTTAAATAAACGTCCTTGATAAACTCTTCCTTGGAGGAAAGGGCGCCATCCTTTTCCAGCAAATCTGCCAGTTCCTCGATGGCTTCATCCTTGGTTCTTGCTTTTAGATCCAGCTTAATCAACCGTTCGTTGATAATCTTGGTTATATCCATAATGGTCCTCCTCCTGGTCGTGCTTGGACTGTAATATCTCGACAAGCTCCAAAGGTGTAGTTACTCTCATGATCTGTTCATACATACGCCTGCACATCAACAAGCTCTGTATTTCTATCAGCAATTCAGTTATTGGTCCATCGTTAAAGAAAGCGATCACAATTTCCAGTCTGCTATTTTCCGATTCGCCTTGGATAATATTGAAACCAACAATCGGATTGACGTTTACATCACTGCGGATCAGGAAAACGGACAAACGTTTATTCAGCTTGGCCTCGGCAAATGTCCGGTTCTCCATGTTAGCGCCTGCGTGTTTGAGTATTGATGCAAGCAGCTTCTGACGGGACGCTGTCCCTTCTGTGGACTGTTCCTTCATATTCGTTTCAATCTGCAAATAAGATGGGTGAAAGTACGCCCCGAGCAGCGGAAACGAAAACACCTTGTTGTGATGTTGATTCAACTTCTCCTCGTTAAACTTGGCCTTGATTAAGCTGACATCCGTGTCATTTAAGAGCGCCGAGACATACACCACCGGCAGATCCTGATGCTCCAGTTTAACGGTAGATATGATCAGATCAATTTCCGTCCAATCCTCAATCCGGTTAAACCAGCTTGCCGAAATGACGTCAACAACTTCCCATTCGGGAAATGAACGATTGATCCGGTTTTTCAGCAAATGAGAGGTGCCTATTCCAGTAGAGCAGACCAGGATAACTCTTTTCTTTTTATTGTGTTTCTCAATGGATGCCTGAAAATAAAGTACCAGGTAACTTATCTCATCATCACTAAACGAATTCAATCCGCAGGCTTGGGCAATTGGCAGCATTCCCAGACGGACCAGAGAGAAGATCTCAGCATACGCCTTGCGTATATCCTCCAGCAGAGGATTATTAATGGAAATGTTGTATTTTAGACGGTTCAGCATCGGTTTGAAATGAATAATCAGACCCTTGTACAACTGTTCGTCTGTTGTGAGGTCACATCGGATCATACCGGATACGGTCTGAATCAATTCCTTGACCATCGCTTTGGACTCCGGACAAGCTTTGTCCATCAGACCTGACAACTCAAAGTTAAGGGACGGGACACTCATTCCTGATGAAATCAGATATTGATAAATGAAATAGATCTCTTCACTTGGCAATTTCAATCCGTATTGTTCCCTGATCCTTTCGGCCATGGCTTTCGCGATGGAATGTACATTTGGGTCCGTTACTGGATGATCGGGAATGCCATCAGTCAAGCGAATTACCTTGCCCCTCTTCAGTCTGCGGATACAAATCAGCAGGTGAGTCAGCATGTTGATGTAATATGGGTCGCCTATGGTATATCCTAATTGTTGCTCGGTCTCTTCCAGAATGCGTTGAATCCCTTCTACCGGACCCGTGCCAAAATGATTTATCAATTCACCCAGTGTGTTGCCATCAATTCGGGACTCATGCTCTTGTTCTTCCTTCCGATCTTCACTCACAAGTTCATGAATCAGAGAAGCCATGGCTTTGCGGATATCAATCTCCGAACCGATCAGACGGGTACCGAGCTGGCTTTTTTCCAATCGCAGCTGAAAGGGTTCAATTCTTTCTTCAATCGCCTTGAGATCATTCACAATCGATGCTTTGCCAATAAAGTATTCTTCTGACAGCTTGTTAATCGAGGTTTCCTCAGGAGAATCATATAATAAATTCGTCAATATTTTGATTCTCCTCGCCTCTACGGAAAGGGTCATCACCACCTTTTTTCCCGGAATCCATTGCGTCCTCCTCAGCTCCATCGTCTGTTCCTGAGTTAAAGCCAGCGCAATACCTGTTCCCGGCTTCCGTTCGAGGCGAATCCCGCGAATATCCAAATTGTGTTCCAAGGCGTTTAATTCCCTGTAAATCGTTTTTTCGGACCAGTTCATGTGACTGGCTATTTCTTTGACCGGAACGAAATCCCTACGCTCCAATAGAAAATGCAAAATCTGATATTCTCTCGCAGACAGCGCTTTCATTTGGGAATCACTCCTTCCTTACGCTCACAGCATAACACCCCTATTTTTTTTGATAAATACTAAAATATGTCCATTTCATTCGGGTCAAAATAATATACCTCCTGTTCAAACCACATTGTGACATCCGTTTATTCCAACGCAAAAAGGCTTCTATTCGGGCCTCAACCCCCGATCAGAAGCCTTTATCTCCGTTTCTATCCATCGCATGGAATCGCTCACCGGAACCCGGCACAGTTCACCCCTGCACCTAAACGGGTTACCCCAGCCAGCGAGAGAAAAATTCCCGATATCCCTCTTTCATGATCGTACGGGAGAACGCACTGAACGCATACTCCCGGTTGTCCTCCGATACACTGCGCGGGGCTGCCGCAGCCATGTTCACCAGTTCAAACCAGTTATCCTCATTGCCTGCAAAGGCATGCGTAGAACGAATATGACCGTAGCACGCATGCTCCGGCTTCACGACCATTTTACCCATGGCCATTGATTCCGTCAGGGGCATCGCAAATGTATCAAACGCAGAGCAGCTCCAGTATACCTTGGCCGAGTTCATCAGGGTAAATACCTCATCCTGGGTCAAGGCAAACTGAAGTTTTACATTGTCCGGAATATCATACTTCTTCATGCTCTCCTCGTAACGCCGTCCGCCAAATACCATGTACACTTCCTTGTCCGGGTTCTGCCGGGCATACTCCAGCACCAGATCGGGACGGCGATTCGCTTCATCCCGGCCGATCCAGAGCACACGGTTATGCACGACCCGGCTGGGGTCATAATGGCGGTGCGCCAGTTCCTCATTGAAGCCGATCGGGATAACGTTCACGTCATGTACGCCGAAGTTGCGGCTAAGTTCTGTTTTCAAAAACTCAGTCTGTACAATGGCTTTATCCACCATGGTATAGAATGGCTTCATCATCTCATAGCCCGTCAGTGCCGGGTCAGGGAAGCTATGCGGGAACAATACACTCTTCGGGAGAAACATCTTGAGGAACGTAAACCCGGACACCGTGTAGATGACATGCTCTATATTTTGGCTGTAAATCTGGTCAAGCACGATATCATAATTCACCAGGTCGCCTTTCTCATGCTCATAACCCGGCAGCCAGTCGTACCCGCTCACATGGCGCTCCGGCGATATGAACACAATATCCACCCCCAGCTCCAGACCAATCTGCTTCAGGCGATCGGCGAATACGCGCGGCCCCTGTGCTTCGGTAAATTGAATTTTACGCATAACGAGTCCTACTTTGCGCATGCTCTGTCCCCTCATTTCTATTCCGTAAATAGCTGGTTCATACACTGTTCCAGCGTTGCTGCCGTTTCCCTCCACTGATTGCGCAATTGCTCCTCGGGCCATACACAGTCTGCCTTTTTCAGATCAGCATCAATCAAACGCAGCATCCAAAGGGAGAACACAATGGCATATGCGTCGTACCACCTTTTGAAGGAAACCCTCTGGAACTGCTTTCCGCGGCGCTCCGATTCGTCCAGATACATCCGAATGATCCGCTCCCTAATCTCTGGTGTAACGAGTCTCGGAAAAAGCGGATGAGACAGATCCACCAAATGGTATAGGTCCCAGAGGGGCGTATTCAGATGTGCATGTTCCCAATCAATAATGACCAGTCTGCCACTCACATCGGCCATATTGCCGGGATGCAGGTCTCCGTGACAAAGGACAACCGGAAGCTCTTTTTCGGCCGTTTGAATAAGCATCCTGATCTCGTCCCAATCGGATACAGACAGTGCCATTCCCAGCTTGGACAGCAAATCATCCGTTGATTCCTGCGAATCCCGGAGTTCAAGCAGCATATCCCCAATGGATGGCTTCTGGCCCACACGCGGCAGCTCGTCCCAATGGGATGCCCAGAGTGTGTGCCATTCCGCCATATGTACAGCCGCGGACAGCATCGTATCTTCCTGCAGCTGATGCACAAGCGGCCCAAGGTCCTCGTATATCAACCAGCTCTGTTCCGGGGCGATTTCTTCCTCAGACGAAGCCATTAGCTGCGGATAGATAGATGGCAGCAAGGACAGAACATGCAGGGATATCCACCGTTCACGCCCATGCTGTCCAGGATTCGTGAGTGGTTTGAAAATGTAACTCTCCCCGGTATGGACCGTAAATCGCTCCACATACCTGCCATTCATCCCCTTGTAGAGCCGCTCCCGGCTGGTTATTGATTGTTCATTCAATGTCCCTTCAGCTGTGACCCAGCCATGCGCACGTTCGTTCATGATCAACACCGTCCATTCTTTCCGTGCCTGTTCAATGATATGTTCTATCCATCATACGTTGCCGCGCACAAGCCCGCAAGCATGAAACAGAGTCTTTTTTGCCTGCCAAAAGCGACAACTTGAGCTGATAACCGGAGACTTGAATACCCGATCCATCTTGGCAGTGAAAATGAAAAAGATACTGCGTGCTTGAAGCACAGCAGTATCTTGGGAATGAATATAACCATTTTCAATATGACCCTAACATTTCATCCATCTTACAACACGTAACTTTCCAGCTTGGACAGCTTAAATTTCCACAGCTACACCTTCATAAAAACGGCGAATAACCTTCTCGGCCGGCTTGCCGTATACACCATAACCGTCATCGATCAGCGCATCCTGCTCATCATGCAGGTGTGCGCTCCAATCCCACAGACCGAATCCGCGGACCCAATCACGCTGACTGGCATGCCGGAACATCGCTTCATAGAAACGTTCCTGTTCTTCGGCACTCACTACGCCCACAAGCCCCCAATCGTTCGGCACCTGCGCCGAACCGCTGCGGCTGGGACACCCTGCTTCCGCGAAGAAAAACGGTTTTCCGTAAGGGGCAATCTCCTGTTCGATGCGGTCCAGCTGCGCTTCCCAATCTCCGATGGGATAATATCCGCTCGATGAAATCACATCCACCGCATCCCACCATTTCACATGACCTTCCTGATACTTGTCCGTATTGTACGACACGAGTCCGGAGTATACTTCACGTACAGCTGCAATCACTTCGCGCCATTCCTCACTCCGACGCTCGGACTGTACCATCTCGCAGCCAACGATGAACATCTCGCATCTCTCCTGCTCCGCAATGGCTGCATAGTGCTTTTGATATTGGGTGTAACTGTGGAACCAGTCCTTCCACTTCGGCTCACACGGCACATCAATATCAAAGAAGTTAATGTGTGCACGCCATGTGCCATCAGTGCAGTTGACGGTCGGCTTCAGGATGACACGCAGCCCTATCTTGCGGGCATAACGGATCATCTCAACGAGTTCATCATCTTCCACCATATGCTCACCCTGATATTTGACCTCTACAGCCTGTGGATGATCCTGATGTGCCGCCAGTGCAAAAATGACATGCGAACTGCCTGTTCGCTCAGCCATCAGCCGCAAGGATTCTTTTGCTTCCGGCTTGCGGAAGTCTCCCTTGCCACTCATCCAGCCAAATGTAAATCCCTTGATGTACTCCATATGCATTACGCTGTGGGCCCCTTTCCTCACTAAAACTTCAATTACAATTTGCCTACTACGCGGTCTCCGGCGATTACCTCGTCGGTCTCGATAACATAATTCACGATCTCTTCGACGGTTGTATAAGCCACGCCAACATACGTATCTGCAGCTCCATAATAAATAGCGATCCGTCCTGTCTCCGCATCTTGCAGTGTGGCACACGGGAAGATGACATTATCGACGAACCCCTGCTCCTCATACCATTTCTCAGGCGTCAGCACGAAGTTCGAGGAACGATATTTCACTTTCGAAGGTTCATCCAGATCCAGAATGACCGCACCCATGCTATAGACAAATCCATTGCACGTTCCGGTTACGCCGTGATAAAACATAAGCCAGCCTACGGACGTTTCGATGGGGGCAGGCCCGCCGCCGATTTTGACCGATTGCCACCAGCCCTGACCGCCTTTGCTCATGACATGACGATGTTTGCCCCAGTACACAAGATCCGGACTTTCGCTCAGAAAAATATCTCCAAACGGCGTATGTCCGCTATCGCTTGGTCTGGACAGCATGACGTAATTGTCATTGATTTTGCGAGGGAACAACACGCCATTGCGGTTGAACGGCAGCATTGGATTTTCGAGTCGGACAAACGTTTTGAAATCATCCGTCTTCGCCAGACCTAGTGCGGCGCCGTAAAAATCGGTACACCAGATGATGTAATACGTATCTTCGACCTGGACCAGACGCGGGTCATACGCATAGTTCGGCATGAATGGATCACCGTTCTCATCCACAAAGGCAATGCGTTCTTCTTCAATCGTCCATGATAATCCGTCTGCACTTGATCCCATATGCAGATGCGGGCGGCCATTGACCGTTTCGGCGCGGAACACGCCAATGAATTTCCCTTCATACGGAATCACGGCACTGTTGAAAATGCGGGCTACTCCCTTAACTGGGTTACGAGGAATCACCGGATTTGCGGAATGTCTCCATACCGGGCCTTCTGTTCCCTCCGGTTTAACTTCCCAAGGCATATTCGGCAATGCATTCCCAATAATCTGTACACTTTTCTTATCGATAACGGTCATCGTTTCATTTCTCCCTTCGTATTTTATTTAACGGAGCCTTGTGCGAAGCCATTGTAAATGTACTTCTGCAGCAGCAGGAAAATGATCATCGTTGGAATGATGGCAATCATGATACCGGCGCTAATGACCTCCCACTGCGATCCGAATGGCCCCTTGAATTTGAACAGGGCCGTGGATATGACCTGCAAATCGGTCTTTGGCATGTATAGGAACGGCGTGTAGAAATCGTTGTAGATGTTAACCCCTTTTACGATGATGACCGTAACAATTGCTGGTTTCAGCAGGGGCAATATGATTTTCCAGTAGATCGTGAAGTAGGAGGCACCATCCAGCATGGCGGATTCATCCAATGCGTTCGAGATGGAACCCAGGAACTGGAGGAAAATATAAACCGCGATGATATCTGTACCCAGGTACATCACAATGGCTGCCCAGCGGGTGTTGAACAGATCCAGCGCGTTGATAATCTGGAATGTGGCGACCTGCGTTGTGACACTCGGAATCAGGGTAGCGAGCAGGAACGCAGCGACCATGATTTTTTTGCCTTTAAACTTGAAACGATCCAGCACATAGGCAATCATGGAACCCGTTAGGGTAGCGCCTATAATGGAGATAATCAGGATAATTATTGTATTTTTGAATCCGACCAGCATGTTGCCATCCACAAAAGCCTTGGTATAGTTCGCAAAATTTAGCCAGTTGGCTGGCGGGGCAAGGGGACTGCTGGTCGCATATTCAGCATTGGTCTTGAGGGATGCAAACAGCACAACGACGATGGGTACCAGCGCAATGAACGCTGCAAGAATGAGTGAAGCATATTTGAATATGCCCGCCAGGGTGTATTTGAGTTGATGCACGTTCATTCCTCCCCTTTCATGGTGACACGCTGAACGAGTGTAACAAGAATGACGATGAACAGCAGCACAACGGCCATTGCCGATGCCAAGCCCAGCTTGCCGTACTTAAATGCCAAGTGGACGGTCTGGATGACAAAGGTCTCACTTCCGTTGGAGCCGTCGGTCATAATGTATGGAATATCGAACGCACTGATTGCGCCGCTAATCGCCAATATTAGGTTGAGTTGCAGGATACGCGTAATGCTCGGCAGGATGATGTGGCGGAATTGCTGCCAGCGATTGGCCCCGTCAATATCTGACGCTTCATAGACATCCTTTTGTATTGAAGAGATTGCACCCAAAAAAATGATGAAGTTGAAGCCCATGTATCTCCATACAGATGCACCTGCGAGCGACACGTTAATAATATTCGGATTTCCCAGCCAGAGCTGGGTATACTGCCCAAGTCCAACGGCCTGCATAAGCGTGTCGAGGGTGCCGTCCGGTTTGAAGAAAAAGAGGAAGATAAATCCGATGGCTACGCCATTGAGCAGATACGGGAAAAACAATATGCCCTTGAAAAAGTTTTTGCCGCGGATTTTGAAGCTCAGAATCGTTGCAAAGTAGAGGGCCAGGCCCATTTGTACGAAGGTGGCAACAAAATAGTACAAACTGACAATAAACACTTTAAAATACTCAGGGTCACTGAATATCCGAGTGTAGTTTTCAAATCCAACATAATCGAATCTTTTGCTGTACCCGTTCCAATCGGTGAAGCTGTATTTGAACATGTTAATGACAGGCAAGTATGCAAACGTGAACAGCAGTGCCAGCGGAATAATCGAGAAGGCACAGATGATAAATATGCGTTGCGCTGAATAGCCCCAATTTGAAACCTTTAAGTATTTCATGCTCTCCACACCTCCAAGCGGTTCTGCCGCCTTTATATCGAAGGACTTCCGTCCAATTACGCTGGATAATCAATCACCGAAGGTGGCATTTTGCATCCTGCATTCTGATGCAAAATGCCTTATGAAAAGGGAAACCCCTTCACCCCTCAGCCCGTTTTCGCAGCATCGCAGTACGTCAACAGTAGTCAGATATACGCATTGCATCTACAACGATGTATCCGCTGCAATCTGTTTACTTCGTAAGTTCTGCCCGCGCTTTCACCCATTTGTCATTCAGGTCCTTCATGATGTCGTCATATGATTCGCTGCGGTTACCGATGGCTGCTTCGATAATGCGTTTCTTAAAGTCAGGCTGCCAGAGGCCGATCTCACCTTCGTTGTCGATTTTGTCAACCAAGCCTTCCTGTCCTTCTTTGGCAGGAGTTAATGTGGAGAATGTAACGTCTTTGTATTGATCCAAAATCGGTGGCAGCTCGGCGTTTTTGTCTGCGCTCATGCCTCCGCCTTGCTCAACTGCATAGTTTGATTTCGCGAGGAACCAGTCAATCCATGCTTTAGCAGCAGGTTTGTTCTCGCTGTTCACGTTCATGCCGATGTTATAGTCTGCAGCGAGCGGAACGACCACATCGCTTGCATTCGTAGGAAATGGCAAGAATCCGATATTATCCGGTGTGTCCGTCAAACCCTGGATTTGCGTAATCGCCCATGATCCAAGCGCCATCGTTGCAATTTTGCCGTTCGCAAGGTCTGCTTTGGAGCTTTCCCAATCGGTTGTGGTTGGATCTTTCTCGATCAGACCATTCTTGGCTGCATCATAGAGCACTTTGTACAATTCATAGTGCGGCTTGCCAGCCACAAAGTTTTCATCCGTGTTCGGCTGCTCAATGTTAACGTAGTCCACGCTGCCTGCAACCGTCGGCAGATCGGATTCCCACTGCGTCAAAGCCCAACCGGACGCATAGTTGGTGTACAGAGGAATTGCATCCGTATTGTCTTTCACAAGTTGGAGTGCTGCCTGGAACTGCTCAGGCGTTTTTGGCACTTCCGTAATGCCAGCATCCTTAAATACCTGTTTGTTATAGATAATTCCAGAGAACGTGATAACCGTAGGGATACCATATACCTGGCCATCCACCATACGTTCTTCAATTCCTGTGTACTTGTCTTTCAACTCATCGTACGTACCCAGCGGTTCAAAAAAGTCCGGGATATCGGCAATAGGTACGCTGGTTGGAATCATCAGTACGTCCCCATAATCTTTGGTGCTCATACGGATTTTCACTTGTCCTTCATAGTCGGCCAGTGCCTGGAAGTTCACTTTGACATCAGGGTACTCCTTATTGAACTCTGCGGCGTAATCTTTGAATACGGTATCAACAATATCCGTACGCTGCGTTAAAACGGTGATTTCACCCTTGATATCCGCAGGATCTGTGCTGATTTCCTCCCCTGCTTGTGAAGAACCTCCTCCAGAAGAGCAAGCTGCGAGCAGAGAAGTAATCAGCAGCATGGTAAGCAGAAGCATCCAGCCTTTGTTTTTTCTCAATTGATTCGACCCCTTTTCTAAGTTAATTTAAGTTATCGTTAAGGTTACAAAATGAATTTTATTATGGTAACGCTTACCTGTCAATTAAATTATTTATTACTTAACAAAAAGTTTTTCTCGCAGGACTCGTTGACAATGTTTATATCCAACACTAATATTATTTAATAAAGTTACCGATAACCTAATCGTATCTGATCCTGTACCTCAAAGGGGCGCTTACTTATGACTCACATCAATGACATCCGGACTGAAATAAAAGAACACTGGGAAGGACATATTTTGCCATTTTGGTCTGCCCTCAAGGACGATAACCACGGCGGATTCTACGGCTGGGTCGGCAATGATCTTCAGGTCAACCCGCTCGCTCCGAAAGGCGGAATCGCCACGGCAAGACAGCTGTGGTCTTTTGCAGCAGCCTACCGGGTGACCGGAAATGAAATCTGGCGCGATCATGCAGAGCATGCTTACCGCTTTCTTACAGACCATGTCCTTGATACGGAATATGGCGGCATGTATTGGATGGTGGATGCCAACGGAGAACCACTGGATACAAGCAAACATGTATATACGCAATCCTTCGGTGTGTATTCACTCAGCGAGTACTACCGCGCAACAGGGGATACCTCTGCATTGGAATTAGCGAAAACGCTTTTTGTCCTGATTGAGGATCAAGGCCTGAATGCCGAATTGCCTGCCTACAAGGAACAATTCGATCGCTTCTGGAATGAACAGCCAAATGAAATGCTGAGCGAAAACGGCGTAATTGCGGATTACACGATGAATACGCATATCCATGTGCTGGAGGCCTACACCACCCTCTACCGAGTGTGGCCGGATCAACAGGTGAGGGCGGCGCTGGAACGCCTGCTCGGCATCTTATATGAACGGGTGTATAACAAGGACACGAAGTTCCTCGGTGTATTTTTCAACAAGGAATGGGAATCCATTATTGATCTGAAATCTTTCGGTCATGACATTGAAGCCAGCTGGCTAATCGACGAGGCTCTGAACGTGTTGGGTCTGGATCAACACCCCGAGTATTCGGCGATGGTTACGGATATCGCCTATAACATTTCCAATGTGGCCGTACAGGCCGATGGCTCCCTTATGAATGAACAAGAGGGAAACCATGTGGATGAGAAACGGATATGGTGGGTTCAGGCTGAGGCAATGGTCGGCTTCTACAATGCCTATCAGCGTACAGGTGATCCTTTGTTTTTGGAGAGAGTGAACCGCTTGTGGACATATACGCAGGAACATATTATCGATCATCGTGCTGGCGGGGAATGGTACTGGTCGGTAGATGGGGATGGCATACCGGATCATAGCGAAATCGCCGGACCGTGGAAATGCCCGTATCACAACAGCCGATTCTGCATTGAACTAATCGAGAGGATGGGATAACGATGATACACCCAAAGTACAAGGAATTATTGGAGCAACAGGAACTGCTGCTTACACGCCAAAATGAAATCGATCCTTCATTCTACAACGGCGTTTACGATCGGTATCGTTATCCGGTGATTACTCGCCATCATGTGCCGCTTCATTGGAGATTTGATCTGGATGAAACGACCAACCCTCATTTTATGGAGCGTCTAGGCATTAACGCTACGCTTAATCCGGGGGCCATTTACTTCAATGGCAAATACGTGATGGTCATCCGAACCGAGGGACTGGACCGCAAATCATTCTTTGCTCTGGCTGAGAGTGACAACGGCATCGACGGATTCCGCTTCACAGGCAAGCCATTAGTGTGGGAAGACATCGATGCCGAAGAGACTAATCAGTATGATATGCGATTGGTTCAGCATGAAGATGGCTGGATCTACGGCATCTACTGCTCTGAGCGCAAAGATCCGGAAGCTCCGGCGTTCGATACGTCAAGCGCGGTGGCTCAGGCAGGACTTGTGCGCACACGCGATCTGGTTAGCTGGGAGCGTCTGCCCAACATTACCACAAGTTCACCACAACAGCGGAACGTCGTGCTGCACCCGGAGTTTGTAGATGGTCAATATGCATTCTACACACGTCCGCAGGACGGATTCATCTCCACCGGCAGCGGCGGCGGGATCGCCTTCGGTCTGTGCAGTGACATTCTGAATCCGGTCATTGCAGAAGAAACCATTATCGATGAACGCAAATACCATACCGTATACGAAGTGAAAAATGGTCAGGGCCCTGCACCGCTCAAGACGGATCGCGGCTGGATTCACATTGCCCATGGGGTACGCAACACGGCGGCGGGTTTGCGTTATGTACTATACACATTCGCCACGGATTTGAATGATCCGGCACGAATTATCGCCAAGCCGGGCGGGCACTTCATTGCGCCTTATGACGACGAGCGTGTAGGCGATGTGTCCAATGTTATTTTCTGCAACGGTGCGGTAGTCAATGAACAGGGCAAGGTCTTCATCTATTACGCATCCAGCGATACCCGCTGTCATGTGGCCACAACGACGCTTGATCAACTGGTTGATTACACCTTCAATACCCCGGCCGATCCGTATCGTTCCTTGGATTGTGCCAACCAGCGTGGTGACCTGATTGAGCGGAATGAGAAGCTTTTGCAAAACCAAATGGCTTAGAATGGATGAATATATCCTTCGGCGCAAAATGCAGCATGCTGAAAATTAGCGCAGGTTTGCCGGAATTTCTTTATTCCATGTGGGTAACGATGTATACTAATATGGATGGTGATTATGGTTAAGTAAGCGCTAATCATAATGACAGCACATTGTATTTAAACCGGCTTGAAGGAGGCGACCAAAGCTGAAGAACAATATCACCATGCGGGATATCGCCGACAAGCTCGGAGTTAGCAGTGTGACGGTCTCGAAGGCATTAAATGACAAAGATGGCGTCAGTGGCGAATTGAAGGAAAAAATTAAAGTTCTTGCCGTCCAGATGGGTTACCGGTACAATGCCGCGGCCCGCTCGATGAAGGAAGGCCTGACTCATAATATTGGCGTTATTATCCCGGAACGTTTTACCGGACCTACACAATCGTTCTACGTTCGTGTGTTTCAGCGCATCACCAAGCATTTGGAGGACCAGGGGTACTATGGTATTCTCCATATTTTGAACGGTCAGGACGAAGAGGAATTAACACTGCCCAAACTATACAGCGACAGCAAAGTGGATGGTTTCATTGTGCTTGGGCAGGTCAGCAAAGAGTATATCGAGCTGGTACAATCGATGGACGTTCCCAAAATGTTTCTCGATTTCTACGACGAGCACTCTGATATCGATTCGGTCGTTACCGATAACTTTTACGCTGCTTACGAGCTGACCAATGTTCTGATCCAGCAGGGACACCGCCGAATTGCTTATGTGGGGAATCTGTACTCTACAAGCAGCATTCAGGATCGATTCCTCGGATATTACAAATCATTGCTGGAGCATCGGTTGCCGATGAATCAGGATCTTGTGCTTAACGACCGTGATGAGCGAGGTACGTTTATTGAGATCGATCTGCCAGAGCAGCTGCCGACCGCTTTTGTATGCAACTGTGATCAGGTCGCTCATTTGCTCGTTCAGAAATTGACCTCGTTGGGGATACAGGTACCTGCACAATGCTCCGTGGTTGGGTTCGATAACGATATCTATGCGACCCTCTCCGATCCTCAATTAACCACGGTTGAAGTCGATGTGGAGCAGATGGCGCGCACGGCGGTTCAATCCATGCTCAAAAAGATTGATAACCCAAGTCGCAGCTTCGGCCGAGTGCATGTGAAAGGCAATATCATTTACCGTGATTCGGTGAGTGCTGCGCCTGCCTCCTCGGATCATTGATGGGTTCAACTAAAAACTCCTGTTACTTAAAAAGAGTGCTCCCGGCCATGGTGGCTGCAGGAGCACTCTTTGTTAATGAAAAAAAACGGTGAAGTGGTTTGGAATTCCCCATCGCTCAAGTCACTCATCCCAGTACCCGCTTCCGTTGGTTGTCTAGTAGCTCGTTTTCAGCCAATTGTCTTTGGACCAGGTTAATTTGCCTGCACCCGCTCCGCTGGAACCGGTAAGGCGTGCATTCAGTGTCGCCGGATCATCCGTGGTGTAGCTGTAAGGAAGGGACGAGAATCCGTTCCAGGAGAAGGCCTTCACTGCAGCCGGAACCGGGCTGAGCGGACTGCCTGAGGTATCACTGCTGCCGCGGAATGAGCTCCCGTCTAGCGAATACATCGTATCCGTCACCCGGATCTTGCCTGTATACGTGGCATCGGCCGGATCCGTCTGGTTATTGCGAACCGGGAACTGCACGTCTTGGATCACTGATTTCTCGACCAATACGGCCCCGCTTTCAGTGGAAATGGCTCCATTGCTGATGATATCAAAATGATAGCCTTTGGACGAGATCGCAGCGGCCATCGCCGACGTGATTCTGGATTTGGCCGCACGCGCTCCGGCCGCATCCATCACGATATTATAGGCGTGAGCGTTCCCTCCACGCAGACGCGGCATGCGATCCTGAATGTCCTTGTACAGGTTATGGTGCAGGGTCATGGACAGATTGGCGTTGGCTGATTCGAAACTCGTTGAGCCGACCAAATGCCCTTTTTTCTGAGGTGACGAAATGGCAATGATGTCTGCTTTGCTGAGTCCAACCGCACTGCTGCGCAGGTAGTTATACATCGGATAGGAAGCCTTGTTCGCTTCCAATTCATTAATCTGCTGGGTAACCCAGCTGTTCGCGCTGCCGTCATCCCCTTTGAAGAGAGACCAGGAAATGGTCACGCCGCCGGTTCCCTTTTTCGAATCGACAAGTCCGTCATAGGCTTTATTGAATGTGCAGTGGTCAATCCATACGTTGCTGTTCTCTTCAAGGGTAATATAATCCCAGTCGTTCTTGTCGTAGTCGCCTTTGGTCGCTTCATCCCATTCCCATAACTCGTCGAACTCAAGGTTACGAATAATGACGTTGGAACTGCGTTTAACGCTGATGGCTGCATGTTTGATCTTGGATCCGTTGGCCGAAAATATGGTCAGGCCATTGAAGCTGTCAATGGTCAGCTTGCTGATGCCCGTCTGTTTCAGTACCGGGTGAGTCAGTGCATCATTATGCTTCGCAAAAGGAGAGGTCTGGGCAGCGCTCGGAAGTTCGTTCCACCCCAGATTCAGGTCGTTCATGATCTCGACGACTTTGACACCGGAGTTCTTTTTCAGCGCCGCAGCCAGATCTGTTGCATTATATACCTTTTTATACTTGGACGTATCCGATTCGCTGATGGTGCCCCCGCCCGTGTTCCCTTGGGAGAAACCTGTAAGATTGTAATCCGCGTTTCCCGCTGCCTGTACACTTGTTGGTCCAGATAACAGGGTAAGCCCCAACGTAAGAGCCAGCGCGGCACTGCACCATGTTCGAATTTTGCTTTTCATCCAACCATTCCTCCCTGAATTATAATGAGTATGTCCGTCCATCTCTGCCAGCGCATGGCATGAAGGACATGTCCACAGCGTATATCCTGGAAGCGATTACAACAATAATCCCTATTTTAGGTTCGTGGTAACTGTTGTCGGAGCTGTATGCAGGCTGCATGGAGTGTACTCTAGGCAACCTCCAATCGTACGGAATTAACCTGGAGGAATTTCAGGGACATGGAGAATTCGTAATGAAACTGATACGGTCCACAAAAAAACAGACCTGCATCACTGCAAGCCTGCCTTGTCCTATTTCTTGATGGAGCGTGTCCAGAACCCGCCATGGAACTGCTTCGGTTCAACCGTGATAACGAATGCTTTCGGGTCCAGTTCCAGAATGGTCTGGTAGAGCAATTTCTGGTTTTTTCGTTTTGCCAGAATCTCCATGACCAAACGATCTCCGTCACGTCCACTGCCCACCCATGCGGTGACACCGTACCCTTTATCCCTCAGTGCATTGGCCACATTCCCGCCCATCTGATTACAGATCACTTTAACCGTAACGTAACCGAGCGCAATTTTCTCTTCGATCCAGGCACCCAGCAGTACACCCAGGCCGTAGCCTACGGCATAAACGATCAGTGCGGATGGTTGAGTCAAATACTTGAGGACCAGATTCAGCCCCAGCACATAAATGACGATCTCGCCCATGCTGATGAGCGCAGCGATGTATTTCTGTCCTTTGAGCGTCAGAATCATTCGCAGTGTATAGGCCGACACATAGACGATTTGGATCAAAAAGATAAATAACAATATGTTAAGCAACGGCAATCCCTCTTTCCTGGCACGCACACCGGTTGGACCCGCGTTCCGGGCCTCGGTCCGTTTCCTGTACGTTTTTCCATATCTCCATCATTGGACGTTATCCGGCCTTTTTAAACGGTTGAATGCAAATCTCCGGAAAATTGTTTCGGGTGGCATACCCGAACTGCCTTTGCTGAACCGGGTGTATCAATCAATTAACCCGGCCTAAAGCCCGGGGCGAAACCGGACGGATATGAATATGCTGAAGGATAAGCACAACGGAGCGTATACGTTAAGTACACGGAGACAAAAAGGGGGAAGGGCCATGCTGTTATGGCAGGAGATGGAGCGTGAAGGCCTCGAAGAACTCGTATTTTGTCATGATCCGCATAGTGGACTGCGAGCTGTCATTGCCATCCACAGCACCGTACTCGGGCCAGCACTGGGAGGATGCCGCTACTGGGCGTATGCTTCGGAGGAAGAAGCCGTTCGCGATGCGATCAAGCTGGCCAAAGGCATGACCTACAAAAATGCGGTTTCCAACCTGCCGTATGGCGGCGGAAAAGCCGTGGTCTGGGAGTTGCCTTCGGCAAAGGCCGCTAAGCCGGACACCGACAGTGGAAATGGAAGACATACTGCTGAAGATTCAATAGCGGTAGAATCGGGAGTTGAGCCGTCCGGCAGTAACAACTTGAACCGGAATGTCTCTCAACGTGCGCATATCTTCCGCACACTGGGACGCTTCCTGGAACGATTGAATGGACGCTATGTTACAGGTCTTGATCTGGGCACTACGGCAGCGGATATGGATCAGATCCGATTGGAGACCACCTATGTGACGGATACAACCGGGTCACTGGGGGCGCAAAATGACTTCACAGCCGAGATGACCGCCTATGGCGTGTATACAGGCATTGTGACCTCGCTGCACCACCAGGGGGTCACTTCCCTTCAGAGCATTCCCGTTGCCGTCCAGGGACTGGGCAAGGTTGGGCATGCCCTGTGCCGTCACCTGCATGCAGCCGGGGCACGGCTCATTGTGGCAGACGTTGTACCGGAACGTGTACAACGTGCCCTTGTGCAGTTCAGCGGCGCTACTCTGGCCGATCCGGCCCATATTCACGCCGCTGACTGCAAGGTGTTCGCCCCCTGTGCCCTAGGGGGCGTGTTGACCCCGGCAACGGTGGAGGAGCTTCGCTGCTCCATCGTTGCCGGGGCGGCGAACAACCAGCTCAGCCACCGGGAGCGGGTTGTTCGCCGCATGCAGGCGCGGGGCATTCTGTACGCGCCTGACTATGTGCTTAACGCAGGCGGCATCATCAGCACCGCCTACGAGCTGGAGGGTGCAGGGCCGGACCAGATCCGCCAGCGGGTGGCGGAAATTGCGGGTACTCTCACCCAGGTCTACCAAAGAGCTGATGCATCAGGCATCTCCACCGCTGATGCAGCAGACCGGATGGCTGAGGCCAGACTTGCTCAGCCATGATTGCGATCCCCCTTCCTTTTACCTCGACCAGAAGGCCAGAAAACTGCTCCTTCGTCTTTTACCAGGCGAGTGAACAAACGGCGCTGTGACGGAGCATTCCTATGAAAGACATCATGAACCGCATCTTGTTCACCAACAAAAAGCCAACCGGGTTCAGGCGAACCGGTTGGCCTTCTCTCTTATTATGTGTTGTTTATCTGGTGCTGTGTAGCTTGTATCGTGTATTATCGTGTTTTGTTCAGTCCATTACTTGTCTCCTCACTCACTTCAAACCTGAGCATGCACCCGCTTGACCCGGTATAACATGGTCCAGAGCAGCACATTCGCCACAATCAGAAGCCCGCCGAAGATCCATATGCCTCCTGGCAACGTGCGGAAGAAAACATGGATCCCCCATAACAAGGCAATCACCGGGAATGCCGCGAATACGAACCAGCCATCACTTTGTTGGGCAATACTAAAGGACAGGGAGAACGGCGGCTTGCGCAATAACAGTTTGCTTGTTAACGGAATCAGCGCCGTACCCACCAGCAGGATCACAGCCAGATCAGGCAGAATGCGCAGCCCGAATGTCCAGGTGAACACAATGGCATTCAGCAGAAAAACAGGCAAGAACATATTGCACATAAATGCCTTCAGTGCACCCTTATAGAGCACATTTTCATTCGCAATCGGTGCAGCCCGGAAGGTCCAGAATGCCTTGTATTGGCCCGAATATTTCAGCATGATAATCACCGAAACCACAAGAATCAGCATGATGTACAGCGTATAAAAGAACGATCCCTCTCTAAGCTCCGCCCATGTCGAGGACTGCAGCTGAGTGAACCAGAATACATAAGGCAGGACAAAGGATAATCCAATGGATGGGTATACCTTCAGCTTGAATTCCCGCTCATTCCGCATCATGCTCGCTGACAGCCGGAAACAGGCCTGCTCCTCCCCCGAACGGCAGAACGCTCTGGCAAGCGTGCGATCCCATGACCCTTTTCTTCGCCCCGAGGTCGATCCGGAATGGGCCATTTTCTCCAAATACAGTTCAAAGGAAGGCATCAGCTTCACATAGATAACCAAACTGATCATTGGAACAACAACAGCCAGCGCGCTGAAGGTATACAGCCATACATCCCCACCACCACCGAACAGCCATTCATATACAGCTGCATACCACACGGGAGGAAGTAAGAGCTGCCACCAGGCTGGCGTGAAGACCATGTCAAAATCTATGATACTGAATGACCGTGCAACCAGCTGATATCCAACAGCGATGCCAACGGATAACAAAATCTGTACCATGTTGATCATGTCTTTCAGCTTCTCTCCATCCAGAAACTTCATCATGAACAGGTAAACAAGAGATGTGGTGACCAGAATTAACATATTGATCAAAATGAGTTCCGCGATGAATAACAGGAAGAATCCGATGCCATGTGTGATTAAGCCTGCAACCAGTGGTACGGCTGTCAGGGAACCTGTCAGCAGCAGCAAATACACTCCGGCATGAATAACCCGGGCCATGCCAACCGTACGGGCATTCACCGGCTTGGTCATAATGATATTCCGATCCCGGATATCCAACAGCACGGACGAAAAGTCCGAGATCATGGATGTCATGATGATAAACATCAGCACAGCGGTGACCAGACCCATCTGGAGCATATAATGACCCGTATCCCAGACGACGAATGGCACCAGAAGCAAACCCATCAATCCGTACAACCAGAGGGACCGAAGATACAGGTTCCCTTCCTTCTGCTCCTTATTACCGCTTCGCGACGACAATACAGTCGGTACCCTACGCTGATCCATCTGAAATTTCACTTTCAATATAAGCCGCAGTACATCATAATCCGCACCCGTCTTGGTAATGATATGGCGAAAATGATCCAGGATCTTCAGTGTACGGAATTCGGACGATTCCGCCATATCAATACACCTCCTGCACAATCGATACAAAGCGTTCGGCAATCGCCTTATGCTCATTAAAGCCCGTTAATTGGTTAAACACCTCTTCAAGTGTGCCTTCCATGGACTGCTGCTGCAACTCCCTGAATGTCCCGTCTGCCATCACTCTTCCTTCCGCAATCAGGATGATCCGGCTGCTAATTTTCTCGACCACGTCCATGATGTGTGAGGAATAGAAGATGGTTGTACCTTTGGCCGACAGCTGTGACAAAATTTCCTTGACCACCATCACGCTGTTGGCATCCAGTCCACTGAGTGGTTCATCCAAAAACAACAGATCCGGATCATGCAGCAATGCCGAGATGAGCAGCACTTTCTGGCGCATCCCCTTCGAGAACGAGGCAATGCGGGAATGATAGGATCTCTCGAGTCCAAAGCAATCCATCAGCTGCTTCGCCTTGTAATCGGCATCCTCATAAGACAAACCGTACAGTTCTCCAATGAATGTCAGGTATTCTGCTGGCGTCAGTTGTTCGTACAGCTCTGCCACTTCAGGTACATAACCGATTCTGCGTTTATATTCCGTATCCCCATCCGCGATATCCTTGCCAAAGATGTGAACCTTGCCCACATATCCTTCAACCAGTCCCAGCAGGATCTTGACCGTGGTGCTTTTGCCGGCTCCATTCGGACCGATGTACCCGATCATCTCTCCCCGCTTCACCTCAAGATCAATTCCGTTCAGGACATAACGTCCGTTATAACGCATCCGCAAGCCTTCAATGGAAAGTACTTGTTCTTCGTTCACTTCGTTATCCAGCTCCTGTCTCTATCTATTTCTATAATTCTACTAGTTTACCACAGTTTAGGATGTTATGATCCAGATGAACATCATATCTTACAACAGACCCCTCCTAAATATGATAAATAGACAGCAAAAAGGACGCTTCATATGAAGCGTCCTTTACCGCGTGCATGCAGCTATCAAGATGGTGTTCTCTCAAGGTGCAGGAGCATGCTAACTTGTATTTATTTTTACGAGTGTCTTAACGTTCTTTCATTAATCCTCGTCGTCAAAATCCTGGTCAAAGGACAGCACTTTACCTGTATTGGCATCCACATCAACATCAGCTTCGCCATCCGCGGTTCTGATCTCGATCTCATAGACATAACGTCCGTCATCATGGTCGAGTTCAATTTCGGTTACTTTTCCACCTGTCACCTGTTTCAGGGCAATGGCAGAGGCTTGTGCTTCTGTCAGTTTAACCTGTTTCGCAGCTGATTGGTTGGAAGAATTACTTGTGGCAGAGCCATTGTAATTATAGTCATCATCGTCGTCATAGTCTTCATCATCTACGACTGCCAGGATCTTGCCTGTATAGGCATCCAGACGAACCACCACGTCATTGCTTCCTTTTCGGTCGATTTCAACTTCGTAGTAGGTTTGGCCGTTTCTGCGCTCCAGATCGATGTCATCCACTTTACCCTCAGCTGCTTTTAATGCTGCTGCTTTGGCTTGCGCTCCAGTCAGCAATTTACCAGTGCTGCCCTGATCTTGTGTGACCGACTGTGAGGTCGATGTTGGCGTCGTTTGTACGGACTGTCCGTTTACACTGCTGCTTGCCGCTACCGCCGATCCTCCAAGAAGTACCGCTGCCGAAATACTGCCAATCCATAGTTTGTGTTTGTTCATCATCATTCATCATCTCCTCGTTGTTGTTCTCGTTCTCGTCTACAGTTATAGAATAACCCGTGCGAATGAGAGATTAGCGAGAGTCAGATTAGAATTTGATGAGAAAATGACTAGAACATTCACAGTATCATGAGTTCCCTACTATTTATCCTGTTTAATCCTCTTCGTCTTCATCCCAGGTCACGGACCGGATTGCTCCGGATATAGCGTTCACCTGCACGATAGCTTCCCTGCCATCCTCCAGATCAATCTCCACCAAATAATAGGGATTCCCACTATTCGTGCCCCGGAGCTCGGTGTCATCCACTTCCCCGGGAACTCTGGCAAGTGCTTTTTGCTCAGCTTCCTTCTCACTCAGAAACTGTGGGGTATCGTCCTCTTTTGCCGGTTCCGAGGCTGGTGCATCCAACGTTTGGGAAGATTGCTTCTCCCCGTTATATGGATCAACCGTCCACTGCTCACGGCGATTATCCTTCATTTTCAATACGGCCAGGTACACCGGATTTCCCTGCTGTTCCACCAGTTCCAGTGATACCAGCTGCTCATCGGTTTGCTTGCGTAACTCTGTCTTGATCTGCTCTCGACTGAGCAGTGTTTTTTCTTCCGCTTGAGGATTGGATTCCAGCCGTTTAATGGCATTGACTGTAGCCGTTTCTGCATCCAGCTGTACATCATATAGCCCCGTTTCGGATCGAAGCTGCATGATGTACGTGCCGTCCTTCAATGTGGAATTTACAATTTCTCCAGGGTATTGTTCCAAAACTGCCTGAGCGGCTGCATCTGCACTCAGCATCACACGGCTTGATTGCCATGGTTGCCACCAGCCTACAATTACGACAAGCAGCACAGCCACAATACCAGCTCCCCACCATAGCGGTCGCCTTGAACTTCCTTTCGGCTGCTGCTGTTCCCGTTTCATTTCCGGTGGTCTCTGTGAATTTTCCAATTGGCCTCCCCCTTTCACACATGCATCTTACTCCCGTGATACTCTTGGCATCAGTATATAAGAGAAGAATGAGAATTTCATGAGAACGGGGCAGTCTGAACGGATACTGGCAAAATAATTGAAGCCTCGGTGCCTACGCCCTCGGTGCTCTTCAGTTCGACACGTGCGCCTATAGCCCCTGCGATGTCCCTCGCTAGAGACAATCCCAAGCCAGATCCACTTGCTCCGCCGCTGCGGGTCCTCGCCGGATCAACACGGTAGAAACGATCAAATACTTTGGACAGCTCTTCCTCCCGCATACCAATCCCCGAATCCACGATGCAAATCCGGCATTCCTGTCCTATGGATTCCAACTTGACCTCAATAGCATCTTCACTGTACTTGCGGGCATTATCCAGCAGAATAAACAGCATCTGCTTCAGCTTGCTTTCATCGCTGATCACCCAGATACTGCCCGGATCATCGCAATAGACTTCCCGGTGATAGGCTTCCCGAAAGGCTCGAGTGGAATTTTGGGCTAGACGTGTAATATCCAGCCGTTCCAGCTGTACGTTCCATTGTTCTGGCTGCTTCGCCAGCAAGAGCAGCTGTTCCGTCATCTCACGCATGCGAACGGATTCGGACAATATGGCTTCTACAGCCTCATCGAACACCTCAGGCCGCTCTTTGCCTCGTCGCTGCAGCAGACTGGCATAACTTTCGATAATGGTCAGCGGTGTTTTAAGCTCATGGGAAGCATCCGATACGAAACGCTCCTGCCGCTCAAAGTTGGATTCCAGCAAATCCATCATGCGGTTGAACGTCTGCCCCATGGTACTCAGTTCATCCTTCGATTGGGCAGCCAGCGGAAGCCGCTTGAACTGGCCGCTCGACTGAATATCACTCATGGTACGAGTCATCTGCTGAATCGGTCTTGTCATCCGGTTGGCCAGAATCCGGCTGGAGATAATGGCAGGAATCAATGCGATAATCGTTACGGCAACCAGGACTGTACGCAGCACAGACAGGCCATTCTCAGTATCTGCGACACTTTCGGTGACTTGTACATTCACCACTTCACCGTCAGGCCAGATTACCGGCACGGACACCCAGACATACTCCAGCTGTCCAACCCGTGTATATTCCGATTTTTTCTCACTCTCATACTTGTAGGGCAGCTTGCTCAGCGTCTCGTTCAACTGGGGCTCTGTCGCTGTCGTTACAGGATCGGAGCTGGTACCGTCCTCATTGACAATGCGCAGCATGCCTTCCACTGGCGCATAGGCACGCAGCAGGTCATCCGGCGGAATGGACTCGGCAGAATCGCGTACCCCCGTTACGATAGAACCTGCCTCAGCTTCGACCCGTTTGATTTCATTAGATATCGAGATCCGCTCGAATACGATATACACCGACAAGTTTACAGCGATGAGCAGCACCGCAAACAATACCGAGGAGTACCCATAAATTTTGCTCCGCAGACTCATGATTGCTCCTTCAGGACGTATCCAACACCCCGAACAGTATGTATTAAGGGTGAAGTGTACCCGTTATCTACCTTTTTGCGCAAATAACGGATATACACATCCACCACATTGGTATCTCCATAATAATCGTAACCCCACACCGCCTGTACAATCTGGTCTCGGCTCAATACCTGACGCTGATTCTGAAGCAGGTACACCAGCAGATCGAACTCACGTGGAGTAAGCTCGATGGGCATTCCATCCCGGGAGACCTCCCTTGTACCCTCATTCAACCTCAATCCAGCGGCAGTAAGCCAGCCAGTCTCTTCTTCAAGCGTATCGCTTGTTGAATCTTGATTGGCATGTACTGTAACCTCGGATGAAGAAGCGGCTGCAGTACTCAGTCGGAGTGCTGCCCGTACTCTGGCAAGCAGTTCTTCGATTCGGAAAGGTTTAGTAATGTAGTCGTTGGCACCAAGATCAAGTCCCGATACCTTGTCCTCGACGGAATCCTTCGCTGTCAGCATCAGGATAGGCACCATGGCATCTTTGGCACGAATTCGCCGTAACACTTCGATCCCGCTCAGACCGGGAAGCATAATATCCAGCAGAATCAAATCCCACTGGCCGCCATGATACATTTCCAAGCCTTCCGTACCACTCCCGGCCTTACCCACCTGATATCCCTCATACTGTAATTCAAGTTCAAGCAGGCGTGCGATTTTGGGTTCATCTTCAATCACCAGCACGGCTTCATTCATACAGAGTTCCCCCTCGTTCCATTCTCCCGATATCTTACAATAAGACGCTACAGTTTGCCCAATGCATCCTCCACGAGATCATCCCCGGCAATCAGGTCAAATGCCATGCGATACGTCTTCTCTTCCTGCAGGGATGCCGCGATAACACGAGCCACATCCTCGCGTGGTATGCTTCCTGGTTTCAGTTCTGTTCCTACGGCGATTTTGCCTGTTCCCGGTTCATTTTTCAAGCCACCAGGACGAATAATTGTATAATTCAGCTCGCTCGCAAACAGTGCGCGATCGGCATAATGCTTCGCTACATAGTATGGCTTAATGGCATCAGACCATTTCTCCCGCTGATCCGCACCAAAAGCACTGACCAAAATGTATCTGGAAATGCCCTGCTGGTGTGCGGCCTCCATTGTTTTCACAGCGCCATCGAGATCAATAAGGAGCGTCTTGTCTGCACCTGTAGAACCACCGGATCCTGCCGTAAATACGATGGCATCATGATCCTTCATCGCTTCGGCCAAATCGTTCACACTGCCCTCCAGATCGCCTATGACTACATTTGCACCCAACTGTTTCAATGCTTCTGCCTGTTCCGGTTTGCGAATCATTGCTGTCACCCGATGCTTGCTTTCCTGGGCCAGCTGTTCCACCAGCATCTTGCCGATTTGTCCGTTTGCTCCAATAACCAATACATTCATATGTCATACTCCTCTCGGTTAAACGGGTGTCCCCGTGTAGTTTTATCCTTCTCTGGACTTGCCTTTAATTTAAACGAAAGCCGGCGCTTCTAAGCGCCGGCTGCTGTGATCCAATCCGTTCAGCGCATTTACCGCGCAAAAACACTGCTTCCATATACATCTTAATATACCATACACCCCGTGCTGTCTATACCTTACAATGTTCATCCATTCCTACAGGCCTATTCAACTTCTATTGCTCCTAGGCTTGGTAGTAACGCAAAAAGGGTGCCCCAAGGGGCACCCTTATATGGATGGTTACTAAGATTAGTAAGCCAGTGCAAACAATCCGTGGATGTGAGACAGGTAACGGATGTTACTTGCTTCTTTCATCATGGTTGCTGGCAGACCTTTCAGACGAGTCTGGTTGCCACCGATCATGCCGACAGCATCCTTACGACCCAGACTTCCCAGTGTACCGGAGAATACTGGTGTGAAGGATTCCATTGCGCCACCTTTGAACATTACGCCCAGGTTGTGACCAATGGTTTCACCCATTTGCCAAGCCAGTTGTGCAGTTGGAGGATAAGGGCGAGCGCCTTCGCTAGGGAAGACCACTGCGCTGTCACCAGCAACGAACACATCTTTGTGGGATGTGGATTGCAGAACTTCCGTAACTTTAGCACGGCCGCGATCCACTTCAATTCCACTGTTAGCAACAACCGCATTACCTTGTACGCCACCTGTCCATACGAGTGTGTTCGTAGGGATGGAGCTGCCGTCTTTCAGCAATACTTCGTTTTCTTTCATCTCTGTGATCGCTACGCCAACGATGAAGTTAACGCCACGTTTCTCGAGACTCGATTTTGCACGGTCAACCAATTCTGGCGGGAATCCTGCAAGAATGGATGGACCTGCTTCAACGGTATACAGGGAGATATCGTTGAAATCGATACCTTTTTCTTGGCATACGCCTGGCAGCAGGTCAGCGAATTCGCCGACAAGCTCGATACCAGTCAAACCGCCGCCACCAATAACAAACGTTGCGTCTGCTTTGTTGCCGGATTGTTTGTAAGCATCCAGACGTGCTTCAACGTGTGCACGAATGCGGTTAGCATCGCTAACGGATTTCAGCGTGAAGCTGTACTCCTGCAATCCCGGAATTCCGAAGAATGCCGTTTCGCTACCCAGGGCAACGACGAGTGCATCATAAGAGTAAGTAGAGCCGCTGGTCATCAGAACTTTTTTCTCGTCCGGCTTGATTGTATCCACCGTATCGATTTTCAAGTTCACGTTTTTACCACGCAGCAATTTTTCAAGCGGAAGAGCAACTGCCTTTTCAGCAATGCTTCCTGCTGCAAGACGGTGCAGTTCCGTAATAATTTGGTGCGTAGGGTAACGGTTCACGACTGTAATTGTCGCTTCTTCCGGTGTCAGGTATTGACGCGCAGTCAGCGCAGTCAAAAGACCACCGTAACCTCCGCCCAAGATCAAAATTTGCTTCGACATATCCATCCTCCGTTCTTCTAATCTTAACGTTGCTGTTGTTGACGCTCGTTCAGAATGCTCAGGAATGATTGAGCAAAACGCAGCGTTTGTTGTACGTTTGGATCTTTAAGCATTTTGAGCATAGCGAACAGACCAACCGAAGTTTGCTCTGCTTGCGCACGATCACTTGCTTCGATTGCAGCGGAAGCTACACCTTTGGCTTTGTCTACAACTGGTTTAGCGAATTCACCCATTGCGCTCATTGTGTCGCTGATCAGAACTTTGTCTGTAGCTACGCTTTGTGCAAAGTCATAAGCTTTGGTCATGGCAGTAACCATTTCAGCCAGTTTAGGCAGGTTTTCAACCAGAACGGTCAGAGACTCCTGTACCTCAGGCTTCATCAGTTGATCGAGCACGTCCAAGGACTGGCGCTCGGAAACGTTGGCACCTTCTGTAACTGGCACCTCTTGTTGAGTAGGCGATTGTGACATAAGAGAAAGTCCTCCTTTACTTTGGGATAGAAGTCCGCGACTTTCATGATGCCTGTCAAGCAGAGCCGAACCACGAATACAAGGGATACATTGAAATGTACCAAATTTCACACAATAGAAAGAGCGAAGCCCAAGGGCCGCTCTCGGATCATGTATTGTATTGGGTCTATTGCGGACAACATGTGTTGACGCAAAACGACAAGCAGGCCGAAACCGAACTCTATACCCTTATATTACACCTCTTACACATGAACATGAAAAAGAAATTTTTTACACTTGTGAAGATATTGTGAACATTGTAACAAATCCGATTTTTTTGTCAAGCTTCGCGGTCGGAATGTAACCGCTTATCGTTCTGATCCAGATCTGCATTCCTACCACATGTGGTATTAAGACAAGATCACATACGTCCATATGTGCGAAAAAGTACATATAGAGGTTTTTTTCAGTCTTATTTTTAGGAAGTGTTTTCCAAAATCATGAATTACATGCAACGAATTTGGTCACTATCGTTATTATGCAGCTTGTCATGCTAGCTTATTCCCTATTTGCTCATTTCTCCCCGATTGGAATCTCCACCTTGATCCAGGCCCACAAGACAGCTTCTCCAGATGGCCTAAGTTTAAAATTAGGGAAACTCGGTTAATAAGGACTACACCAGAAATGAAGGAGATGTTCGATATGAGTAATTCAACTAGCGATAAAATCAAAGCAGGCGTGAATAAAGCCAAAGGCGAAGTGAAGGATCAGATCGGTAACGCGACAAACAACAGATCCCTTCAGGCTGAGGGTAAAAAGGACAAGGCCAAAGGTGCTGTTCAAGACAAAATTGCTGATGTTAAAGATCGCCACTAGGTTTCAAACGCTTCGCACGTTCCATTCGTGCAGTATATAAGTGAGATGTCCGCCCGTAGATATGCAGCATGACTTTGCCTATACCTACGGGGGCACAAAAAAGCCAAGGAAGGTGTTATTCCAACCACCCTTCCCTGGCTTTTTTTAGTTGTATCAAATCGCCGGGACCCCATATCTCGCCATATCCACGATAAACTCATGACTTCCTCTCGACGTTTGATAATGTCTGCTGAACTGTCGCACCCAATCCGGATGTTCCTGATACCAGCGGTATGTTTTTTCCAGCCCCTGTTCCAATGTAATCTGCGGTTTCCATCCCAGCTCTTCTCTTAATTTCCCCGAATAAATGACTAAACTGGAGCCTCTGGATTGCGTAGGTTCCTGGTCCCGAATCTCCACATCTCCTGTGGAGCGCTGCAGTGATTGCAGCAGGTCGCCAATCTCCTGCATCGTTGTGCCTTGTCCTGTTGAAATGTTATAGGTATGCCGATCTTGTCCATGCAGCATGATCTGCTCAATGGCTTTTAGTGCGTCATCAATATACAGAAAATCACGTACAGCAGATCCTTGGATATCCAGCCGTAAGCCATCCATCATCCGGCCAAAATTGCGGGGAATGATTCGGTCAGGCAGCTGCCATGGACCATAGAGATTGGTCAGTCGAAAGATTTTGACAGGGAGGTTATAACATTGGGCGTAGGAATGAGCCAGCGTCTCACAGGCTACTTTGGAAGCAGAATAGGGTGATACGGGAGAATATACGTCTGATTCGGAGTAAACTCTGCCAAACTCGCCTCCATAGACCTCTACCGAGGAGGCCAGTACAACCGGAATACGATGATCGGCTGCATATTGCAAAATGGCCTGTGTGCTTAGCGTATTGTTACGAAACACTTCTCCTGGATGATGGTAGGAATAATCGACATGCGGCATGGCTGCCAGATGGATAATATAATCTGTTCCCTGAGGCAAGCTGAAGCGGTCTGAAGCGAGGTCACAACAAGTGAAAGTCATCTCATGCAGTGGGGAGCTGTGAACAAGTCTCTGACAATAGTCATCCCGGTCGATCAGGGTAATGCGGTGGCCCTTTTGTGCCAAATAATGAGCAAGATTAAATCCCACAAATCCGGAAGCCCCTGTAATGACAATGTTCACTAAACCATTCCTCCTTGGATTTTACTCAGGCGGGCTCATGAGGCGAGCGTATGTATTGAGTATAACCTCAAATTGATACATTTTGTATCATTTTCCATTCATTTTTTTATTTCTCTTTTCTGCGGAGCAGGACATGAATGCGGGTAATAAACAGTGAGGTGAGTATGATGAATGAACCCAGAGAAAATATAGAGACCTTTTACTTCAAAGACGATGGCGTGATTCCGAACAACCCGCGCTTGCCAGTTCTGCTATATAAGGGAGTATGGGCAAAAGACCCGTCCCGCGCAGAGTCGCTATTAAACAGCAATAATTGGGGAAACAGCTGGATTAACGGCGTGTTTGATTATCATCATTTTCATAGTAATGCCCATGAAGCACTTGCAGTGGTTAGCGGTTTCGTTCAGCTGATTTTGGGCGGAGAAAAGGGACAGAGAGTTTATCTGCAAACAGGAGATATTGTGGTGCTTCCGGCGGGAACAGGACATAAACGGCTGGAGGCCAGCCCTGATTTTCGTATAGCAGGCGCTTACCCTGGCGGCACAAGCTATAATACCCGTACAGGTGGTCCGGAAGAACGTTCTGAAGTGCTTGGGGAGATTCAGGATGTGCCGATCCCTGATACCGATCCGGTCTATGGGAACGAAGGGCCATTATTGGACTTATGGAACAAAAGCAAATAAGAGGGTAACCCAAAAAGAAAAACAGACTGTTAACGAGAAATATCCATATCCTCGATAACAGTCTGTTTAGATTATGCTCGTAACCGGATGCTATAGAACCGCATTGCATGCGGCTTGCCTTCCATTTCAAGCAACCCTTGCAGCACCAGCTGGCGTATTCGGTACTCAATAAATCCATCCCCAACAAATTGATCATATGTGCCGAGCACTTCACCCACAATGCGGGCAGATTTTATATACTTCGCAGGCTCCCAATAAGCAGTAAGCTCTTTAACCTTCTCCATGATGTATTCATCCATGGCATCTTCGGAGAAGCTCTGGAGCGTGCCATCTTTTATTAATCTCAAGAGACCTGGCTTGACCGAAAGTTCTAACCATTCCTGCTCCAGTTGATGGCGCTCTTCTATAGACAGCGGCCCCTTTTCGGAGCAAGCTTGCCACATCTTAAGCAACTTCTCTGGACCAATCTCACCAGTATTCAAGATCGTGTATTCGACATCCTGTCTGTTAAATAGCTGCTGATACAAACCACTGGTCTCTATCACATAAATAGGTGATTTCCGGTTACGCAGTAAATGGATAGCGTATAGAAGCCCTGTTCTCTCATGTGCAGTATTCGCATACCAGATGGTTATTCGGGTCTGTTCATCAATGGAACAGATCCTATCATTCAATTCATACAGTGAATCCAGACCATGTTCGGCATACTCTTGACGATCATTCAGGCTTAATCGCTCCATTAACCATAGATGCCTGCGATGCAAGTCAGCATTGCTCGTCAAATCCCCTAACGGACCAACGGCATAATAGTCGCTCATGGATATGAAACGCCTACCCTCACGCCCAGGGACGTTGGCCATCGCAATCTTCAGGCTGCCCAGCGAGGAATCTCCAATCGTGATATGAATTTCAGCGGGTCCATCCAATCCGCTAAGCTCCTGCTGTTCCATTTGACTGAAATCCATCGGCTTGTCCATATCCTTCAACAAGGTTAAGACGTTGTTTGCAAAATCCATAACCTCTCCTTGTTCCTTCTGCCACTGGACCACCTGTTCGGATTTTATATAGAGCAGGCGCATGAATGAGCGCAGCTCATGTTCATTCATGCGATTGATGTGCCGACTAAATGCAAAAACATCATTCACGATGTGAAGCCCCCTCGGATTGTTTTATATAAAACTGCACAACTTGGGCTGTTATACGACAGGATTTTCATTTTCAGGAAGAAATGGAGTTCCCCGAAGGTTGATTGGATTCGTCCAGTTTCTCCTGTGCCGATGAACGGGTGAAGTGTCTCTCCAGCTTCCGACTGGCCCACAACGATACAGCGATAAACAGCAATACACCAATCCATCTTACAGGGTGTTCCAGGAATTGGGCCACATTGGAGCCAATGTAGGTTACGCAGAAAATCATGATGGCCTTACCGAATCCTACAGCCAGCAGGAAAGACATGAGTCTCATCCGGGCAATACCTGCCGCCACATTAATAATAACAAACGGGCCGACCGGGAAAATGCTCAGCAAAAATACATAACTGAAGGCATTCCGCCGAATCCATACCATGCTCCGCTGAACACGGGGTTTGCTTGACCATCGTTCCACGAAAGCAGACTTTCCGATCTCCCGCACCAGCAGGAAGGTCAGGGTACAACCCAGCACCATCCCGATCCACGAGTATAAAAACCCTGCCCATAGTCCGTACACCGCACCGTTAACCCCCACGATCAGCAGCGTCGGCAGCGGAGGCACAAAGGACTTCATAAAGGTAAGCAGTATACCCGGAAGCGGCCCCAGGGAACGAAACTGCTCCAGCCAATAACGAATATTCTCTTCGGTAATATAGGACATGATGTCCAGAGGTACTGGGGTCATGAGCATCCTTCCAATCTATTCAGTCTCCATTCATGTACATCGCAACTACTGTGCTCAAAGTCATTTCTAAATACGGTTGATCTTCTTCTCACAGTATAACGTACGAAACCACTCCAAACCGTTGTTAATTTGAAGAAATATTCACAGATGAGACCAACATAGCAAGAGCACACCCTGACCTGTACAGTCCTGGTGTGCTCTCTTTATTAGTATCCCCCTCCAAAAGAGGAGAGGAGATGAACATATTCTATTCCAGCTGCGCCTCCTGCATCTGCTGTTCATTCCGTTCCTCCTGATGAGCAGCATTCCATTCAGGTATGCCGGACTGCATGAACTCATCTGCATCCATCGCAGCTTTGGACTGATTGCAGAGATTGCAGGCACAAACACAGTTTAGCGGGGTCGTATGACCGCCTTTGGCCCGGGGCAGAAGATGATCGATCGTATCGCCATACGACCCACAGAAGTAGCAGGTATACTGATCCCGGTTCATGATATACCGTTTAAAATCCTTGTTGCTGAATAATCGACGAATCGTGTACCGGTTGACAACAACGGCGGCTTTTTCCTTCACCAGTGTGACCGCAAGCTCCATGTCAATCTCCTGATGCCAGCGGCGGCCTTTATCCGTTTTCCCACGCATGCGTACCATGCCCTGCCTGTTCGTCCGAAGGGAAGACGGATCTTCCGGATCAATGGCGGCCGGGACCGCCGGAGTCTGGCGGCGCGGCCGGCCATCTGCACCCGCACTTCGGCTGCGGGCATGGTGGGAATTGGGCCGGTGCCCGGAAGTCGTTGCCCGGGCACCGTCTTCACCGGCGGCCTTATGCACACGTTCTTTGCGCACAGGCCGGGTCTTGCTCCCTTGCGGACCCTGTGGCCGCATGGGGGAAGACTCGGCTGTCCCGGCCGCAGCATCTGCTGCCTGGCCCGGGTCCACCCCTGGAGCGGCAGGCTGTGCAGCTGCCGCCAAAGGCACGTCGACCGTAGCGGCAGCGCCACGGTCGCTCGCTGGCACATCGGACTTGACCGCGATGCGGTCCGGTCCTGTGCCAGCGCCAGGCGGCGCCGAGCGTTTGCGGCGCCGCTTGCGTTTGCGCCCTGCTGCGGTCTGCTGACCCGCAGCCGCTGTCCCCGCTGCCGGATCCTGTGGATTCTCCGGCAGCGAAGCCTCGCCTGCCGCCACAGCTGCCCGCGCGGCGACCTGTTCAGTACGCACATTGGAAAGGGTGCGTACATCATTACACGGATCACGGTCAGCTTGGGCTGCGGCACTTGTTTCCGTGATCCGTTCAGACTGCTCAGGACCGGGCTGTGCTTGCTGCCGTTTGGACTTCCGCCTCCGTCTTCTTTTCTTCCGCTCACCTGATGATTCGGAGGAGGCAGAAGATAGAGGTTCAGCTTGGGTGTCCTGTTGATCAGAGCCTCCATCAGCCGACTCATGAGTCACCGGTTGTTTAGCAGGAGCACTTGGTTCATCTGTAATTCTCTCCGGTCTCTGCGTCCGCGCTTGCCGACTCTGACCCTGCACCAAGATGTCGCTAACATCAGCCTGTCCGCTGCGCTGGCGACAACCACGACAAGCCCCTCGTCTGGAACCGGGACCCGCCCTCTTTCCGGTTCTGCGCCGGAATTCAGACAACGGACGCTGTTGCCCGCAATACATGCATACCTTGGTCTGTTGCGCTTCATGTTCCGTCATTCCCTGCCGGAAAGGGGCTGAGCCCGTCTCCATGTTGTCACCTCGGTTCCGTATGAATCCGGTTTCTTTCTATTGTATCACATCTGCTCGCGGACGCACTCATACCCCTGTGTCTGTGCCTGATAACCATCCGTGTTGTACTCTGGGGTCTGCCCACTGCATTCGTGAAGAATATGCTCCACGTATTCCAATATATCTTGCATCGGTTTCCCGCATTGTTCACATGTTGTCATTCATCTCACCTTGATCCTGTTCTGTCATTCTATGCATTTTCAATTTACGTTCCGCCTTCTCATTACCCCTGGCAGATCCAAAAGAAACATTCGTTCCCCCATAAAGCTCATCGATTGCATGAAAAAACCGTTTCCCACTCAACCCTAAGGTCGACCAAGAAACGGCTTATTATTCCTATAATGGCAATTAAATATTAACGAACATCAAGCTGACCCGAATTGGATTGCGGGATCACGCGTGGTTTTGGTTTCGGCAGATTGCCGAAGATTACCCAGGCGAATGGAACGAACCTTGCAGTCAGCCCCACCACAATCCATGAAGCGAACAGCGCTACGGCAAAGCCCCCGGCATACCATAGGTGAACCAGCCAGGACACCCCGGTTTGTGGCGGGAATTCCCGATACAACAGCAGGAAGAATGGATGGATCAGATAAATTCCGAACGACAACGCACCAAGTCGATTGAGCGGCTTGGCAATCAGCGCAGGGCCCTTGCGGTACAACAGGTATGCAACCTGGATCAGGACGAGCGCACAAGCAAAGGTATGCACATTCCAGAAAAACTCATACCACAGCGTGTTGTACGTGGCGATTTTCATGCGAAGCAGATAATAAATATATACATGTCCAAGTCCGGCAGCAATCCAGACAGCCCACAGCAGAATCCAGGATGCTACGCGGCCTTTGGTTGCATTTTCACCACTGATGACAAACCATTGCTTGATCTTAGGAAAATAGACTCCAATGAATGCCCCCAGCATGAAATAGGAGAAGTACGAGAAGGCCCAGCTTCCCTTGTTCGGTACCTGGAATCCGTATTTGTTACTCACGATAAACGCCCACTGGATGAGCAGTCCGATCGGTACAGACCACTTAACCACCGCAGGATACTTCTTCAGCAGCCACAGAACCAGCGGGAATAACAGATAGAATTGCATGTTGATGAATACGAAGTACAGATGCGTATACGCCTTTCCCGTGAAAAGTTTGGTAATGAAGCTGATCGCAGACTCACCAAACGGACGGCCTTGATAATGTGTAAAATGCAGAATAAGAAAATAAAACAGGGAAAACAGGAAATATGGCAGCAGAATGTATACGAATCTCTTTTTATAAAAATTGCTTACCAATTTCTTGTCCAAGGGACGAGAATAATAGTTATAGAACAACACGAAGCTGCTCATGAAAATAAAAGTTGGCGTACCATATTTCATGAAGATATTAATAAAGTTGTACAGCCAGTAGTAGCCCGAACCCGTCATGTCCACCGTCGCATAAGACGTGGAATGCACACACAGCACGCCGATAATCGCCATGGCACGGACCAGGTTCAGCTCCGGTATTCGCTCTCTTTTCAATGTCTCACTCATGTTTAGCGTTTCTCCTTAATGTGTTCGTCAATATGTCAGATATGACTTAGTACGATAAGCTCACTATCTATTAAAAGGCATAATGCTTAAGATGGGTAGTCCATTTTCTTAACAATTCCTAAATTTTCAGTGGATTTCACACTATTTTCATGTCTATATATGTAAAAAAGACCGCTATAATGCGGTCTTCGAGCAATGCTGCCTCGGCAGTATTTATTTCTGGTTCACTGGGATGAAAATGGTAAACTCGGGCTCCCTGTCTGTGTGAGCACACATCTTGGGTCTCCCCAATCAGGCCGGGATTGACCCATCCTGTCTCCTTCTAATCCTTCTGACGACTCGCCAGAATTTGTTTATAGACCTCAATAGCTGCCTGCCTGGATGCCTTCAGATCCACAATCGCATCCTTGCGGGGTTGATGAATGTCCTTGCTGTGCAGATCCTTCAGATCAGGCAGCCATTTCCGGATATAGTCTCCCTGGAGATCATACTTCTCCGACTGTGTTACCGGATTGTTCACCCGGAAATACGGAGCCGCATTTTCGCCAAGTGAAGCACACCATAACCAGTTGCCCCGATTCTGAATGTTGTCATAATCCAGCAGCTTGCGTCTGAAATAGGCTTCACCCAGGGGAAATGGACACTGCAGGTTTTTGGTCAAAAACATCGCAGTCAATATTCGCAGCCGATTCGGCATGCGTCCCGTTTCATTCAGCTCGGTCATTGCAGCATCAATAATCGGTATTCCCGTCTCCGCCTTGCACCAGCGCTCGAAGTGATACTCACTTAACGGTGACAGATCGTATACCTTTTCGTATGTAAAATAGTGACTCTCGTATACCGCACGATACAGATAGAAGTCACGGAAGCACAGCTGTCTAATCCATTCATCCGGCTGCTCTGCCCGGTAAGCTGCATCATACATCCTGCGGATCGAGATGGCTCCTACCGCCACATAGGAACTGAGATGACTCGGTTCGTACGCTTCATATTCATCCCGATGCTCCCCATACTCTGCGATACGCTCCTTCAGGAATCCATCGAGCAGCCCATAAGGCTCTTCAGCCGGCTCGACATTCATAAGCTCTTCGGGGACCCTGAACGAATCTGGCCACTCGATGGGCTGCTTGCTTACGTTTAGATCGGCTACCGTTAATATCGAAGGAGGATTAGGGAATTCATTCATAAACTCCACCCAGCGCCGATGGAAGGCGGCAAATACTTTATATGGCTCCGATTTGCCAGTGAAATCAGCGAACCGCGGAAGATCGATCAGCAGATGATCCGTCAGCTGCGTGAACGTGGCCTGGTATTTGTCCGCAACCTTGCGTATGCTGCGGTCCCTTTCAATCGCATAAGGCGTCATATCCCGGTGAACAACGACCTCATCAATGATGCCTTCCATGTGGCCCAATATGTAATCCACAACTTCTGCCGGCTTGCCATGTGCCACATGCAGCAGCTTGCCTGCTTCCCGGTATTGTCTGCCAAGCCTGGCTGCATGTTTTAGAAAGTTAATGCCGCTGTGCTCCTTATCGCGCCCCTGCCGAAGCAGAAAGGGATCATAGATAAAAAGGTGCAGGCTCTCATCTTCCTGGTTGTGCAAATAATCAAATGCGTGCAGATCCTCCGTACGCAAATCCTTGCGATGTATGAATAGTTTCACTTAGATCCTCCCGCCCGGCCTGTGCCTACTTTGCTGTTAGTTCTTGAAAGAGACGGCTCGTTTCCGGTTCCGGCTGATGCCCCAAATCCTCCAAGAGTGTCCTTGCAAACGATGAATATAATTGGAGTATGGCTTGCCCATCACCCATGGATGCATACACCCTCATCATTAATCGGCATATTTCTTCGGCATAAGGCTCTCTTTCCTGTAAATCGAGTAACTGCTCCATGGCGTCCTTGCCACGTTCATGCTTCATGTTCCATTCGGCCAGATCCATGACCAATCGTATATATTTGCGCCTTAGCTCGCGGGCCTTCGCCTGCGCCCAAGGGTAGTCATGCTCTTCGAGATAATCTCCGCGATACTCTGCACAATCCACCCAACCGGAAAGACAACAATACAAATGAAACTAATCGTCAGCATAATCCAGTGTTTTTTCATCTATGAAATCCTTCCGACCCGTGACGATAGACGTCATTTTTTGTCGTTTTATCTTCATAATCCATGTTACACGTTTCTGCTGCCGACGGAAATAGAAGGAAACTAAAAAGAACCATATTTTATAAACCTGTTTATTCTATTGCGCTCCTCTTCGTAAAAGCTCCGCAAACAAAAAAAAGACTGCCAGCTGTTCAACCAGGATATGATCCTGATCGCAACTGACAATCTTCTCTTATTGGCTGACAACCTGCGCCAGTTTCTGCAAGATGCCTGTCCAGCCCTGTTCCATCCGTTCGCGCACAATGGCATGCGCCTGTCCGAATTCGGTCAGTTTATCCGCATCCCAGCCGCTGTGAATCAATGTAAATGCCGTGCCTTCCGGCTGTTCATCCAGTTCGAAGGTAAGGGTCCAATCCTTGCCCCATTGAAAGGATAACTTGTGAAGCGGCTGAACCTCCGTTACCCGGCACGGTGATTTGCCAAAAGGCCCAGCCTCCAGCACGAATTCATGTCCTTCCACCGGCTCCAGATTGCTTGGCATAAACCAGGTCTCCATGCCTTCTGCCGTTGAGACAGTCTCCCATACTTTCTCTAGCGGAGCATGAAGTACCAATTGCTGCCGGATATCCGGCAGTGCGCTCGATGATGATGTCATAACCATCGCCTCCTTAAATAGATATTACTCATTGTTCGGGATAAGAAGATAGGTGTCAACTGAGTTCATTTAACAACTGAATCTAGCATTGGATCTCCTCTTAAACGAACCTCATCATTGGAACCCATATATAAAAGATGTGTAACTCCCGTCTTAGTCTGCTCTGAACTCTGGAATTCCAACCTTATGCCGCTCTCCGCCATGCAAAATCAGGCCGCAGCATAAGGTTCACCTTAGCCGCGGCCCGTCTCACGAGCTCATATAGTTTTAGATAAGATTAATAACCACGGGAATATTGCTCCGCAATCGCTGCTTTATCCTTGCTGACACCGAGTGCCAATGCTGCATGGTTAGCCCAGTACGGATCACGCAGCATGCCTCTGCCGACTGCAACGAGATCGGCATCGCCGTTGCCAATAACCGCTTGAGCCAGAGCCGAATCATCCAGCAGCCCTACAGCAATCACCGGAACGTTCAGTTCTTCGCGGAAACGACGGGCAAACGGAACTTGATAACCTGGGTAGTTACCCGGTTTCCGTTGTCCGGCAGGTCCTTCGCCACCAGAGCTGATGTGGAAGATGTCCACACCTGCTGCCTGATAGGCACGAGCCACATCCAGTGTTTGCTCAATATCGTAGCCGCCATCAGCGTATTCAACTGCGGAAATGCGCATGATAAGCGGCATATCTTCCGGCATTTCCTTTTTCACCGCATGAATAATCTCAACGCCGAATCGAGCCAAGTCCTGCCCGTATACATCTTCACGATGGTTCATCAGCTTCGAATGGAACTGGTGAATGAGGTATCCATGGGCTCCGTGCAGCTCAATGGCATCCACTCCAGCCTGCACTGCGCGGCGAACACCGTCCGCAAACTTCTGCACCATCGCTCCTACTTCTTCGGTAGTTAATGCACGAGGCTCCCTGTAGTCTTCCCCAGGGAAAGTGACCACGGATGGAGCTACCGGCTGTTTCGCATCCTCTGCTTTTCGTCCCGCATGTGCAATTTGAATCGCAACTTTGGAGCCGTGAGCATGCATGCCATCCACCAGTTTCGCAAAAGCCGGGATATGCTCGTCAGACCAGATACCCAGGTCGTTATCAGTAATGCGGCCATCTGGTTCAACATCTGTCATTTCGATGACGATCAGACCTGTACCCCCAACCGCACGGCTAACATAGTGAACCTGATGCCAATCGTTCGGGATGCCGTCCTTGGCTGTTACGGAATACTGGCACATCGGCGCCATAACTACACGGTTATTTAGTTGAAGCCCCTTGAACTGGTAGGGGGAAAATAATTTCTCTGACATATAGGTTACATCTCCTATTCAATATATTGATATATGTTGAGGCAATCGCTTGTTTTCCAAAATGAAAACAGTTGCCCATGCTTGCAGCAGTCTCTCTCGCCAATCCTTCGATCATTCTTTATTATGAAGCAGCCTTCTCTGAATACAAGTACGTACATTTTTGTGCCATAGTACCTTTTTTTATACCTAGAACTACCCGGCCGGTACTTGCAGCCCTGCACGAATTACGCCCAAAACATGATATGATACTTTCATACACAGGAGATAATATACCCCATATGAAACCAACCCAAGCCAAAGGAGCGATGATGGTGAAAGATATTTTAATCGAGCGACTAACAACTTATGCTCAAATGGATACACAATCGGATGAGAACAGTGAAACCTGCCCCTCTACACCGGGCCAACTGGCCTTGGGTGAATATCTTGTAGGCGAATGCAAAGCCATTGGCTTACAGGATGTAACGATGGATGAGAACGGTTATGTCATGGCTACCCTGCCATCCAACACGGACAAGGATGTTCCCGTAATCGGCTTCCTCGCTCATTTGGATACAGCAACAGACTTCACTGGCAAAAATGTAAAGCCACAGGTCATTGACCAGTATGATGGTCAGGATATCGTGTTGAACCAGGAGCTGGATGTGGTACTGTCTACGACCGACTTCCCGGAACTGCGCGAATATAAGGGCCACACCCTCATGACAACAGATGGCACAACATTGCTTGGTGCGGACAACAAGGCAGGTATTGCCGAGATTATGACGGCGATGGCCTATCTGATCGATCACCCGGAGATCAAACACGGAAAAATCAGGGTTGCCTTCACTCCCGACGAAGAGATTGGACGCGGACCGCACAAGTTCGACGTGCCTGCTTTTGGAGCCAAATATGCCTACACGGTAGATGGCGGACCACTGGGAGAGCTCGAGTATGAGAGCTTTAATGCGGCTGCAGCCAAAATTACAGTCAAAGGTACGAATGTCCACCCCGGAACTGCCAAAAACAAAATGGTCAATTCGGCCAAAATCGCTATGGAGTTCAACCGCCGTCTGCCTGCGGAAGAAGCTCCCGAATTCACGGAAGGGTATGAAGGTTTCTACCATCTTACATCCATTGAAGGCGATGTAGAGCTAACGCAGATGAGCTATATCATTCGCGATTTTGACCGGGAGAAGTTTGAGGCGCGTAAGGCTTATGTATTGAAGGTTGCCGAAGAACTGCAAGCTAAGTACGGAGAGAAGAGCATCACCGTTCAGATGAATGATCAGTATTACAATATGCGTGAAAAGATTGAGCCAGTGCGTCAAATTGTTGATATTGCACACGAAGCAATGACTCGTCTGGACATTGAACCCATTATTCGCCCCATCCGGGGAGGAACCGATGGTTCCCAGCTCTCGTACATGGGTATGCCTACACCAAACATCTTTACCGGCGGTGAAAACTACCATGGAAAATTCGAATATGTTTCGGTCGATAACATGGTGAGGGCCACGCAAGTTATCGTGGAAATCGCTCAGTTATTCGAAGAGCGCGGCGATATTTAACTATCACTACTTACATCGATTGCACCTGTTTAGATAAAAACGGGCACCCATTGCTTGAAGCATAGGGTGCTCTTTGCATGGCATTGAACAATTCACATCCCTGAGGACCCAGTCTCATTCATACATATTCCCTCCGGCAATCTCCCGCAATTCTTCCAGATTACAGATGACAATCTTGCGCTGCTCCTTGCGTATGATCTGCCGATCACAGAGGTCATGGATTACCCGGTTCAGATGTCGGTAGCTTGTCCCCAGCATATCTGCCAGCTCTGTCAGCTTGGAGGTCTGGATTTCTTCCGTCACTTGCTCGCCCTGTTCCATCGTCGATAACAGATAGCTGGCAAACCGGCTCTCCACCGGGTACAGTAGATTCAAACTTGATAGATTGGAGAAGGTATACAGTTTATGGGTCACATGACTAAGCATGAAATGGAGGAATTTCGGATTATCCGCATACGTGTTTTGAAGATAGCGATAGCTCACGCCCAGCAGCAAGCTTTTGTTGACGGATTCGACCGTATTTTTGGCCTCCTTCCCGTTAACCAGCTCCAGATCCCCTACGAGCGCTGGCGGCGTGCTGAAGCGGAGCAGCAGTGACTTGCCATTTGGCAGTGTCGTATAAATTTTGAGTTTGCCTTCAACAAGAATATAGAATCGTTCCGGCCGTTCTCCCTTCGCACATATAATCTCTCCCTTGGAAGCTTCCAACAGTCTTAATTCCGCAAGTGCAGGCTCATCCAGCACCTGATCCAAGCCATGTTCACGTGCCAGCTGACGCAATCGCCCAAAATCCATGATTTCTCTCATTCCCGGTAACCCCCACCCAAGTATTTAGCGTATAGAATTGGACATATGTCCCAATTCCGGCATCAGACAGCTCAATTATCCTGATATAAAAATAGTTACAACTAACACTTATATCCAATAAATCATTTCACATGGGAAAATTCTAAGATTTCGTCCGTAATTCGTCATCATTTTATTTAAAAATGGAGTTAATGATAGCGCACTCTTATCCGATGATAGATAAAGCATTATGTACGTTTTTTGAATTCAATCTCAAATATCGAATACTGAAAGGATGGTTCGCCCCATGAATGTTGTAGATGCACTTCTGAAAGTTATGCCTTATATTAGCCGTATTCTTAGAGAACCAGCCGGCTTGACCGTGTATGATCATGAGAAAGTATTGTACGCAGTCCCTACTGAGCGATTTAATCTCGGTTTCAAAGAAGGAGAGCCACTGCTGGATGATTATAAGAACTTTACGGCTCTGACCAATGGACGTGAGGCTTCGCTCACCCAACTGCCCGCGGAGGTCTATGGGATTGAGCTGGATATTTTGAACATTCCCATTTTTGATGACAATGATGAGGTCGTTGCGATTTTCTGCGTATCCTACGATCAATCCAATCAGAACCAGCTAGAAGCCATTATACAAGAAAATCAATCCATCAATAGCAACCTGGTGGAGATGGTCCAGCACGTAGCCGCTCATGCTGAAGAATTGCAGGCAACCAGTGAACAAATTCTGGAGAACACGCGTCTTGCCGTACAAAACTCCTCCCAGATCAATAAGGTTGCCGGATTCATTCGGGAAGTCTCCGAACAAACCAACCTGCTCGGTCTAAATGCCGCCATTGAGGCAGCACGTGTAGGCGAGGCCGGGGCAGGCTTTGGCGTTGTTGCTTCCGAAGTACGCAAGCTCTCCGTGGACGCCAAACAGGCTACAAGTGATATCGATGTGAGTCTGAAAGATGTTCAACAGGTCATTAAACAGATGGAAGTGGAAGTTTCGCAGATTGCTGCCTCTTCCCAGGAGCAAGCTACCCTCGTCTCCTCCTTCACGGATGTCATTGAGAAACTGAATGAAACCGGCGACCGGATGAAGATGCTGGCAGATCAATTGATTAGCTACTCTGTTCATAAGAAGTAAAGTTGTACCCCAAACGAAACGTACCATATGTATCTGACGCTATCTAAATGAAACAGGACCCCTTGCCCCTATATGGGTATCCCAGGAGTCCTGTTTTTCTGTCTCTTTGCATATCTATCAAGCTCTATACTGGCTTCCCTAAGCCTATTTCGCAAGCTTCATGTCTTTTATTCCCGTTACGTCAGCTTCAGACTCCCAACACTCCACCTCACCCGGAATACGGATAAGGTCACGGGTAAAGACAGGGTCACGGCCTTCAGCCTTCTGCCTTTTGTAATCCTTCAGCGCATCAAACGTTACTTTGGACAACATGAGAATCGCAATCAGATTGACGACAACCATCAGCCCCATAAAGAGATCCGCCAGATCCCAGACGAGCTGTACTTTTGCTATTGCACCAAACAACACCATGGCAATGACGCAAATCCGGTACACCCACAGCCACATTTTATTGGATTTGATAAACTCAATGTTGGTCTCCCCGTAATAATAATTCCCGATGAGTGTACTGAAGGCAAACAGGAATACCATCACAGCCAAAAATCCGGATGCCCATGAACCGATATGCACACTCAATGCCGCCTGGGTCAATTCGATGCCCCCCAGATTGGAACCTTTGTAGACTCCGGACAGCAAAATAATCATGGCCGTACTTGTACAAATGACAAGTGTATCGGTCAGGACACCAAAAGCCTGAATAAGGCCCTGCTTGACCGGATGTGTCGTATCTGCCGTTGCAGCGGCATTAGGTGCACTACCCATTCCCGCCTCGTTGGAGAACAATCCACGCTTGACGCCGTTCATCAGCGCAGCACCCAATGTACCACCGGCGACCTGCTCCATGCCGAAGGCATTTTTTACGATCAGCGCAATCATGGCCGGAAGCTGGGTGATATTCGCCAGCACAACAAATGCAGCAACCCCGATATACAGTACGGCAAGCACAACCACAATGTATTCGGAAGCCTTGGCAATCCGTTTCACGCCGCCCATGATGATTCCAGCAAAAATCACCGCCATAACAATACCTACCGTCAATCGATCGAGCCCGAACGAATTCTGAAATGCCACGGTGATCGTGTTGGACTGCACAGCGTTAAAGACAAGGCCGAACGATAGCGTGATGAGAATCGCAAACAATACCCCCATCCACCGTTTGCCTAGTCCACGCTCCATATAATAAGCCGGTCCCCCGCGGAAGCCACCGTTATCCTTCACTTTATAGATCTGTGCAAGTGTGCTTTCTACGAAACTGGAGGCAGATCCGATAATCGCAATGATCCACATCCAAAACACGGCACCTGGTCCCCCAAGGGCGATAGCCAGTGCAATTCCCGTAATATTACCGGTGCCTACACGGGCAGCCATGCTAATACAGAACGCTTGAAAAGGTGAGATTTTATCCGCTTCCTTGCTCTTGGGTTCTGCCAGCACTTTCACCATGTCTCCGATCATGCGGAACTGCATGAAACGAGTCTTGGTTGTGAAGTAAACTCCACATACCACCAGCAATATGATTAACAGCTTGGACCATAAAAAATCGTTGAAAACGACGACAATATCTTGTATTGTTTGCTCCATCAGCAATACCCCTTTTATTCGTATATTGTTAAACGGCATTCCATTTGCATGTCTGAGCGTAAAATCCCCATACTATTGCATATAGGAGCAATGGCATAACTCTGAATGATGAGGTTTCGTTCCAATCGGCATTTGTACCATTCCACATAATTCATAGCCAGCCCATTCAGATGTTACTTATACTACAGTCCTATCTACGAAAAACGACACTTTCCTACAACAAACATTGGATCTTTTTTATAAAAAGGCAAATTTCAGCGAAACCCCGTTACGTTATCTGACATATTCGCTTTTTGCTGCATGGCTGGTTCTATGCAGAAAGGTAACTACGAAGTATGATAGGAATTAAAATGAACCACGACCCAGGGCAGTTCATCTGTCTGCAACATACATTGGCCCGAATACATCCGCCGAGAAGAAAGGAGGATACCAAAAACATGCGATATTTTATCGTGGATGATGATCCTGGCGTTCGTTCCATGCTGATGGATATTATTGAAGATGAGGGATTGGGTGAGATTGCCGGAGAAGCAGAGGACGGGGCTCACATTCATGCGGAGCTGCTTGAATTACAGAAGGTGGACGTGCTTCTGATTGATCTGCTCATGCCCCATCGGGACGGAATTCAGACCGTACGAGCACTGGAAGGAAGATTTGAGGGCAAGATCGTGATGATCTCCCAGATTGAATCGAAAAATATGATCGGTGAAGCCTATTCGCTAGGCATCGAATACTACATTACGAAGCCGATTAATCGGCTGGAGATTTTGTCTGTTCTCCGTTTGGTCGAAGAACGTCTGCGAATGCAGCAGTCGATTCAGGATATTCAGCGGACATTGCAAGGATTGACCGGAATTCAAGCTGCCGGACGCCATTCTGCACCTGCCCCGAACAAAACGATTGCCACCGCCGGACATTTCCTCCTGTCCGAGATGGGCATGATCGGTGAAGCAGGCAGTAAGGATCTGCTGGACATGCTGGAATACCTGGAACAGATTGAAGCTGAGGATCACACCATCTCGCCTTATACGTTCCCGTCACTCAAGGATATTTTCCAGAATATTGCGATACGCAAGCTGGGAATGGATGCCTCCGCCACAGAGATAACCAAAGAGGTCAAGGCCTCCGAACAGCGTGTTCGCCGGGCGATATTCCAGACGTTAAGTCATGTGGTATCCCTGGGATTAACGGATTATACACATCCCAAATTCGAGAATTACGCGTCAAAATTCTTCGATTTCACCGAAATTCGCAAGAAAATGCTAGAGCTGCAGAACAATGTGGAGCCTTCCTTGTCCCAGACTCGAATTAACACCAAAAAATTTGTTCAGGTACTGTATATGGAAGCCAAACGGCTTCTACATTGAAACGTTCCCCAAACACATGCGGGCATGAATTAACAGGAATCCAAGCAGCTTCGTGAAGAATGCTGTCCTTCCGGTTATGTTCATGCCCATATCGTCGTATGTACTCATCTATTGTCCTATTATATGAATCGCTCAAGCTCTTGTCTGGCTTCGATTCATTCGATTGTATTCATTAATCAATTCATCCAATGCCATGGACTGCCTGATGACATCCGGATGCCCAAGCCCACCCTCGTGACGCTCTACCAACATATGAAGGTTATGTCTGGCTTTCTCAATTTGATTTTTTAAATCCAAACTCATAACCATGCCTCTGACCTCCTTATTTCTGTGTTATATTTTAGTTTTTACTGTCAATCTATAGTTGGATTAACATATGGCATAGTCGGCATGGATGTTTTGTATCCTTCCCCAGATTTTGAAAGCCGAGAATGACTATGGCTGCTCGGATGGCGAAAAAGTGGCGTTACCAAGCCATTTCTGCGGTTACATGAATATTTAGTATCCATATTTCCATCTCCTATCCTACTTCTTGTATGAATGTGTCTTTATTGTGTATTTTGGAAAATAAACGACAAAAACACCCCTTTGACAGGCAAACTGACCAAAAGAGGCCAGCCAACATGCTAAAGAGAGGTGGTTAAACGTTCAGGTTACCGGATCCGTGCGGTGAACAAATTCCTTTCCATAACCGGGCCATTCAGGTACAATAGGGCGATGTGTGTGTCCGGACCCGGCGGATACGAAAGTTAATAGAGGATTGTATTCTTGTATACCATCCTGATTTGATATCATTGGAGGCTCATCAACACCATGCAAACCGATTCACGGACTCAAGTTAAAATCATAAACGCCGATCCCAGCGCAATGGGATTATTTGGGCTGGCTATCGTGACCCTGGTCGCTTCCTCCCAGAAACTCGGCATTACAGACGGGCTCAGCTACGCTATCCCATGGGCGATCTTCCTGGGTGCATTTGCACAGCTGTTCGCCTGTATCCAAGATTCCAAACGTAATAATACATTTGGCACAACCGCTTTTGGCGCATACGCATTTTTCTGGTTTGCGATGGGTGCCAACTGGTTGATCAAAATGGGCGTGTTTGGCTCCACCCTGGCAGAACAGGCTGACGGTAAGCAGCTCGGATTTGCTTTTGCCGGATACCTCGTGTTCACCCTGTTCATGACGCTGGGCGCTGTGGAAGCCAATAAAGTACTGCTCATCATTTTCATTCTGATTGACTTCCTGTTCCTTGGCCTGACGTTTGATGCTTTCGGCGTGGCTCCTCACATTTTCCATACCATTGCAGCATATGCCGAAATGGGTATCGGAATCGTGTCACTCTACGGCACAGGAGCTTCTGTACTGAACGCTCACTTTGGCTATACGTTTCTGCCCATCGGCAAACCGTCCGGCATTTTCAAAGCCAAGGCTTAATATACAGCAGCACCAAACCGCCCGCGCGCCGGTCCGCGCCTGGCGGTTTTTTTGGCAATTATGATTCATTTGAATATGAGTTTGCCGGGCACCTATACTAGGAATAACATGAAATAGACGATAGACCTGGCACATGCTGCAGAGATGCAGCAGCCACGGGGTCAGGAGGAAGAAACATGAGAGAGTTACCTAAAGCTATGGAGTCCGTACAGGTGGAGAAAAAATATGTGCGCGAGACGCGCTGTTTTAAGACTGCACGCGTATTTCCGACCGATGTTAACAACCATAACACTTTATTTGGCGGCAAGTTGATGTCCTACATTGATGATATTGCATCCATTGCCGCTTCCAAACTATGCCGGGTGAATACAGTAACGGCTTCAACGGATTCCGTCGATTTTCTGTATCCCATTAATCCCACCGATTCCGTTACACTGGAATCCTTTGCTACCTGGACGGGACGCAGCTCCATGGAGATCTTTGTGAAGGTGATTCGCGAGGACTTGAAGACAGGGGAGAAAAAGATTGCGGCTACGGCATTTCTGACCTTTGTGGCGTTGGATGAAAACAATCGAAAACTCATCGTCCCCCGAATTATTCCGGAAACGGAAGAAGAGAAGAAACTATATGAGACCGCTCCGGATCGGGCGGCCATGCGGAAGCAGCGGCGGGAAGAGAGCAAGAAATTTGCCGACTTCCTTACCGTTACCTATCCTTGGGAGTAGTTACAACATCATCTGGAGGTAGCCGGATACGTGGACACTGCTCTGCTATCCGGTAGTTCCCCACCCATGGAGACGGTCCATTGCTGATACTTCCGGTACGCCGCTCCGCTATACAGTAGGCCCTGGCAGGTATAGATGCCCTCTTCAATTGAATCGACGCGGCCTGTCGCATATAGACGGAAGCCACCATTCAACAACACCTGGTTCACAAAAGCGGTATGTCCCTCTCCGCTGAGCACCGATTCTGCCACTTCAAGCTGCTTCGCAGCCGTCCACGCCATCTCGGGTACAGGAATATCCAGCTCATACGCTGCAGGGTCAACCAATTCAAGTTTCGTATCTCCGTTTTCCACAGCATAAACACGTGTAGGCCGATCGATATACAGGTCTTCCGAACCTTCCATTCCCTGTATTACGTAAGCACGGCGGTACCCAAAGCGGGTAAGCAGCTTCGCGATCCGATCCAGAAATGTATTATGAAACACGCCAAAGACAAGATAAGGGGAATGGTTAAAATCAATCAGCTTCTCGGCCGTATTAAATACCGTACGGAAGCCAAGTTCTTCACGAAGTGGTCTTAGCTGCCGAAGCGGAGCACACCACTCTTCAGAGGATACGTACATGACATTCGTTCTCTGCGCCGCCACCCTCGCATCCTCGCGATCCATTTTCCTCGTATCAATACCCGCTTCCCTAAGCAGCATGGACAGGGTTACCCCCCACTTGGGCGGCAGAGGTTCACTTCCGTGCAAGGTCACTGGAAGTCCGGCTGCTGCCAGTACAAAGGCAACCGGGAAGGTAGCCATGAACGATTTGGTTCGTCCATCATAAGGACCCGCACAGTCAAGTCCATCCTGAAATACGGACAGGCGGTCTGCGCTGTTCCGGCATGCGTGGACGAAAGCCTCCAGCTCCTCAACATTCTCCATCTTCATCCGCTCCGCCATGAGAAAAGCGGCTGTCTGAGCAGGTGATACCTCCTGTCTCAGAATGTGCTCGGCAACAGCCAGTGCCTCGGCATAATTCAGATCACGCGAACCGCGTTTCCCACGTCCAACCTCCCTGAGAATCTCAGACATATCCATAATGCATCCTCCTTTCAATTACGACTGGAGCAGCTGATGCGCCTTCACAATTGCCGTGGCTACATCCACCATCCGTTTACGTTCATCCATGGCTCTCTTGCGTAACAGATCATAAGCTTCCGACTCGGAGATCTGCTTCAGATCACATAAAATGGCCTTCGCCATATCAATCCACTTTCGATCCTCAAGCCGGGACTGCAGCTGTTTCCGTTCCTGCTCCCACTGCTTGCGTTCCATATAGCGCTTGGATGCAAAGTGCAGCGTCCAGTGAATCTCAGGCCCAATCATGGATGGGGTCAGTATTCCATCCAATGAAGCTTCTACCTCGCAGGACTCCACCGAGGAAGAGGCAGTATCCGGTGCGCACCACCATAACAATGGGGTGTTCGCCCTCCCCTTTCCCAGGCAGCGTACCCAATACTCCACATCGGCCAGCGACAGATGCAGGATGGATGCCTCTGCTTCTGCTGCCATCTTCAGAGCTTCCGTCTCACTGTCTGTCACCTGCACATGGTACCCGTTTGCCCCCAGCAATCTCTCAGGTGTCAGAGGGATTGCATCGGATGAGGCCGCTATCGTTGGTTCTACACGGATGACCAATAAAGATCGCATGATGGATCAATCCCTCCCTTAATGCATCGACAGAATGGTTAGCTTACACACCTAAATGTATCATCAAGTTAACATGTAATATAACCTGACAATATCTTAAGGTGAAAATATACATGTTTGAAACCGATTATGCTTTTCGGTAACACATTTGGCTAATTTCCATAATCATAAAAAGGGCTCTTTTCTTACTCCGTCTCTTGTAATTGCCGAGGGTTGTATGCCTCTTCTTCCCTAATAACCGCTGCAGCTGTTAGCTCGCACGTTGCGATACACGCTGTTCATTCATCGTTCACTTCTTGGTTCCATTACACACATGTAAACATAATTAACTTCAAATTTCAAATACTTTTTTATGTTAACTATATTGACATGAAAGGAAGGATCTTTTATAGTTAGGCCATAACAACTCCATATTTGAACGATCACAGTTACAACGGCGTAGCTGGTTGAAACGGCAATGAAGCCTGTTTTGCAAACTCGGATCAATGGAATGCGTATGCATATGCGCAGTCCTCCGAGGCATGACAGGCTTTTTCTATTTTTCCGGAACGAAGGCGAAGGCAATTTGCAGAATGGATCCAAGGGGGCTAATCACAATGAGTACAACGAAAAAACTGGTGCTGGTCGGTAATGGTATGGCAGGTATTCGTACAATTGAACATATTCTGAAACTCGCTCCGCATGCTTATGAAATTACGGTTTTTGGTGCTGAACCGCACCCCAACTACAATCGCATCATGCTCTCCTCTGTACTCGCAGGCGGCACGAGCATCGAAGATATCGTAATCAACGAATGGAGCTGGTACGAGGATAACGGCATTCGGGTGTACCCAGGTGATCCCGTGATTCGGATCGATGCCGAGCGTAAGGAAGTTGTATCCCAGGCAGGTGTTCGTGCGTCATATGATGAACTGATTCTGGCAACAGGATCGCAGGCGTTCATTCTGCCTTTACCCGGAGCAGACAAGGAAGGTGTCATCGGTTTCCGTGATATCAAGGACTGTGAGACGATGATGGCAGCCTCGCAAAAGTATCGCAAAGCGGCCGTAATCGGTGGCGGACTGCTTGGACTGGAAGCCGCACGCGGACTGCTTAATCTGGGAATGGATGTCACGGTTATTCATATTAACGGACATCTGATGGACCGGAATCTGGACCTGCCTGCAGGCTTGATGCTTCAACGGGAGCTTGAGGAGCAGGGCATGAAGTTTCTTTTGAACAAACATACGGAAGAAATTACGGGCAAACATCGCGTGAAATCACTGCGCTTCACGGATCAGACGGTGCTCGAGACGGATCTGGTTGTTATGGCTGTCGGCATTCGCCCTCAGGTTGAATTGGCTCGTCAGGCAGGCCTGAACGTGAACCGCGGCGTTATCGTGGATGATTACATGAACACCAGTATTCCAGGCATTTCAGCAGTCGGTGAATGTGCAGAACACCGCGGCATTGCGTATGGACTTGTAGCCCCGCTGTATGAACAGGGCATGGTTCTGGCCAAACGCCTGGCAGGCGCAGCAACCGAAGGATACGAAGGGTCTGTGACGTCCACCAAGCTGAAGGTATCCGGCGTGGATGTATTCTCTGCAGGCCAATTCAAGGATGCGGCAGATACCCGCAGCATTCGTATACAGGATGACGTGGACGGGGTTTACAAAAAGATGGTCCTGAAGGACGGACAGCTTATCGGTGCTGTACTGTTCGGAGATACCACAGATGGGGCTTCCCTCTTCTCCCTCATTAAAAGCGGAGAGAATATCGGCGGACGTGAAAAGGAAATTTTGCTCGGGATATCCGCCGGCGGTTCAGGGTCCGGCCCGTCGGTAGCCGAGCGGATGGCAGCTATGCCAGACGATGAAATTGTCTGCGGCTGTAATGGTGTCACCAAAGCTGCCATTGGAGACGCGGTGCTGAACAAAGGATGCAACACACTTGGTGCCATTAAGTCCTGCACCAAAGCTTCCGCCTCCTGCGGGGGATGTAAGCCCATTGTTGAATCGCTGCTCGTCCATTATGCAGGGGATGCTGTTGGTGAACAGGTGAAGGAAGGCATCTGCGGTTGCACCTCCTACGACCGTGACGAGATCGTTGCCCAGATCAAAGAGATGGGGCTGAAGACTGTCAAGGAAGTCATGAATGTACTTGGCTGGAATGAACCCGAAGGCTGCTCCAAATGCCGTCCGTCCCTCAACTATTACCTTGGCATGATCTGGCCGGCTGAGTACGAAGATGAGCGGGTATCCAAGTTCACGAACGAACGCTACCACGCCAATATTCAAAAAGACGGGACGTACTCGGTTATTCCACGAATTTACGGAGGCGTTACTTCTCCAGCCGAGCTGATCAAGATCGCGACCGTTGCCGAGAAATATGATGTGCCGATGGTGAAATTCACAGGCGGACAGCGGCTTGACTTGCTCGGTGTACAAAAAGAGAATTTGCCGAAGATCTGGGAAGAGCTCGATATGCCTTCCGGATTCGGTTATGGCAAGGCACTCCGCACGGTAAAAACTTGTGTCGGCAACACCTTCTGCCGATTCGGAACACAGGATTCCATTGAGATGGGCATTCGTCTGGAGAAAAAACTCGACAAAATGGTTGCTCCAGCCAAAGTCAAACTTGCCGTCTCCGGATGTCCACGAAACTGCGCAGAAGCCACCATTAAAGATCTCGGTGTTGTCGCAATTGACGGTGCATGGGAGCTGCATGTTGGTGGTAACGGCGGGGTCAAGGTCCGCGCAGCGGAATTGCTGTGCACAGTGAAAACGGATGCCGAAGTCGAAGAGTGGACTTATGCTTACCTTCAATATTATAGAGAAAACGCACGCTGGAATGAGAGAACGGCAGCCTGGATCGAACGTGTCGGTCTGGACCATGTGAAGAAGGCACTCGAAGACCGAGAAGAGCGCCTGGCTCTGGTCGAACGGCTTGAACTGACACTGGGCCGTACCGTTGATCCATGGAAGGAAATTATTGAAGACGAAAAATTGCGTAAAAACTTCACCCCACTCGCTGGCACCCAGCCGGCAGCCCACTAGAAGAGGAGGATCAGCGATGAATCGATTGCGAATTGGACATCTTGCGGATATTGATGAAAAGGGAGCACGGACGTTTACGGTCTTGGATACCGAGATTGCCGTCTTCAAATTGAGTGATGGAACGCTGCACGCCGTAGAGAATCGCTGCCCTCACAAGGGCGGTAGGCTGTCAGAAGGCATGGTATGCGGAACGGCTGTCCATTGCCCCCTGCATGACTGGAAAATTGACCTTCGCAGTGGCAAGGTACATGAACCGGACGATGGATGTCTGAACACCTATAAAACGGAGGTCGATGATCGTAGCGGTGAGATCTACATTACCATTGCAGGTTAGTCTTTAAACAGAGATATGCCTGACATCATGAATCAGGGAGGCGTGCGCTATGGATTTTGTTAAACCGGCAGAAGTACTGCAATCGATGGTGGATGCAGGCGAGAATAAGGCCAGAATGAACCGGGTGCAGATGTTAATCCGTGGTTTTCTGGCCGGAGCGATTCTCGCTTTTGCAACTACGCTGGCATATACCGCTGTATCTCAAACTTCCGTTGGTTTGGCAGGTGCACTCATATTCCCTGCAGGGTTCGTGATCATTATCCTGCTCGGACTTGAGCTGGTGACAGGCAGTTTCGCCATGATTCCACTCGCGGTGGTGAAGCGCAGAGTCACGCTGATGGATATGCTGCGTAATTATTTCTGGGTGATTGCAGGTCATGTACTTGGATGCCTGTTCTACGCTCTGTTATACGAACTCACGTTGACGAAGATGGGAACAGATATGAGCAGTCCCCTCGTTCAAACGCTGATTCAGACCAGCGAAGCCAAGACGCTCGGATATCAGCATCTGGGCGGCGCAGGTATTGTTTTGGTGATCATCAAGGCTATTTTATGTAACTGGATGGTGACACTAGGTGCAGTGATGGCGATGACTTCCACCTCCACACTCGGTAAAATTGTGGCCATGTGGCTGCCGATTACGATATTTTTTGCCCAAGGATTCGAACACGCGGTTGTAAACATGTTTGTCATCCCGGCGGGCATGATGCTGGGTGCTGACGTGAGTATTGCCGACTGGTGGCTGTGGAACCAGATTCCGGTGCTGCTTGGTAATTTCATTGGTGGTGCCCTATTTACCGGGTTAGGGCTGTACGCTGCACATCGCTGGGGAAGCCCCATCCCGATGGCATCCAAACTCGCAACCATCCATGGCGGTCGTTCAGGATTGGCAAATGCAGAGTCTGCGTCCAAACTGGGGACACGATCATGAGCCGGGGCCTGGTAAGTATCGTAGGCGCTGGACCTGGAGATCCGGAACTCATTACGGTGAAAGCGCTGAGACGCATTCAAACGGCAGATGTACTGCTGTATGACCGACTGGTGAATGATGACTTGCTTGCCGAAGCTCCTGAAGCAGCACTCCGAATCTATTGTGGGAAGGCTCCTGGGCTGCATTCCATGAGTCAGGAGATGATTGGTCGGTTACTGGTTGCTCACGCTGCGGAAGGTAAACAGGTGGTTCGGCTCAAAGGCGGTGACCCGTTCATCTTCGGGCGCGGCGGTGAAGAAGCACTCGTGCTGGCTGAAGCCGGAATCCCTTTTGAGGTCATTCCTGGCATCACTTCCGCTGTGGGCACATCCGCCTCATCCCTGATTCCGTTAACTCATCGGGGAGTGGCTTCGACCTTCGCTTGTGTCACTGGCACAGGGAGTGATGGCCGTGTATCTTCCGTTCGCTGGGATCTGCTCGCCCATAGTGTGGATACTCTGGTCATCTATATGGGCATCAGCCAATTACCCCATATTCAGCGCGAACTGCTGCAATCCGGCAAAAGCAGCTGCACTCCAGCAGCCTTGATTGAACGCGGAACCACTGCGAAGGAACGAATCATTACCGGCACGCTGGGCCAGCTTCACGCTCTCTCCCTTTCGGAAAAGGTGAACAATCCGGCACTGATCATCGTCGGCGAAGCCGTTCTCGTACGCGAACAATTGATTCAGCTCCAGCAAGCAGCAGACACCTCCATGACGGGATAGCTGCCTGCTTCCTTTTTCTTAATCCAACAGCATACGCTCGTGAATAGTCCGACCCTTCTGTCCTGGTTCTATCAGCAGACGGGTCGGTTTGATGTTTATTAACGCCGTCAACTGCTCCCCCATATAATGCGCAGAATATTTGAATCCAATCTCTGCCCAGTGCATGATGACACCCACCGTGGCAGATATCAGGTAGCTGAGCATAATATCGTAGTTGATCGTATACTCGCTATCTTCGGTTACCAGCACGAAATCCTCAGTTAAGTACGTTCGAAACATATTGCACAGCCTTAAGGCCATATCCCCATGCATCGTGATCAAGGCACGGAAGACATCCTGATGAGCTTCGATATATTCAAATACCGGCATGGTAGAAGGCAGTAATCCGGTCATATCGACTTCCTTTAATTCAGCGTATGGTTTGGCATAGGCTTGGCCCACTCCCTGCATGAAATCCTCCAAAATGAATTCAAGCAGTTCAGGCTTCCCAGGAAAATGCAAATAAAATGTACCGCGATTGTAATCCGCACGCTCAGTAATGTCACGGATGGTGACGGAATCGGCTCCCTTTTCCAATATTAATGAAACCGTCGCAGCGATGATTGCATCCTGCGTTCTTCGTGCTCTCCGGTCCTGGGGGTGTTCGATAATCAACATTTTCGCCTCCTTTGTCCATTATTGTAACCTAAATGAACACCGCTTACATCTGTGTCCGATACCAGACATATGCGCTGTCAATGATTATTGTCACACCGTTATGTATATCTTAACATTGAGACAGGAACGATAGACGACAGGTTGAAAATTTTTTTTGGAGAAAAACCTGCCAATAACAAATAGGGAGCGAATATATCATGAGTACATCTTATACACATACAGCGGTTATTACAGGGGCTGCCGGAGGCATTGGTAAAGAATTGGCACGCAGACTGGCAGAACGCAAAATCAATCTGGTTCTGGTAGACCTGAACGAAGATGCCATTCAGCAGACCATCGCCGATCTGAACCTCGACAAAGAGCACGTCATTGCTGTAAAAGCAAACGTATCCCAGGAAGCAGACGTGAAAAACTATGTTCAAAAAGCACTCGATGCTTTTGGCAGAATCGACTATTTTGCCAATAACGCCGGTATCGAAGGTCCAACGGGTCTGATCGAAGACCTCAGCGTTGAAGCACTGGATACGGTATACAACGTCAACGTTCGTGGCGTATTCCTGGGTCTGCAAAACGTCATTCCGGTCATGAAAAAACAAAAATCCGGTGCCATTCTGAACACATCTTCCCTTGCAGGTCTGATGGGTGCTCCAGCCGTATCTCCATATATTATGTCCAAACATGCCGTAGTTGGTCTCACGCGTACTGCAGCAAATGAACTTGCCCCATTCAATATTCGGGTAAATGCGGTATTGCCAGGAACCATTAACACGCGCATGATGCGCCAAATCGAAGCAAACTCCGGTGACGTGGAAAACTACCAAGATGCTACCGTAGCCAGCATTCCAATGGGACGTTACGGCGAACCGGAAGAAGTGGCAGCTGTGATGAACTTCCTCTTGTCCGAAGAGGCTTCTTATGTGACAGCTTCCCTCTACACTGTCGATGGCGGTATGATGGGTCAATAACAGCCTGGGTTACAACGTGAAAACGTAAATCCTAATGGATACCTTCTATCTAAATACAAGGTAACAAAAGATATAAAATCAAAAGGAGCCTGTTCCCAGGCTCCTTTTTGATATACCACTCCATCTATACGTTCCGATCACAAGGATCTTAATCCACGTATCCTGCGTGGCCTTTTTCCATGAGATAGTCCATTTCGGCATCCAGAATGCCTTCTACCGTCAATTCGTCGAGCTTCACATCTTTGCGGCTCAGAATGTAGTCGGCCAGATCATCACCGTCGATGTCCACATCGCCTTTGGCATTTTCATGTGCTTTGTTGATGTAGGCTTGCTCATGCTTCAGCACAAGCGCAATATTCGCCTGGCTTGCTTTGGTTTTCTCCGCGATATATTGCATCATTTCCTGCTCATTAATTGAATTCGCTTCCGTCACGTTCAGTTCAGCTCCTTGATTCATACATACTGTTGCCATTGTAGCATAGGTTAACCCATAACAGACATGTCTTATTCAGAACGAAGTGAGACGAACGTAGAACGTCGCTCCCTCTCCTACCACACTGCGTGCATAAATCTGACCTTTATGCTGGTCCACGATGGACTTCGCAATCGCCAGACCGAGACCGTGTCCACCATGTTTGCGTGCTCTGGACGCATCCGTACGATAGAAGCGATCGAAGATTCGGTCCAAATGCTCCGGTGCGATACCTTCCCCTGTATTGGAGACGGCAAGCACCACCTCGTGATTATGCTTCTTCAGCGAGACATTGACCGCGCCTTTGGCTTTGGAATACTTCACAGCGTTATCCAGCAGAATCAGAATAACCTGCTTGATCTGTTCACTGTTGCCATGGACCATGAGCTCCGGCTCAATGCTGTAGTCTAGAGATATATTTTTCTCAAAAATAACAGCTTCCATCGTTAAAATAATGGTCTCTACCGCATCACTCATATCAAACTTGGAGTGGATCATCGTGGAACGCGAATCATCGATCTCGGTCAGATATAACAGATCACTCGTTAACCGGGACATGCGCTCTGTCTCCGACTTGATATAATGCAGCCATTTGGACTGGTTATTTATCGTATCCTCGCGATTGGCAAGCAGCACGTCCGTGTTCGTATTAATGATGGCCAGAGGTGTCTTGAGCTCATGGGAGGCGTCCGCGATGAACTGTTTCTGTTTATCGAACGCTTCCTTGACCGGTGCAATGGAACGATTGGCAAAGTAACGGCTCAGGAAGTAGATAACGATTAACATGAACAGGCCTACAATGGTGAAGGTATAGATCAGATTCGTAAGAATGCCCTGCTGGGCAGTTACATCAATGAACACAACCATATGTCCATCGCTGCTCGGATCAATAACATACGCCCAGTTCGTTCCATCCAGCGCAAATTGTCCGGTCTTACGCTCCGCGCGTTCAGCCTTGTCCACCTTCTCCAGTGCCTCTGCGTAAAATGGTTCCTCCATGCTAAATCTGGATTGTGAATCCGTAATGTTCCATTCATTATCCGTCTTCACCATGAACGATACGGAACGCCCTGGTGGCGAATTGGGGTCTCCGCCTGGTCCGTTCTGCTGTACATCCGATGGCGGATTACCTGTAATGGCATCGTCTCCATGCGGCATCTTGGACGAAGGATATGGACTGTGATAGAAATCCGATACCTTGAAGAGCTCCATGTTGGTTTCCCGCTGCACATTCTGGTACGTGATGATATAGATTGTCGCAAAAGCAACCAGCATCATGATGGAGATCGATACCAGATTGACGACCAAGAACCGGTTTCGAAGTCTCTTAAACATTAGGCTGTCACCTCAAGTACATAACCCACACCCCGGATGGTATTGATGCGGACCTTGGAGTTCAGAAAGGTCAACTTCTTGCGCAAAAACGAGATGTATACCTCCACATTGTTATATTCCACTTCAGAATCGAAGCCCCACAGCTTCTCAATGATCTGCTCTTTGGACGTGATAGCCTGTTTGCGTGTGATCAGCAATTCCAGCAGCTCATTCTCTTTCAGATTGAGCTTAATCTCCTTGCCCTGCACGGCCAGCTTCAGCTGCGTTGTATTCAGTTCGATATCGCCAAATTTCAACCCGTCCTCAGGCACGACCTCACCCTTTCTTCGAAGGGCTGCCCGAATCCGGGCAAGCAGTTCCTCTGTTGCGAAAGGCTTCGCGATATAATCATCCGCCCCATAATCGAGTCCGGTTACTTTGTCCGATAGCTCACCCTTGGCTGTCAGCAGGATCACAGGCGTGTGGTTTCCCTCACTGCGCAGCTTTCTCAGTACGCTGATTCCATCCATCTCCGGCATCATGATGTCGAGCAGCAGCAGATCGTATATACCGCTTAGCGCATAATCGAGTCCTGATCTGCCGTCGTGGACCATGTCCACGGAGTAATTGTTTTTCTTCAATATCTGGGATACGGCCTCTGCCAAATGAACCTCATCTTCCGCAATTAATATTCTCATGATTTATTCATTCCTCTGCCTTGAATTGTTCGTCGCAACTTTCTTTGATTATATCAATCATTCTACCTGCAGAACCTTGAATCAATCTTAATTCATTTATTTCACGAGAACTATTATAGGAAGGTAAAAAAAGATTAACGGAATGTAAAATCATTTAAGATTCATTCAAGGTTGGCGCTCTAAGATACAGACATGGAAGCAATACACGATGAAACAAAACATACAACCCATGGATGAAAGGAATGAATCTTAAATGGCGATTGAAGTATTCAACCGATATGAGAGCAAGTATCTTCTGACCGATGAGCAATATGAGCATTTCTACCGTGATCTGCTGAAGTACATGGAGCTGGACGCATACAACAAGAAACACGAGTTCTACTCCATCAGCAACCTGTACTTCGATACTCCGCAGGATTCCCTGATCCGTGCCAGCCTCTCCAAGCCCAAGTACAAGGAGAAGCTGAGACTGCGGGCTTACGGGGTACCTGAAGAAAATGCCAAGGTGTATCTGGAGATCAAAAAGAAAGTGTTCGGCTTGGTCAACAAAAGAAGAACTGCCCTGATGCTGGATGAGGCTTATGAATTCGTCCGTACGGGACAGGCGCCTGGGCTGGCTGACTACATGAACAAGCAGGTTGTCGATGAAATCGAATATTTCCTCCGCTTATACGATCTGGAACCAAAAGTGTATCTGGCCTATGAACGCAAGGCATTGTTCGATAAGAACAGCCGTGATCTCCGCATCACCTTTGACACCAATATCCGCAGCCGCAGATACGATCTGAAGCTGGAACAAGGGGATTACGGTGAACCACTGGTGGAAGACGGTCGCTGGCTGATGGAGGTCAAGGCGGAGAAAACCGTTCCGTTCTGGTTATCCCAGCTGTTGTCTGAGCACGGCTTGTACCGTGTAGGCTTCTCCAAATACGGCAACGAATTCAAGCGTCTCGTCAGAACGACGAATCTGAACTACCAAGGCGAGCGAATCCTCGTTCCGGGTACCGACTTCGATCCAGCCATGAAACCAAACCAAACGATCATAGAAAGAGAGAGTGTAGTATATGCTTGATTCCATTTTCAGTTCTGCTATAACCGACACAACGCTGACATTCAGCAGTGCCGTGATTACGATTGGCCTAGCCATCCTGATGGGTGCAATTATCAGTCTCACATACATGAAAACCAATGCCACCACATACTCGCAGAGTTTCACGTTAACCATGGTTGTCCTGCCCGTGATTGTTGCGATCATCATCCTGCTGATCGGCAGCAACGTAGCCCGCGCCTTCAGCTTGGCCGGCGCCTTCTCGATTATCCGTTTCCGAAGCGCACCTGGTGATCCAAAGGATATCTCCTACGTCCTGTTCACCATGGCTTCTGGTCTTGCCTGCGGCGTCGGTGCATTCGGATACGCGGTATTGTTCACCATCATCTTGTGTGTACTGATGTTTGTTCTGAGCTATTTCAAATTCGGAGCCAAAAAGAGTCAACAAAAATTGCTTAAAGTCACCATTCCTGAAAACCTGAGCTATGAAGAAGCTTTTGATGAAGTATTCAAAAAATTCAATGTTGAATATCAGTTGAACAAAGTGAGAACAACCGAACTCGGCAGCTTGTACGAACTGGTCTATCTGGTTCACCTTGGCCAACACGTCAATCAGAAGGAATTCCTTGATGCCGTTCGTACACGTAACGGGAATCTGGATATCTCCCTCAACATGGCACCAACGCCGGAATATTAATTCGAGACATTTTATAATCGAGAGGAACGATATATTATGAATAAAAAATGGATTACAGGCAGCAAGTTATGGTCCGTAGCGATGATTACCGCAATGGTTACAGCATGCAGTGCTCCAGGAGCGACAAGCACAACCGCCAACGCCGCAACGTCAACAACAGGCACAACCAAAACCGTTTCCGTTAGTGAGCAGACCTCCGTCAAATATGCAGATTTGGTCTCCATGGATGCAGATGATACCAATGTAAGCTGGAGTGAAGCCGACTCTACAACCATTCAACTGAGCGGGAAGACAGCGACCGTTACTGGTTCCGGAGCCAAAGCGGCGAACGGATCGGTAACCATCTCCGAAGCAGGCACTTACGTGCTTAGCGGGGAACTGACAGATGGACAGATTATCGTTAATGTAACCGATAAAGGAACCGTTCACCTCGTGCTGAATGGAGCAACCATTCACGATAACGACAGTGCGGCCATCTACATCAAGGAAGCAGGCAAAGCGTTGATTACCCTGCAAGAAGGAACGGAAAATGCTGTTTCGGATGGTACAACCTATGTATACGCTGATGATGCAACGGATGAGCCCGATGCAGCCATCTTCAGCAAGGCCGATCTGACATTTAACGGCACAGGTAAACTCACCGTAACAGGTAACTACAACGAAGGAATTACAAGCAAGGATGATCTCAAAATTGTAAGTGGCACCATTAACGTCAAGGCGGCAGACGACGGCATCAAAGGTAAGGATATGCTTGCAATCCAGGAAGGTAGCATTACGGTTGATGCTGAAGGTGACGGTATGAAAGCGACCAATGATACAGATGCCGAAAAAGGTTTCGTCGCCATTGCCGGGGGTACATTCAATATCCAAAGCGGTAACGATGGTATTCAGGCTGAGACTGCCCTCGTTACGGATGGCGGAACCTTTAACATCGTCACTGGGGGCGGCAGCGCCAATGCACCAGCCAAAGCTGAAGAGGGTCCATTCGGCGGTGGTGGTGGCTGGGGCGGTGGAACACCTCCAACAGACATGGGTACTCCACCAGATGGTGAACCGCCTGCTGATATGCCGACGAATGATGGAGCGAATGCAGCTGGTACGGCAGCAACAAGCTCTGCCAATGCGACATCGACTGCTGCTTTGGATGCAGATGCTGCGGCAACAACTACAACAGAAACAGAATCGACAAGTGCCAAAGCACTTAAAGCAGGGGCAGATCTTACCGTTAATGGCGGTACGTATACCATTGACTCCATGGATGATTCCCTGCACAGCAACAGCAATGTAACGATCAACGACGGCAAGATCACCCTGGAATCCGGCGATGACGGTATTCATGCCGATCTGGCACTCACCATTAACGGTGGAACGATCAACATTGCGAAGAGCTACGAAGGACTTGAGGGAGCAACAATTACACTGAATGATGGTGATGTGGACGTTACGTCTTCGGATGATGGCGTAAATGCTTCGGGTGACATCACTGCAACTGCGGCAGATGCTGCTGCAACCACTACAGAAGCAGACAGCACTCAAACCGCTGATGCCACTAAAGCTTCCAACATCTCTGTAACCGAGACGACAGGTACAACATCAACAATTACAGATGCGGATCAAGCAGATCAAAGCACAGACGCAGGTGGCAATACTCGTCCACAAGGCGGTGCTCCAGGAGGTATGCCGGGTGAATCTGCCGGAAACAGTAAGCTTCATATTAATGGTGGATCCCTTACCGTCAATGCAGACGGTGACGGACTTGACTCCAATGGTTCCATCTACATGACTGGCGGAACTGTGATTGTAAACGGTCCGACGAATGACGGCAACGGACCACTGGATTATGATGGCACATTTGAACTGAGTGGTGGGTATCTGATCGCTGCCGGCAGTTCCGGTATGGCACAAGGTACCTCGGATTCCTCAACACAAAACACCATTGTAATGACATTCCCTGAAACGCGGAAAGCCGGAACGCTGGTTCACGTACAAGACAGCGATGGCAACAGCATCCTGACCTTTGCACCGGCAAAAGATTATCAATCCGTAGTCATCAGCTCGCCTGACCTGAAAGAAGACGGTTCTTATGAAATCTACTCCGGCGGAACATCAACCGGTACAGCTACAGATGGCCTGTACACAGACGGTACGTACAGTGGCGGCACCAAAGTGGTTGCATTCCAATCCACAAGCAACGTTACCTGGGTGAATGAATCGGGTGTAACCACTGCCAATACAGGTATGGGTGGTCCTGGTGGAGGACGCGGCCAAGGCGGATTCGGAGGCGGACGAAACAGAACCGAGCCCGGAACAACGACAGACAGCACAAGTACAAGTACAAGCACGACAGACTCCGCAAAATAAAGTATGACAACTGATCGGTATAAAATAAAACGCCTGTTCAGGATAACAACAGAAGGCGCCGAATTCACTTTAGAAGTGGGTTCGGCGCCTTCTTTCGTTATCCTTTTGGTAACAGGATCACAGAGCTTTCTCTTGTGGGAAAGTTAAAGCAATCTTTCTCTTCAAAATGTGTATACATAAACCTTCGTACGCAAGGCATCCTTGCACGTAATCGTTCGGAGAGGAACTTTCCCCGGAAGCGCAAAACATACACTGATAACCCGTGCCCCTGGTGGAAGCTCCCGGCTAAACTTGTCCATGAGCCGGGTCATAGCCCCAGGAAATAAATAACAAACGACACCGTCTGCATGCTCATAGGAGCTCTTGTAGATATCCCCGCGTCTGAACCGAAGCCGACCTTTCAGTGAATTCCGCTCACCCTTGGCTTTCCTGAATCCAACCATCAGGCTGGACATGACTTGAGAGAACCAGAAAGGAATGAGCGAGTTCTCAATGCCGGTAATTCGCTTGCCCGGACAATGACGGACGATATCCAATCCCAGTGTCCCCCAACCGGAGCCTGCCTCAATGATATCCCCATACCCCGGAATGCGATTAATCTCCTGAATAACCACCTGCCGGACGATTCCGGATGTGGGCATGGGTGAGATTCCATTTTTCCAGCTGACCAGCACGATGGATATTACGGCGATCAGCATCACCACGGCAATCAGCCATGGAATGATTTGAATGATCAACATGGTCTCATCCCTTTGTTCATTCAGACTGGTTACATCATGCCGCCCATAACGCCAGGCACATGTGACTTCATGTATACACCCTTTTTGTAGACGGATTTGATCGTAAAATGGACACCCAACTTGCGATTGGTCCGATAGATCAGCGAGTTGATCTCATCAATTCCTACCGAATCGCTCTCCAGCATACTTCGTTCCGGCCATACCTGGCCAACGATCTGCTCTCTCGTCACAAAATGATCCAATTGACTATACAGCAGCTTGAACAGCTGGAACTCCTTCTTCGACAGCGGAATCTCCACCTCGCCAATCTGTACGGTCTGCAGGTGATCATGCACCCGGACTCCCTCACCGAGCAGATCGGATATGCGGTATTCACGCGTTTCTTCGAGATCACCCTCCATCCGAAGCTGGATCAAGCCATTGACCATGGTCAGGATGTCTCCTTCGGCAAACGGATATTTCTCATAGGGAACGAGCCGTTGCCCGTTCAATTCGGTCCCATTTTTGCTATCCAGATCCTCAACCCACAGCTGACACTGTGCATCATAATGAATACGGCAGTGCCGCTTCGATATCAACTGATTATACACGGACAAGTCCGATTCACCGCCGCCCGTATAACGCCCCACCGTGATGGAGCGTCCCTGGCTTACATAAGCAAATGAACCGTCGCTCTCCTGCCCAGGTGTACGAATGACGATTTTGGCCGTCTCCCGCATGTTCATCTCCCACCTTCAATTTTCACTCTAGCTCTATGAGTTTCATGAATAATGATAACTTCATCAGATTTGTTCCATTGTTTGCATTCCTGGCTATTTATATAGTGTATACAGGCAATGATGTATTCGTTTCTATACTATACCAGACGTTGTGCTTTTTTTCTCATAACGAGCTTTCAATTAGCCTAATCAACAAGAGAGGTATATCACCATGAACAAAAAGAACATTTTCATCTACGTATTGCTCGCCTTCGCCCTGTCCATTACACTTACCGTGCTATCACGCGTAACGGACGAACGCGGCGAATCATTGAACGGAACACCTGCTTCCGAAACATCCTGGTTGCATCTGAACACCCATCCATGAGCTTATTCTATTATAACGCGATCCTTGTAATAAACGTTTCACCAATGTCATAATCATCGTTTTAATAGACATAACTCCCTGCACACATACTCGTGCCATGCCCACATGAAGAAGCCCCTTAGACGCTGACATCACAGCGGCAAGAGGCCTGTTTGCTTAGAAATTTATAATCATATTTCAAATAGTACTTACTCAGACCGATCCGGTTCTTCAACCGGCGGTGTCTTCTTGACCTGAGCTTCCTCCATCCGACTGGATACCTTCTGATACAGATACGAAATGCCCAGCAATAACACACCGAAGCTAAAGTAGGCGATGATTTTGCTGCCCGTTGTTAGCAAGCCGACATCGTAGAATACCATTTTCCCCGTGGAGAACAAGGTCAGACCGAGTCCGAGACGACGAATCATGACGTACCTCCTACGGAATCCGTACGCAATATAGAGAATCGCAAGCAGCAGATAAATCAGGCTGAACATCAGACCGATGTCCCCCCATTGGAACTGCACCGTCAGGAAGACCGTGATGACACCCAGCAGGTAAATTCCCGCAATGACCGGGTACCACTCTACGCTCTTGAACTGTCCGCGTATGCCCGCAATCAGCAAGTCTCTTCCAGCGAAAAACACACCAATATTAAAAATAATCAGAACCAGCAATCCCACAATCTCTGCTGCCGTATGCTGCTGGGCTCCCGGATCGAGTGCTGGCATGGACAACGTCACCGCAAGTGCAATACAGCAGCCTGCTGCATGCAGGAACGTTGTGTAGTACTTCACCATCTGGTCATGGAATAACTTAACTTGGCCTAAGGCATACGCTAGCGCGATGGTTAGTGCAGCGAACATCAGCCATTTGTAGAACAAGTAGAGCAGGAACGTCCCATCGACCGCTCGGGTATACAGTTCATTGGATTCGTACAAAACATATATCCATAGGTTGCCGAGGGTGACGTACTTGAATATATTCAGCGTGCCGAGCTCCAGCACACTATGATTAATCTTGGTTTTGGCCAATAACCCTTTCCCGCTGCCAACCATAGCATAATACAATGTAATCAAGAGGGCCCCCAGCGTAATGCAGGAGTATTTCAGCATAAAGTAGGATTGCTCTCCCACCACATACAGCACCAGCACATCATAATATACGAAGGTGAACACGCACAGGAGCACAACGCCCCATCCCGCACGTTCTACCGACCTGAACTGTTTCAGATGACCCAGCATAACAAGCAAAATACCCTCGATTAACCATCCCATGGACAGCCACTTCGCCCCAAACTGGAACGGGATCATCAGAATGGCAAAGGTTAGGGATGTGATATAGAACAATAGTATGGTTTGTTTCTCCTGAACCATATTGCGCTGTACCCACCGGGCGAGTCCTACGTACACCAGGGAGAATATAAGTGCCAGCAATCCCTGCGCATCATCCCAGCTTTCTGCGTCAAAGAGCACATACAGCATCAGACAGCTGATGCTCGTATTCATGGCCAGCAGAGCGAAATCCCACCAGGTCAGTTTAACCCGATGTTTAAATGAATACGCGAGTGTAATTCCCAGATATAATGCAAACGTAGCAACCGAATACACCATGCCCACAACGTTGTTCGGCGAGAGCCACAAGAGGATTAACATGGACGGTGTATTGAACAGAAAACTGATATAATGCACGATTGGCCAACGTTTGCCGAAGGAAATGAGTACAATAATTCCGTTCAGAAGCAGCATATAGGCCATGGCAACATACACGGAGTTTCCGCTAAGGCCGAAATAGGCCATATACGAGAACAGGGGCAGATAACCGCCCACCAGACCGAGGGAGCAGATCGTCCTCGACTGATATCTTAGCGATAGCAGGACGGACACCGCTGATACAAGTACAGAAAGTCCAAGACCTGTATATAAACCAATAATATGAAGCAGAAAATAACTGTAGAAAATAGAGCCGAACAGAACGGAGATTCCACCTCCGAGCAATCCCATCGCAAATGTCTGACGTTTCCGCCGAAATAGCCACTCTCCTCCGGCAAGCATCAGCACACCGAGCAGGAAGAATGCACCGCCCTTCATCTCATCATTGAACCACGTGGAGTACGAATACCGGAATGCTGCGCCCACACCGAGAATAATAAGCAGAATGGCAACCTTGTTGATCCAGCTTAGCCCAATCTTCATCTCCATCCGGTTCTGGCGAATCCGGCGCTGAATGGTTTCTTCGCTCAAGCCTTCCTCGGCCATATGCTCATAGCCATGCTGCATCTGTTGACGCACCGCTTCCTCCCGTTCCCTTAACGATTGTCTATGCTGTTCGATGCGTTCCTTCACCTCTGCAGCAAGATGAGCAATCCTCTCCTTGAACTCCATCGCATCTTCCTGAAGCTCCTCTGAAGCCTTGTTGAATAGAGCGTTCATGTTTATTTTGGTACGATGTTCGTGAGCTTCCAGCCGGTCATTATGTACACCTGTTTTCCCGCGGAAATATGTCTCCATCTTCTCCTGGGATACCCGAATGAGATTCAGCTTCTCATCCAGCATCTGTTCGGACAATGCCATCCGAAGACGGGCATTCTCCTCCTCCATCTTGCGTGCACGTGCCTCGATCTGACGCAGCTTCAGCTCGTGTGCATCCACCTGCTCACGAAGCTGTTCATTCTGCACAATCAGGTCATCCGACTGATAGTCCTGAAGCAGCGTGTTGTATTCTTTCACCAGCTGCCTCTGCTGTTCCTGAACCTGGCGAAGTCGGTCCTTGAAGTCCTTCATAAGGCTCCTCCATTGGTTGATGTTGATTTGTTTACCTATATTTTACTATACATATGCAATGAAATGACCTTATAGATTGAGATGGGTTGTATCTTCTCGCCTAAGAGTTTTGTATATCGCCATAACTGCACAGCAAAAACCCCGGGAAGCAAGCCCGCTCCTCGGGGTCACACCATTCAAAATGATTCCACATTATAGATGCGATTTATGCGGCATCTTTCTCATCTCCGTCTGCTGACTCAGGTTCCATGATCTCGGTGGCATTCGGGTCCAGCCAATTGCTGAGCATGGTCCGTACATATTGCAGATCGTCCTCCGATAGATCGTAATACCATGTGCCACTGCGGGTTGCACCTTCACCCTTCAGCATGTAGTTGCTGATCGTTGGCGCGCTGTCTTTCATATATAGGGACTCGGCAAAGTTCACGATGAAATCCGAGCTCATATTTGTTGTAAAATTCGATCCGGCAATTTTGATGACATCCGGAATTTTGGTCAGATTTTTGACCTCCAACGCCCGGTTCATGAACGCGCTGAGGAAAATCCGGTGCCGCATTGTCCGGTTAAAATCGGAGTCTTCCCGGTATCTGACATAGCCAAGCGCTTCTTCGCCGCTATAGATGGGTTTATTTGCTTCCACAAACAGCTTCTCATGACTCTTGAGCTTGTTCTCGATATTTTTCTTAATTGGCAGCTCAACGCCGCCAACCGCATCGACAATATCCTTAAGTCCGTTAAAATTAATCGCGGCATAGAAGTCCACTTTGTTCCCCAGCAGATTCTCCACCGTATCCATCGCCATCTTGGCTTCGCCATGGGCATAGGCTGAATTAATCTTCGACTTCACATCCCGGCCGACAATCTCGGTATAGGAGTCTCGCGGAATGGACAGCAGCAGCACTTTGTTGTCTTCCGGACGCACGACGGAATAGATGATCGTATCAGAACGGCTTGGTTCGTTATCCCGTTGATCAATCCCCAGCAGCAGTAGTGAGAATGGGTCGGTGTGTTGTACCACAGGGACTTCTGCATTCGGATCCCCAACCGGCTTGTAGGAATCATCCAGTGCTTCCTTCACCGTACCTGAGGCAAATAGTTCGAATGCCAGCAGCACAAGCTGTTTTTGATAGACATATCCGAGTCCTCCCAGCACGATCAGCACGCTTAGGGTAATGATTAGAGGTTTCTTCCACCTCTTCTTCGGTTTCTTCGGCTTCCGGCGGGTTAAATGTGCAGCACTGTTTTCCATCATATCTCCTTTAATAACGGGTTCTTAGAATCATTTAACTATATTAATAACACGTTTTCAATAGATTACGTTATAATCTGCTATACAAGAACGGACACAGAAGGAGCGATGAGGAATGGAATATCGACGTTTAGGCAACAGCGGCTTGCGTGTATCTGCACTTGGGCTCGGTACGAATGCTTTTGGTAAACGTGCAGATGACGCGGCTTCAACCCGTATCATTCATGCAGCACTGGATCAGGGGATCAACTTTATCGATACCGCCAACATCTACGCTGGAACCGAATCGGAACGAATTATTGGACAAGCTCTGGCAGGCAGACGGGAAAACGCTGTGCTTGCAACCAAGGCCGGACTTCCCCGGCATGACGGTCCTCATGGGCGGGGATCCTCCCGCTATCATCTGCAGCAAGAACTGGAACAGAGCCTCCGGCGTCTGCAGACGGACTACGTGGATCTGTATCAGATCCACACATTTGATCCGCACACTCCGCTGGAGGAAACCTTGCGAACGCTGGACGACATGGTCTCCTCCGGTAAAGTCCGTTATATCGGGGCTTCCAACTATGCAGCCTGGGAACTCATGAAAGCTCTCGGTATCAGTGACCTGAAGGGACATGTGCGCTATATTTCCACTCAAACCAGCTACTCCCTGGCAGACCGCACTCCAGAGCTTGAACTAGTACCGATGTGTCTCGATCAAGGCGTCGGAATTATCCCGTATTTCCCGCTTGCGGGTGGCATACTGACAGGCAAATATAACGGACAAGCAGGTATCCCTTCGGGCTCCCGAGCGGATACGGATCCATCCTTCAACCGGTTCCTGTTGGAGCATAATGTCAGATTAGGAGAGCAAGTAAGCGAAAAAGCGGCAGAATTCGGTTGCTCACCAAGTGTTCTGTCGCTCGCCTGGCTGCTGGCTCGCCCTGCCGTCTCAACCGTTATCGTTGGAGCCACGCGTACCGAGCAGCTAGAGCACAATCTGGCTAGTGTGAGTCTGGAGCTTACGCCGGACATGATCGCGGAGCTGGATCAACTTAGCGACTCGTTCCGTCTTGGCGAGCCGTTTGCCTCGTATCGACTGGAATAGAACTACAAAAAAACCTCCCGGCTCAGTGTCTGGGAGGTTTTCATTGTCTGTATGTAGAAGGAGGCGCCATTCATCTCACCTTACTTCGAGGGGGATATTTATATATAAAGTTCAATACCTTGTGGGGTGCAATACAGCGACTATTCCGATTTATTTTTGATAAGCTTCCGCATAATGTCCATATACTCTTCCTTATGATCGCTTACCAGGTCAAAGAATTGTCTGTCAGCCTCTTCCACAAGCTGAATTCCCCGATTGGCCAGTTCCGTGCCTTCCGGCGTTGTAGCAATAATGTTCGCACGGGTATCGGTTTGATGGCGACTGCGATGGATCAATCCCCGTTTTTCAAGCGCTCGAAGAACCTGAGAGGTGACATTCACATCCACGTTGGCAAAATGCGCAAGCTGAACCTGCGTTACGCCTTTCCCTTCCGTATCTCTCTCATTCAGCCATAAACAGCCATGCAGAAGTACAAATTGCGGCGGGGTTAATCCCAATGGATCAAGCACCCTGCGTACTTCCTTCTGCCACATCGTTGTGACCTGCCACAGCAGGTGTCCTGGACTTTCATGTGCGTTTTTATACTGTGAACTCATCTCATTTATTCCTCCATCACTGATGCCTTGGGACTTGTTGTATGTGTGCATTGCAGAGATCATCCGTATGCTGACTGATCGTCAGCGTGAAGGGATGAACTGCTTCACCCATTGTCCGAATCCTTGCGGATTGCGGCTCTGGATCAGGACCGTACCCTCGCCTCTGAATCGGCATACCAGTCCTTCTCCACTGGTTACACTGGATAACCAGCCCTGCGATGCTTTTTCGATATGATACTCCATATATTGAGGCCAGGCAACCAGGTGCGCGTTATCCACAATGACTTCTTCTCCCGCTGCCAGATGAATGGCATGAATTGCACCATAGGAAGACAGAAATACCGTACCTTTCCCGCTGATCTCAATAATGAAGAAACCCTCTCCCGAGAAGAGTCCCTTCTTCAGGTTTTGCATTTTACTATTTACCTGAATGCCTTCTGTCCCGGCCAAAAAGCCATCCTTCTGCACATACAGCGAATAGGAGCCATCCAGTTCAACAGCCTCCACACCGCCCATGGTGGAAGGTGACAGCAAAATTTCCGCAGGCCCTCCGGCAGCGGTTAACTCTTGAAAGAAGAACTTCTCCCCGCTGATCATTCTTCCAATTCCGGCAAACATGCCACCCTCCGCAGATCCCTTTAGCTGAACCGTTGGCGTCATGGATACCATGGCGCCGCTCTCAGCCTTGAATCGCTCGCCACGCTGCAAACGAACCTTGAGCATGGCAAAAGCACCCTCATGCAAAATCTCGTAATTCATTGCTTGATCAGCTCCTTGTTCTCATCCGAATCAAAATGGTTCAGTCCATTGTCCTCGAGCATTGCTGATTTGTCTCCGTACTCCTTTACGATGTGCTGCTCTCCCCAATTGCATAGTGCATTCAGAATCGGCTCCAGACTCCAGCCATATTCACTGAGCTCATACTCTACCTTGGGCGGGACCTGATTATAGACAATCCGGTTCACGATTCCGTCATCCTCCAGCTCCCGGAGCTGTTGGGTTAACATCTTTTGGGTAATGGCGGGCATAATACGCTTAAGATCACTGGTGCGCTTTTTGCCATGCGTGAGATGACAGAGAATGACACACTTCCATTTGCCGCCGATCACCTCAAGCGTAGCCTCAACCGAGATATTGTATTTTTTTCTGTTCATTATATGCTTCCTCCCCTAATCATCTGATGAACTTACCAAGATTAGCTATATAGGCACCAAAAAGTACGTATGGTACTAAAAAGTACGTACTATTCATTTTATACCGAATAATTCATAATAGCATTTGCCGGTACGTAAATCTACATTCGGGGAGTTGAACAAGAAACATGATACAAGATTCAAAACGCAGCACCTGGGCCCTGCTCGCACTGGCCATTAGTGCATTTGCCATCGGCACCACTGAGTTTATCAGTGTTGGACTGCTGCCACTCATTGCGGGTGACCTGGGCATTTCCGTAACTACAGCGGGACTGACCGTTACTTTATATGCACTCGGTGTAACCTTCGGGGCGCCCATCCTGACCTCATTAACTTCAACCGTGTCACGCAAGACACTGTTGATGGCCATCATGGTTGTTTTCATTGCAGGCAATACGATGGCCGCGCTATCCAGTGGCATCACAATGCTGCTTATAGCCCGGATTATTTCAGCCCTGTCGCATGGTGTATTTATGTCTATTGGTTCCACCATTGCGGCTGATCTCGTGCCAGCAAACCGCCGGGCCAGTGCCATCGCCATTATGTTCTCGGGCCTGACCATTGCTACCGTAACCGGGGTGCCTCTGGGTACGCTGATCGGTCAACACTTAGGCTGGCGTGCTGCCTTTGTTCTCATTGTTATTGTCGGCATCATTGCCTTTATCGGTAATATGGTACTCGTTCCTTCCACACTGCAGCGTGGAACACGGACGGCATTCCGCGACCAATTGAAGCTTGTGACGGGAGGAAGGATGCTGCTGGCATTTGCAATCACAGCCGTCGGATATGGAGGTACATTCGTTGTCTTCACGTACCTGTCTCCGCTTCTGCATGATATCAGCGGATATTCCGAGAAAACCGTGGCAGCTATTTTATTGTTATACGGAATCGCCATCGCGATCGGCAATATCATCGGCGGCAAAGCGGCCAACCGTAATCCGCTGAAGGCATTGTTCTATATGTTTATCGTTCAGGCGGTCATTCTGGTTATACTGTACTTTACCGTACCCTTCAAGCTGGCAGCGCTACTTACCATTCTCGGCATGGGCCTGCTTGCCTTCATGAATGTACCCGGACTTCAGATGTATGTCGTAACGCTTGCAGAACGCTATGCGCCGCAGGCCAAGGATGTGGCCTCAGCCTTCAACATCGCTGCCTTTAACGCGGGTATCGCCATAGGCGCATACCTGGGCGGAGTCATTACCGACTCCATTGGGCTTGTGCACACGACTTGGGTCGGTGCAATTATGGTTTTGGCCGCTGTTCTCCTGACAGGATGGGCTAGAGTACTTGAACGCAAATCATCGGTTGCATAAACGTTCTATATGGGAACAGGCTGCACCGAAGACTGAATTCTCAGACTGATACGTTCGGCCACTCATGCAGCCCTATTTAAGGGAACCGGTTTCGCATGGTATCGTATTATAGTATGTTGAACTCTATTTAATCTACCCTCATTTAATTTTGCGGGATCAGATTAAACGATTTGAGAATCACTTTTACGAACTATGAACACACTTAGGAGGACATCACATGACAGCACAACACTTACAATCTACAGTAGCTTTGCATAACGGCATTCAAATGCCTTGGTTTGGACTAGGAGTATTTAAGGTAGAAGAAGGCGCAGAATTGATCGAAGCGGTCAAAAAAGCAATCCAGCATGGCTACCGCAGCATTGATACTGCCGCAATATATGGTAACGAATCCGGTGTCGGACAGGCGATTGCCGAAGCATTGAAAGAGAACAACCTGAAGCGCGAAGAACTGTTTGTCACATCCAAAGCCTGGACTGCAGACCTTGGATATGAAGAGACTCTTGCAGCCTTCGATACAACTTTGAACAAGCTGGGTCTGGAATATCTGGATCTGTACCTGATTCACTGGCCAAAAGCAGGCAAATACAAAGGTGCGTGGAAAGCCATGGAAGAGCTCTATGCAGCAGGCCGGATCAAAGCAATCGGCGTAAGTAACTTCCAGATTCATCATCTTGAAGACCTGATGAAGGATGCCAAAGTGAAACCGATGGTTAACCAAGTTGAGTATCATCCTCGCCTTACTCAGGTTGAACTCAAAGCCTTCTGTGAGAAGCACGGCATCCAGCTTGAAGCCTGGTCCCCGTTGATGCAGGGTCAACTGCTGGACAACCCGGTGCTCACTGAGATCGCTTCAGCCAAAGGCAAATCCGTGGCACAAGTCATCCTGCGCTGGGATCTGCAAAATGGTGTCATCACCATTCCGAAGTCCACCAAGGAACATCGGATCATCGAAAACTCTTCTATCTTCGACTTTGAATTGTCCAACGATGAGATGGATCGGATCAGCGCCCTCAACGAAGATGTTCGTGTAGGACCAGACCCGGACAACTTCGATTTCTAATTAGAACGAAGCAAAAAGCCTCCATTCCCTCGCCATAAGCGGGAGTGTGGGGGCTTTTGTGTTGTGGTATGCAATACTTCTTGAAGAGATACATTACTACATAAAAGACACTCCTGAACTTATCAGGATTGTCTTTTATTATAGGTGTTTTACGATTGAAGCTGCCACAATGCAGCCACATTGGATGGTTCCCATCCCTGTAAAGAGGTATGGGACTGCAAACATTTATACGTTTTTCCGTTATACGTCACAAGCTGCCCTACAGTGTAGGCGGTGTTGGCCTGCCAGGCGGAAACGCCTGGATTCGTCGTTCCTGTTGCAGTTTTCACGGTTAAGGCGCTGCTCGCAGCAGATAGGTTGCCTGCCGCATCCTTGGCTTTTACTGTGAACGTATATGAGGTATCTGCCGCCAGTCCTGTCACAGTTGCCGATGTTCCGCTTACGGTTGTCACCAGAACCGTTCCGTTGTATACCTCATATCCAGTTACAGCGACGTTGTCTGTGGAGGCCCCCCAGCTAAGTGTAATCGTGGATGACGTTTTCGCAGTAGAAATGAGGTTCGTCGGCACAGTTGGCGCCTGGGCATCTCCTCCCGGCTGAGCAGCAGTACTTACGGTTACGCTATTGCTAGCTGCGGATAGATTGCCTGCCGCATCCTTTGCTTTTACCGTGAACGTATAGGAAGTACTCGGTGCTAGCCCGCTAATTGTCGCGGTCGTGCCCGTGACGGAAGTCGTGAGATTAGCGCCATTATAAACGTTATAACCGGTAACCCCAACGTTATCCGTCGAAGCATTCCAGGCCAGGGTTACCGAGCTTGCCGTCACTCCTGCCGAACGGGCATTGCCCGGTGCGCTCGGTGCTGTCGTATCCGCTGGCGGCACCGTGCCCCCGTTAGATAGATCCGATTTTAACTTATTTTGGAGTGTCTTGTTGCGGTCCCCGCTGAGCTCCCAGAACATCGCCCCGCCAAGCCCTTTACTTTTGATATATGAGGTCTTGTGCCCGATGGACTCCGCATCGTCATAGCTGATGAAGCGCTTGTTGGAGGCATTATAGAGATATGGCACTTTGGCCGTATCGTTCCAATAGCGTGTGTACCCATTTTTATTAATGTAATTGGCCTCCAAATCATAAAAGTCAAAGGAACCTGCCTCCCATGTCCCTATAGAAGAACCGCCCGAGCACGCCTGATACTGGCCATTATTCGCCTGTGCGCATCCATCCCAGCCCCGGCCGTAAAATGGAACACCCAGCACCAGCTTGGCAGCCGGTACTCCTGCATTCAGATGCCCTTGTGCTCCGGCAGCCACATTAAATGTATTGCTATCCGGTACTCCTGCACTTGCAGCGGCAGGATCCGCATTTAGAGGCGCATTATGTGCACTAATTTTCTGCCAGGCTCCGTTAAAATCGTAGGTCATGATGTTAATCCAGTCGACAATGGAAGCGATGTTCGCAAGCTCTGTATTGGCAGCATAGGTTGGAGATGCTCCGCTTGCAATCGTAAGCAGGTACTCTTTGCCGTCAACGGCTTCCGCCGCATCCAGCTTTTCGCGGATCTTGCTCAGGAGCAGGGTATAGTTCTGCTTATCTTCAGGACGTTTGCTGTTACCATCCAGCCCGCCTGACACCGGGTACTCCCAGTCGAGATCTACCCCGTCAAAGTTGTATTTCCGCAGGAAATCAACGGCAGAGTTCGCAAAGACCTCGCGAGTTGCGGACGTTGCTGCTACATCGGAGAAGCGATTGGACCATGTCCATCCTCCGACGGAAATAATCGTTTTCAGATTTGGATTGATTTGTTTCAGTTTGTTAAGCTGATGGATATTGCCAGCATAGGGCTGATCCCAGGTATCGCCTGCAAATTGTTTTCCTGTATCAATCCAGGGGTCTCCCAGGACAATCGTTCCATTCGGTACATTGATCGTCTGGCTCTTCTCATCCTGGCAGCTCCAAGTTACCGGATTGGGGCCCGAAGGATCTGGATTTCCATGAATGCCATTCCAGCAAATGTCGGCAAAGGCATAGTTGATATGCGTCACTTTGGTCGGATCAATATCGGTTACATTGTAGTTTCGGCCGTATGCCGCCCAGGCAGGATAGTAACCGACAATTTTATAACCATCTGCGGCTTCGGCCGTTCGAGACTGAAACGTAAATGAAGGGATGATGACTGATAAGAGCAGGGTCAGACCGAGGAGAAACTTACCGATTTTTTTGATATCCATGTGTTTATATCCATATGGCATTAGTACACAACCTCCTTCGTTGTTTGCGTGCTGAGCCCATTCAGATAAGAACGATGCGCGTTCGAGAACTGATTATTCGTATACGCATCCCAGTTAATGGACCAGGTCATAATGCCCTTAAGGCCCGGATACCCTTCTGGTTGGCGCAAGGTATAAGAACCACCGTAGGATACACCCTTGATCAAGTAATTCAATGCCTTCTGCAGTTCGGCAGGTGTTGTATATCCCCCTCCGGCTGCCTGTTGGGATGCCGGTACACCGATTGCAATCTGGTCCGGACGCAACGGGGGGAAGAATGCCCCCGGGTTTCCGCCTATATTAAATCCTTGAAGCAGCATCTCGGCCATGGCTACATGGAAATCTGCTGTGCCTTGAGCGTATGACCGCCCATCCAGCCCCACCATGGACCCACTATTATAGTGCTGCACGTGAAGCAGCGTCAGATCGTTACGCAAGGCATGAATAACCGGCAAATATGCTCCCCAGGGTCCGCCATAGGACAGATAACCGCCTTGGACATAGGCCGTCTCCGGTGCAGCGGTAAGTATGAACTCACTGCCAAAGTGTGACTTGACCGCCTTTACACCCTGGATGAGATTAACGATCTTGGGTGTCGTCGGATTGCGGAAATCGGTATCTCCCGCATTCAGGGAAAGGGAGCTTCCTTCAAGGTCGATATCCAGACCATCGAAGCCGTAAGTCGAAATAATAGATTTCAGTGACTCCTCAAACTGTTGCCTCTTGCCTGCATCGGTAAGCTCAATCGTTCCATTGGCTCCCCCCATGGAAAGCAGTACTTTTTTTCCCTGGCTCTGGAGATAGGCAATGTCTGATTTGAATTCGGCTACTGTAGCGTTATATGGAGTAAAGGCGAGCGTGCCGCTGCCGTGCGAAACCGGTTCGGCGAAGGAGACATTAACGATATCGTAGGCTGTGG